>NZ_JAUXXZ010000052.1 GCF_030684675.1 Daejeonella sp. | reverse complement strand
AAAGGAATGAGGCTATTTCTCTACGACAATATACTTCCTGAGTTATTTAGACGCTAATGTGCTCTCATTCCTTCTCACTTTAATTTCATAAATTTAAAGCTTTGTAAACATAGGAGACGCTGCGCTTAAACTACGGACAGTTAGGACAAGTAGGGACATCCTGCTGTGTCAACACTCCATTGTCAACTATCAATTCTCAACTCTCAATTGACTAGCTAAGTTCCCTCCTTCGTCGGCCTTGCCTGCCGCCAGGCAGGGATGACATCCTGCTGGGATGCAAACGGATCAATTATCAACTATCCATTGTCAATTCTCAATTAATTTCTTACCTTTGCCCTGCAAGTAATAACCCCTCAATTATTTGCTATGCAACTCGATCCAGAAAAATTCGTTTCAGAAGGTCTTACCTACGACGATGTACTTTTAATCCCTGCTTATTCTGAAGTTTTACCCCGTGACGTAGACACCAGTTCTTATTTCACCCGGAAAATCAAACTCAATGTCCCGATAGTTTCGGCAGCCATGGACACGGTAACCGAGTCTGTTATGGCAATAGCGATTGCTCAGGCAGGTGGTATTGGTATGCTGCACAAAAACATGACCATTGCTCAGCAGGCTGATGAGGTAAGGAAGGTGAAACGTTCAGAAAGTGGCATTATTCAGGATCCGGTTACGCTGGATGAAGGAGCATTGATTGCAGATGCTTTCCTGATTATGAAGGATTATAAGATCGGGGGGATTCCGGTAATCAATGCCGACAGGAAACTGGTTGGGATTATTACAAACAGAGACCTTCGTTTTCAAAAGGATATGAAGAAACCTGTCAGGGAAGTAATGACCAGTTCAAACCTGATCACGGCACCCGAAGGCACAACCCTTCCTCAGGCAGAAGAAATTCTTCAGGATTATAAAATAGAAAAGCTTCCGGTTGTAGATAAAGATGGTCGTTTAAGCGGACTCATCACCTTCAAGGATATTCAGAAATTTAAAAATTTCCCAAATGCCTGTAAGGATGAGCATGGCCGTTTACGGGTTGGTGCCGCAGTTGGAGTTACACCCGATACGATAGAGCGTGTGGATGCTTTGGTCAAGGCCGGGGTTGATGTTATTACCATTGATACTGCACATGGTCATTCGCGTGGGGTTATTGAAAAACTAAAAGAAGTAAAAGCAAAATATCCTGATCTTCAGGTTGTTGTAGGAAATATTGCTACCGGCGAGGCCGCAAAAGCCCTTGCTGATGCTGGAGCTGATGCAGTTAAGGTGGGAATTGGTCCGGGTTCAATTTGTACTACCCGTATCATTGCTGGTGTAGGGGTTCCCCAATTGTATGCCGTTTATGAATGTGCGAAAGCCTTGAAAGGCCGCGGCATTCCGGTGATAGCCGATGGTGGGATCAAACAAACCGGAGATATTGCAAAAGCCATTGCAGCGGGGGCAAGTTCGATTATGGCCGGATCATTATTCGCGGGGGTTGAAGAATCACCGGGTGAAACGATCATTTATGAGGGCAGAAAGTTCAAGTCATACCGTGGTATGGGATCTATTGAAGCGATGGAGCAGGGTTCTAAGGACCGCTATTTCCAGGATGTGGAAGATGATATTAAAAAGCTGGTCCCGGAGGGGATTGTTGGGAGGGTTGCATTTAAAGGTTCCCTTTCTGAGGTCATGTACCAGCTCATCGGCGGACTCAGAGCCAGTATGGGCTATTGCGGTGCCGCAACAATTGACGATCTGCAAAATGCACGTTTTGTGAAGATTACAGCCGCAGGAATGCGGGAAAGCCATCCTCATGATATTACTATTACGAAGGAGGCACCGAATTATAGCCGTTAACTTTAAGCTAAAAGTCGAAAGCCAAAAGCTGAAAGCAAAAAGGAGTATTGAGTACAAATCGTCCTGTACTCAATACTCAATACTAACTACTCACTACTAAATGAAAACTATCTCTGTTTTTTGTGGTTCCAACTTTGACGGTAATCCGGTCTTATTGAAGGCGGTGAATGATCTTGCTGATGCGATGGTTGAAAAGGAAATCTCCCTTGTCTTTGGTGGTGGCAGGGTAGGCGTGATGGGTCTGATTGCTGATGCAGTTCTAACACGCGGTGGAAAAGCGATTGGTGTAATTCCGCAATTCTTGATGGATAAAGAAGTGGGCCATACCGGACTTACTGAATTGATCATCACTGAAAATATGCATCAGCGGAAACAAAAGATGGCGGATCTTTCTGATGGCATAATCACACTGCCCGGGGGCTTTGGAACTATGGAAGAGTTTTTCGAGGTTTTGACCTGGTTGCAGCTTGGAATCCATGGAAATCCGATCGGTTTGCTGAATGTTGATGGGTTTTATGATCCCCTATTGATGCAAATTGACCTCATGGTGGAGAAAAAATTCCTCAAGCCCTTAAATCGTGAACTCGTGCTATCAGATCATGATCCAAAAACTTTGATTGAGCGGATGGAAAAATTTGATACAAAACCTGATGAGGTTTGGTTCAGAGACAGAAATTTAACCTGAGCTATACTTTCCTGTTTTTTTTCGAGTTTATATTAGAGGAAAATCGAAGAAATGGAATGATTTTTGTAGTAATAAAATCATCAAATTATTTTCGTTAAATCCTTAAAAATCAGCTAAATTTTGATTATAATTAACAATTAGCTGGCAGATTTTGTTTAAATTTGCAAACTTTTATATAGGAGTATTTATTCATAAATGAGACAACTCAAGATAACCCAATCCATTACCAACCGTGAATCACAGTCCCTTGACAAGTATTTACACGAGATTGGTAAAGTAGACTTAATAACCGCAGAAGAAGAGGTAATACTAGCACAAAAGATCAGAGAAGGCGATCAGGCTGCTCTTGAGCGATTGACAAAAACCAACTTACGTTTCGTAGTTTCTGTTGCCAAACAATATCAAAACCAGGGTCTGACTTTGGGAGATTTGATCAATGAAGGTAATCTGGGATTGATCAAAGCTGCCAAACGCTTTGATGAAACCAAAGGTTTTAAATTCATATCCTATGCAGTTTGGTGGATTCGTCAATCAATTCTACAGGCGATTGCAGAGCAGTCGAGAATTGTTCGTTTACCTTTGAACCAGGTAGGATCTTTAAGCAAAATCAGTAAAGCATTTTCGAGATTAGAGCAGGAATTTGAGCGTGAGCCATCTCCTGAGGAATTAGCTGAAAATCTGGAAACCACAGTAGAGAAGATTTCTGATACTTTGAGCAATTCAGGTCGCCATGTTTCTATGGATGCCCCATTTGTTCAGGGAGAAGAAAACACCTTATTGGATGTACTTGAAAACAGCGATCCCAATACGGATAGTAACCTGATCAATGAATCATTATCTGAAGAGATTAAACGTTCATTATCAACCTTAACTGAACGTGAACGCGAGATTATTGTACTTTTCTTCGGACTTAGTACGAATCATCCTTTATCACTGGAAGAAATTGGCGAGAAATTCAATCTTACCCGTGAGCGTGTAAGACAGATTAAGGACAAAGCATTGCAGCGTCTGCGTCATACATCCAGAAGTAAAATATTGAAATCATACCTGGGATAAACTCCCTTAATTATGTAAATGAAAAGATTGGGTCAATGATCCGATCTTTTTTATTTTTGAAGCAAATTATTTTATAAACATGCTAAACGTATACGAGAACGAGTTCAATAGCTGGATCGACAAAGAGAAAAAGGCAATAGAATTGATCAATGTAGTGGGTAAGCTTTGGTTTGACCGTTCAATAGAACTTCTGCTCTTCCGGAAACCACTTTTTGATATCGGGAGCAGTGAAATTCTCGCACATCATCAGTATGCTAAGACCATTGTCAATAAGAATATTTCAATTTATGAGACTCTGGCAATTGCTCAGGCAATCGCGAAGTCTAATCTGGCACCTTCCCGTATTGATATTGGTCGTTTAGCTGCCGAATGGATTGATGCAGATGGTAAGTTTTCGAGTATTGAAGATTTTGTTATCAAAAACCTTGTGCATCACATCGGCAAGGATAAAATTAAAATGAAGTCGAGGGATGTTGTTCTCTATGGTTTTGGCCGCATTGGCCGGATTGCCGCCAGAGAGCTGGTGATGCAGGCAGGCAAGGGAGAACAATTACGCCTCAGGGCTATAGTTACCCGTTCTTACAGTGATGAGGATCTGATCAAACGGGCCGATCTTTTGAGAAATGATTCGGTACATGGTCCATTTTTAGGGACTATCACGGAAGATTTTGAAAAAAAGGCTTTGGTGATTAATGGTCAGCTTATTTTCATGATTGCGGCCAAAGATCCATCCAAAGTAGATTATACAAGCTATGGCATCAGTAATGCGCTATTGATTGACAATACCGGGGTATTACGCGACAGGGAAGGACTTGGACAACATCTTGCATCTAAAGGGATAGAGCGGGTACTTTTAACAGCTCCCGGTAGGGGGGATGTTCCTAATATTGTTTTCGGGGTAAATAACAACGATTTTAATAAAGAGGAGACTATTTTTTCGGCAGCTTCCTGTACCACCAATGCCATAGTACCGGTATTGAAGATTATTCAGGATGCTTTTGGGATTGAAAAGGGCCATATTGAAACGGTACATAGTTATACCAATGACCAGAACCTGCTGGATAATTATCATAAAAAATACCGCAGGGGTCGTTCAGCGGCCTTAAATATGGTGATTACCGAGACAGGAGCTGATAAAGCGGTTTCGAAAGTATTCCCTGTTTTAGAAGGGAAATTAACAGGTAATGCGGTACGGGTTCCAACTCCTGATGTTTCACTCGCCATTCTCAACCTGACCCTGAATACTGAGGTTACGAAATCTGATATTGAAAAGGTATTGAAAGAGGCTTCACTTTTTGGTGATATGGTTGAACAGCTTGAATATTCGATCTCTAATGAACTGGTATCAAGTGATGTGATTGGGAACAGTCATGCTTCTATTGTAGATGGGCCGGCTACTATTTTGTCAAAAGATGGTAAATCAGCAGTGATTTATGTATGGTATGATAATGAATATGGCTATACGCGGCAGGTTGTGAGATTGGCAAAATCTTTGGCGGGGGTGATACGGTTGACGTATTATTAATTGAGAGTGGAGTCCCGATGGCTATCGGGATGAGAGTGGATAATGGAACGTTTATGAAGCAGGATGTCATCCCGACGCAGGAGGGAACTTATCTAATTAGTTGACAAATGAAAATGGAGAGTTGGAATTTACCCCAACTCTAATTATTATAAATAAATATTTAATACAATGCTTACTATTCCGATTTACCAGGTTGATGCGTTCAGTGATAAGTTGTTTGGCGGAAATCCGGCAGCTGTCTGTCCGCTGAAGGAATGGCTGCCTGCACCTCAGATGCAGAAAATTGCAGCAGAAAATAATCTTGCGGAAACTGCATTCTTCATCCCTCAGGGGAAGGATTATGAGTTACGCTGGTTTACACCTGAATCGGAAGTTGATCTATGTGGCCATGCTACTTTGGCAACAGCCCATGTTTTATTCACTCAGTTGAATTTTGAGGGTGATACTATTCATTTCCATACCCTAAAGGCCGGCACCCTTACTGTAAGCCGTAAGGACGATCTTTATACGCTCGACTTCCCATCGCGTGCTCCGCAAAGCTGTGAGGTCCCTGAGGGCTTGATTGAGGCTCTGGGAGGCATAAAGCCAGTCAAGATACTCCGCTCAAGAGATTATTTTATAGTTTATGAGACTGAAGCAGATGTTTTAGCCTTAAATCCAAATTTTGCTGCATTAAGCCGTATTGAATCTTTGGGCTTTGTGGTAACAGCGCCCGGAGATAACTCTGATTTTGTTTCCCGGTTTTTCGCGCCTTCTGCAGGTATCGATGAAGACCCTGTTACCGGATCTTCGCATTGTAACCTTATCCCATACTGGGCAGATCGTCTTGGAAAATTTAAATTGCATGCTTATCAGGTATCCGCACGACAGGGCGAATTATGGTGTGAGAACAAAGGGGACAGGGTATTGATGTCGGGGAAAGCGGTTACTTATTTGATTGGAGAAATTTTTGTTAGTTGAGAGTTGAGAAGGGAGAGTGGAGAGTTGACAATTGACAGTTGAGAATGGAGAGTGCACAGAGCACAGAGTAGGATGTCATCCCGACGCAGGAGGGAACTTCGTAGCTATTAACAGAATTATGTTCCAGATAAAGGAATTGTCTTTATTAAGCTAAAAGGTTAAAGCTGAAAGCTGTATTTATAAGTTGTAGGTTATAAGTTATAAGTTTTTGAGAAGTTAATTTCAAATGAAGCTTCATCCTCAGACTTCAGAACTCAGACTTCAGACATTTAAAAATTCGGTTTCAAAACATATTTCTCATAGAACCTGAAAATATGCTCTGTTGCTTCTTCTGCGGTATCCACCAAACGGTATAAATTCAGATCATCTTCATTGATATTATGCTCCTGCTCCAGCATATGGGTTTTTACCCAATCCATCAAACCTGACCAGTAATCAACGCCGACCAATACGATAGGAAATCGCGCTACTTTGCCGGTTTGTATCAGGGTTAATGCCTCGAACATTTCATCCATAGTTCCAAATCCACCCGGAAGCACAATGAATCCCTGTGAATATTTCATGAACATCACTTTACGAACAAAGAAATAATCAAAGTCAAGATTTTTATCGCGGTCGATGTATTTATTATGGAACTGTTCGAAAGGAAGGTCAATATTTAAACCGACAGATTTGCCTCCGGCTTCAAAGGCACCTTTATTTGCGGCTTCCATGATACCGGGGCCACCGCCTGAGATCACTCCATAGCCGCGTTCAGTCAGCATCCTGGCACAGTCTTCAGCCAGTTTAAAATATTTATTTTCTTGTGATGTTCTTGCAGATCCGAAAATAGAAACACAGGGTCCGATTTTAGCCAGCTTCTCAAAACCATCTACAAACTCGGACATGATTTTAAAGATCTGCCAGGAATCAGTAACCTTAATTTCCTGCCAGTTTTTATTCTCGAATGCGTGCCTTATTTTATCGTCATTACTCATAATTGGATTCGGATAGATTAAAATTGTGTTTTACTGGTGGCGGGTTTGCTGATTAATAATAAACCAATAAAAGTAATCAGGCCGTTTACAACGATCAGTTCATTATCAAAAATATAACCAGCCATTAAAGTTTTTGAATTTGCATTCAGAAAAAAGCAAATTGCCGGGGATAATAAACAAATGAAAGGCACCAGTTTATCTTTCACACCTCTGTTTTTCATAAATAAACCGAAACCATAAAGTCCCAGTAATGGGCCATAGGTATAGGATGCTACAGTGAATATGGCACTTACCACTGCCGCATTATTTACAAGATTGAACAATACGATAACCAGGAACATCAGCAGGGAAATGCCAATATGAACCATATGTCTGGTACGGATTGCTGCTGCTGAATTCAAATCTTCCCTTTTTGAGAATCCGAGGAAATCCACGCAAAATGAAGTGGTCAATGCGGTTAAAGCGGAGTCGGTAGTAGCAAATGTAGCAGCAGTTAATCCAAGCATAAAGACGACGGCCGGAACTAGTGCTAAATGGTTGAAAGCAATTTCAGGGAAAAGGAAATCGGTTCTTGGTTTGCCTGTAACATGGTCGAGCGGAAGTTCAATTCCATTTTTGCTTGCATATACGTAGAGCAATGCACCCACACTCAGGAAGAATATATTAACAATCACAAACACAGTGGTGAACGTGAACATGTTTTTCTGGGCTTCCTTTATATTGTTGCAACTCAGATTCTTCTGCATCATATCCTGATCCAGGCCTACCATTGCTATGGTAACAAAAATACCCCCCAGCAATTGTTTGCTGACATGGAACTTACTGGTCATAAAATCTTCGTAGAAGAATACTTTCGAATAACCACTATTCTTAATGGTATCAAATGCCTGTACTATATTCAGTCCCAAGCTATCACATATAAAATAAATGGTCAGCACGACCGAGGAAACCAGAAATAAGGTTTGAAGGGTGTCGGTAATGATAATCGTTTTTAAACCGCCTTTAAAGGTATATGACCAGATTAATGCGAGTGATATCAGTACTGTGGCCCAGAAGGGTACGCCGTAAGAATCGAAAATAAAGCGCTGCAAAACGATTACAACCAGGTATAAACGGAAAGATGAGCCAATTGTACGGCTCAAAAGGAAAATACTGGCAGCAGTTTTATAGCTGTATGTGCCTAAACGCTCTTCAATATAGGTATAAATCGAAGTTAGATTCATTCGGTAGTACAGCGGGAGCAGGACAGTCGCGATGATGATGAAGCCTATTGCATTGCCTAAAACGAATTGGAAATATTTAAATTCATTTCCTGCGGGATTACCAACTTCACCCGGGACTGATATAAAGGTTACTCCTGATAAGGCCGTACCGATCATTCCAAAAGCGACCAGATACCATTTTGAATTCCGGTTAGCGGTAAAAAAGGTTGAATTGTCGGAAGATTTTTTGGATGTAAAGTAGGAGATACCTAATAGCATCAAAAAATATCCAATCAGAAAACTAAGTAAAATTCCCGGAGCCATAAGATTTTTATAAATGATAATCTGTGCAAATTAATAATTAAGTTCTGAATATTCTCTTTACTGGTATTACAAAACGTTATGGGAATGCTTCGTAGTGCCTGCCCGTCCAGTCGTCGTTTGTCATTGCTAGTGTATCGTTTTGTCATTGCGAGTGTAGCGAAGCAATCTCCTCACTATCATTATAGGATTGCTTCGTCGTACCTCCTCGCAATGACAGTAGGAATGCTTCGGCGTGTTGTCTGTCCGGTCGTCGTTTGTCATTGCTAGTGTATCGTTTTGTCATTGCGAGTGTAGCGAAGCAATCTCCTCACTATCATTGCTGAATGTCCTGGGATTGCTTCGTCGTACCTCCTCGCAATGACAGTTGCACTGAAGCAGTATTTTCTATTAAACCCATGCAAAAAAGACTAAGTTTAAATTTAAATTTGCAGAATGAATTTTTCTTCCAAGCTGCTGGAAAATGCAGTCAATGAATTTTCAAGTTTACCGGGAATAGGTCAGAAAACGGCCTTGCGTTTAGTTTTGCACTTGTTGAACCAGCCGCAGGCTGAGGTTGAGAAGTTCAGTAATTCACTGTTGATTCTAAAAAGGGATATCAGGTATTGCAATGAATGTCATAATATTTCTGATCATGAGCTTTGCCAGATTTGTAGTTCTGTAAAGCGCGATAAGACGCTGATTTGCGTTGTAGAAGACACCCGGGACGTGATGGCGATTGAAAATACCGGACAATATCAGGGTGGATATCATGTGATGGGAGGCTTAATATCTCCAATGGATGGTATTGGTCCCTCGGATTTGAACATCGAAAGTCTCGTAAAGCGTGTTCAGGGAGGTGGAATTAAGGAGGTGATCCTGGCTTTAAGTGCTACGATGGAAGGTGATACGACAATTTTTTACCTGTATAAGAAACTTAAGGATGCGGGTGTTTCGATCAGTACGATAGCACGTGGTATTGCATTTGGAGGTGAACTCGAATATGTTGATGAAATCACTTTGGGAAGATCCATTGTTACGCGGGTACCGTATGAAAACTCTTTAGCGAGATGAATCTGATAAATAAAAAAAATGAACCTCAAAAATAAAACGGTAATCATTACCGGTGCTTCCTCTGGAATAGGTAGGTCTTGTGCAGAGGAGTTTGCTAAAAAAGGCTCAAACCTTGTTTTAGGAGCACGTCAGTATGTTACTTTATGCGAAATAGCGCAGGAACTGGAGTCAAAATATGGAATTAAAGCAGTGGCTGTTCAGTGTGATGTTTCTATAGAATCAGACTGTCAGATTCTGATCGATCAGGCAATAGCAAGCTTTAATCGTATCGATGTTCTGGTGAACAATGCAGGAATCTCAATGCGCGCACTGTTCAAGGATCTTGACCTGCAGGTTTTACGAAATCTTATGGATGTCAATTTTTGGGGCGCTGTTTATTGCACTAAATATGCAATCCCTGAACTGCTGAAACATCAGGGTTCGGTAGTGGGGGTTTCTTCAATAGCAGGTTATCGTGGCTTACCCGGCAGAACCGGATATTCTGCATCTAAATTTGCCTTGAATGGCTTCCTGGAGGCATTACGTGTCGAAAATTTGAAAACAGGATTGCATGTGATGATTGCATCACCCGGATTTACCTCATCCAATATCCGCAAAGTAGCACTTGCTAAAGATGGTACTTCACAGGGAGAAACCAGTATGGATGAAGATAAAATGATGAGTTCGGTGGAGGTGGCCCGGATCATTGTAAAAGGCATTGAACAACGTAAACGCTCATTGA
The DNA here is from genome assembly GCF_030684675.1 of Daejeonella sp. Taxonomy (GTDB): domain Bacteria; phylum Bacteroidota; class Bacteroidia; order Sphingobacteriales; family Sphingobacteriaceae; genus Daejeonella. The sequence goes on along the minus strand of NZ_JAUXXZ010000052.1, from coordinate 128,135 downwards.
TCATGACCGCTCAGGGGAAACTTACAGTATTTTTGAATAAGGTATTGCCTGCCTGGCTAGATGGATTAGTCTACAATCATTTTACCAAAGAAAAGGATCCTCTTATTAAATGAAAGCGAAATACTTCCTGTTAGTTCTATTATTAACTTCATTTTTTGAGCTTTCGGCGAAAGTTTTGACCCAAAAGGATATTCCTTACCGCGAAAATTCACCAGATATCCGAAATCTTCTGGATGTTTATTATCCTGAAAATACGGAAGAGGCAAAAGATGTTTTGGTATTTATTCATGGAGGCTCATGGAATGGCGGGAAAAAGGAAATTTATTGGTGGCTGGGTAAAAACATGGCCCGGAAGAATGTTGTCTCAGTAATTATTAATTATAGCCTGAGTCCTGAATCTCAATATGATAAGATGGCTTCAGATTGTGCTATGGCAATAAAATGGGTTAGGGATAGTATCGCCAGATATGGAGGGCGTGCAGACAGAATCTTCATCATGGGGCATTCAGCCGGCGGACATCTTGCAGCATTAATCAATACAGATCCCAGATTTTTTGCAAGTGCAGGGATTCCTAATCCAATAAGCGGGGTAATCCTGAATGATGGTTTCGGATTGGATATGTATGAATATTTGACAATAGCCGAGCCGGATGAACGGACAGAAGAGTTTCTGAATGCTTTTACAAGGGATCAGGAAACATGGAAAACAGCTTCGCCGATGTACTATCTCCAAAATGTATTTAAGCCATTTCTGGTTTTTGTTGGAGACCGCACCTATCCGGCTATAAAACTACAGTCGAAGCGCCTTTATGACGAACTTCTCAAGGCAAATAAGTCAATTGAGATGAAATACATAAAAAGAAAAAGGCATAAGGGAATGATCATTCAAATGATTTCAAAGAAAAATCAGATGTATGATTTTATTCTGGAATTTATGGCTAAAGCATAATACGTTTCAAAATTGAATTTTCTATTATTGAAATTTCTATCCGTTTAAATTGAGGAATTTAAAATATCTTGATTTAGGCTTTTCAAATTGACGTTTTAACTAATCTCAAAATTAGAGATTCCACTCAACGTTGCTTCCCTCCATTGCCGGGGGGCGAATTCCTTTTGAAGGCCAAAAGGAACAAAAGCCTTCTTCAATCCCTAGGTGCCTTGGCCACAATCCCCCTACACATCAAAAAAAAAATGATCGCTGCTTTTGGGGGATATCTGATTATGAAAGCATTCCGGGTATGATCCCAAAATCTAATGCTCGGATGTGCTACTTGAATGAATCTGCTTCTTTTTTTTGATTTTGCTGGCACTGGTCCCGGTTTTAAACCGGGAGAATCGTCCTTCGCAAAGGCTTATCTGATATGAACGGTTTTGGGACAGTGCTCCGGGCTTACAACCGTTCATAAATTACCGCTATTGCCGATTGCTGGGATCGGCATTTCGGGATTTGGCAGGAAAGGCACACTTTTTCCCTGCAGTGACATTCATAAATCACTGCAGTTAAGCAATCCGGAGAAGTGGGGCAGATTCATTCATATCTTACACTACCAAAAACACGGCTTGGATTGCACCGATAGGAAAAAGTGTGGATTTACAACAAATACCGGGAAGCCGCGGCTCTTTTGCTTACTTTTCCAGCTGAAGGGAAAAGTAAGTGCCCTTCCGCCGCAAAGGCGGACCAATTTAATAATTAAGCACCAATTTTATTATTACAGGAAACGAGTGATTGATGTATCACTTACATCTTCCTCTGAATTTTCTTTATCGCTGTTTCTATTGATTTTTCAGGTTCAATAATATTGTATTCACCCCAGAATTCAGGATCAGCAAAGTTTGAAACCTTGTCCATCATAATTACGTTTTGCCTTAATTTCTGAGTTATCTTTTGCGAATCGTTGTTTTTCTTTTTCCAATCTGTCACAGCCATTTCAACTGATGTTTCATAGGTTGTGTTGAATAGTTTTTTATCCCAGTCAACCAGAAAAGTAATGTCACCACGGGAATAGGCAAAAATCCATTTCCCATTTTGTTCACGATAATTGATCTGGTAGCTTGCTTCAAGCGGATATACTTCAGCACCGGCAGGTTTCTTTTGGGTAAACATCAAACCCGCCGCTTTTTTATCCTCGACATTCAGATTAAATGTGGCACTAATTATTGCCATACTCTCGGTATCTATAAATAATTTACCATAATACATTGGTGCTGTAACCTCAGGTTTTTGCTTGAATGCAAGCACGTAAACTTTCCTGTCATCAATTTGTGTATTATTATCCAGAGAGAAATTATAAACTTTTAAAGCATCATCGGTGAAAATTAAGCCCGGATATTTCATGATGTCGAGGAATATTGTGGTATACGGACCTCCCTGTAATTTGAAAGTCAGCGTGTCTAATTTGGTGTAATCTGTATTCTTGCGGCCTTTGAAAAGTTCAATAAAATCATCAACATTACTCATGTATGGCTGCTTTTGAATTTCTACCACTGATTCTGATAGTGATAAATAGGTCCGGCGTTTTCTGATCGTCTCCCTGTAAAATCCGGTCATCAGGTTATGATCCTTACTGTAGTTCTGCTCTATTCTGCTTATTACTTGATTGAATAGTTTTTCAGCATCGTTTGTTGAGACTATTACCTCTCCAAGGGCTATGTTGAAGGATTCTAGAAGGATCTGGTTATTTTCAGGCTTCAGCTCTTTCAGACTGATTACCTTGTTTTTGTATCCCAGAAAAGAGATCATTAAATCTGCATTGGAGTTTTGATTGGGTATTTTTATAGAAAACTCACCTTCGCTATTGCTAACTCCCGAGATGTTTGTCCCACGGACTGATAAGGTCGCAAAGGCAAGTTCCTTTTTACTTTTGCTGTCTAAAATTATTCCCTTGTATTGGGTAAATGAGCTTGTATCACTTTGACCAAATACAGCTATTGAAGAAAAAATATTCAGGGAAAGAATGGCAATCAATACTAGTGTTGTACCTGTCAGTAATCCTTTAATGTTTTGTTGGGCCGGATTTTTCATGGCAAATGATTGAAATATTGTTTTTAATAATTGGTTATACAAATTTAAGCATGGAAATCGGGAATTGATATAGTGTTTACCACTACAAGTTTTTATTCCTGAGAATTGCTAGTGATCTGAATTCTGATCATCAGAAGATTGTTTGTCCAATTGTAAATGTTAATTATATAAATAATTGATTTTCAGCATTTTGTAAATAATGAATACTGTTAATCGAATTGGACGATTCAAAAGGCTAAACTAATATATGACAGAAAATAAACGCATCTGACTGAAAATGTTACATAAAGCATTGATAACCTGATAAATAAATGAAAGAGGGGCGGTGTTAATAGCCCTCTTTTTACATTGTTCTTGGTTTAGTCTGCATAGTTTATCATTAACCTTTAAATAATATTTCAGGCTTTACTTTCCAGTGATTTTTCTGAGCAGGATAATTTCTAATTTTAGCCCATTATTTAACAAAATTAAAGATACATGTTAAACACTCCATTGGGTCGTTTCCGTTTCATTGCTTTTATAGAAGGTTGTTCTTTCCTGCTCATTGGCTTAACGATGATACTCAAGTACCGGTATGATATGCCCGGACCTAATTATGTGGTTGGGATGGTGCATGGTGTGCTTTTTATTATTTATGTTTTATTGCTGCTTCAGGTAACTTACCTTTACAAATGGTCATTCTGGAAACTGAGTCTTGGTTTTCTGGCATCATTAATTCCATTTGGGACATTCTATGCTGATAAGAAGTGGTTTTCAAAGCAAGATCCGAATATTTGAGTATTCAGAAGGTCTCGTTTTAAATTTCGTTATTCACAGCATTTAGCCTGGTGATTGGACATAAATTAATTTCAATATTTAAATGGAGAACAACTCATTTAAGAATAATCGTGCAGTAGCCATCTGGTTATACATTGGGGTTGGAATGATCATAATACAGGTTTTGATCGGAGGGCTTACCCGTCTGACCGGTTCAGGATTATCCATTACTGAATGGAAGCCGATTTTAGGTGCCTTCCCTCCAATGAATGAACAAGCCTGGCAGGCAGCTTTTGATAAATACAAGGAGATCGCGCAGTTTAAACATTTGAATAGTCATTTTAGTCTGGGAGATTTTAAAATGATTTATTTCTGGGAATGGTTCCACCGCGATTGGGCGAGGTTAATGGGGCTGGTATTCATTTTTCCTTTCATCTATTTCCTGATTAAGAAGAAAATCCGCCGGGATATGGTCAAGCCGATGATCATTTTATTTATTTTGGGCGGATTACAAGGGGCTATTGGCTGGATTATGGTTCAAAGCGGACTTAATGCCGAGAATTTGTATGTCAGCCATATTCGTCTTGCGGTTCATTTTATTTCGGCCCTTGCCTTATTAGCCTACACACTTTGGTTTGCGATGAAAGTCAGCATTCCTTCTGATCAGATTTTACACGTTCCTAACCTGAGAAAACTGAACATCTGGCTGCTGTTATTGATTACCCTTCAGTTGACTTACGGTGCATTCATGGCCGGTTTGCATGCCGCATTTGCTGCGGTTACCTGGCCGGACATGAACGGGCAGTGGATACCGGATGGGATGCTGGTGCAGGGAGGCTTTTGGGATGATATCAGTCATAACCTGATCACGGTACATTTTATCCACCGCGCACTCGCTTATCTCATCTGTATACCGGTCATTATCTGGACGATCAAGACTAAGGATCTTCCTGCCAACAGCTTGTTTCGTAAAATCCGCTTTCTGCCTGTAGTTTTATTATTAGTTCAGATCCTTTTGGGGATTCTTACCGTAATTAATACCAGTGGTGAAATACCTTTGATTTATGCGATACTGCATCAGTTTGTTGGGATGTTATTCCTGCTTTCATTTGTTGCGACCTTGTTTTTGAGTAGAGGAAAGCAGGGGAAATAGGGATTTTCGATCGCAACGTATTTTTCAAAAATCTTAGCCATACCGCCCTCCCGGGTATTTGTTTCTGTTATTTTATACTGAAAATTATATTATTAATTGGTTTTGCAAACGGGTATATTCGTTTATAAGTGGATAGAGGATGGACGTTCCTCAAGCTATAAGTTAGCGGCAAGGTTTACTGATACCTTATGAAATAGACAACTAATAAAGAAATAGCGATTAAATTGTGAAAAATAGAGAAAAGATAATTAAAAACTATATTGAAGGATATAACCAGTTTGACATAGAAAAAATGGTAACAGACTTAGATGATAACATGGTTTTTGAAAACATTCAAAACGGTGAAACAAATATGTCTTTGACAGGATTGGCTGCATTCACACAACAAGCTGAACAAGCAAAAGCATATTTTACCGAAAGGACACAGACAATTAAATCATTTGTTCACTCTGAAATTACGACTGAAATAGAAATTGATTATAATGCAATTTTAGGAATGGATTTTCCCAATGGACTTAAAAAGGGGCAGGAATTAAATTTAGTTGGGAGGTCAATTTTTGAATTTAATGGAGACAAAATAATCCAACTGACAGACATTAGCTGAATAAAAAAAGTAAAAAAAACACAATACACATGCCGCTAACAGGCGCTTGGCAAAAAAGCGGGTTTAGTGATTTATTGAACATTCTACCTCGCATCAACTTTTGTGCTGGGTTGACAGTTTCAGTGCTTCGGAATCCGCTTCTTCGCCAAGCGCCAAAACGTTGGCAGTAATTTTAACGAACCAAATGATTCAAAATAACAATATGAAAAAAAATATTTATTTAATTCTTATAACTTTTGCTTTAAGTTGTAATTCAAATAAACACAGCGAGGAAATCTCGAGTAATGGTGAACTGGCAGCCACCTTTGAAAGTTATTATAATGACAGGATGGAATTGTTCCCTTTGGAGGCAACCTACAATGGTGACAATAGCTATAACGATCAGTTACCAGCTGCTTTTACCGATAGCTATCATGACCAACTCACCCTTTTTTACACGAAATATAAACAAGCCCTTAGCAAGTTTGACTCTGTTAGCTTGAATGACAATGATAAAAAGAGCCTTGACATTTTAAACTATGGATTGGACATGTATCTCCGTGGTCTCAATTTGAATTTCATCGGGAGTTCATTTTTAAACGAGAATAGATACATACCCTTTGATCAGTTCAATGGAGTGCCTCTCAGTATGGGACAAATGGGCTCCGGTACAGGCACTCAACCTTTCAAAACAGTCAAGGATTATGACAACTGGTTGAAAAGAGCTGCTGCTTTTTCGGCCTGGTCGGATAGTGCCATTGTTGCTTTTAAAAAAGGGATTGACGTCAACTATGTACTGCCCAAAGCAGTAGTTATAAAAATGATCCCGCAATTAGTAGAGCTTATCAGTCAGGACGCAACGACAAGTTTATTTTACGGTCCCATTAACCTGATGCCATCTTCTTTTAGTGAAGCAGATAAAAAAAGATTGACAACGTCATTTGTAGAAGTGATCAATGGGCAGATTGTTCCTTCGTACAAAAAGCTTGCAGTTTTTTTGCAAACAGAATATTTACCCAAGGCCAGACCAACCACCGGTATCAACGCACTACAAGGTGGCGATGAGTTGTATGCCTACTATGTAAAATACTGGACAACCACCAACAAAACACCAAAGGAAATTTATGAAACTGGCCTGTTGGAAGTAAAGCGGATAAGAGTAGAAATGGAGCTGATCAAAAACCAGGTGGGCTTCAAAAGTAGTCTTGATTCTTTTTTTACTTTTATGAAAACGGATAAGCAATTCATGCCTTATAAAACTGCAGAGGAAGTGTTAACTGCATTTAGAAATATACAGGCCACTATTGATCCGAATCTCAAAAAAATGTTTACCCTTGTTCCAAAGACAAAATTTGAAATAAGGCAAACAGAAGCGTTTAGGGCAGCAAGTGCTAGTGCTGAATATTACCCAGGATTACCAGATGGAAGCAGAGCCGGAATATTTTATGTGCCGATCATTGATGCAACTACTTTTAATACAACAAGTGGTATGGAAAGTTTATTTCTGCATGAAGCAATCCCTGGGCATCATTACCAGAATAGTATTCAATCTGAGAATGTAGCATTACCTAGCTTTCGCAGGTATATTTGGTATGGTGCCTATGGTGAGGGTTATGCTTTGTATTGCGAAAGCTTGGGAAAAGAACTCGGATTATATACCGACCCATATCAATACATGGGTGCATTGGGGGAAGAGATACACCGGGCCATCCGTCTTGTTGTGGATGTGGCCATGCATACAGGTAAAATGACTAGGGAGGAAGCCATACAATATATGATGGAAAATGAAGCCATCAGTGAGGAAGGCGCAATAGCAGAAATTGAACGCTATATGGTTTTCCCCGGACAAGCATTGAGCTATAAAATCGGTGCTTTGAAAATCTGGGAACTAAGAAATAAATACAGCCAACTATTAGGAAATAAATTCAACTTGGCTTCATTTCATAATGAATACCTAAAAAATGGTTGTATGCCATTAGATGTTTTAGAACGCTCTATGGATGTATGGGCTAATAAACAATGATCATTATTACTTTCCTATCAAATATTTTTTATCTAAACCATTTTGAAAACTATAATGAAAATCTGAATTCGATCTCCATAATTAATAAAAACTACTGCCAACACGGGTTTGGCAAAAGTGGCAGTTCAGTGCTCCGCAGACACATTTGTGGTTAATCAAAGTTTGGTTCTCCGCATCGACATTTGTGGTGAAAATCGCCACCTTCGCCAAGCCCGAAACCGTTGTGGGCAAGCTAAAAACAGACATCATTCATTTATTTACAACCAAAACTAAATATTATGAAACGCAGAACATTTATTAAAAATTCAACGCTGACAGTTATCAGCGTTAGTGCTTTCGGAGCTTTAAACTGGAATGGTAAAAGCTTTGAAGGCGACACACAAACTACAACTGATATTCTGGGTCCGTTTTATAGACCTAACTCACCATTGCGGACAAATCTAAGACTTCCAAATTCAAATGGGACACCAATAGTTTTAAAGGGCAACATTTTTAAAGAGGACGGGAAAACCCCAATCAATAGTGCGTTAGTTGAAATCTGGCATTGCGATGAAAATGAACTTTATGATAATGCCTCTGACGAATACAAATATCGTGGCGGACAAAAAACGAAAGCTGATGGAAAATATGAGTTTAAATCTATTTTACCTGTTCCCTATAAAGCCGACCCAAAAGATGAATCATCTTGGCGACCTTCTCATATACATATGCGGGTATCTGTACCCAATCAGCAGGACTTAATAACACAACTCTATTTTAAAGGTGGTAAATATGTTGAAACAGACAAATGGGCTTCTTCCCCTCAAGCGGTTAACAGAATACTCAATATTTCTAAAACCAAATTAGGAGAAAGCGAAATTGTTTTTAATGTTAGTATGAGTAAAGAAATTCCTCTTGACCAAAAAGTTTATGATAAGGTTACTGGGCTTTATAATATTGGAGACAGCAACACCATCGAATTTACAAAAAATGACGATTTGCTGTTTATGAAAAGAAATGGACAGCTTTTTTCAAGTTTGAAATATATTGGCAACAACACATTTGAAAGTGGTATAGGCTATCCCAAAGTGACTTTTGAATTGCTTAAAGATGGTGGTACAAAAGTAGTAGTGGTAACTGCAACTAAAACGTACAACGGAACAAAGTTTTTAAAATACTAGGAGCAAAAAATCGGTGGACAGCATAGCCTGCAAACCCTTATGTGCCATGTTACTGCTACACTCTAAAACTAAACAATTAAAAAATATATGGCAGACAATACGGAAGAAGAACATTTAGATAATCCGATAAATAATCAATCGGAAAACCCTCCTGACGAAATTATCTCAACAAATGACGCTGAGACTATCAACTCAAATCAAGAAACTGAAAATATGGAAGTACATCATCATGCTCATCACGAAGGAAGGAAAAATTGGAAATCTTATTTCTGGGAATTTTCAATGTTGTTTCTTGCAGTTTTTTGTGGCTTTTTGGCTGAATGGCAGTTAGAGCATGTTATTGAGAATAATAGAGAAAAAGAATTTATTAACTCTATGATAGAAGATGCTCAAATTGATACCGCTAATATTAATAAAGTAGTAAAAGAAAACAAAATACGGTTACTTTATATTGACTCACTTATATCAGTTTGTTTCAACTACGAAAATCAAAAGACAAATGATTATGAAATTTATAAACTCTTCAGGAAAGCTATAAGAACTGCAAGCGTTGTTAAACCAACCGAAAGAACATTGATTCAGTTAAAGAACTCTGGCGGCATGCGTTTAATAAGGAACAAAGCCTCTGCTGATATCATTATTTTTTATGACGAAGTTGAAGAAGAAGTTAAATTCCAACAAGAAAATGTGGACAAATTAGCCTACGACTATATCGCTGCCTCGTATGAACTTTTTAATTATAAATATTTTAACCCGGGGGCTTATGTTGGTGTATCACCTGATGCTAAGCTTTTAAGCCACGACAATATAAAATTGACAGAATTTGGAAATAGATTAGTTAATTATGGTGGAACTTTTACTAATTACAATTCTAAATTAGGAAAAATGAAAGAAAATGCAATAAAGTTGATTACTACCTTACGTAAAGAGTATCATTTATCGGACAAATAGAAAAGCATGAACGCATAACACCGTATTGGCAATAGTGGTGCCGACTTTATAAACTCAAAATTTGTAATTCTATTTGGCATTTGTTCAAATGCTGAACAGAATTTTTCAAATGACCCACCATCGCCAGTAAGTGAACCGATATGCAATATTTAAAATACAATAGATGAAATCAAGAAACATAGTAAAATGTATTATCATTTTTATAATTGGGGTGTCATCCGCATTCGCACAGTTCAGATTTGATAATTATGCTTTATGCCATTTGAATATTGTAGATGTCAACGCAAAAAAAATACTAGAGGATTATACCATTGTAATCCAAAACGGTAAAATCCAAAACATTTTACCTTCAAAAGATTACATGCCAAATGACAGTGTTCAATCCATAGTTTTAAGAAATAAATTTGTAGTTCCCGGCTTAATAGACGCTCATGTACATTTTGCAACAGATCCTACTGAAGAAAGGAGGGATAATGCAGAAAAAGTACTCAGAGAGATGTTGTTAACCGGCATTACATCGGTAAGAGATATGGCTGGTGATGCAAGAACATTATCAAGTTTATCAAGAGATGCTTTAATTGGTGATATTGTGGCTCCAAACCTTTATTATTCCTCATTAATGGCCGGAAAAAAGTTTTTTTCTGACCCAAGAACCATCGCTACAACTCAAGGAGGAGTAAGCGGAAAGATGCCTTATATGAAAGCTATTGATAGCACATCTAATATGCCATTGGAAGTAGCCCAAGCTACAGGCACAGGTGCATCAGGTATAAAAATGTATGCAAATTTATCCAATAATGAGGTGATAAAAATTGTGGAAGAAGCTAAAAAGCAAAATATTTCTGTTTGGTCTCATGCATCATTGCAATTAGCTAAACCTTCTGAAATAATAGCAAGCGGTGTGCTTGCTGTTTCACACGCGAATATGTGGATATATGAAAATGACAAGAATGAAGATTTGATAAAGTTTTGGAGTAATCATAAATCTGGAGGAGAGGAAAATGAATTTTGGGATAAAGAATTTGAAAAATTAGACTTTTCTGAATTATATAAATTAATGGTCAAATACAACGTGGTTTTAGATGCAACAATTACCGTATTAAAAATACAGAAAAAAGACCCTCGAAGGGTTTGGGTTTACGAAATTGGAAAAAGAATAATTCAACAAGCACACAAAGCGAGTGTCCTCATTGATGCCGGTAGTGATTCTGACCAAGAAACATTTGTTCAGCACGAAATGAAGTTATTGGTTAATGAATGTGGCTTTACGCCATTTGAAGCAATAATATCTGCAACTAAATATTCGGCAATGGCAACAGGTATTTTCAATCAAGAAGGCTCAATTGAAATTGGCAAAAAAGCGAACTTGCTTTTTTTAAATTCAGATCCGACTAAACATATTAACAATATAGATGAGGTGCTTTTGGTAATTAAAAATGGAAAGTTGTATAATCCAAAATAAACGTTGTATAACACGGGTTTTTGGTCAGGCGGTCTGACGTTCAAACTTGGAGCTTTGTGCTTCTATCAACTTTTATGCTTGGCTGACAGTTCAGTTCTCCAAAATCCCCCAATCGCCAAGCCCGAAAACGTTAGCGGTAAGCTTTTAAGAGCATCAGTTTCTATTATTTATAAAATAATAATCATATGAGAAAACAGTCATTCCTACTTCTATTAATACTCTCCTATTTATCTTCTAATGCACAATTGTTAAGCGATTCTCTTTTAATTGATAATCATTACCGAACCTTTCATTTTAAAAAACCTTCCCTGCCAAATACTAAATCAAGTTTAGTTTTTATTCTACATGGTTCTGGTGGTTCCGGTAAAGGAATAATGAAAACAGCGGTAAAGCTGGAAGCAAAAGCTGAAAGTGAAAACATCTTATTGGTTTATCCCGATGGATATAAACATTTTTGGAATGAATGCCGTAAAACGGCGACCTCGGCTGCAAATCTTGAAAATATTGATGAGAATAGTTTTTTTAATCGAATGATTGAATATTTTATTTCAAAATATCAAATAAGTTCAGGTCAGGTATTTGCAATTGGAACTTCCGGGGGCGGACATATGGCATATAAACTAGCCACAACAATGCCTGCAAGATTCAAAGCTATTACGGCTATCATTGCGAGCCTTCCAGACACCAGTAATATGGACTGTATTGAAAGAAAATTACCTATGCCTGTTATGATTATAAATGGCACCAGCGACCCGGTAAATCCTTATAACGGTGGGGAAGTAAAAATTTCGGGGACTGTTTTTGGAAAAGTTCGTTCAACTGAACAAACATTCAGATATTGGTCAAGTTTGGATGGTTACAAAGGAAAGCCTAAAAAAGAAATTTTACCGGACACCGACCCCACAGATGGAAAAACAATTGAAAAGTTTAGTTACAAAAAGAAAGGAAACCCTGAAGTTGTTCTTTTAAAAGTAATTAATGGAAAGCACGATTATCCAAATGATATAGATGTTTACTTAGAAAGTTGGAATTTTTTTAAAAGACAAATCAATTTTAAATAAGCCTACCACTAACGCAGGTTTGGCAATATGACAGCCGAAGTGCTTCTAGGAAATCCCGTTCCTACGGGATGCAAGGTTCAACAGCAGGTATTCTATTGAACTTTTGTGCTAAAAATCTGCCAAGCGCAAAGGCCTAAAACGTTTTACCTCATCGTATAAAAAACAAATGTTAATCGAAAAATACACATCAGATTGGGTCAAACATTTTGACGACATAAAAAGTCAGGTTGAAAGTGCTTTAAACGGACTTGAATTTAATATTGAACACGTTGGTAAATTGTCAAATGGAATATTAGACACGGTTAAGCATCATCTTTATGTTTGCCCGGTTGACAGTAAAGCATTGGAAAAACACATTTTATCCCGGGATTTTTTAAGAAAAAATGATTGGGCCAGGATGAAATATCAGCAAATAAAATACGAATTAGCTGAAAAAGCCAAGCAGGACAAAAAAGTATATGCTACTCTGAAAGAACTTAATGTCAATGATTTTATCGACTCAATTATAGAAGAAGAAAAACGGCAAACAACATTGCATTTGCAATAGTTAGGCTGACTTTGTAAATTAAAGATTTGTGATTTTATTTGGCAGTTGTGCAAATTTTGAGCTGAGGTTTTTTAAATGGCCCAATATCGCCAATACCTAAACCATTAGCACCTTTATAAGAAAATCCTAAAATGACAACAGCATGAACAAATCATTCTACATTTTGTTTTTGTTTATAACAAGCTCTGTATATGCGCAGAGCGATCAGGAATATTGGGATAATTGGAATAAGAACTATCCCGAAGTAGATATTGTTTCGATTTTGAAACAAGAAAAATTGTACGCAGACAGTGTAGAAAAAAATCCTGCCATCCCTCGCTATTACTCAAGACTTGATAATTATAGATTTAAAGCGGTTTATCTGGGTAAAACCAGAGCTACAAGTCAGGAAGTTATAACTTCAATGAAAAATGTATACAAATTATTTACTGGAAATGCTTCCCGACTGGATGGGATGATTGAGAACGAAGTGTTATTTAAAATAGGACAGGAAGAAACATGGATGCCAGTTCAACCACAAATTCTTGAAGCACTGAAAAAAGAAGTTAAAAAGGGAAATATGCTTACTGTGTACTGTCTCCATTTTAATGAGCATAACAGTAAGAATATATTATACAACACTTTTTTAATTTCAGAATTTTATAAGTAGGGGGTGCTACAATCCCTTTGACAAAAATTTGTGTGGAATTGAAAGGGTAAAACAAATAAACCCAGGTTAATCTTTAAATGAACGTACAAGAACACATCGAAAAGTATATTGCCAGCCAGTCCGAACCAAAACGAACTGAGATGCAAACCATACACGAGTTAATACTTCAGGTATTACCGGATGGTAAATTATGGTTCAGCGATGGTAAAAATAGTGAAGGTAAAACTACCGCTAACCCCAATATAGGATATGGATATTACACCATAAAGTATACTGATGGAACAAGCAGAGAATTTTATCAAATTGGTTTGAGTGCAAATAAAACCGGTATCTCTGTCTATATTCTTGGTATTACAGATAAGACATATTTAGCCAAAATTTTTGGAAATAGGCTTGGAAAAGCTAGTGTGACTGGCTATTGTATTAAGTTCAAAACTCTAAAAGATATAAATATTGATATACTTGAAGCTGCAATACGGTATAGGATTGAGATGCACACTTGATATGACAAACTTCGGAATGACACGCTAATATGTTTAGAAAGAAAAACATACTTTTTGTCAATTGCATATTATTTGCATCATGCTTTCTTCTTTGCTGTAATAATAAACCGGAACAAAAAAGCGTAAGAAAATCGATTGATTATATCAGAGCAATTCCAGGTATAAACGATAGCATCCCAGCCGAAGTTGCTGAAAAGGGTAAAGTACTGATCGCTTATTCAGATTGTTATACTTGTCATAAACTTAAAGAAAGATCGGTGGGGCCGGCTTTTAATGATATAGCCAAAAGATATCCTGTAAAAAAAGTTTATATTGAGATGCTTGCTCAAAAAGTAATTATGGGTGGAAGCAGAAGCTGGGGCTATCCAATTATGACTCCTCATCCTAAACTTTCAATTGAAGAGGCAAGAATTATGGTTAGTTATATCATGTCGATGAAGAAATAATTAAGGAATCCATGTGTTTCCGCATGAAGCTATTGAAGAAAAATCATTTTAGGATAAACAATGACAACAGAAATCATTAAAACAACACCCGATTGCGAAATTGTAAGTTCAAGAATTTTCAATTTTTCAAGAGAGCTTGCTTTTCGTGCATGGTCTGAACCAGAGCATTTGAAAAACTGGTGGGGACCGGCAGGTTTTACAAATACATTTAATGAATTTGACTTTCGGGTTGGCGGGAAATGGAGTTTCATAATGCACGGTCCGGAGAAAGGAAATTACCCGAATGAATGTGAGTTTATAAAAATAGAAAAACCTTCGATTATTGCCTGGAAACGCTTCTCAAAACCACATTTTCAGGTTGTCACAACATTTGAGCAAGTATCTGATGATAAGACGAAGATTGTTTTTAAAATGTTGTTTAATTCAGCAGAAGAATGTGGAAAGTTAAAGCCCTTTGTAGTCGATAAAAACGAAGAAAATTTCGACAAGCTGGAAGTCGAATTAACAAGCATGAATTCTTAATATTTAGGGCTATGACTAAACCATCAGGCAAGCTTAATAATGAAGTAAGCGTTTTCTTAGATCAGCAAAAGCATCCCTTTAGAAGTGAAATTAAACTGCTGCGAAATATTATTTTATCAGTAAATAATAAATTAACTGAAAATATAAAATGGAATGGCCCCAACTATTCTTTTGAGAGTGAAGACAGGATAACAATGAGAATTCAGCCCCCTGCTGCGCAGGTTCAGTTGATTTTTCACCGAGGAGCGAAGAAGCAGGAACAACCCAAAGATAAATTGATAACAAGTACCAGTAAATTATTAATCTGGAAAGAAAATGACCGGGCAGTTATTACTTATAAAAGTATGAAGGATATTGAAAACTCCAGATCAGAACTCTCTGATATTATAAATGACTGGATTAATTCAAGTAAATAATTCAGGATTGATCATGTTAAACTAATTTTTCCATTTGAAATGGATAAACCAAAAAGCATTGACGAATACATCTCGGGTTTTCCAAAAGAGAGACAAGTGCTTTTGGAACAAATCCGTACAACAATTAAAAATGCAGTTCCTTTTGCCGAAGAAACAATCAGTTATGGAATGCCTGTATTTAAACTTAATTCTGTTTCAGTCTGGTTTGCAGCTTATAAAAATCATATTGGTCTGTATCCCATGTATGGTATGGAAAAATTCAGGGATGAAATGGAAATTTACAAAGGGAAGGGGACAAAAGATGCATTGCAATTCACTTACAATAAACCATTGCCATTAGAATTAATTGCCAGACTTGTTACATATAAATTCGAAAAAGCCTCAATAATTAAGGGCTCAGCTTAATGCAGTGGTCTTGGTTTGATAATACCCCCTTTAGTATCACTGATGGTACTCATTACAATAAAGGCTTTGTGGTCGATTAGCTCAACTTCTTCCTTTAGCTTGGAGACTTCCAGCCTTGTTACTACCGTAAAGATGATGTCGATATTTTTATTTTTGAACTGTGAGTGTTCAAGGCCTCTTTCACCTTTGTAAATCGTTACACCACGACCTAATTTTTTGGTTATCGCCTCCCGTATCTGAGCACTTTTAGATGAAATTATGGTTACGCCGGTGTATTCTTCAATTCCCTGAATGATAAAATCAACTGTCTTGGATGCAGAAAGATAAGTCAGGATGGAGTATAAAGCTGTTTCAATGTTTAGAATGAAAGCGGCAACAATGAAGATAAGAACGTTAATTAACAAAATGATATCGCCCATACTCAGAATACTTTTCCTGTTGATATAAACGGCGAGGATCTCTGTGCCATCAATCACGCATCCTCCTCTGATAGCGAGCCCGATCCCAGATCCGAGAAAGAAGCCACCAAAGATGGATATCAATAATTTATCATCGGTAATTACCGGAAAATGGATAAAATAGATGACTGAAGCTAGAGTAAATATCGCAATAGTTGTTTTGATTGCAAAGTTTTTACTGATCTGTTTTGCACCCATTAATATAAATGGAGCATTAAAAGCGATGATCCAGATAGAAACCGGTATTCCTGTAAGCTGATAGGTTAAAAGTGAAATACCGGTAATTCCCCCGTCAATAAAATGATTTGGAAGCAGAAAGCTCTTTAATCCGAATGATGCGAGTCCGACTCCCAATAAAATGAGAGCTGCTTTGCCAAGAAAAATTTTAATACGTAATGATCTCCTCGATCTTCTGTTTGCTTTCATATTGTTAAAAATACTTTAAAGTTTTGGTGCTAAGGAAAAGTTTATTCATCTTTGTTATGAAGATGAACAAGAATACAATATATACGATCTGGTGGTGGCAAATGGAAGAACATTTGGCAATCGCTAGAGGTATGTAATTTTCTATATAAAAGAATTATTTAACTAAGGGTTGCCACAAGGCAACCCTTTTTTTGTGAAATTCGATTGGATTTGCAAAAATTTAAAATAAGAATAGTAAAATTGAATGCCTAAGACAAATATGAATACTTAATACATCTATGAAGAAGATACTAAATCACCTATTTGAACACAAAACCTTCAGTCGTGAAGAGTCGAAGGAAATACTCACAAACATTACCCTTGGTAAGTATAATGCCGCTCAAATGGCTGCATTTATGGCGGCCTATTGCATGCGCAGTATTACAGTTGAAGAACTTGAGGGATTTCGGGATGGAATGCTGGATTTATGCCTTAAAACAGACCTTAGTGAGTATGAGCTTATTGATCTCTGCGGTACAGGCGGTGATGGTAAGGATACTTTTAATATTTCCACCTTAGCTTCTTTTGTGGTTGCAGGTGCGGGTTATAAGGTGTCAAAACATGGAAATTATGGAGTCTCTTCAGGTTGTGGTTCCTCCAATGTGATGGAATACCTGGGTTATAAATTCAGGAATGATATTGATCACCTGAAAAAGAGTCTGGATGAAGCCGGAATTTGCTTTTTACATGCTCCGCTTTTTCATGCCGCAATGAAAACAGTTGCGCCTATCCGCAAAGAACTGGGTGTCAAAACCTTTTTTAATATGCTTGGACCATTGGTAAATCCTGCGCGGCCAAAGTATCAGATGGTTGGAGTTTTTAGTCTGGAACTTGCCCGTTTGTATTCCTATCTCTATCAGAAATCTAAAACCGGCTATACCATCGTACATGCATTGGAAGGTTATGATGAAATCTCATTAACCTGCGATTTTAAAACCTTTTCTCCTGCAGGGGAACATATTCATTCAATTTCCGATATGGGTTTTGAAAAAATTGATCCTGCAAAAATTGGTGGTGGAAGTACTGTTCAGGAATCAGCCGAAATTTTTAAAGCAGTGCTTGATGGAGAAGGTAGTACAGAGCAAAACAATGTTGTTCTTTGCAATGCAGCAGTAGCAATCCGCACAATAAAACCTGAAAAATCTTTTGCGGATTGTTTTTATGAGGCTGAAGAGTCCCTGAACAGCGGTATGGCTTTAAGAAGTTTTAATAGCTTATTGTCATGAAAATTAAGGTTTGCGGAATGAGAGATCCGCAAAATATACTTAGCCTTGCCGAGTTAAAACCTGATTATATGGGTTTGATTTTTTATCCTAAATCGAAGCGTTATGTAGCAGATCCGGATAAAAATATACTTGCTTCATTGCCTGCTTCGATTAGTTTAACCGGAGTTTTTGTCGATGAACGCGAGGAAGATGTTATTAAAAAGGTAGTCGATTTCGATTTAAGTGCTGTACAACTTCATGGAGCAGAGTCACCTGAATATTGCATAAGTTTGAAAATAAAGCTTAATGAAGTCCTGCCCGACAAGCATATTGAATTGATCAAGGCTTTTGGAGTTTATCCCGGCTTTGATTTTTCGACCCTCGAAGCGTATAATGAGGTAGTGGATTACTTTTTATTTGACACCAAAACTTCAGAACATGGCGGCTCAGGTATTGCATTCGACTGGACTATTTTGGATCAGTATGATGGAGAAAAGCAATTTTTTCTAAGCGGTGGTTTAAGTCCTGATAATATCGACGGCTTATTTAATTTAGCAACAAAAAAAATATATGCCCTGGATCTGAATAGCAGGTTTGAAACAGAGCCTGGTTTAAAGAATATAGATAGTTTAAGATCTGCCTTTCAATTGATCAGGGCGAGTAAAATATCCTGAAAAGGAATAATTATAGCATATGAACAGAGAATTTATAAAAAGTTCGGTAAAATGGGGTGTAAGCAAGGAAGGTTACTTTGGTGACTTTGGCGGAGCGTATATACCCGAAATGCTTTATCCTAACGTAGAAGAGCTTCGCAAGCGATATCTTGACATCATATATGAGCCTGGTTTTCAGGATGAATTCCAAATGCTTTTGAGGGATTATGTTGGCAGACCTTCGCCATTATTTCATGCTGAGCGTTTATCTGCAAAGTATGGAACTACAATCTATCTGAAAAGGGAAGATTTAAACCATACCGGTGCACATAAGATCAATAATACGATCGGGCAGATTCTGCTTGCCGAACGGCTTGGTAAAAAGAGGATTATTGCTGAAACCGGAGCTGGTCAGCATGGTGTTGCAACTGCGACGGTCTGTGCTTTAAAGGGTTTGGAATGCGTGGTTTATATGGGAGAGGTTGATATAGCCCGGCAAGCACCAAATGTTGCCAGAATGAAGATGATGGGTGCAAAAGTTGTTCCTGCAACTTCAGGAAGTAAGACCCTGAAAGATGCTACGAATGAAGCCATGCGCGACTGGATCAATAACCCTGTGGATACGCATTATATTATTGGATCTGTGGTAGGTCCGCACCCTTATCCCGACATGGTTTCCCGTTTTCAATCCATCATTTCTGAAGAGACTAAACTTCAGCTTATGGAGCGTACAGGATCTGAAAATCCGGATATCGTTATAGCTTGTGTAGGTGGAGGCAGCAATGCTATGGGGATGTTCTACCATTTCCTGGATGATGAGGATGTGAGACTGATTGCAGTTGAAGCTGCAGGCCTGGGAGTGAATAGTGGGGAGTCTGCTGCAACTACTGCATTGGGTAAGGAAGGGGTATTACATGGTAGCCGTTCTATATTAATGCAAACAGAAGACGGGCAGGTTATTGAACCTTATTCAATTTCTGCCGGACTGGATTATCCGGGTATTGGTCCGCAGCATGCCCATTTATTTAAGGAAAACCGTGGGGAATATGTTAGTGCAACTGATGAAGAGGCAATGATTGCCGGAAGACTTTGTGCTGAACTCGAAGGAATAATTCCGGCGATTGAAAGTGCTCATGCACTCGCACATTTAGAAAAGATGGTTTTTACAGGTAAAGAATCTGTTGTGATCTGCTTATCAGGTCGGGGAGATAAAGATCTGGATACCTACATGAATTACTTTAACTTATAATTTAAAATACCTGATGCCCTGCCGGATGAAAAATCCGGTATATCAATATAAGAATGCTCATGAACAGACTTAATAAATTATTTCAGGATAAAAAGGATGCACTTTTATCAATATACTTTACTGCAGGGTATCCCAATTTGAATAGTACCCTTGATATCACTGAAGCAGTAGAAAAAGCAGGTGCAGATTTTATTGAAATTGGATTTCCATATTCCGATCCCCTGGCGGATGGTCCGGTTATTCAGCACAGTTCCCATATTGCTCTTCAGAATGGAATGAATCTGAAAGTTCTTTTTCAGCAACTTAAAGATCTGCGTAAACGTGTATCCATCCCGGTCTTATTAATGGGTTATGTCAATCCGGTTTTGCAATATGGCGTTGCGAATTTTTGTGATTCCTGTTCAGAGGTAGGAGTGGACGGGGTGATCGTGCCTGATCTTCCAATGTATGAATATGAAAATCTGTACAAGGATAATTTTATTAAAAACAAGCTGAGTAATATATTTCTGGTTACACCCCAGACTTCAGAAGAACGGATTCGTAAGATTGACCATCTCAGTAATGGATTTATTTACCTGCTTTCCTCATCTTCGACTACGGGTAAAAATCTGACAGTTTCAAACGAGGCAGATGCCTACTTTTCACGAATCAGGGATATGCAGCTTAAAAATCCTACGATGATAGGCTTTGGTATTTCTGATGTGAAGAGTTTTAATAAAGCTGCTGAGTATACCCGTGGGGCAATTGTTGGAAGTGCTTTTGTGAAGTTTCTCGATACAGAAAATGCGATGGAAAGAATTCCTGAATTTATCAGATCGATTCGACCTTAATCATTCGGGAATCAGAACCTTTTATTTTTTTCTTATGTAGTACATTAAGAAAAATATACCCTATGATACCTGAGAGAACAGAAGCCACGAGAATTGAAAATTTTGCTTCAATCTGGAATTCGTGATTATCAAGCGATAGCATAGTAATAAAAATTGACATTGTAAATCCTATTCCTGCTAAAAATCCTAAACCTATAATGTGCTTCCAGTTCGCTCCCGAAGGCAGGCTCCCGAGTCCTGATTTAACAGAAAGCCAGGAAAATATGAAAATGCCGACTGGTTTACCTACGAAAAGCCCAAGTAGAATGCCCAATCCAAGCGGACTATAAAGACCATCAATCATTTTATCTTCAAACCTGATATTCGTATTTGCCAGTGCGAAAATGGGCATAATGAGGAAGTTTACCGGTCTGACTATAAAATGTTCAAGCTTTTCAAGAGGAGAGGTATCCTTAACAGGATTAGAGGGAATTGTTAATGCAAGCAAAACACCGGCAATGGTTGCATGTATTCCAGAATGATGTACAAAATACCATAAAAATATGCCGGGAATGATGTAAAAGATCAGTTTTTTCACTCCAGATTGATTCATAATAATCAATATTGCAAGAATTCCGCCCGAGTATAGAAGTTGCATCCAATGAAGTTCATTGGTGTAGAACAGGGCAATTACGAGGATTGCGCCAAGATCGTCGGCAATTGCCAAAGCAGCCAGAAATACTTTGAGACTTGCAGGCACACGTTTACCTAGTAGAGAAATGATACCAAGGGCAAAAGCTATGTCAGTAGCCATTGGAATTCCCCAACCATTTGCAGTTAAGGTTCCTGTATTAAAAAAAGCATAGATAGCGGCCGGGAAAAGCATTCCGCCAATAGCAGCCATAATCGGCATTGTAGCTTTTTTTGGATTTGATAATTCTCCTTCAATGATTTCACGCTTGATTTCCAGGCCAACGAGCAGAAAAAATATGGCCATCAGTCCGTCATTGATCCAAAGTGAAATTGAATATTCCAAATGAATGTTTGAAGTACTAAACCCTAGATTCGTCTCAAGTAAATTCTCAAATGAATTAGCTAAACTGGAATTTGCAACAGAAAGGGAGATAATAACGCAGAAAAGTAGAATAATGCCGCCAATTTGTTCGGACAGGAAGAAATCTCTGAATGGTTTTAAGTTTATTTGCTTGGCCATAGGTTTCCAAAATACTTAAATATTATGGAAAAGGATACTCCCGATATTAAAAGAGGCCTTGTCAGCCTAAGAAATACCCACTTATATAGGGATACTATAAATACAGATCCAAATCCCCTTTTCCCTGTCTTATAATTTCAAACTCACCTTCACTGCAATCTACTATTGTAGAGGGCTCATTATCGCCATATCCTCCATCAATGACCAGGTCTACAATATCTTCATACTTTTCATGGATCAGTTCAGGGTCTGTTGAATATTCCATGATCTCATCATCATCATGTATCGAAGTAGAGATAATTGGATTCCCAAGCATTTTTACAATGGTTCTTGCTATAGTATTGTCAGGGACTCTGATACCAACAGTCTTTTTATTTGAACTTAATAATTTTGGTACATTTTTGTTCGCATTAAAGATAAAGGTGAATGGTCCGGGGAGTGCTTTTTTAATTACCCTGTAGGTTTCATTATCAATTTGTCTGGTGAAATCTGAAATATGGCTTAGATCATAGCAGATGAATGAGAAATTCGCCTTTTCAGGTTTAATACCCCTGATTTTACATATTTTTTCAATAGCTTTTGAATTGCTTATATCACAGCCCATACCGTAGACGGTATCGGTGGGATAAATGATTATTCCACCTTTGATAAGGACGTCGACCACCTGCTGGATTACTTTTTCATTGGGATTTTCAGGATAGATCTTTATCAGCATATCTAAAAATACAGATTTTTACCCATTAAACACCAGAATAAATGGGTTCTAACCCCACTCGGACTGAAAAAAGAGTCTAAAACTCCGCATTCTTTGGGGTTCTTGGGAAAGGAATAACATCCCTGATGTTGGTCATCCCGGTAACAAAAAGTACTAAACGTTCGAAACCCAATCCAAATCCCGCATGCGGTGCAGAACCAAAACGACGAGTGTCAAGGTACCAGGACATTTCCTCTGAAGGTATGTGCATTTCCTCCATTCTGTTTTCCAGTTTCTCAAGACGTTCTTCACGTTGTGAGCCACCTACAATCTCTCCAATACCCGGGAACAGGATATCCATGGCTCTCACTGTGGTTCTTCCCTCTGCATCAGGTTCATTCAGCCTCATATAGAATGACTTGATATCTGCAGGATAATCAGTTAAGATCACCGGCTTTTTGAAATGCTTTTCTACAAGGAAACGTTCATGTTCCGACTGCAGATCAGCACCCCAGCTATCGATCAGGTATTTGAATTGCTTCTTTTGATTCGGTTTTGAGTTCCTGAGAATTTGTATTGCTTCGGTATAGGTGATTCGTTCAAAATTATTTTCAAGACAGAACTTCAGCTTGGAAAGCAGGTCGAGTTCTGAGCGGTCTGCCTGTGGCTTAAGTTTTTCCTCTTCTGATAGTCTGCTGTTGAGGAACTCCAATTCATCAGCACAATTTTCTAATGCATAAGAAATGACATATTTAAGCAATTCCTCAGCCAGATCCATGTTGTCATTCAGATCATAGAAAGCCATTTCAGGCTCTATCATCCAGAATTCTGCCAAATGACGTGTTGTATTTGAATTTTCAGCTCTGAATGTAGGGCCAAAAGTATAGATATCTCCAAAGGCCATAGCCGCGAGTTCACCTTCCAGCTGTCCGGAAACAGTTAGGTTTGTTGCTTTGCCAAAGAAATCTTCCTTGTAATTTACTGTGCCGTCTTCATTACGAGGAATATGATCAGGATCAATTGTAGAAACCCTGAACATTTCACCAGCACCTTCTGCATCAGAAGCCGTAATGATAGGTGTGTGCAAGTACAAAAAGCCCTTATCGTTAAAAAATTTATGAACGGCAAAGGCCAGTGCATGACGAACCTTGAATACTGCGTTGAAAGTATTGGTACGGAAACGCAAATGGGCGATTTCCCTTAAAAACTCAAGACTGTGTTTCTTAGGCTGCAATGGAAACTTCTCAGCATCGCTGTCACCTAATATTTCGAGGGTATTTACCTTGATTTCGATGCGTTGTCCCTTACCCAGAGATTCAACAATTTCACCGGTCAGTGAAACCGCAGCGCCTGTAGTCAGCCTTTTTAACAGACTATCGTCGAAGGAATTAAAATCTACTACAGCTTGTATATTTTTGATCGTTGATCCATCGTTGATAGCAATGAACTGGTTGTTTCTGAATGTTTTAACCCAGCCCATTACAGTTGCCTCTTGTCCGGAATCAGTACTGTTTAGTAAATCTTTAATTTTTATTCGCTTAGCCATGTTTTTTTAATGAATTGCAAAAATACAAATCGTTCTGTTAACCACAAGCCAATGAATGAAGCCAATAAGGAATGTTGTTTATTTACATGCTGCCAGTTCTTTGGCGACTTCAGCCTGATCGTAATGACCTTGTTTGTTTCCGAACGAGTTACTGATATAAACGATTATCTGGGCAATATCAATATCAGCCAGCGTATTGTTTCCGGGCATTTGTCCCTGATAGGCAACATTATTGATTGTAATCTGTTCACTTTGGCCATTCCTGATGATGCAGGCTAGTTTTTTCTTATTTGCAATCAAATAGGTACTGTCTGTAAGTGGTGGGTAAAGTGTGCCTAATCCCTTCCCGTCAGTGCCATGACAGTTCTGGCAATTCTTTTCATAAAGCCCCTTGCCGTTTACATAATAGCGTTTGTAGGTAATACTGTCTTCATTCTGACATGACTGTATTATTATAGCCATGATGAACAGAAGAAGACAACTATAGATTAAGCTAGTTCTCATTAGCAGCTTCTTCCCTGAGCAATTTATCCATGTCTTCCATCAATTGTTTTACCTGGTCTGCTTTTGTGCCATCGTATGCACCGCGTAACTGTTTTTTAGTGTCAACCAGAATAAACCAACCCTGATGTACCAGGCCCTGCGGGTCAGAACTATCTTCAAATGCAGAAACTAAATAGTTTTTAGCTGCGATGTTGAATATTGAGTCCCGGCTTCCATGAACAAATTCCCATTGATTTCCTTCTACACCAAGTTTGGTAGCATAGGTTTTTAAACGGGAGGGTAAATCGTATTTGATATCGATGGAATGGGAGAGGAGTTTAACTTTGGGGTTGTCTTTGAATTTTTTGTAGACATCAAGCATATTCCGGTGCATAACCGGACATATTGTATTACAGGATGTGAAAAAGAAATCTGCAACATAAATCTTGCCGTCAAAATCTTTATCAGTTACCAAAATGCTGTCCTGATTAAAATAACTGAAAGGCGAAATCGTTTGGTAAATCGTATCGACTACAGTTTTACCATCAACGGTTCTTTCTACCGGCTCCCGGTTTCCTAAAATGGGAAGTTTAGTATCCGACTGATTTGTGCAGGACTGAATTACCAGCGTGCCAAGAGCAATAAACAGAAGCTTTTTCATGCTGCAAATATACTTTGTTTAAGAGTAGAAAGCCCTGAAAAAGGAAAATTAGTCCTTACGTAATACAATACAATTTAAGAGTATTACTTGTTTTTTCTTTTGAATTTTTATCTGATTTTACACTGCAAGGTCATGCATAATTTGTTCTATTTTTTCATTAAGCTGCTTGTCCTTAATACCAAATTCATTAATGTCAGGAAGGGCAGTTTTTACACTGCAATAAAATTTGATCTTTGGCTCTGTGCCGGACGGTCTTGCTGAGACGATGCATCCATCGGCTGTGATGAATTGAAGTACATCTGATTTAGGCAGATCCAGCTTTTTGGAACTTCCACTCATCAGGTCTGTTTCTTTTCCAAGCTCATAATCTTTAAGGCACACTATTTTTGATCCTCCAAGGCTCACAGGTGTATTGAAACGGAATCGTTCCATCATTGATTTTATTTCTTCGGCACCTGTTTTACCCTTTTTTGTGATTGAAACCAGTTTTTCTTTGTAAAAGCCATAGGTTTGGTACATTGTAAGCATTGCCTGGTATAGACTACTTCCCTGATCCTTATAATATGCAGCCATTTCTGCGATAAATGCGCAGGAAATAACTGCGTCTTTATCCCTGACAAGTTCGCCAACCAGATAACCATAACTTTCCTCACCACCGGCAATGAAGGTTTTCTTTCCCTGGAGTTCTGTTATCAAAGCTCCGATCCATTTGAAACCGGTTAGCGTTTCATAGAAACTAACATTTTTTGATTCTGCGATATCTCCGATCAGTTTGGTCGTCACAATTGTGGACACAATGTATTCGTTTCCTGTGAGTTTCCCCTTTTGCTCCCATGCACTTAATAAATAGTTGATCAGCAGGCTTCCGGTTTGATTGCCATTCAGCAGAATGAACTCACCTTCATTATTCTTTACCGCGATACCCACACGGTCGGCATCCGGGTCGGTGGCAAGTACCAGATCAGCATCAATTTCTGAAGCTTTGGTAATTGAAAGAGATAATGCTTCCTTCTCTTCCGGATTTGGATAAATCACGGTAGGGAAATTTCCATCAGGTACTGCCTGTGCTTCGACAATAGTCACATTGGTAAATCCGAAACGCTTTAATGCAGCAGGAACCAGGGTAATACCGGTACCATGAATAGGTGAAAAGACAATTTTGAGATCATGTTGCCTTTGAATAGCTTCCGGAGAAACAGAAAGCTCGGTAATCTTTTTTAAATATAACTCGTCGATCTCCTCAGAGATGTACTCAATACTTTTGTCAACTCTATCGAACTTAACTTCATTAATATCGCTTATGGCCGAAACCTCATCCATAACCATTTGATCATCAGGAGTTTTAAATTGTCCTCCGTCTGAGCCATAGGCCTTATATCCATTATATTCTTTTGGGTTATGTGATGCAGTGATCATTACCCCGCTTCGGCATCCAAGGTGTCGGATAGCAAATGAAAGTTCAGGTGTTGGTCTAAGTTCCCTGAAGAAATAAACATGTATTCCATTGGCTGAGAATACCTCCGCAGTAATTTTTGCGAAGTAATCAGATTTGTTTCTGCTGTCGTGGGCAATGGCAACACTGATCTTTTCACCGGGATATTTCTTGATCAGGTAATTGCATAATCCCTGGGTTGCAGTTCCTATGGTGTACTTATTGATGCGGTTAGAACCAGGCCCCATAGTACCGCGAAGACCACCGGTTCCAAATTCGAGATCCTTATAGAACGAATCGGTTAGCTCAGTAAATGATTGGGATTCCAGCAGTTCGCTGATTTCCTTCTTTGTTGCTTCATCATAGCTTCCCCGAAGCCAATTGTTAATCTTACTTAAAACAGAGATTTCTAGCTCTTTCATTAATTTTATATTTTATTATCAGGCATTAATGTCTTCTTTTTCCTAAGAATTTTTGCTGCCAAATTTTATTCTGTTCATTGTAAAAAATAAGATGCTTTTTCCTAATTTTAGCCTCTCATTGCACAAGTATAAAAATCATTTGCTGCAATCTAAAATTCAAGCTTAAATGAAGGTACTAAAGTTCGGAGGAACATCAGTCGGCAGTCCGGAAAGGATCAAAAAATTATTAGACATTATTAACCCTGAAGAAAGACAGATTGTTGTGCTTTCAGCAGTATCAGGAACCACAAACAGCCTGCTGGAGATATCACAGGCTTATCTGGCTGCTGATAAATCAAAGGCAGCAGAACTTACAGCTATACTTAAGGCTAAATATGATTTGTTCATAAAAGAGCTATTTTCTTCGGATGAGGGATTAGAAAATGGAAAAAATCTGATTGATTATCATTTCAATCTGATTTCTTCATTTGCCAATGCACATTTTACAGCTATCGAAGAAAAGATCATTCTTGCACAGGGTGAACTTATTTCAACAACCCTGTATCATTTTTATTTGACTGAGATAGGAGTGAAATCAAAATTACTCCCTGCATTGGTATTTATGAAGATTGACGAGGACAATGAGCCGATAATTGATTTTATCAGTGAACATATTCAACCATTACTTGATCCGGAGACCAACCTTTTCATAACACAGGGTTATATCTGCCGTAATTCATTTGGTGAGATAGATAATTTGCGAAGAGGGGGTAGTGATTACACTGCTTCATTGATTGGTGCTGCTATTCGTGCAGAGGAGGTACAAATCTGGACAGATATCGATGGAATGCATAATAACGATCCGCGTATAGTTAAGGGTACCAAACCCATTGCAAGACTATCTTTTGATGAGGCCGCTGAACTTGCTTATTTCGGAGCTAAGATCCTGCATCCTCAAAGTGTTTTCCCGGCACAAAAATTTAAAGTTCCGGTTCGTTTATTGAATACAATGGAACCTAAAGCCGCCGGAACTTTGATTACCAATGACAGTGAACGTGGCAAAATTAAATCCATAGCTGCAAAAGATGGGATCACAGCCATAAAAATTCAATCCAGCAGAATGCTTCTTGCCTATGGATTTTTGAGAAGGGTATTTGAAATCTTCGAGCGTTATAAAACACCAATTGATATGATCACTACTTCAGAAGTAGCTGTATCAGTGACTATTGATGATATTAGTAACCTTGCAGAAATAATAAAAGAGCTGAATAATTTCGGAACGGTTGAGGTTGATTATAATCAAACAATTGTTTGTGTGGTAGGTGATTTTGGTGCAGATAAGCACGGCTTTGCAGCCCGGGTGCTTGAAGCCCTGAAGCATATTCCAATCCGTATGATCTCTTACGGTGGAAGCCATTTTAATATTTCCCTTCTGATTAATGATGGAGATAAGGTTGAAGCACTGAGGTCATTACACAATCGTTTATTTGAATAAAATTAGCATCCGCCCCAGGCGGAATAGAGAATTTATATGTTTAGCAGGGATATCGTTGCCCGTTTCCAAAATTTAGAAACGCCATTTTATTATTATGATCTGAATATATTGGATCAGACTTTAATGTCCTGCAAAGCGGCTTCTGAGAAGTTTGCATTCCATGTCCATTATGCACTTAAGGCCAATTTTAATGAACAGGTCTTGAAAGCCATTCAAAAATCGGGTTTCGGTGCTGATTGTGTTAGTGGTAATGAGGTTAAAAAGGCAATTGAAATCGGTTTTGATCCCGGAAAGGTTGTTTTTGCAGGTGTTGGAAAGTCAGACAGGGAGATCAATGATGCTTTAAATAATAGTATTTATTGTTTCAATGTTGAATCAGTTCAGGAATTTGGAGTAATCAATGAACTTGCCTTAAAGCAAGGCAAGCAGGCCAGAGTTGCGATACGAATCAATCCAAACGTGGATGCCCATACTCATCAGTACATCACTACCGGACTGGAAGAGAATAAGTTTGGTGTGAATCAATGGGAATTGCCTGCATGTGTTGAGGAACTTAAAAGATGTTCAAATCTTGAGCTGATTGGAATCCATTTTCACGTGGGATCTCAGATTACGAATCTGGATGTATTTAAAAGCCTGTGTCTGAAAGTCAATGAGCTTAATACTTGGTTTCTGGAACGCGGTTTCGATCTTAAGGTGTTGAATGTCGGCGGAGGACTCGGAGTAGATTATCATCATCCTGATGAGCATGCAGTCAATGATTTTATAAGTTTTTTTGAAATCTATGATAAATTCCTTGAGCGCAGGACTGGTCAGGAAGTTCATTTTGAACTTGGAAGAGCTCTTGTTGCTCAGTGCGGAAGCCTGATTAGCCGAATACTTTATGTGAAAAATGGATTGAAGAAGAATTTTCTGGTTCTTGATGCCGGAATGACTGAATTGATGCGACCTGCCTTATATCAGGCTTATCATAAGATTGAAAACATTACTGCAGATTCTGCAAATCCCATAGTTTCATACGATGTTGTTGGCCCTATTTGTGAAAGTACCGACTGCTTTGGTAAGGAAGTTGAGTTACCTGAATCAAAGCGCGGAGATCTCATGGCAATAAGAACAGCTGGTGCATACGGTGAAGTGATGGCTTCAGGATATAACCTGAGAGAGCGGGTAAAATCTATTTACTCCTAAGGTGATATCATTTTATTAATTTTTGAAAGAAAGCCCATATCTTTATTGAAATGGGCTTTTTTATTGCGTATCAGGTTCTGGTATTAATATCTGGTGTTTAAATCTTTATCCAATTCAAGAAAAATGAGCAAATCATTTTATAATACTATCGCCTTATTGAGATCATATTTTCTATTTTTTCTTTTGGGATTTGCTGGTACCGGATTTTTGATGGCGCAGCCAAATGAAAATTCAGGAAATATGCTGGTTCATCAGATTCATTCATCTGAGGATAATCCACGAAACAGCGAAGGCGATTTTATTGAATTGCAAGACGGCAGGATACTTTTTGTATACAGTCGTTTTATCGGAGGTTCGGGCAGCGATCATGCACCAGCACAATTGGTTGGACGTTATTCTGCTGATGAGGGAAGCAGCTGGACTAAAGACGATCAGGTCATTGTTGACAAAGAAGGGGATATGAATGTGATGTCTGTTTCATTGCTTCGTCTTAAAAATGGGAAGATTGCCCTCGTATATGCCCGAAAGAATTCTTTAAGTGATTGTATTCCTCAGCTAAGACTCTCAGAAGATGAGGGTAAAACATGGACTGATCCAAAAGCAATTATTCAGGATAGGAAAGGCTATTTTGTTGTAAATAATGATCGGATTGTGCAGTTAAAATCGGGTCGTATCCTTGTTCCGGTATCATTGCATAAAAGTCCAGAAACACCATGGAAGAATAAGGGGACGATACAATGTTATTATTCTGATGATAATGGTATAAGTTGGCATTCAGGAGATTCCGTTTTGACTCCTGATAGCATTATTACTCAGGAACCAGGTTTGCTTGAGTTGAAAAGAGGAAAATTAATGGTGTACATGAGAGCGAGTGGTGGTACACAATACCAAAGCTTTTCAGCCGATGAGGGCTTGACATGGACCATGGCAGAACCTGCAGCAATCCCTTCGCCGATATCACCTGCTTCAATAAAAAGAATACCAAATACAGGTGACCTCTTACTGATCTGGAATAATAATGGCGCATCTGGTCCGGGCTATTTTAAGAGTAAACGAAGCCCCTTAACTGTTGCTGTTTCGAAAAATGAAGGAAAATCATGGCAAAAAATTAAAAATATAGAGGAAGACCCCAATGGAATGTTTTGTTATACAGCAATCCATTTTACCAAATCACATGTATTGCTTGGGTATGGAGTTGGTTTGGGGCTACAAAACTCCTATATCAGAAGGCTTAGTCTGGATTGGATATACCGCTAAAATCCGGATACCTATTGAAATGCATTCAATCCTGTAATATCCATTCCTGTGATCAATAAGTGAATGTCGTGGGTGCCTTCATAGGTTACAACTGATTCCAGATTCATCATGTGGCGCATCACCGGATACTCACCGGTTATTCCCATACCTCCCAGAATCTGTCTTGCTTCACGTGCAATATTTATGGCTGTTTCGACACTGTTTCTTTTTGCCATAGATATCTGCGCAGGTGTTGCACGGCCTTCATTTTTGAGTACTCCGAGTCGCCAGACCAATAGCTGACCTTTAGTAATCTCAGTAATCATTTCAGCCAGTTTCTTTTGCTGAAGCTGAAATCCGCCTATTGGCCTCCCAAATTGTATTCGCTCTTTAGAATAACACAGAGCAGTATCATAACAATCCATAGCAGCACCCAAGGCGCCCCAGGCTATTCCATAACGCGCCTGGTTTAAACATCCCAGCGGACCTTTGATCCCACTTATGTTCGGGAATATATTTTCTTTGGGTATTTTAACATTATTGAATACCAGTTCTCCGGTAGTTGAAGCTCTAAGGCTCCATTTGCCATGGATCTCCGGGGCAGAAAAGCCTTCCATGCCTTTTTCAACGATCAATCCTCTGATAGTACCTTGTTCATCTTTAGCCCAAACTACTGCTATGTCGGCATAGGGAGAATTTGAGATCCACATTTTTGATCCGTTCAGAAGGTAATGATCACCCATGTCTTTAATATTGGTGATCATACTTCCCGGATCTGAACCATGATCCGGCTCTGTCAATCCAAAACATCCCAGAAATTCGCCGGATGCCAGTTTAGGCAGAAACTTCATTTTTTGCTCTTCCGAACCATAGGCATGTATCGGATACATAACCAAAGATCCCTGAACCGATGCGGTTGAACGGATGCCTGAATCACCTCGCTCAATCTCCTGCATAATCAAACCATAAGAAATATAGTCTAATCCAGCTCCACCATAATTTACCGGAATAGTAGGTCCAAAAGCACCCAGTGAGGCAAGTCCGGGAATCAGGTGTCGTGGAAATTCAGCTCTTTGTGCAAAATCTTCAATGATTGGACTAACTTCTTTTTTAACCCAAGCCCTTACAGCATCACGTATGAGTTTATGTTCCTCAGTCAAAAGATCATCGACCAGAAAATAATCTGGTGCTTCATAAAGATCTTTCTTAGATGACCTGTGAATATCTCTCGCTTCTGGATCCTGGTTTTGCATATTATTGGTTTTTTCAAAACTACATAAATCGATTCTCATTTGTAGTAAATCAGATATCTAAGCGGAAGGTTTTTTACCGACAGTTTTCCTGCACTTACCGAATTGTTGCTGTATCCTGCCAAAAAGGTATATGCCGGCTTTGATTAGCAGGGTACATTTGGTCAACAATCAAACAAAAAACAAAAACATGAAAACAATATTCGCACTTAGCACAGTAGTTTTAATAACTTTTTCTCTGAATACAAAAGCAGGCTTTAAAAGCTCAGATTTCTCAAATGACCTACCTAAATCGATGGTTTCTGTCGCTCCATTTGTATGGGGTAGCCCTGATGATATAATTGATTCTATAAAGTCAGTTAAAGGATTTAAGAATCTGAATGTGCCTGTCGCACCATTTGTATGGGGGAGTCCGCATGAAACCGCTCCTGAATCATTGAAAAATATTAAAGCTGAAAATGCGAATGTGCCTGTAGCACCGTTCGTTTGGGGAAATCCGGAAGAAACTGCACCCGAAATTTGAATATTAAAGAATAGATTCTAAATGTTGTTTTCCTCTTTTTTAATGGGGAATATCTGGAAGATATTCCCCATTTTTTATTCCTATTCAGCTAAGATTTTTTATTGTTCTACTTTTTTTCAGCTACTTTTTTCTGATTTTCTGCCAAGCAGCCATCCAATTGCTGCCCCGGATACTCCACCTAAAAGAGCCATGCAAAGTGCATCAACAAAAGCCAGTGAAAGGGGCATTAAATTGTACTGCCCGAAGAAAACGAAATTAGCTCCCAGACCAAACAGGAAGAACAATGATGCGCCATGGATAGCACCCTGAATACCTGATTCAATTTTCACTGTATTCAGAAAATAGGCCAGCAGAATCCCCCATATAATATTTCCTGTTCCAATTGCCCAGATCTCCATGGGTTCTTTTATGAGTCCGGGGTAGGAGCTCATGTTCGCACCAAAATAATCCATCAATAGTATTCCATAGATTAAGAATCCCATCAGGAAGACTATAATGCCTCCTGCAATACCGATTAAAAATGTTTTTGAGTTCATAATGAGAGTTGGTTTAAGATTTTATAAAGAAATTTACTTCTAAAGTTTGACTTCTGCAAAATTATAATTCCCTTAAAATGATCTTAATATGCTGTTTTTCAGTGATATGTAACCTTCACCCTTGCTGTTTTCAGCCTGAATTAGTATAAAACCATTTCGACAATAGTTTATATCTTTAGGGTATGGTATGGATTTTAGTTAAAGATGAGTTGCCTGAACAGGCAGTGGATGTTTTGTTATTTGATGGCGGACAAATATACTTCGGTTATTACAGTGAAATTTATAATAAGTTTATTGTTGCCGAGGATAAGGTTTCAATCGGAGATTTTACTCATTGGATGACATTGCCCGATTTCCCACAAACCTGAATTACCTAATCGTTTAAATGTTGTATGTTCAGACTTAGAAACAAGCTATCGGTTTGATGGTCTTAGGGCTTGTTTGTTTTCAGGAGGAGTAGAGGAAAGTTCTCCATTCTCATCTACATAGGCAAGCATATCTTCGAGCTTTCCGCCATTTGAACTCTGTTTGCGTTCCTGCTTACGTTGTTCTTTATCTTCTTTTTTCTTTGCCCTGTTCTTTTCGAGCTGCTTCTTCATGAAGGTTGCCTGGGATTTTGCCATGTCTGTAAATTATTTAATAATTACTATCCGGTTCAAATGTATGCAGCCAGAGAGGCATTGAAAATTCAACAAAGGAATGGATCAGGATTATTCTGTTTTTATTACAGGAAAGAAACCAAGATCAGTCGAATTGACCAGCAGGCATGAAAAAGAATAGCTTGTGCTTTTTTACAAATTTACAAAAAAAACGGTAAAATGGCAAGTTTATATCAAGGTTGAGGTTTGTTGAGGGACAAGTCGAATTTTCTTAATTAAAATAAGGTAGTATTTAAATACTGTAGAAAATTGATGATCAGGCTATTGGAATCGAAATATAGAAGGTGCTTCCCTTGCCAGAAGCGCTTTCAAACCAGATTCTGCCACCCTGCATATCGGTAAATTCCTTGCTTAAATTTAGACCCAAACCAACACCCTTTTCATTTTTTGTACCAAAAGAAGATTCTGCTTTCAAGCTGAATATGGAATCTTTAATCTGATCGGTCATTCCTATACCATTGTCGCTTATTTTGATTACATAGTTTGGATAATCAGATTCTACTGTCAGTTGAATATTTCCTCCGTTATTGGTAAATTTTATCGCATTGCTTAAGATATTTCGAATGACAAGTTGCAACATATTCTCATCTGCCAATACCTTAAGACCAGGGTCAATTTCAAAGTTTAAAGCTATTTGCTTGGCATTTGCAATTGATTGAAATACCCTGATTACAGGAATTAGGGTGTCGGCAAGAAGAATCGGTTTCTTATTAATGCTTATTCCTTCCATTTGAGAAGCAGACCACATCAGGATATTGGAGAGCATATTATCTGTATTTTGGGTCATCTCTATCAGGTCACTTTGTATTTCCAGCCAGTTCTCCTTCGCGGGATCTAAATTTGACAGGATTTCTAAATAACTTCTAACTGTAGCTAATGGGGCTCTAAGGTCGTGGGAAACTATTGTAAATAGTTTATTTTTCGTGCTATTTATACGTTCAAGATCAGCAGCTTTTGTTTCCAGCAAATTCTGGCTTATGTAGTAATTCTTTTTTATATAGCGCAAACCAATCAGAATGGTCAAAACACTTATAAAATAAGTAGAAATGATATCCCCGAAATGAAATCCACGCCCCATGTAAGACTTTTCGACTAATTCAGGGTATAAATATTCAAACAAGGCTAAACCACTGGCTACAACTAAATTCAGACTGATGAAAAACCAGTATTCCTTTGGTTTTGAGAGTGAAATGACCAGAAAGAAAATGGCAACGAGTAATAAAAAGCTAGGCCCCTGAATCCCGGAATTGAAGAAATAGTTTACTATTATAATAATATGGATAATGAATATGGATAACCAAAGGCTGATTTGTGTTTTATACTTAAACCTTGATAGATAATAAAGACAAGCTTGAGCTATTAATGCTACCACAGCAAGTAAGGCCGAGATTGGTAGACCTAAGATCAGATTAAGTGGAACACAAAGAGTAAGAATAAAGAAGGCAACTATACAAAAGGAATGAAATATTCTTGATTCCAGCGAGAATTCCTGGTTTAACCCTGTTAAATAGTACCAGTATTTATTCATAAAGGATGATTTCAGGGAAATTGAATTAAAGAATGACTAATAAGTTCGTATTGATCGCAATACAAATTTAACCATATCAAGCTATAAATAAAGAGGTAAAAGGCCTATTTTATTTTCAGGCTTTTTACCTCTTTATATTATTTCCCCAGAATTTTTATAAGAGATCCCGCCAATACCCTGTCTGTGAGTTGCATTCCATTCAATAAGGAAATTTCTTCCTGTTTGTTTTCTGGCATATTGTAACTGTTAAGTGCCTGTTTAAGGGTTCCACTTTGTTTAACTGGTTTGATTCTTATCCTTTCAGGCTGCTTATTCAGTTTGGAAGCATCTTTTAACTCTTTAAAATTTTTCATTGATTGAAGAAAATACTGGGAATAAGTATTAAAATCATTCACTGAACTAGCTCCAAGTATCAGATAAATATTTTTATTGTATTGAATGAGATAGGATAAAGTTCTGACTGAGGATGCCTGCTGTTGTTGTTGCTGTTGTTGTTGTTCTGCTTTTACATCTGCAACCATAGAGATCGCGTTCAAACCATTGACAGTAATCTGATTTGATTCTAAAACCTGAAGATTATTTTTCTGTACTACATTGCTTGCTGCTTCCTGAAGTGAGCTTCCGGGTGCAAGTGTCATCATAAGGAGTGCTTTCCCATCTTTGGGTGCCATTTGTACCTTTTGTGGAGTGTTTTGGTAATTCCAGCCTTGTGGTGTATTGAACTGGAACTTTAATTCTGGATGATAAAAAATGTTGTTCTCCAGGAAGCCTTGTTTAGGATCTTCCCCGTAGATTAAACCTTCAATCTTTTTTAAATAGCTTTCTCTGCTTACCTTAGGATTGCTGAGGCTTAACTTCTTTTTCCATTCTTCAGAAAGTTTAGTAACAGCAATATTTCTGTCTCCGGGATTAGGGTGTGTGGACATAAAATCCGGTAATTCTGCGCTCTCTGTTCCTACACGCTGTCTTTCGAGAGTGTTGAAAAAACCGGCCATTTCCTTAGCATCATAGCCAATTTTTGAAGAATACTCAACTCCAAGTTCGTCTGATTGACGTTCAGCGTCCCGGCCGAATTTCAGGAATAACAGGCCTAAGCCCTGGGATAATGGTTCGGCAAATTCTGCAACCTGAGGTACAAGAATCATACTGCCAATCAATCCAACCTGACCAAGAATGGCTTTGCTTTGTTGTGAAACTGAATGTCTTGCCGTAATATGTCCTATTTCATGTCCTAAAACACCTGCAAACTCAGCTTCATTGTTGAAGTGAGCCATGATGCCTCTTGTGAAATAAACATACCCACCTGGTACGGCAAATGCGTTTAATATTTCTGAGTCGACAATCTTAAACTCATATTTGAGAT
Organism: Daejeonella sp.; assembly: GCF_030684675.1. Lineage (GTDB taxonomy): Bacteria > Bacteroidota > Bacteroidia > Sphingobacteriales > Sphingobacteriaceae > Daejeonella. The sequence goes on along the minus strand of NZ_JAUXXZ010000052.1, from coordinate 91,429 downwards.
CTGGCCTGTGGGATATCGCAGCCATTTCATTACCTTTTTGAGTGATGAAATCCTGAAGTATTTTATTTTCATAAAGTCCATATTGAGCAACAATTTGTGGATCAGCGTCTGCGCCCATGGCAATTTCCTGACTCTCTGACATCAGAACGATCTGTTTTTTCCCTGTAACCGGGTTAACGGCACATGAACTTGCCAAAAGAAGCGATGCACTTAAACAGATCAGGATTAATTGATTTTTCATGTCTTTTATTTTTGAATGCAAACATTCAATTTTCAAGCCAAAATAATTCAAACTAGTATGGAGACCAGGGATAAAGGCAATCATAGCCTCCCAGCTTATCTGTGTGATTAATTTTAAGCAAATTCGATTCTTTGCAAATTTTATAAAAGGCCTGATTTATGAACAGGTTGTTTTTATAATTCTCTTATCCAAATATTACGAAAGCTTATTGGTTCACTTGGATCTCCGTGGTCCTGTAATTTGATAGGCAATGGTCCGTGTTTTTTATAGAAAGGTGGCCCAATATACACTGTTTCTCCCTTGAGCTCAATGTTGTTTTGAATCAATATCCCATTATGCAACACACTTACCCTTGCGGCAGATTTCAAAGTGCCATTTTCATTGAATACCGGTGCGGTCCAAACAATATCGTATGATTGCCATTCTCCTGGTTTTCTGGATGCGTTTACCAATGGTATAAATTGTTTATAAATACTTCCAGCCTGACCATTACTGTAAGTAATGTTATTATACGAATCGAGGACTTGTAATTCGTAACCCTCATCTCCTTTGCCGGTAGATGCCAGAAATATTCCACTATTGCCTCTTGCCTGACCGGTGCCTGTAATGTTTTCGGGTATATACCACTCAATGTGCATTTGATAATTCAGAAATGATCTTTTGGTCTGAATATTTCCTGTTCCTTTTTTTACGGTGAATTGTCCATTAGCTACCGTCCATTTTGCTTCAGATTGATCCTTAGCTGTTTGCCATTGATTAAGATCCTTTCCTCCAAATAATATAATTGCATCTTCAGGTGCTGATAACGCATTTTTTTGTGGTTGAACAATTTTCGGGACAGGTGACCATGCTTCTGTGTCTTTTGGATTTGCATTCTGCTGAGCGGAGCTACTGTTTATCAGAATTGTTAAGATAGCGGCGATTAAAGTGATTCTTTTCATTTTAATATAATATTTAAACAAGATATGAATTTGAGGATTATGAAATTAGATATTATTTTTTGATTGGAATAATTATTCAACAGAGAACAATTAATTGACCAGTTACGCCATAGAGTATATTTTAATTAATCTATTTTTGTGTAATGGGAATTATCAAACAAAAGGTAAGCTTGAACGGAGTTCGTTTTTTTTCATATCACGGATTTTATCCCGAAGAGCAGATCCTGGGGACAGAATTTATTGTCGATATTGATACAGAACTCGAGGTGTATGGTTCAGGTGCTGATGATATTGCGAATACAGTTAATTATGAACGATTGTTGCAAATCGCATCAGAAGAAATGAAAATTCCGCGTAAGTTAATAGAAACTGTAGCGCATAGCATACTTGAGCGGATCAGGCATGAGTTTCTCGCTGTTCAGATGATTCGTATTTCTATCCACAAAATGCATCCCCCAATGAGTGCCGAAATAAATAATTCAACCATTGAACTTTCGTTCAGCAGATAATATGTCTTTTAACCAGATTAGTGAGAATATTTTAATCGAAATCTCTGAAATTACTGGAGCAGAGAACGTTTTTACAGATCATGATAAACTTGAGAAGTATTCCCATGATGAGACTGAAGATCTGATTTTCTATCCGGAAGTAGTTGTCAGACCGGATAGTAAAGAGCAGATCTCAATGCTGCTTAAATTATGTAATAAGTACATGATTCCAGTTACCCCCAGAGGTGCCGGTACGGGACTAAGTGGCGGGGCCTTGCCAGTAATGGGCGGACTTTTGATCTCTATGGAGAGGTTTGATAAGATCATTGAGATTGATGAGCGTAATCTTCAGGCAACTCTTGAACCGGGGGTAATTACCGAAGTTTTCATGAATGCCATCGCCGAAAGGGGATTGTTATATCCGGTAGATCCTTCCAGTAAAGGCTCTTGTTTTATTGGTGGAAATATTGCCCATGGAAGTGGAGGGCCAAGAGTCGTAAAATATGGAACCATCAGAGAATATGTATTGAACCTTGAGGTGGTTCTTCCCGATGGTGAAATAATCTGGACAGGAGCTAATACACTCAAATATGCTTCGGGCTATAACCTCACGCAGTTAATGATTGGTTCTGAGGGTACACTCGGTATCATAACCAAAATAGTATTAAAACTAATATCGCGTCCTACACAAAACCTGGTTATGCTGGCATCTTTTCCAGGTAATGAGCAGGCTTGCGAGGCAGTTTCTGCGATTTTTCGAGCCGGAGTAACACCCTCTACGCTTGAGTTTATGGAGCGGAGGGCGGTTGAATGGGTAATAGAGTATGATCATTTTCAATTCGACCTTAAAGATGAAGCACAGGCATTTTTAATGATAGAGGTCGACGGGAACGATTTGGATGTACTTTTGACTGATTGTGAAAAGATCAACGAAGTGCTTGAGAATAATTCCTGTTCAGATGTGCTTTTTGCAGATACTGCGGCTCAAAAGGAGTCTATATGGAGATTGAGGCGTACAATGCCATTATCTGTAAAGTCGAATTCAATTTATAAGGAGGAAGATACAGTGGTGCCAAGGGCAGAATTAGCAAAACTGATTTATGGAATAAAGGAAATAGGAGCAAGATTTGGTTTTCAGTCTATTTGTTATGGTCATGCCGGGGATGGAAACGTGCACATCAATATCATTAAGGGTAATATGTCTGATGAGGATTGGAATACAAAATTAAAAGAGGGTATACGAGAGATATTTGAGCTGACCGTCTCCCTTGGTGGTACTATATCCGGGGAACATGGTATAGGGTCAGTGCAGCGTGAGTACATGGATATAAAATACTCGGCAGTCCATCTTAACCTGATGCGTGGTATTAAATCAGTTTTTGATCCAAAGGGAATACTGAATCCCGGTAAAATATTCTAATCCTGCAAGCAGATATCTGACCTTAATTACTCAAAGTTGTACTTCATACTGTTTTCCATCTTAATGCGCTGCTGTGCCGGAATTTGGGTAGGTTTTTGAAGTGCATAATCAAATGAGACACAGAGCGTTTGCCCGGTAGTACATATTTCTTCAGTGCCATTAATGTTTGTTACAAGAACGTATTCCAGTTCAAAACTACTGTTGCCAATTTTTGAAGTTCTGACATAAGCATATACAATATCAGAAAGTGTTATTGGTCTAAGATAATCAACCACTGATTTTCTGATTATGATTCCGAGTAATTTCATGTCCCATTCAATTATTTCAGCCCAGTAAGCCGATCGTGCTATCTCAAAATAAGTAAGATATATAGCGTTATTTACATGGCCTAAAGCATCTATGTCTGCAAAACGAATGGGAATCTGAGTCTTGAAATGATATCCTTTCATGTGAATATTGTCATTATGTCTGTAAAAAATAAATTTTTCTGCCAGTTTGTCTTTTATTTTGACTTGTTTTTGTGCAATATGCAAAATGGTATACACATTGTCGAGTAGTTTGAAATAACTAATTAAAAATTTAGGAGGATATCAAAATGGCACTAGTAAAATTTGCAAACGGAAACACAAACAAAGTATTCAAACCGGTTTATAACGATGTTTTTGAATCGTTTTTCAATGCCGATCCCTTTTTATCTAAAAGTACCTTAAATCGTAATCCGGCTGTTAATATCGCTGAAAACGAAAATGAATTTCATATTGAATTAGCTGCACCCGGGCTTAAGAAAGAAGATTTTAAAATCAATCTGGAGCAGAATCTCTTGACTGTATCGGCAGAAAGCAAGGAAGAGAAGACAGAGTCGGATGCAGCAAAGAAATACAACAGAATTGAGTATAACTATTCATCCTTTATGAGAACATTTACATTGCCTGAGACTGCAGATCATGCTAAGATTACTGCAGAATATAAAGATGGTATTTTGTTTATCAGTGTAGCAAAGAAAGAAGAAGCAAAGATTCTGTCGAGAGAGATAGCAATTAGCTAATTCTGATCCAACACTCGTTTTAAAAGGCAGGCGGAATACCGTCTGCCTTTTCTATTTAAATTGCGGCATAAGCTGCAAAATCGTAATTTTGCCGCATGGTGAGAGAAATTTTAGAGAATAAGCGAAAAGCCTTAAAGATCAATTTGGATGAATCTATTTACGGAACTTTTGCCGAGATAGGAGCAGGTCAGGAAGTCGCAAGAAATTTTTTCACTGCCGGGGCTGCTTCAGGAACGATTGCAAAGACTATGTCGGCTTATGATATGGTCTTTAGTAATTCCATTTACGGGGAGGAGGAATCTGGCCGCTATGTTTCTGAATCAAGGCTTGATAAAATGATCCAGCATGAGTTCGGACTTTTATCTGAACGCCTCTGCGGGCCAAAATATGCCGGAAAAACCTTTTTCGCTTTTGCAGATACTGTAACAACCCTAAATTTCAATAAAACCAATGATCCACATGGTTGGCTGGGTATCAGGTTTCAACTGAGTCCGGGAGGTGAGCCTAATGATATTATTTTTCATGTCAGACTTCTGGACAGTGATTCAAATCTGCAGCAGAATGTATTGGGAATATTAGGAGTAAACCTCGTTTATGCTGCATATTATTATCATGATGATGTTCAGTCAATGATCGAGTCTCTGGTTGATAATTTGGCAGTAGGCTCTGTAGAAATTGATCTCATCAGTCTGAGTGGTCCTGAATTCAAGAATGCTAACGACCGGCTGGTTAACCTATATCTGATTGCCAAAGGCTTTTCAGGGGCAGCAATTTTTGATAAAAATGGTCATGCACGCCAATCTAAAGATGTGCTCTATAAAAAGGATGTGATGATCCTTCGCACAAAATTTGGTCAGAAATCTACGCCAAACTTCGATCTATTTAATAAAGCAGTCGAGCAATTTAAGCACACACAAAAGGTAAATGACAAGAACATCATTGTAATGATTGAGGTTTTAATGACCAATTTTCTTGAAGATAAATCGGAACTAAGTAATGAGGATCTTGAAAAATTTGCGAAACGTGCTGAAGAGCTTTGTACTACAGGAAATTATGTGATTGTATCTGACTTTGCGCGAAATCATAAACTGGCACAATACCTTTCACGATGCAGCCCCAAAAGTGTTGGTATATCAACCAATATTGCAAACCTGAAAAATATATTTAACTCCGAAAATTACGGCGAAAATTACACAGACGAACTTTTAGCTTATATCAGTGATTTATTCAGTAAGAACGTAAGGCTCTATGCCTATCCTTACCTTGACAAGAAAAATAAACAGATTATTACCACACGCAATATGCCTGTATCAAAAGAATCAAAACATTTGTTCGAATTTCTGATACAGAATGGCTACATCATGGATATTGATGAGTATGATGAGAAAGATGTGAAGACGGTTTAATTAGTGGAGAGTGGAGAATTGAGAGTGGAAAATGAAATCACTCTCAACTCTCAATTCTCCACTCTCAATTATATTTTAGTTTCTCATATTAATATACTGAAGCGGCTGTCCAAAATCATCGCTGCGGCAAAGGGCAATTACAGCTTGCAGATCATCTATTTTCTTAGCCTGAACTCTAACTTGATCGTCCATAATAGAAGCCTGAACTTTTAGTCCGCTGTCTTTTATTTTTTTAACGATTTTTTTTGCTGCTTCCTTATCGATTCCTTCCTTAATTTTAATTTCTTTTCGAAGCATATTGCCTGATGCATATTGTTCTTTTCCGAGGTCCATGCTGCCCGGATCAAGGTTATGTTTTACCATCCTGGATATAATCGCATCCTGGATAGCTTTCAAACGCATATCATTTTCGGTGATGATGGTGATTTCGTTTGTCTTTTTATCGAGTTCTACGCTGCTTTTCGAATCGTTAAAATCATAGCGGTTTAAAATCTCTTTTTTTGCTGTATTGATTGCATTATCGAGGGTCTGTCCGTCGATCTTACTTACGATGTCAAATGTTGGCATAATTATTATACTATGGTTAATCGAATTTTGTTAATATCTTTAAATATTGCATTTAAAGATTACATTTCTCTAAAAGAATAATTATGAAAGCAAATAAAGTAAAAACATCTGTAAAGGATGTAAAAAAGAAAACAAAACGTGTTGTTAAAAAGGAATTGGAAACAACTATTTCTGATAAGTTCTTTGAAGCAATGAAGAGTCTTGGACATGATGCAGAAAAATTCTCCAAGGAGATTAAAAAAACCAGTAAAGCATTAGCTAAAAAGCTTGCAGCTAAGTATAATGATGTTAAGAATGCGGTTGAAGATAAACTGGAAAGTAAGGCCAAAAGCATAAAACCAAAAAGTATCAGCAAGGCAGGTGCTTCAGCAGGTAAATCTGTAGTTTCTGCAGTTAAGAAAGCCGAAAAGGTTGTTGCCCGTGTTAGTAAGGCTGCAGTAAAGGCGAAGGCTCCAAGTCTTGTAACTTCTGGTACAGGTTCACCAAAGTCGGCTGCAAGCAAACCAAGAGTAAGAATACAAAAGAGTACAGCTGCAGCATCAGGCACTAAAGCAGTGTCAGGTAAGCCCGCTGTAAGCAAAGAGGCAACTGTAAAAGCAAAGCCAAAAGCCTCCAGAAACAGAAAGCCGGCTTCTAAAGCTGTTCCGTCAACTGTTGCTTCAGCCAAATCAGAAGGGTCTTCAAGTGCTCCTTCAACTGAAAAAATATAGATGAATGCGATTCACGTTTCACACTTAACGTGAAATTAATGTTTTGTTAATATTAATTTTTGAATTTTACAGTCCCGTCCACAGGTGCGGGATTGTTTATTTATGCCAATGCCTAAGAATATTCCTTTAATAAATCGTGAGGTCAGTTGGTTATACTTTAACGACCGTGTACTGCAGGAGGCCGCTGATAAATCAGTCCCGCTGGTTGAAAGAATTCGTTTTCTGGCCATTTTTTCCTCAAATCTTGATGAATTCTACCGGGTAAGGGTTGCTACGCTCAACAGGCTTTCAAATCTGAATACCAGGTCAAAAGCAATACTGGGTTTTAGTCCCCGGAAAATATTGAACCAGATTAAAAATATTGTTGTCAGACAAGAGCGAAAATTCAATCATTTATATGAAGATGTCATAGTAAAGGAACTGGAACGGGAAAGGATCTTTTTAATTAATGAAACTCAGTTGAATGTTACACGTGGTTCATTTGTGAGAGAATATTTCAGGGAAAAGATTCTATCAACACTTGTACCGGTAATGATCAATAAAAATGAACCATTTCCTGAACTCAAGGATCGGGCAATCTATCTTTTTGTAAGGCTGGTTCAAACAAAGAATAAAGAGAAAAGCAGATTTGCTCTGATTGAGATTCCAACTGATGTTTCAGGCCGTTTTATTGTACTTCCGGAAACGAATAATCTTAAATTCATTACATTGATCGATGATATTGTCAGATATTGTCTTGATGATATTTTCTTCATTTTTGAATATGATAGTATTGAGGCTTATTCTGTTCAGTTAACCAGGGATGCTGAATTGGATCTTGATATACATGTTAGTGAAAAATTCATTGACGCACTCTCCAAAAGTCTTCTGAAAAGAGGAAAGGGTAAGCCTATGCGCTTATTATATGATACTGACATGCCCCTGGATATGCTCACTTATCTGGTAGCTGAATTAGATTTAACTGCCGATGGACTTATTCCTGGCAACCGTTACCATAATTTTAAGGATTTCATCGGCTTTCCGAATGTAGGAAGACCTGAATTGGAATACCCTAAATTGGTGCCCCTGCCGGTAAATGAGCTTTCCACTGTAAGTAGTATCTTCGCACAGATCTCCAGGAAGGATTACCTTATTAATTTACCCTATCAGTCCTTCGATTATATTATACATTTCCTCAGGGAAGCAGCTATTGATCCAAAGGTTAGAGAGATTAAAATTACACTGTATCGCCTGGCTGAAAATTCCAGGATTATACACGCTCTGATCAATGCTGCTAAGAATGGCAAAAAGGTGAGCTGCATGCTGGAGCTTAAAGCAAGGTTTGATGAGCAAGCTAATATTTATTGGACAAACAGGCTGGAGGAAGAGGGGGTAGTTGTTAATTATGGAATGCCCGATTATAAAGTTCATTCGAAAATTTGTTTGATAAGACGGACAGAAAAGGGGAAAGACAGATATTATGCAAATCTGGCTACGGGGAATTATAATGAAAAGACAGCAAAACTTTATTGCGATCATAGTTTATTTACTGCTAATCCCTTAATTACAGCCGAATTGGTAACATTTTTTGATGGACTACAGAAGCAGGTTTTTTACAGTGCTTATAAGCATTTAATCGTTTCTCCACTTGAAAGCAGGCAAAAAATAAATACCCTGATCAATAAAGAGATAAAAACTGCAAAAGCGGGTAAGAATGCCAGTATAATACTTAAAATGAATAGTTTAACTGATGTTGCTATAATTGAGAAATTATATGAAGCCAGTAATGCAGGTGTTAAAATTAAGCTAATCATTCGCGGTATGTGTTGTCTGGTATCGGGAATTGCAGGATTTAGTGAAAATATTGAAGTGATTAGTATAATAGATCGTTATCTTGAGCATGCGCGGGTTTGGATATTTGGAGATGCAGGGCGACAAAATGTTTATCTTTCTTCGGCCGATATGATGGCAAGAAATCTGGATCATCGGGTAGAAGTAGGTTTCCCAATACTGGATGCGGAGATAAGGTCTGAAATTCTGGATATTATTAATATTCAGCTGAAGGATAATACTAAGGCCAGAGAAATTAATGAGCTGAACAATAATCGTTATCGGAAGACCGGAACAAAGGTTCATAGTCGTGCTCAGACTGACATATATACCTATTTAAAATATAAAAAATAATACCTTGAGATACGCTGCCATAGATATCGGTTCGAATGCTGTCAGACTGTTAATTGCTGATGTAATACAAAACAACAAGACTGTTTCTTTTAAAAAGAATACGCTAATCAGAGTGCCTTTGAGGCTTGGTGATGATGCTTTTCTGGATAAGTTAATATCTCCAAATAAAACCGAAGAGCTCATTAAGACCATGGTCGCATTTCGTAATCTGATTGATGTTTATAAGGTTAGTGATTATATGGCTTGCGCAACATCTGCAATGCGCGAGGCAAGGAATGGTTCTTCACTTGTAGCAAAAATTAAGGCTGAGGCAGGATTAGACCTTGAAATTGTCGAAGGACAAAGGGAAGCTAACATAATATATGCCAGCCATATTGAACAAAGTTTAGACCGTAAGAAGAATTATTTATACATCGATGTTGGTGGTGGTAGTACTGAACTTTCGGTTTTTAGCAACGGAGAATTGATCTCTTCCCGTTCATTCAACCTGGGTGGTATCAGGATACTTGATAATCAGGATAAAGATGAAACCTGGGCTGAAATGAAGGATTGGGTGAAGAATGTGGCACAATCATATAAAAATCTTTCGGGTATTGGTACTGGAGGGAACATTAATAAGCTCTTTAAGATGGCTGAAGGAAAAGATGGTTCTCCATTAACTTTTACAAAGCTTAGGGAATTGTATTCTTACCTTAATTCTTTTTCACTTAAAGATCGCATTAATGTTCTTGGATTGAATCAGGATAGGGCAGATGTTATTATTCCTGCCTCCGAAATTTATCTTACGGTTATGAAATGGGGAGGAGTAAAGCAAATATTTGTACCAAGGGTAGGTTTGGTGGATGGCTTAATTCAGTTAATGATTGACAAGAATTTTCCAGATTGATGGGGAGAAGGTAAAGAGAGGGAATGGAGAATAGGAAATAGATTATGATTCGACAATTTTTTTGGAGCCAGCCCAAATAAAATAGGTAATCACTGGTGCCATTATTACATCCATTGTGTAGTGGACATGTTGCAGGAGTACTGCTATCCCAATAAAAATGGTAGCTGTAAGTGCAAGAATTTTATCTGTTCTTTTCTTCAGACATAAGAACATCAAAAACATCGCAGCGGTGTGACCGGAGAAGAACAGATCTTTGGTAATAAATTTCGGCCCATAAAATTGGTTGCTGATTGGGTCATGAATAGGAATGAGATCTCTGGGTGCATCAAGTGGAATCAGACCGATAGAGACAAATCGCGATAGATTGATCAGGATAAAACCCCATAGAAAGGTTAAAAATAAGTTAGGATCTTGCTTGAAACGGCTGAATGTTAAAATGGTCATTGACCAGATTGTAATGAAAATAAAAAGAGAAAGGTCGTATGAGGGAAGCCATTGTAATAAATAATCATTGAAATCAATCCCATTTCTTTGCTCTATAGCCTGATAAAAAAAGGGCAGGGAAAGCAGAATAAATGAGATGAGGATTAACCCTGTAATACATTTTTTTCTGTAATCAGATGATTGCCAGTTATCTCTCCATACACTTACAATAGCTCTTTGTTCAGACATGAATTTTTTATTTTTTTTAGAGTTTGCAAAAGTACGTGATTAATACATTATTTAGCAACATTAAATTAATGATTATTTAATTTCGAGTTAACGATAATTATATATTCGACTTGATTAATATGAATCAATCGAATAAATAATAGATAACAGAATTGTTAGATTATTATTGTGATATCCATCCGGATGGATTTACCGGAGTGCCACCTTTCCAGATTTGGAATTGCATTTCTGTTAGATCCTCTGTTATATCTGTTGCTACTGTACCAATACTTTGCCGGGCAGTCACTTCCTGGCCTGCAGCTACACTCACATTCTTAAGCTTGGAATAAATAGAAAAATACTCTCCATGACGAATGATGATAGTGTAGGAATTGACCAGATAAATCACTTTACTCACTTTTCCTCCATAAACAGCATAAACATTAGCCCCGGGGGCAGTTTTAATGTTAATACCCGGATTGAAAATGGTTACATTATTGAATTTTTGTTGCCCGAAACCCTGAGTAATAATTCCCTGTGCAGGCTTTTGCATCCGTCCACGGCTGCCCAGGAAAGATGAGGAGAGTTTGGCGTCCTCCGGACTTGAAGCTAAAATAGATGATCCGCTCGCTACAGGTTTAGCAGGCTTGGGCTTATCGGTATTATTTTTTGCTTTTGAGGCTGCTTCGGCCGCAGCGGCCAGTCTTCGACGTTCTGCTTCTTTGCGTTGTGCTGCCAGGATCTCTTTACGAATGGCCTCCTGAATTGCTTTGTTTAATGTATTTGCCTCCTTTTGTTTTTTGGAAAGCTGTTGCTGGAGCTCTTTTTGTTTCTTAGTTAAGCCTGTTAATATTTTCGACTGCTGTTCCTTATCATTACCTAAGGTTTGCTTCTCGACAATCTGGTCTATTAAGAGATTGGTTTTCTCCTTTTTGTTCTGGTCTAGTTCATTGATTTGTTTTTTCAATCTTATTTGAGTTGTAATAATCTCTTTTGCCTGTCTTTTACGGAAAGTGCCTACCTGCTGAATATAGCGCAGTCGCATATAGGCCTGATTAAAATCATGTGAAGCAAATATGAACATCAACTTATTGTAGGCTCCCTGATTTTTGAATGCAAAAACAATCATTTTTGAATACTGCGACTTCAGCTTGTTCAGGTTTGTTTGTAGTGAAATTACCTCAGTAGTATTGCTGATAATTTTCGTGTCCAGCATTTTAATTTCAGTGTTTATCGTCCTGATCTTATCTTCTCTTAATCTGATCTGGGTATTTAACAGATTAATCTGGTTAAGGGATAACTTCTTGTTTTTGTCAATTTTATTACGGCTTCTCTTTAATTCTTCTATCTCTCTGGTAATGGCTTCCTTACGTTTTTTGAGTGCTGAACTGCTCTGCCCAAAGACAGATTGCAAAGAGATCATCAAAACTAAAAAGGTAACCAATTTCAGAAATCGCATAGAGGGAATAATTTACCCGGCAAAACTATTAACATTAGCTGAAAATCCGGACATTTTTATCATTTATTGTTCTAATCGCTCTCTTTTTATTTCGACGATTTTAGCTGAAATTCTTATTACTTTTGCCGCACTATCTTAAACAATGTCTGGTAAAAAACATCCAATCTATAATGTTCAGTTTGCACTTTTATGCTTGAGCTCATTCCTGTTTTCTGCCAGTTTCAATATGTTGATTCCGGAAATGCCAGCCTATCTTACAGGGCTGGGAGGTGCAGAATATAAGGGTTATATTATTGCACTCTTTACACTTTCTGCAGGGATTTCAAGACCATTTAGTGGAAAATTAACAGATAAGATCGGCCGTGTTCCAGTAATGGCGGTTGGTTCTTTTGTTTGTGTTGTTTGTGGCTTATTGTATCCGATATTGACCAGTGTTGCCGGATTTCTATGGCTAAGGCTGTTTCATGGTTTTTCTACGGGTTTTAAGCCAACTGCAACGGCAGCCTATGTTGCTGATATCGTCCCTGGCAACCGTTGGGGAGAAGCTATGGGAATACATGGAGTATGTTTTAGTACCGGACTAGCAATTGGCCCGGCAATTGGCAGCGAGCTGACTGAAATGGTTTCAATAAATGCCATGTTCTATTGCTCTTCTGTTTTTGCACTTCTATCTATTGTCATTCTGATGAATATGCAGGAAACCCTGGAGAAAAAAGAACCGTTCCGGTTTTCTATGATGCAGATAAACCGTACAGAAGTTATTGAGGTCAGGGTTTTGGTAGCAGCTTTCATTACCTTTCTTTCATACCTGAGTTATGGAATTATTCTTACCGTTATATCAGATTGGGGAGGGCATCTTGGCATTTCAAACAAGGGTCTTTTCTTCATGGTTTTTACTGTTTCTTCACTGTTAATACGTTTCGTATCCGGAAAGATGTCTGACAGGATTGGCAGAGTTCGTATTATTAAGTTATCGCTGATTATTCTTGTGATATCTCTGGTCTTGATTGGGCTTGCTGATACTCCACTGAGCCTGATGATTGGCTCTGCTGTTTATGGTATAGCAACCGGGATGTTATCACCAGCACTTACCGCCTGGATTATTGATCTTAGCCATCCTGATCATCGCGGTAAAGCCGTTGCAACAATGTACATCGCACTGGAAGCAGGTATTGGTTTGGGAGCCTTTTTTGCCGGCAGTTTATACATTACTGATGTTAGTATGATACCTACTATCTTCTACGCAGCGGCAATCACAACCTTTTTTGCATATCTATACCTGCAACTTATTTATAAAAGAAAATCTCAGATTAAACCGCAGGATGAACCCTCAAATTCTTAAAGATCTGGTTAGTATTGCTATGCCTTATGGTAAATATAAGGGCCGGCTTATTTGCGACCTGCCGGAATATTATCTGGTATGGTATGAGAATAGGGGATTTCCTGAAGGTAAGATTGGAGTCCTTCTGGCGACGATGTATGAGATTAAGCTTAACGGACTTGAATATTTGCTTAAGCCCATCAGGAAATAATTAGAAAGGGCCTGTTTTTATTTAAATAAAAATACTAATATTGTTAGTATTTCTAAAATCTGATTATCTTTGAATAATTGAGAGCTTCTGAAGAATGTATGCTATAGTCGATATTGAAACAACCGGAGGGCATGCAAGTGCCAATGGGATCACTGAAGTTGCAATATTGGTACATGATGGCCAGGAGGTTATTAAGCAATTCAAAACATTAATCAATCCGTTAAAGCCTATTCCAATATATGTTCAGGCGTTTACCGGTATAGATGATGAAATGGTTAGTAAAGCTCCGAAATTTCAGGATATTGCCCATCAGATATATGAACTTCTGCATGATAAAGTGTTCGTAGCACATAATGTCAATTTCGATTTTTCTTTTCTTCATTTTCATCTTGCTGCTGCCGGCTTTAATTTGCAGACAAAAAAGCTATGCACAGTGCGTTTAAGCCGAAAAATCATTCCCGGACTGGCGTCTTATAGCCTGGGGAGATTATGTAAGGAGGTTGGAATAGAAATTCAGGACAGACATCGCGCATTGGGTGATGCTCTGGCAACTGCAAAGCTTTTTTCAATGCTGATTGAACAGGATAAGGATGGACATATCAGCAAAACCCTGAATCAACGATCAAGGGAACAATCACTCCCGCCTCATCTTCCAAAAGAAGATATGGACAAACTCCCAACTGTTCCCGGAATCTATTATTTTCATAACTCAAAGTCGAAAGTTATTTATGTGGGGAAGGCAAAGAATATCCGGAAAAGAGTAGCAAGTCATTTTGCAAATAATAAACCGGGGAGGCAAAAGCAGGATTTTTTGAGGGAAATTCATCACATAACCTTTCAGGAATGTGGTACCGAACTCATGTCATTGATTCTTGAAGCCGTTGAGATCAAACGTCTGTGGCCTGCTTATAATCGATCCTTGAAACGATTTGAATATGCATATGCTTTGTATTCATTTGAGGATCAGAATGGTTATATGCGTCTGGTTATCGACAGAAAGAAAAAATTCTCGAAACCGCACTATACCTTCAATGGTATCGCCGAAGGTTATAATCTGATCAAAAGCCTGATTGCCGGATTTAACCTCTGTCCTAAGCTTTGCTTTGTTCAGCGTAATAATGAGCCCTGCATCCCAATAGGAGAGGAGTCCTGCAAAGGAGCTTGCGAACAGCTCGAATCGGTTGACTTATATAATGAACGGGTAATTGTGGCGTTAAATAGCCTGAGTTCGGTGCTTCCGGGCTTTTTGCTGATTGATGTAGGCCGAACATTTGAGGAAAAGAGTTGTTTATTGATAGAGAATGGTCAGTTTTTTGGGATGGGTTATATTGCTTCTGATTTAGCTCAGGCTGATATCAGTTTAGTAAAAAAGCATTTAACACCTTACCCTGAGAATGACTACATCCGAAATATGATTTTGAATGCAGCACTCCGTTTTCCGCATAAAGTAAGAGATATTTATGTGAATTAAACTACACTGATTCCTGAATTTGGGACAGTTTAATTTCAAATGTCATCTATATCTGCTTCAAAATGTATATAAACTTTATGGAATAATAATTGCCTTAAGGTTAATGTCTAAAAATGGGAGCATTTTTTAATTTTTATCATTAACTTAAAGAAACTTAAATCAAAAAACAATGAAAAAGCAAATCTACCTTTTACTAACTGCTATCCTTTTAGCATCAAGTTCAGTTATGGCAAATGAGGTAAAGTCAAAGCCTGCATTAACAGAAAATCAGATTGCCCGTGTTGCTGAAATCACCCGCAGAGTTGAAGAAATCAAAAACATGGACAGATCTGACCTAAGTCGTGTAGAGCGTAAAGCATTACGTAATGAACTTCTTGAGATGAAGAAAGAAGTTAAAGCAACTAGCGGTGGTGTTTATCTTTCTGTTGGTGCTATTATTATTATCCTTTTAATCTTGATCCTGATTTTATAAGCCGGTCTTCATCGAGATTCTATAAACCTATGAAAAACGAAAAAGCTGCTCTTTAATAAGGCAGCTTTTTTTATTTAATAAAATTGAAAGCGAACTATTTGTATTTACACAAATAAGAGGTTTGAGACGAGGCACGAACTTTAAAAGATTGGTTTGCATCAATTTCAAATGCATCTCCTTTTCGAAAAGTTTCCCAGTTGTTATTTCCAGGTAATTTAACCTCCAGTTCACCTTCTATAATTAGCATGGTTTCATGCATGGATGTCCCGAATTCATACTCACCACTTTCAATGACACCAATTGTTGATTTTCCTTCGGGAGACTGATACCCAAGAGATTTTACTGAACCTTCAAAATATTCGCTTACTGTTATCATAAAATGTATTGTTTGCCTGCGAATTTAAAAAAATATATTGTCTCATGCTTTCCTTAAATCAAATCAACTACAAACCAATGCTTTATAATTGAGGTATGTTCAAGCCAATTATCATACGTTCCAATATGAAAGCAAACACCAGCTTTCTCATAGTTTTTTTGCAATTTAGAAGCTGTAAATATCAAGGTAAATGAGAATACTGTATGCTATTCAGGGCACAGGAAATGGGCATTTGAGCAGGGCGATGGATATAATTCCATGTCTCATGAAGCATGCTGAGGTTCATATTCTTGTCAGTGGTATTCAGGGCGATCTTGTTCTGCCTTATCAGCTTAGCTATAAAATGAGAGGGCTGAGTTTTATTTTTGGTAAGTCGGGAGGTGTTGATATTTGGAAGACATGTATAAAATCAAATATCCGAAAACTTGTAAAAGAAATTAACTCTCTTCCTGTTGAAGAATATGATCTTGTAATCAATGATTTTGAACCTGTCTCTGCCTGGGCATGCTATGAAAAGAATGTTCCTTGTATTGGTTTAAGTCATCAGTCGGCAGTACTTGCTGATGAAGCGCCGAAAACAGATAATAACGACGTAGTCGGAAAGCTTATTCTCAAAAATTATGCCCCCAATACCGCTCAGTATGGATTTCATTTCAAAGCTTATGCTGAAAATATATTCACACCGGTAATCAGGAAACAGGTTAGAGATGAGGAAGTTCAGAATCAGGGACATTATACCGTCTATTTGCCGGCTTATGATGATCCTCGTTTGATCGCTACACTTACTAAGTTCAAGAATGTGAATTGGGATGTGTTCTCAAAGCATAACCATCGGCCTTACAGGACTAAGAATGTTTCTGTTCAGCCCATTCATAATGAACGTTTTATAAGGAGTATGGCAAGTTCTGAGGGAATACTTTGTGGTGCCGGTTTTGAAACACCTGCAGAAGCATTATACATGAAAAAGAAGCTTTTGGTTGTTCCGATGAAAAATCAATATGAGCAGCAATTAAATGCTGCGGCTTTAAGTCAGATGGGAGTACCGGTCATCAGAAATTTAAACGACCGGTTTGATATAGTCATCAATAACTGGATAGAATCCAAAAGAATTATTGAGGTAGATTATCCGGATAGAACACAGGAGATCATTGATCAGATCATTGAAAAACATTGTAGTATTGCAGTGATCAGGGATATCCGTAAATCTGGTTAACCGATTTAGGATTCTGAATTTTAGAAATTACTCGCTAAGCATTACATAAGCGCCGGCAGGATCCTGTATCAAACAATAATAGCCCTCACCCATTTTTCGTTTATTACCTAATACTTTACCTCCAAGTTTTTTGCAGGTCTCAAGACTTTCATCCAAATTTTCTACCATAATATACATCAGCCATTGTGCAGGAATATCCTTATTGACTCCTCTAGCGTGGCAGATACCGGCAACAACTTCAGAATCTCCCGGACTCTTGATTAAGAAATCATCATATTCCCCCATACTCAATCCTTCTTTTTTCCAGCCAGTAACCTGCTGATAAAAATCGCTGATTTGTACCGCGTCGTCGACTGTAAGATCATGCCACATAATCTTACCTGTTTTTTTCTTTGCCATAAATTTTGCGCTTATTTTTAACCGAAAAGTGTACTGCTGAGATATCTGTCTCCACGATCACAGGCTATAAAGACAATCAGGCCTTCATCGAGTTCAGAGGCCAGCCTTATAGCCGCTGATGCAGCACCGCCACTGCTCATTCCTGCAAATATCCCTTCAACTTTTGCAAGCTTTCTGGCCATTTCTGTTGCCTCAGCTTCTGAAATATCCATGATACGATCAACACGTTCAGGCTCAAAAATTTTAGGTAAGTATTCAACAGGCCAGCGGCGAATTCCGGGAATGGACGAGTCTTCAGTAGGCTGGCAACCTATGATCTGTATTTCAGAATTTTTTTCTTTGAGAAACCTTGAGCAACCCATAATAGTCCCGGTTGTACCCATAGAACTGACAAAATGAGTGATTTTTTGTCCGGTATCATTCCATAGCTCAGGCCCGGTAGTTTTATAATGAGCAAGGGAATTGTCGGGATTTGCAAATTGATTAAGTAAAAAGCTTTCACCATTTGCTGCTTTTTCTTCGGCATAATCACGGCATAATTCTATTCCTTCTAGCAAAGTTACCTGGGCTCCGAAGGCTTCCATGGTTAAAGTACGCTCACGGGTCGAATTGGATGGCATAACAAGCTCAATTTCAAGATCGTACAAGCGTGCAATCATAGCCAGGGCTATGCCTGTATTGCCGCTAGTAGCTTCAATTAAGCGGGATCCTTTTCTGATATCTCCACGCTCCAGTGCACTCCTGATCATGTTGAGTGCTGCACGGTCCTTAACACTTCCTCCCGGGTTATTGCCCTCAAGTTTCGCATAGATCTGAACTTTGGGATTTGGATTCAGCTTTTTAATTTCAACTAATGGCGTATTTCCAACCAGATCAATTATTCCTGCCATTTTATTATTTATTTTTGCTTTTTTCGCTGGATATGACTACCTCAGAAGTGTTGTAAACTGATGAATCGGGAGGTATACTTTTTGTTAGCCAAACATTCCCTCCAATTATACTACCATGGCCAATAACGGTTTCACCTCCTAATATTGTTGCACCCGAGTATACTACCACCCGGTCTTCAATTGTTGGATGTCTTTTCGTATTGGCCATACTTTTATCGACACTCAGTGCACCCAGGGTTACTCCCTGATACATTTTCACGTGTTTTCCAATTTTACAGGTCTCTCCAATAACAATACCTGTTCCATGATCGATATGAAAGTACTCACCGATCTGGGCTGCAGGATGAATATCAATTCCTGTTTTTGAATGGGCATATTCAGTGAAAATTCTAGGTAATAATGGTATACCCAGACTGTAAAGAGCATGCGCCAGTCTGTAGAAGGAGATTGCATAAAAACCAGGATATGCCCGGATTACCTCAAACTCGCTTTTGGCTGCCGGATCCCCATCAAAAATAGCTTTAATGTCAGTGTTTAACACCCGGAACAATTCAGGTATCTGTGCAAAAAAGTCTTTAGCCAGCTTGGAATTATCACAGTGAACACAGGCTTTTGTGGCTTCCATCATATGACATAGTTCAGTCTCAAGCCTTTGAAACTCCTGCTTTAATTCATTAACTGAATTTAGCGCTCGTTTGGATTGTTCAGGATAGAGCAGTCTGAAAAGTTCCAGTGCCCATCTTGAAATCTCCTTGTTAGAAGGAACGGCATCTGCATCTTGTTGTTTTTTGAAAATATGATTGAAAAAATCCTCGTTCATCTTTATTTTAAAGCCAGTATTCTTCGATGGTTTATAATGCAAGTTTAACTAAAAGAATGTTGTCGATTTGTAAAAAACGTAGCACATTTAAATTCTTAAATACTACTATCAATTTCAATATCGTATTTGTCTAAAAGCCCTGAAATTTCCAATATTGAAAATTTCGCTTTTCTGATCCTGTTGTTTTCAGGATCAATGGAATAATTTAATGAAGTCCGAAAATCTGCTTTTTCAAGAATAGTGTTCTCAAATGTAACTCCGGCCAAATCGCAATTTTGGAAAACAGAGCCTGTAAGATCACATTCGGTAAAATCTGCATCTTTAAGGTTGGAGTTTTTAAAATTCGTTTTTTTGATCTTTGTCCTGTAAAAAGAAGAATGGCTGAGTTGGCAATCTTCAAATGAAAATGCCAGTCCAAACTCATTGCAATTTTCAAAATGGAGTCCTAACATTTTAGATTCTTTAAAAATTACATCCCGAAATGCAGTCCTTTCCAGTTTAACCATACTCAAATTACAACCGATAAATTCAACCTCAGTAAATTTTATCTCAGAGAGGTTAATATTTGTAAAGTCGCATTGCCTGAATATACAATTTTCATACTCCCCCTGTTCGAAGGGTATCTCATTGAATTTGACTCTTTCGAATGTTTTATCAACGATATAATTCATTTTTTACGCTTTCGTCTTCACATTAACGTGTTAACTGGTGTAAACTGAAGACCTCAGCAGGACTGCTGACACCTTCGGCATTCAATACCTCAAGTATTCTTTTAAACGGTTCAGAATTGCCTGCAATATTCGAAAAATAAACAATGGATGTTTTTTGTGAAGGAATGTTAATTGAATAAGTGCTGAAACCGCAGGTGCTACCGGAGTGGAATAGTGCAGGAATACCTTTATCGAAGTAAAACCAGCCTGGACCATAAAAACTACCCGTTACTTCTTTTATTGGAACATTAAGTCGAGACAGTACAGAAGGCATATTGACAAGGCTGTTATTCCAAATTCCATGAGTCCATTTTTTATAATCGCTTAATGAGCAATACACCCCGCCATCACCTTTGATTGCGCTGGTGGAACTCTGATCATTTGCATAGAGCTTTTTGTCTTTATCCCGGGCAAAACCCATCGAACGATTAGGTATTTTTACTTCAGACTCATAAACCAGAGAGTTTTTCATTTTAAGGGGCTTGAAAATTCTTTTTTTCATGAACTCAGGAAAGGATTGGCCTGATACCCGTTCTATGATCAGGGCCAAAAGTGCATAAGCAGAATTGCTGTACCTGAATTCAGTACCCGGATTGAAATAGGTTTTATGCTGCGTTTTTAAGATGTTTAATACATCGATGTCCAGTAGCTGTTTGCTGCTACTATTGTCCATAAGTTCTTCATAATCAAGCATTCCGGATGTATGGGTTATTAAATGCCTCAAAAGAATTTTATGGCTTAATTCCACAGGTAATTCAGGAAAGAATTTGGAAATAGGGTCATCTAATGAAAGTTTCTGATCCTTTTCTAACAGGAGCATGCACATGGCAGTAAATTGTTTTGAAACGGAAGCGAGCCTGAAATTGGTTCTAGAATCAATACTTTTTTTACGATCAGTATCCCCCAAACCAAAACCCTTATTATAAATTGTCTTACCGTTGGTTTCAATATACAATGCTATTCCGGGTTCCCCTGACTGAATACTGTCATTGATTACTGAATCCAGACGTTTTTCCAGTTGTGCAAATGCAGAATGACTGATCATAAGGAAACAGATGGCTGCCAGGTATTTCATATTAAGCTTGATTATATCTTCTGACAATTTAAATAAATAATTCAGAAGGCTGAATGTCTGTGAAAATTTGATGATAAATTTTCAGGGCTGGATCAATTTGAGTAATTTTTCCAGGTCTTCAGGAGTATCTATAGCCTGGCTTTCCTGATTGGTGATTGCCGCATGAATCCGGTATCCGTTTTCTATCCATCGTAGTTGTTCCAGAGCCTCAGCAGTTTCGAGGCCTGATAAGGGTAGCTTAGTGAGATTCTTTAACGTCTCAGTTCTGAATCCGTAAACCCCAATGTGTTTGAAAAAGGTATAATGTTCTATCCAGGTCTCTCTTGCTTTACCTCTCAGAAATGGAATCGCAGTTCTGCTAAAAAGTATGGCCTCCTTGTTTTTATTGAGGATAACCTTGGGAGTATTCTCATTAAAAAGCTCATCATTCGTACTGATTTTCTTAACCAGTGTTGCAATAGAAGTCTGTGGATCTTCAAAGCATTTGCATAAAAGATCGATTTGATTTGGATCGATCATGGGCTCATCACCCTGAATGTTAATGAGGATATCAAATTCAGGGCAGTTATTTGCTACTTCAGCACAGCGGTCGGTACCGCTCTGATGCTTATTGGAGGTCATTGCGACATTTCCTCCGAATAAGCTTACATGATCTGCGATGCGCTGATCATCGGTGGCTACAATTACTTTGCTAAGTGAAGATGATTTTAAACACTGTCCATAGACGCGTTCTATCATACTTTTACCTGCAATATCGATCAATGGCTTTCCGGGAAAGCGGCTGGATTCGTAACGGGCAGGGATGACTCCGAGTATCCTCATTGGACAAAATATTATTTGCTACGAATTAAAACAATCCGTTTATTTCCCTCTCAATGCTGTTAATAACAAAGCCAAGATCCTCAGGCTTATTGGCGAAATCGAGTTTATCCTTGTCAAGAATCAGTAATTTACCCTGAGTATAGGAGTCGATCCACTTTTTGTATTTCTCATTTAGTTTTGAGAGATAATCAAGCCTGATCCCTGCCTCATATTCCCTGCCTCTTCGTTGAATATTATTGACAAGAGTAGGTACAGACGCTCTCAGATAAATCAGCAGGTCTGGTGGTTTTATGAAAGAGGTGATATTATCAAAGATTGCGCGGTAGTTTTCATAATCCCGTGAGGTCATTAAACCCATATCATGCAGGTTCTCTGCAAAAATATAGGCATCCTCATAAATAGTACGATCCTGGATGATGTTGCGGTTTTCGGTTTGAAGTTCCAGGATTTGCTGGAAACGACTATTCAAAAAATAGATCTGGAGATTAAAACTCCAGCGTTTCATATCACTATAAAAATCTTCCAGATAGGGGTTATTCTCAACAGCTTCGAACTGCGCTTCATAACTCAAATGTTTGGCAAGTAATTCTGTCAGAGTAGTTTTACCTGCTCCGATATTTCCAACGATAGCTATGTGCATGATAATTATGGTAAGTGCAAAGCGATGGCCGCAAAGCGTGTCTTAAAATACAAATTGTTTTTTTTAATCAAGCTAAATTTAGAAACTTTTAAATCCAATGATCTGGCGCACCTCTCTGATCGTTTTAGAAGCACTTTCGCGAGCTTTTATTGCTCCAAACCGGGCAACCTCCCTTAAATAGGTCTCGTCCCGGGCAATTTCATTGATTCTCTCACGGATTGGTGCTGTAGAAAGAATCATATCCTCAGCAAGCTGCTTCTTAAAATCACCGTAGCGTATTGCACACTGATTATATAGGGAATCAAAATGATCATAAGTATCAGCAGATGAAACGATTTTCATCAGGTCGAACAGGTTTTGAATTGCCTCGGGTTTTTGCTGATTTTCTTCGGTTGGCCCCCCGTCACTAACGGCTCGCATTACTTTTTTACGAATTACTTCAGGTTCATCGGATAAATAAACAGCATTACCTTCACCTTCAGATTTACCCATTTTTCCCTTGCCATCAAGACCCGGAACTTTAACGAGTTTCTCAGTAAAATTAAATGCAAAAGGTTCAGGGAAATACTCTGTTTTATATAATCTGTTGAAACGATTTCCGAAAGTTCTTGACATTTCCAGGTGCTGTTCCTGGTCCTTTCCAACAGGAACCTTGGTCGCTTTATGGATAAGAATATCTGCAGCCATAAGTACCGGGTAGGTCAGTAATCCTGCATTAACGTTGTCGGGATGAGCGCGAACTTTATCTTTGAATGAGGTGCTTCTTTCGAGTTCGCCCAAATAGGCATTCATATTCAGATAAAGGTATAACTCTGCAATTTCAGGAACATCTGATTGAACATAAATAGTTGCTTTTTCAGGGTCAATTCCAGCAGCAAGGTACTCTACCAGCACCTGCTTTACGTTACCATGTAAATCTTCGGGCGTAGGATGGGTAGTCAGTGAATGATAATCAGCTATAAAAAAATAGCAATTATATTCATTCTGCATCTGAACAAAGTTCTTTACAGCGCCATAGAAATTCCCTAAATGCAGTTTACCGGTACTGCGGATACCACTTACAACAGTTTCCATAAGCCGCGAAATTAAGGATTTTTTCTGAACTAAGGCTGAGCAGGTTCAAAACCAGGTCTAATCTGAAAACATCAATGTAATTTTCTATTTTTGAGGGAATGAAAAGGCTATTTAAAAGTATTCATCTTTATTATTTTCAGATTTCACTTGCACTGATCTTTTCTACTCTTTATCCGGCAATATTCTTCTTTTCGCGCAAGCCGGTGAAGTTTCATGCAATGAACAGATTGAGATGGTATTTTAGTTATCTCAGCTCAGTATTTTCGGGTTTTATCTTCCGGTATACATTTGAAGAAAAAATTGACTGGTCAAAAAATTACATTATCTGTGCTAATCATACCTCAAATCTTGATATAACAGCCATTATTCTTCTTGCCAAACGGAATTATGTGTTTATGGGTAAGGAAGAGCTGCTGAAGAACTTTATTACAGGGATTTACTTCCGGACTATTGATATTCCATTGAACAGGGACAGTAAAATGTCGGCATTCAGAGCATTTAAAAAGGCCGGCGAAAACTTAAAGGAAGGGAAACATCTGGTGATTTTTCCGGAGGGAATGATCAGTGAATCTTATCCTCCAGTGTTACAGCCTTTCAAAAATGGTCCTTTTAAACTGGCTATTGAAAATGGAGTATCGATTTTGCCCGTTACCATACGAAATAGCTGGAATTTGATGTGGGATGATGGTAAACAGCATGGAAGTGCCCCGGGTATTTGCGATATTTGTGTTCATGCTCCGATCGGGACTAAGGAAATGAATGCGGCAGATGCCGAAGATTTGAAGGACAGGGTGTATAACATAATAAATGATTCTCTGATGATTCATGATAATGTAAAACCTTTATGAAATGGATTTTATCAATCTTATTAAAATTTAATAGAAGAAATGAAAGTAGACCTGGAAATGATTGATAAGGTAGCTCATCTTGCAAGGCTTGAAGTGCATGATGATGAAAAGCAGGGTTTGTTAGATGATATGAATAAAATTCTGACATTCATGGACAAACTCAACGAGGTTGATACCGAAGGGGTTGATCCCCTGGTTTATATGAGTGATGAGGTGAATGTTCTCCGCGAAGATTTGGTAAAACACGAGATCAGCAGGGAGCAAGCATTGAAAAATGCCCCAAAGCAGGATGGAAAATTCTTTAGGGTAGCAAAAGTGATTAATAAATCCTAATTTGAACAAAGCTGTAACAAATGGTTTATACCGGTAGTCTAAGAAGAAAAACATGGCCAAAGATCCTCTTATTACACTATTAGATATCGGCAGGAAATATGTAATCGGTGCGGAAACTATTCATGCCCTGAAATCAGTAAGTCTAACCATTGAAAAGGGTGAATTTGTTGCCCTGATGGGCCCTTCAGGGTCTGGTAAATCAACTTTAATGAATATTCTGGGTTGTCTTGATACTCCAACCAAGGGTACCTATATATTAAACGGCAATCAGGTAAGTGAGATGAGTGACAGTGAACTTGCCGAGATAAGAAATAAGGAGATTGGTTTTGTATTCCAAACCTTTAATTTATTGCCCCGTTCATCTTCCTTGGAAAATGTCGCCCTGCCATTGGTTTACGCAGGAGTAGGTCGTGCACAGCGGGAAGATCGCGCTCAAAAGACTTTGGAAAGTGTGGGTTTGGGTAACAGGGTTCATCATAAACCAAATGAGCTTTCTGGTGGGCAGCGTCAGAGGGTAGCAGTTGCCCGTGCACTTGTAAATAATCCTTCCATCATTCTGGCAGATGAGCCAACAGGTAATCTTGATACTAAAACATCTGTCGAAATAATGGGCTTATTGGAAGAGATTCATTCCAAAGGAAATACAATTATACTGGTAACTCACGAAGAGGATATTGCGCAGCATGCTCACAGAATCGTTCGTATGCGCGATGGATTGATTGAGAATGATTATTTAAACCCGAATGTTAAATCGGTGTCTCCGCGTCTGGCTGATATGCAGAACAAAGGATCTGATTTTGAGAATATACAGTAGGTTTGTAAGTTATAGGTTATAAGTTTTAAGACATCCCGAATTGTGTTCAATCGGTTTAATACCTCGGAAGTTCTTGCAAGAATAATTCTTAATATAGCTTTCTTGTAACTATATAGTGCTTTAACTTAGCCCCGTCAATTATAATTGAATTCAAATGAAAATTTATACGAAAACAGGGGATGAGGGACTAACTTCATTGATTGGTGGCACCCGTGTTCCAAAATATGATCTGAGGATTGAGAGCTATGGCACTGTTGATGAACTTAACTCATACATTGGTATGATCAGGGATCATGATATTAATTCTGCTCATAAGGACATATTGAAGGAAATTCAGGACAGATTGTTTACAATAGGTGCATCTCTTGCTTCTGATCCTGAGAAATCAAAGATGAAGATCCCTGATCTGCATTTATCAGATATTAGCTTGCTTGAGAAAGAGATCGATGCGATGAATGCCGTACTTCCAGAACTTAAGCATTTTATTTTACCAGGAGGAAGTCAGGCAGTTTCATTTTGCCATATTTCGAGATGCGTATGCAGAAGGGCGGAGCGGATAATTGTACATCTGAAGTCTGAAAGTTTTGTTGACGATAAAGTAGTGATATATCTGAACAGACTAAGTGATTACCTTTTTGTACTTGCCAGGAAATTGTGTTTCGACATCAATGTACCTGAAAATCAATGGTTTCCACGTGTATAAATAACATGTTAGAAAATAATTGATATTCTTATTTAAATTATTATATTTTTGCAAAAATTAGTATAAATCAAATTCTAAGAAATATGTATTGGACATTAGAATTAGCGTCTCATTTGGAAGACGCACCATGGCCGGCAACGAAAGACGAACTTATTGATTACGCGATTCGTTCAGGTGCTCCAGTAGAGGTTATAGAAAATCTTCAGGCTCTGGAAGACGATGGTGAACCCTATGAAAATATTGAAGAGATTTGGCCGGATTATCCCACTAAAGATGATTTCTTCTTTAATGAAGATGAATATTAAAAAAAGAGCCCTGAATTACAGGGCTCTTTTTTTGTGCTTCATTTCAGTATTATTTCCCCTAATAAATTCATGTTCGAATAATGGTACAGTTTTAGTGTTACTGATCTAGAATCATTCACTAAAACTTAAAACTATGGGAAATTTACTTTATCTGATTGCCGTTATTTTGATCATCCTTTGGATTTTCGGCGCTTTTGTCTCTCCAATAGGAGGTAATCTTATACACGTGCTTTTAGTAATCGCAATTGTTGCGATATTGCTTAGGGTAATCAGAGGAGGCTCTATATAATCTGTCTTTAAGCTTGTGCCTGTTCTGATAAGAATGGGCGCAACTTAAAATCCTGGATTCAAATAGATCTCGGCTAACCTGATATCTTCAGGGAAAGTGATCTTGAAATTTCTGTGTTCCCCTTCAATCAGGTTGATTTTTATTCCTGAACGTTCTGCAACGGAGGCATCATCGGTAAATTCATTTTCAAATTCCTGTTTATAGGCTTTTTTAAGAATGTCAGAACTAAAGGTTTGTGGAGTTTGTATGAGATATATTTCTTCCCTGTTGAGAGGAATCGTATGTTTTCCTATTTGCTGCCTAACAGAGTCTCTGCTTTTTATTGCGGCAACAGCATTTCCTGATAACTCAGCTTCCTGAAATGAACGATCAATGAGCTGGCAGCTTAAGAGTGGCCTTACTGCATCATGAATGGCAATTATTGCTTTTGATTTTATTGATTTTATTCCGTTTTTGACAGAATCGAAGCGTTGTGTCCCACCCTTTACTAGTAGGTGCGGAATGGAAAAATTATGCATTACGCAGAGGTTTTTCCAATATTGATGGAAATCGACATTAAGCACAACAATAATTTCAGGATTGTAGTCAGACTTATAGAAGGCTTCTATTGTGTGCATTAAAACAGGACGGCCTCTGAGCAGCATGAACTGTTTTGGTATTTCCGAAAGCATTCTCGAACCAGAACCTCCACCAACAATGATTGCAAAGTATTTCACAGCTCAATATATGAAAACCCCCTCAGAACCAAAAACCAGTGTTTAACTAATTTTATACCAAGAGGCTTTTTTGAAAAACCTTAGATGATAAGCATCGCATCGCCATAGCTGTAGAAGCGGTATTTCTCTTTTACAGCAACTTCATAGGCCCTCATTACGTTCTCATAACCTCCAAATGCAGCCACCATCATCAATAAAGTTGATTCAGGGGTGTGAAAGTTAGTAATCATGCAATTAGCAATACTGAAATCATATGGTGGGAAAATGAACTTACTGGTCCAGTCGTTTGCAGCTTTCAATTCTCTTCCTGCCGAAACTGCAGATTCTATGGCACGCATTGAAGTGGTACCAACAGCACATACTTTACGTTTTTCGAATATCGCTTTGTTAACAAGATCAGCATCTTTTTGGGCGATGATGAATTGCTCAGAATCCATTTTATGCTTGGTTAGATCTTCAACTTCAACAGATCTGAATGTTCCTAAGCCGACATGAAGTGTGACTTCTGCAAAATCTACTCCTTTAAGCTCAAGACGTTTCATCAGTTCGCGACTGAAATGTAAACCGGCAGTTGGAGCTGCAACAGCACCTTCATTTTTTGCAAAAATAGTCTGGTAGCGTTCTTTATCTTCTGCAGTCGCCTTACGTTTGATATATTTTGGCAGGGGTGTTTCACCCAGGATTTCAATATTTCTACGAAACTCTTCATCAGTACCATCGAATAAAAATCTGATTGTTCTTCCGCGGGATGTAGTGTTATCTACGACTTCAGCCACGAGAAGATCATCATCCCCAAAATATAATTTATTTCCAACTCTGATTTTACGGGCAGGGTCAACCAAAACATCCCAAAGGCGTAATTCGCGATTTAATTCACGAAGAAGAAAAACTTCGATGGTAGCACCGGTTTTTTCTTTATTTCCATATAAACGAGCAGGAAATACCTTAGTATTGTTTATGATCATCACATCCTTCTCGTCAAAATGTCCTAAAATATCTTTGAATATTTTATGTTCAATTGCTCCGGTTTTCTTGTCTAAGACCATTAGACGCGCTTCATCACGATTTTCTACAGGGTTATGGGCGATTAAAGAATCAGGTAAATCAAATTTGAACTGAGATAATTTCATAATGATGTTTAATGGATTTAAGGGCGCAAATTTAGCAAAATAAAACTACAAATTTAATGCCTAGTTTGGAGATTTTCTCCTGATATTTTATTATCTGATTAAATCATAGCAGAGCTGTAACGTTTTTAGTTAAATTTGGTCTAAACTGGTATATGATATTTCTCAAACTTTTAAAGGAGAGCTTCCTGTTTGCATATGAGGCACTTCGTCAGAATAAGCTCAGGACAATCTTATCATTGTTAGGAATAACGATTGGTATCATGACTATTATTGGCGTTTTTTCGGCGGTTGATACCCTTCGCAATAATATTCAGAGCAGCGTCGAAAAATTGGGAAGTAATACGATCTATATTCAGAAATGGCCATGGGTTGGTGGCCCCGATTTTCCATGGTGGAAGTACATCAGTCGTCCACAGCCCAGCCTGCGTGATTATGATAAGCTGACTGAACGTTTAATGAATGCAGAAGGAATCTCATATGAGGTCAGTGTTGGAAATCGTACCATTAAGTATAAAAACAATAGTATTGAGGGTGCACAGATTTCTGCTGCATCTCATGATTATTATAAGGTTTGGAAATTTGATTTTGAATCAGGAAGATATTTTACGGATGCTGAATCAAAAAGTGGAAGACCTATCGCCATTATTGGTTATTCGATAGCTGATGGCTTGTTTCCCAATCAGGATCCAATAGGGAAGGTTATAACGGTATTTGGAAGGAAAGTGACTATTATAGGGGTTTTTACGGAAGAGGGTGAAGATATGCTGGGTATTTCTGCCGATAAAACCGTTCTCATTCCTTTGAATTTCGCAAAAGGGGTAATAAAAGTTGAAGATGAACGCTACGGGCCACAAATTACAGTCAAGGGCAGGGAAAATATTTCTGTTAATGAGCTCGAAAGTGAATTGAAAGGGACAATGCGTTCCATACACCGGCTTTCTCCGGCAGATGATGATGATTTTTCACTTAATAAAACCACAATATTAACCGCACAGCTTGATCAGCTTTTCGGAATTATAGATTTCGCAGGAGCATTCATCGGAGGATTTTCAATTCTGGTGGGAGGATTTGGAATTGCCAATATTATGTTTGTTTCTGTAAAAGAGCGTACAAATATCATCGGAATTCAGAAGTCACTGGGAGCTAAGAATTATTTTATTATGCTTCAGTTCCTGATAGAATCTGTGCTTCTATGTCTGATAGGGGGCTTTATCGGACTGATTATTGTCTTCATACTGGCATTCGTATCCAAAACATTTTTTGATCTTACTATTGTAGTAGATATTGGTAAGGTTATTTTAACCATTGTTCTTTCAACAGCTATTGGATTAATCTCTGGGTTTATACCAGCATTCAATGCCTCAAGGCTTGATCCGGTGGAAGCGATAAGGAGTAAGTAGGATTTTTGAGTTAACGGTTACCAGTTGTCTGATGTCTGAGGTCTGATGTCTGAGGTCTGAGGTCTGATGTCTGAGGTCAGACGTCTGATTTCAGACATAAAGTTAGTTTAAGGATATTTTGTTGTTCCCGATAACTGACAACAGCTAACTGACAACATAAATTACAGTTTCCTGCTTTCTTCAAGTAATCTTGCTTTATCAATAGGAACTACGCCTACATGTTCGCAAACGAGTCCTCCCGCCAGGTTGGCTATTTCAGAGGCTTTAAATTCATCCAGGCCGGCCGCAAGACATAGTGCTGCCGTTGCAATTACAGTATCTCCTGCGCCGGATACATCGGCAATATCACGTTTATGTGCCGCAACATGACGTTGCCCCAGATCTGAGTTAATAAAAACACCTTTCTCTGAGAGGGTGAGCATTACTGCCCTCGCTCCAAGCTGTGATTTTAATTTGCTGATTGCATTTTCAACCTGGTTGGGTTTTGAGGAATCAATCACCATCTTTAAGCCATCTTCTAACTCTTTTAAATTGGGTTTGAACAGATGGACACCTTTATAAGAATGGAAATTTCGTTTTTTAGGATCCACAACAGTAATTATTCCCCGGTGTTCTGCAAGTTCAGCTGTTTCAGAGATTAATTTTTCAGTAATCAGGCCCTTATCATAGTCTTCGAAGATGATGGCATCAATTTTTTGTTCTGCCAGAATTTTTTTGATCATTCCAATCATCACTTCTGTCTCTGCTTCAGAGATATTCTCGTCAGTTTCTACATCTACCCGAACTATTTGCTGATTGTGTGCAATGATTCTGGTTTTAACTGTAGTAGGGCGATTCTTGATCTTCAATATCCCCTGCTCTGAAAGATTTTGATTCCTGAGGAGCGACAAAAATTCTTCGCCATCTTTATCATCCCCAATAATTGCACAAATGAATGGCTTGCCGCCAAGTGACTGAACATTCAGAGCAACGTTAGCTGCTCCACCCAATCGATTTTCTTTATTACTTACCTTTACAACCGGAACAGGTGCCTCAGGCGAGACACGTTCAACCTTGCCCCAGATATAGCTATCCATCATCACGTCTCCAATGATCATAATATTCAATGAGTTGAATTTTTCGAAGATATCTGTCATTGGGGGTATGGAATGTAAAACCGGGTGATTGGCCCGGTGTTAAGGGCAAAATACTATTTTAAAGCGCCTAAAGCAGCTTTTATGCGTTTCATTGCTTCAATAAGCTTGTCGTTAGCTGCTGCATAAGAAAGCCTGATTGAGTTTGGATCTCCGAAAGAATCACCACTTACTGTAGCAACGTGTCCTGTATTTAACAGGTAAAGTGAAAGATCTTCAGCATTTTTAATCAGTTCGCCATCAGGTGTAGTTTTTCCAAAGAAGGAGCTAACTTCAGGGAAGAAGTAAAATGCACCTCCTGGCAGGTTAACCTTCAGACCCGGGATATCTTTCAATAAACCATAAACAAGATCACGACGTTCTTTGAACACAGTTCTCATTTCATTGATCGTATCAAGTCCGCCAGAATACGCTGCAATTCCTGCCTTTTGAGTGATTGAACAAGTTCCGGAAGTGATCTGGCTTTGAAGTTTATCGCATGCAGCAGCAATCTCTTTGTTGCTCACTGAATAACCGATTCTCCATCCCGTCATTGCGTATGCTTTTGACAGTCCGTTGATTATGATTACACGGTCTTTTACTGAAGGGAATTGTGCAATAGATTCATGCGCATTCAGGAAATTGATATGCTCATAGATCTCATCGGATATGATATAAATATTAGGATATTTTTCGAAAACCTTCACTAAACCGGCAAGCTCCTCACGTGTGTAAACGCTGCCTGTAGGGTTGTTTGGTGAAGAAAACATGAATAATTTTGTTTTTGGAGTGATTACTGCTTCAAGTTCCCCAGGAGTAATCTTGAAATCACTCTCCAGCGAGGTATTGATGAATACAGATTCACCTTCCGCCAGCTTTACAAGCTCAGAATACGATACCCAGTAAGGTGTAGGGATGATTACTTCATCTCCTGGATTTACTACACAAAGAATCGCATTAGCAAGTGATTGTTTGGCACCTGTTGATACTACTATCTGGTCAAAATCATAGTCCAGGTTGTTTTCACGCTTAAGTTTTGCTGCAATTTCCTTACGCAGTTCAGGATAGCCTGCAACCGGAGTGTAGTAAGAAAAGTTCTTGTCAATAGCCTCTTTGGCTGCTTCTTTAACAAAGTCCGGAGTGTAAAAGTCAGTTTCACCTAAACTCAGACTGATTACGTCTACTCCCTTTGCTGCTAATTCCCGGCCCATTTTCGCCATTTTAATCGTGGCAGACTCGGATAAGTTGTTGATTCGGTTTGATAATGTGCTCATAATTAACGCAAATATATGAACATGCCCAGCCAATGCAAAAATTAAAGATAAATGAAGCTTATATTTCGATAATAATAACAATTGCTCTGTTGTATTATATAAATTTGCTCATAAATAGGCTCTGGTTTGCAAACTCAAAAAAAAGTTATTTTAATATCCCTTGTCATCGGTGTTTTACTGATGCTTGCAAAGTTTACAGCTTATTTTATTACTTCATCCAATTCAATTCTAACTGATGCCGCCGAAAGTATTGTCAATATTCTGGCTGGTCTTTTTGCATTTTACAGCATTTATGTGGCTTCTCAGCCCCGTGATTCCAATCATCCTTACGGGCACGGAAAAGTCGAGTTCTTTTCTGTATTTATTGAAGGCAGCTTAATTGTAATTGCCGGAATCCTGATAAGTTTCAAATCGGGTTATAATCTTTTTTATCCTCATGAGATTAGCGATCTTATGGATGGAACATTAATTATAGCCGCTGCAGGAATGATTAATTATGGCTTAGGTTATTACCTGATTGCTCAAAGCAAGAAACTCAATTCATTGACATTGTATGCTGACGGAAAACATTTGCAAACTGATGCTTACACTAGTGTTGGGATCGTTGCAGGATTGATTTTGATTTATATTACCGGCCTGACTTATCTCGATAGTATTCTTTCCATACTGATTGGATTTTACATTATTTACAGTGGATATAAGCTCGTTCGTAAATCTGTTTCAGGTTTAATGGATGAGTCAGATTTTGATATTGCAGATGAGATCATCGCGATACTTAATGAACACCGTAAAGAATCATGGATCGATATGCATAATCTTCGTACCCAACGCTATGGGCCTGATCTGCATATCGACTGTCACATTACTCTGCCTTATTATTTTAACCTGAGTAAGGTTCATGAGGAAGTTTCGGAAGTAGATAAATTGGTTAATCATAAAGCTAATTCCAATATGGAATTTTTCATACATGCTGATCCCTGTATGCCTGAATGTTGCCATTATTGCAGGATGCCTGCATGTGAAGTGAGAACAGAGGAAAAGCGTGTTGATATACTTTGGACAACCGAAAATGTAACCAGAAATCAAAAACATTTTACCAAAGATGTATAATTTTAATGTTCGTGTTTATGGTTTGCTGATCAATGATCAGAATCAGATATTGTTAAGTGATGAAGAAGAATATGGATTCAGGTTCTGCAAGTTTCCGGGCGGAGGTCTGGAGTATGGAGAAGGACTTATAGAAGCTTTAAGGAGAGAATTTATTGAAGAGTGTAATGTGGATGTGGATGTAATCGAACATTTTTATACCACAGATTTTTTTATTCAATCGGCATTTAATGATAGTCAGGTTATAAGCGTCTATTACCTGGTTAGTCCTAAATCTGATTTAAAGCTTAATTTTAAAAATTTACCTTATGATTTTGATGATGCAGGGAATATTTTACAAGCTTTTAGATGGAAGGATCTGAATGAAATTGCTGTTCATGATGTTACTTTTCAGACTGACCAGCGGGTTGTGGATTTATTAAAAAAAAAATGGCCGAAAAATCTTTAGCTGAACGCGACAGGGAGCTGATCTGGCATCCTTATACCCAAATGCAAAATGCAGCAAGTCCCATTCCGATTGTAAGAGGTGAGGGTGTTTATCTTATAGCAGAAGATGGAAAAAGATACATTGATGCAATTTCTTCCTGGTGGGTTAATATTCATGGACATTCACACCCGTACATCGCAGAAAAGGTTGCAGAGCAACTCAGGCAACTCGAACATGTGATCTTTGCCGGATTTACTCATCCCGGGGCAGTTGAACTCGCTGAAAGGCTGATTAAAATTCTTCCTTCAGGTCAATCCAAGTTCTTTTATTCAGATAATGGATCAACTGCAGTTGAAGTTGCTCTGAAAATGTGCCTTCAATATTGGAGTAATAAAGGAGATTCAAGAATTAAATTTTTGGCCTTTAATAATTCTTATCATGGGGATACATTCGGTGCAATGGCAGTTAGCGCAAGAAGTGCGTTCACGCAGCCTTTCGAAAAATTATTATTTGAGGTTGAATTTATTGACCTACCTGATGCCGGAAATATCGAAGATCTCAAAAATCATATTTCATCGCTTGCAGCTGATCTTTCAGCTTTTATTTTTGAACCTCTTGTACAAGGTGCAGGAGGAATGCAGATGTATGATGCCAAATATCTGGATGAACTAATTTCGCATTGCAAGAAAAATAGAATTTTAACGATTGCCGATGAAGTTATGACTGGTTTTGGCAGAACTGGAAGGTTGTTTGCCTCTGATCATCTTTCTGAGCAACCAGATCTGATGTGTTTTTCAAAAGGTTTGACTGGTGGAACCATGGCATTAGGATTAACTACTTGTACTTTAGATATATACAATGCCTTTCTCTCAGATGATAAATTGAAGACATTATTTCACGGGCATTCTTTTACCGCTAATCCGGTTGCTTGTTCAGCAGCATTAGCTAGCCTTGATTTGTTGCTCGATAAGGAAACAATAAAAAATATTGCTAGAATAACTCAAAGCCATCATGAATTCCAGAATAAAATTAAGGATCATCCAAGGCTAAAAAACATCCGGCAGACTGGAACTATTCTTGCATTGGAATGGGAGAGTACAGGTGAAACTTCTTATTTTAACAATTTAAGGGATAATCTGTATAACTTTTTTCTGGACCAGGGTATTATTCTTCGTCCACTTGGTAATATCGTATATGTGTTGCCACCTTACTGTATTAATACAGAACAACTGAGCTATGTTTATTTAAAAATTGAAGAGGCATTGGAGAGATTTTGAATTGCTAATATTCAAGATATTGTCTGTAGACCTCCTGCATATATGCTTTCCCATTACTCGTCAGAATTGAATCCACATTTGAGTTTGATGGGCTTTTTCTCAGAATAATGCTCTTACCAATATTATCAAATGAAATAATCTGCTCATTGTTTGCAAATCCAAATCCATTATCCCAGTTGAAAAAGGCGAACTCAGCTGTGCCCGGATTCAGCAGATCCTTGCTCCAAACAAAGCGTTTTGGGTCAATTTTTAATTGATTAAGCAAAGTTGCCGCAAGATCTGTTTGGTTTCCGATTTTATTGATCCTGGTTCCTTTGAATTCCGGCTTAATCACTTCCCCAAAAAAAAGAAGAGGAATGCGGTAACGTTCCGGATTATATTCCATCAGATTACCCGGAATACGGTGCCCATGGTCGGCAATGGCAACAAATAGTGTGTTTTTATACCAGCTTTTTTGTTTTGCCTGATTAAGATAAGCGCCTAAACAGGAATCAGTATAAAATGTCGTGCTTCTGAATTTGGAATCCACGTCATCGCCCTTAAAATGAGGTTCTGAAGGTAGTTCAAATGGTTCGTGGTTGGTTAAAGTAAGAATTGTTGAGAAAAAGGGTTGTTTAGCATAATCGAGGTCAGCAATGTTTTTTGAGAAAACTTTATCATCGTAAGTGCCCCATTTTGAATTCATGTCTTTTATGTCAAATGAATGCTGATCCACCATTTTTTGATACCCATGACTCAATATGTAAGATTTCATATTAAAGAATTCACTCTCTCCTCCATAATAAAAAGAGCTCGAATAACCATTTTGGATCAGGTCCTGAGAGATTGCCGGCAGCCTTTCTTGTTTGTCATTCTGTTTCATGATGCTTCGGATAGCCTGAGAGGGGAATGCGCTTAATGTTGCTACCACTCCCTTATCGGTTCTCCCTGATGCAGCGTAGATATTCTCAAACAATATGCCTTCTGAAACCAGCTTTTTAAAATTTGGACTAACACCTTTTTCGCCACCAAGATCTTCAACCAACCTTGCGGTAAAACTTTCAAGTATGATGAATACAATATTCGGACGATCAGAATCTAATACCTGAGGTGTTGGTTCGGCGGGTTTTCTGAAAAGGCCTGCAACAATCTTCTTAGCGTCTTTCTCATTATAGTAATTATATGGATTCTCATTCCCAAATTTATTGTTCAGAATGTCCTGAATGAGATTCCATTCTGTATTTACTGCAGCATGATTTAAAACAGGTTCGGATGAAAAATAAGACATACTCTGGTTAATTGGTGAAAGCTGCCATCCCCCCCTGATTGCGAGGAATAATGTGCTTGCAAGAAAAAAACTTATAATCAGCCTGATCCCCAAAGACTTAGTACGGTCGGCAATTTGATACCAAATGACTTTATTACTAAGAAAAACAGAAAAAATCATGTAAGCAAATAAGATGCTGAACATAGGAATGACCGGAGAAGAAGACGTTGATGCAATTGCTTCTTTTGGAGCACTAATCGCCATTTCCAGAGCTCTGAAATTTATTTTGGAACCCCATTCCCTGTATAGATTTAGATTACTGATTCCAATTGTTGAAAATACAATAACAAAAAACACAACATAGGTTTTGGCTATTATTTTGGAGAATTTGACAGAGGGCAGAAAAAGTAAGGTGATATAAACAATGGCAGGGATTGCCGAAATATAGGCAGCCATAGAGAAATCAAGCCTCAAAGCACGCCAGAACGTGCTTATGATTTCACTAATCCCCAAATATGAAATTCTTTCTGAATAATAAATTAGAAAAATAAGTCTCTCAAGGAAGAAGAAAATGATCCAGAACAGAAAATACCGTCCAAAAACAATAAAGCTTTTTAACATCAGCGCAAGTTATGAAAAACGCCGAATGTTAAAAAGCTTTAAACTTTTCGTTAATTTAACCTAAACAAGGGTTTTATCTTCCTCCCTGCATTTGCATTAGCTGGTCTAAAGTAATCTCTTCGTAATCTTTGGTCGCACTGAAAGAGCCCGCAGGCACCGGACCTGCTGCAATTTCTTTCACTACTGCTTTTACGCTCAGGCCATTCATGTAGGAAGTGAATTCAACGGGGAATCCGTATTCCTTACCATAAAAGCGGCTTAATGAATTGGGAGTGATCTCAACATCCTTTGTAAACCATGCTTCAGAGTTTTGATTGCTTTTCTTCTCATTAACTTCATGTTTTTGAGCAGTATAACCTGCAATCTTTTTTGTTTCAGTACCTGGTTTTACGCTTAATTCGGGCATATTGGCTGCCATTCTTTCCTGGTCTGCCGGACTAAAGATGACCGAAAACTTTTTCCCCATCATAGGTATATTCAACAGGAGGCGCTCATATTCCTTGCTAAAATTGATGATGTTGGTACTACTGTACATTGCAGATTCAGTTTTTAAACTGGATGAATCTCCTTTGAAGAATACCTTAATTTCAGTAGGGAAGTTACTGGCCATAGCTTGCATTTGCTCAGGTAATTTCCATTCTACTGTGTAAATAATAGTGCCCTCAGCTATTTTATTGCTTTGTGCGAAAACGCTTGTTCCAATGAGTAACAAAGCGAGATTTAAAATGATTCTTTTCATGCTTAATAATTGATTTGACAAAGAGACTAATAATTCCGGATTTTGTTACTATCGACCGTTTAATAATCCAATTTGCCGCTTCTTTCCTCTATTGTTAATTTGATGTAAATGAAATACATCTGCCTGATCTGTATTTTATTCCAACATTCATTACATGCTCAAAACAACCTGGGATCCCGATCTAAAGCAATGGGCTCAGCTGGTACGGCATTACAGGATGTATGGTCATTACAGCAAAATAGTGCTGGTGCTGCAAGTATTGAACGCGCAATATTTGCATTGGGATATGAACAGCATTATTTGGACCCTGAGCTAAGTACTCAAAGTGCAGTTTTGGGATTACCTGTTAAGAAACATGTTTTGGGGCTTAGTTTTCAACGCTATGGCATCACTGAATACCTGGAACAAACTACAGGGATTGCCCTTTCCAGAAGTTTTTCTGCTGACCTTTCGATTTCACTTGGACTTAAATATCATCAGGTCAGCATACCTGTTTATGGTACCGGAAATGCAATTAGTGTGGATGCGGGTATGCAATATAGCCTGAACGATAGGATCCGTTTGGGAAGTTATATCTATAACCCTGGAAGGAGCAGGATTAATGAACTTTCAGGCTCTCATATCCTTTCCGGAATTTCTGTGGGTCTTGCATACCTGGTAAGCGATAAGTTATTGTTTATAAGCGATTTAAATAAGATGCTTGATTTCGGGATGAATATCAAGATGGGTATTGAGTATCAAATTATTAAGCGCTTTTATTTACGTGGCGGATTAAGTGCTAATCCATTTAAGCAGACTGGGGGCTTTGGATTAAAATACAGGAGGTTTTCTCTGGATGCAGCTGTATCATCACACCCCAGACTTGGGTATTCTCCAAATTTATCATTCAATTATGAATTCTGACTACAGAACGATTTATCTGTTGCTTTTGCTGTGCTTAACCCGCGGCATAACTACTTATTCGCAGGTTCAGAATGATGTTCTGATTGAACAGATACTGGAATCAATGGCTCCTGAACTTTCTGAAGATCATGATTATTCAGAAATTGCGGAACGTTTGAATCATTACAGGAGATCGCCTCTCAATATTAATCTTGCCAGTAAAGATCAATTACAGGAGTTATTCTTTATTTCACCAGTTCAGGTCAAGTCCATACTCAGTCATAGGGAAGAAAATGGTCTGTTTATAGATGTTCTGGAGTTACAAAGTGTACCCGGCTTTGACCCTCAGACCCTTCGCTGGCTTTTGAATTTTATTGTGGTATTGCCACCCGGAGAGTTGAAATTTATTTCTTTTAACAAGCTCATAATGAAAGCTGAACATGACCTCATGTTTAGGTTCGGACAAGTTTTAGAGAAACAATCCGGTTTTTCATCATCCAATTTGGTTGCTGATGGAACTTATTTAGGTTCAGCAATGCGGATGTTTACCAGATACCGGTATAACTATTCAAATGCATTGTTTGCATCGCTTAATATGGAGAAAGATGCCGGAGAGCCTTTATCATTCAGCAAGGGAGGCAAAGGTTTTGATTTTTATTCAGCAAATATTTCATATAGAGGAAATGGGATTATCAGAAAAGTAATAGCCGGTGATTATGCATTGCAGTTTGGTCAGGGATTGAGCATGTGGGCCGGAGCAGGATTTGGTAAAGGAGCAAACCTAAGTACAATTGCGAAGCAGGATGTTGGATTAAGACCTTATAGTTCAGTAAATGAATCCTTATTTATGCGCGGGATTGCAGGAACATTTAGGTTAAAAGCAATTTCATTTACTCCATTTTATTCAGGAAGGAGAATTGATGCCGGCATGGCAGAATCCAGTCTGGAGGTCAGTTCCATGCAAGTAAGTGGTTTGCACCGTACCAAAACCGAAATTCTTAATAAGAATGCTCTTTCGCAACGCGTTTATGGTGCTAATGCTCAATATATTACAGGGGATTTGAGTGCAGGAATAACTGCTTATCGTACCCAATTCAGTATTCCGTTTGCAGAAGGGAAGTCGCTTTATCAGCAATATAATTTCAAGGGTGCCAGCCTACACAATGTAAGCCTGAATTATAGTTACACATTTAAGAATTCCTATATTTTTGGAGAGGCAGCTCATAGTCTGAATTCCGGTTTTGCGATTTTAAATGGACTCATAAGCAGCTTAGCTCCGCCTGTCTCTTTGGTACTGCTCTATCGGAACTACGAAAAAAATTATCATTCTTTTTTTAATCAGGGTCTGGCAGAAGCATCGAATGCTGTTAACGAACGTGGATTTTATTCAGGCCTTGCAATTAAGTTTAACCGGCAATGGGAACTTTATACCTATTCAGATTTTTTCAGCTTCCCATGGTTGAAATTCCGGGTTGATGGTCCCTCTTCTGGTTATGAACTCTTTGGGCAAATCACTTATACACCCGGAAAGCTGTTTAAGCTTATTGGCAGATTCAGGCAACAGATCAGGGAGGAGAACACTGAAGATTCCGGACCAGGATTGGACATTGTAGATAAGCAGAATTTAAGGGTCGAAATGACCTATAAGATCAGCAATGATTTTTCTATCAGAAACCGTGCGGAAATTGTTCGTTATCGCAAGGGTAATCTGAATCCTGAATTTGGTTTTTTGAGTTTCCAGGATATCATTTACGACCCTATGGGTTCGAAAATTTCAGGTAATATTCGCTTTGCAATTTTTGAGACTTCAGGGTTCAATACAAGGATCTATTCTTACGAAAATGATGTTTTGTATTCATATTCTGTACCGGCTTATCAGGGGAAAGGGGTCAGGTTTTATGTCAATGGCAGATATTCCATATCACGCGGAACCGACCTGTGGTTACGCTATGCTTTGATAAGTTATGCCAATCAGGAAACGATTGGAACTGGAGGGGACCTGATTAATGGCAATAAACGTTCAGATATAAGATTACAGTTGCGTTTTCAGTTCTGATTATGTTCTACAAGGGAGAGGTGCCATTTGTTCGTTTACTAATTCCGATGATACTGGGGATAATTTCCGGAAGATTTCTTGCACATTCTTTCCTGATTGAATGGGGAGTTGAGTTCTGTCTTTTTATCCTATGTATTTTCCTGTCCTTACTATTGGGATATAAACGTTTCTCCCTTTTCAGACGGGCCTGGATTTTCGGTTTGATTATTCATGCTTTCCTTTATATTCTCTGTTTTAGCCTTACAGTATATAAGTCAGAGCGGTTTGACCCACTTAGATTCAACCTCTTAAAAGCAGACCTATTACTAGTCCGGGTTCAGAATGAACCTAAAGTAGCCTTTGGTAATTTCCGTTTTGAGGGGGAAGTGATAGGCGTATTTAATAAGCAAAGCCTTAAACATAGCAGCGGAAAAATATTAATCTCAATGGAAGCAGATTCAATCGGAAAGTTTGTGCCTGATTATGGAGAAATTATTTTAATTCCTGCCGTTTACCACGCTCTGGAACCTCCGTACAATCCGGGAGAATTTGATTATAAGTTATTTATGGAAAACCGACAGATTTACTTTCAATCTTATGTTAAAAGGAATCAATTTCGGGTGTTGAAAGGCTTTGCAGGTAATCCTGTTATATCATTTGCTTTGTCATTAAGAAGGAAGCTGATCAATAAATACAATACTTATCTGCCTGATCAGGATGCGGCAGCGTTGGCTTCAACTCTAATTTTAGGGTACCGGGCAGACCTGAATAAGGATGTCATAGAGACTTATTCAAAGACTGGAACAATGCATGTCCTTTCTGTTTCAGGCATGCATGTGGGTATCGTTTTTCTGGTATTATCTTTTTTGCTCAGGACAATGGATAAGAACAAAGTTCTGATTTTAGTGCGGATCCTGTTAATTGTTATAGCAATCTGGTTTTATTCTCTGATTAGCGGTTTTTCATCACCGGTTTGCCGGGCTGCAGTAATGATCAGCTTTGTGCTTATCGGGAAAGCGCTGAATAAAAATCAGAACTCCTATAATTTGATCGCAATCTCTGCATTTTTCCTTCTTTTATATTATCCGTATTATCTTTTGGATGTCGGATTTCAGCTTTCCTACCTTGCTGTTTGCGGACTTGTTTATTTCCATCCAAAATTTTACCACAGCTTGTATTTTAGGAATAAGTTTATCGATTATGCCTGGAGTTATTGT
Organism: Daejeonella sp.; assembly: GCF_030684675.1. Classification (GTDB taxonomy): domain Bacteria; phylum Bacteroidota; class Bacteroidia; order Sphingobacteriales; family Sphingobacteriaceae; genus Daejeonella. Next base: position 49,483 of record NZ_JAUXXZ010000052.1, on the reverse strand, counting down.
GCCCTTTCTCTTGCTGCTCAGTTAGCCACTTTCCCGCTGAGTTTATATTATTTCCATCAATTCCCGCTTTATTTTCTGCTCAGTAATCTGCTTATTGTTTTACCTGTAACAATCATTATGTATGCTGGAATTTTGCTTCTGGCCATTCCATTTAGTTTCCTGTTGATTCCCCTTGGGAAATTTTTGAGCGGATTAATCAATCTGACAAATGATATTTTATTCAGGATAGAGAATCTTCCCTTTGCAAGTCTTTCGGGTATCTGGCTTAGTGGATTTCAGCTTTTTCTACTTTGCACGTTGATTCTAATGATGGTTTTTTGGTCAAAATCAAGGCAAAAAATCATTGTATGGGTAGCAATAACTTTTAGCATGATTCTATTTATGAGCATTTCCCTGGATCGGATTCTAAATTTTAGAAGGGAAGATCTGATATTTTTCAGTCTTCGAAAAAATTCTGCCATTGCTTATTCCAAGGGGAGTAAATGTATTGTTCTTGCAGATTTTGACTCCGCAGACAGAAATTTTTCTTATTCCATTAAACCGGTGTTGGAAAGTCGGGGAGGTTCTGACATCACTTTGCTCAATATTGAAAGTACATTAAGGGGCGATTCATACTGGTCAGATTCAAATTTTATGCAATTTGGTAAGTTCCGCGTGCTTCGTTGGGACAGAAAAATCAGTTTGCCGGAATCGGGTGAAAGATTAAAGGTTGATATCCTTGTTTTGAGCCATAATCCGGTTCAAAAGTTAGCAGATATCAATGCTATTGTTAAGTTTAAGAAAGTTTTGATAGACCCGACCAATTCAGAGTATAAGATTAAGTCCTGGCTCTCAGAAGCAGCGAAACTGAACGTTTCTGCTTATGTTTTAAAGAAATCGCCTGCTTATATTATCAAACTATAGTAATTTGGGTTAATTTTGATTAATCAGGATCGATTATTAATACTGGAAATCAAAAATGGAATTGCTGGAATATAATACGTCAGAAAGGATAGCTAGTATTACAATAAACCGACCTGAGAAGCGAAATGCTTTAAATCCTAATATGGTATTTGCGCTAACGAATGCCTTTAAAGCTGCTATTCATAATGAAGATGTTAAGGTAATCGTACTTAAGGCCAATGGAGAGGTATTCAGTGCTGGCGCTGATTTGGATTATCTGAAGCATTTGCAAAACAATACAGAGGAAGATAATTTAAAAGATACCAATTTATTGAAAGACCTCTTTTCACTAATCTACCGCTCTCCCAAATTAGTAATCGCACAGGTTGAGGGGCATGCTATAGCCGGAGGCTGCGGATTGATTTCAGTGTGTGATCTGATATTCTCAGTGCCCGAAGCTAAATTTGGTTATACTGAAGTCAGGATTGGTTTTATTCCGGCCCTCGTAACCTGCTTTCTGCTCAGAAGACTGGGTGAAGGAAGAGCAAAAGAGTTACTCCTTAGCGGAGAGCTGATAGATGCTCAAACTGCTTCTGATTATGGCTTGATCAATTTCATTTGTCCGAAGGAAGAAATAGCCGGAGCTGTAGAATCCTACGCGCACAAGCTTATTCAATCAGTTTCAGCAAATTCTGTAGCTCTTGGAAAAGCGCTTATTAATTCTGTTCAGGATCTTTCATTGGAAGATAGTTTGAATTTAGCTGTAAAAATGAACGTAGAAACCCGTTCATCCTCTGACTGCAAGAAAGGAATTTCGGCTTTTTTAAATAAGGAAAAGCTGAATTGGTAACATCCGAAATTAAATCATCAATTATGCAATCCGGAGGAAGGGAAAAGAAGACTTACGAGATTTTTTTGATTGGTGATACAGGAAATGTAGTCAGGCATGGGCCAGATCCTGTATTGGAAACCATGCGTTCCCACTTTGATAAATGTCAGCATTCTGCTGTTATCTTTTTAGGCGATAATATTTATCCTAAAGGTCTGCCTCCGGAAGGTGCTATTCTGAGGAAGGATGCTGAAAATGCATTAATCGCCCACAAAGAAGCATTGAAGGATTATCATGGTAAGGTGCTCTTTATTTCAGGCAATCACGATTGGAACAAGGGCAGGGAAGGTGGTTATGAATATATTTTAAGACAGGAAAAATACCTCGAAAAGCTTTTTGACAAAAACGTAATGTACCCTACAAATGGGTGCCCGGGACCAACAGAGATCAATGTTAATCCGAATGTTACCCTTGTAATGATTAACACACAATGGTGGCTGCAACCTGGTTTCAGACCCATTGGGCAAGAGTGTGGCTGTAGAGTAGAATCAGAGGAGGAATTTTTTAAGCATCTGATAACTATACTTGAAAGTAACAAGGATAAGAGAATAATCATTGCCGGACATGCACCGGTTTATAGTTATGCCATTCATGGTGGCCGCTATAAGTTAAGACATCACTTATTTCCATTTACTATTTACCATCGTAAAGCATATTTTCCCCTTCCTATTCTTGGTTCATTGTTACCCATTTACAGAAAATATTTTGGAGCAAAGGAGGATATAGCTCATCCCCGTTACAGGCATTTGCGAAAACGTCTCATCGAGATATTTAAAAGTTATCCGGGTATTATTTATGCCTCCGGACATGAGCATAATCTGCAGCATATTTCCAAAGACCAGAATCATTTTATTGTTAGTGGTGCCGGCTCAAAGCTTAAATACGTTTTACAGACAGGAAAAAATCTGAAATTTGGAATGAAGGCAAAGGGATTTTTTAAACTAAGGTTTGAAAATGAAGGTTCAGTTTATATTTCAGCCTGGGTAATTGATGCGAATGCTGAAAAAGGGAAAATGGTCTATGAATATAAGATAGATTAAGGTACTATAACAGTAAGTGCTTTATGCATACTTTCGATAGATATTTCCTTTACTTTGCCCAGAACCTCTCCATCTACCTGAAGTGTTGTTTTTCTACTGCTCATTACATGAGCTTTATCACAGCTGATGATCTCTACATAATCAGAAGTATGTAATTTATTCATGAACATTTTCCAGGTGATCGATAAAAGCTTGATTCGTGGAAAAGGCTTGATGATCACGAGTTCAAATTTGCCATCATCCAGTATTCCTTTGGGGTTGATTACTGCTCCGGTACCATATTGTGAAGCATTAGCGAAGGTAATGGATACACCTTTTCTGCGGATTGTATTACCATCGTAGGTTATATTGAAAACATATTTTTTAAGCAGAAACATTTCTCCGAAAAGGTGCTTGGCATAGGTCAGGAGGCCTCTTTTCGCATCATTTTCAAAACGCTTTACTACCCTTGCATTCAATCCTACATCTGCCAGGTGGATACAGATCTTTTCATTAATTCTAATCAGATCAATCTCCTGTGTTTTTCCGTTGATGAGGATTTCCAAGGCATTCTCGGTTTTGGCGGGGATATGCAGTTCCTTTGCCATACCATTAGCAGAACCCTGTGGAATAATGGCGAGGGGAATCCCTGTATTCGCAAGTATTCCTGCCATTAAATTTATGGTTCCATCACCACCAGCAGCAGCAACAATGTCAGGTTTATATTGTTTTAATTTTTCTGAAATACGTTCTGTATCATCACCGCTCATTACAATGAGCTGATAATCAAATCCCTCAGATTTGGATCTATCAGAGATAAGATTTTTAAGATTTTTCTCCCCTCCATGTCCGGACTTGGGATTAATGACAAACAGTATTCTCAAGCTCTTTACTGCAGATTTTTTTTGCCCCGGCATAACTAAAGCTGCTCTTTTACCTCAAGCAGAAATTGTTTCAGACGCTCAAGAGAGTCGATCACCTTTTGGTTCTCCTTTACCTCAGCCTTATTGCTGCGTAAATAATCTTTGGCACCCTGCAGGGTATAGCCTTTTTCTTTCACCAGATTGAAAATTATCTTCAGGTTCTCAACATCATCGGCACTGAACAGGCGGTTTCCTTTTTTGTTCTTTTTGGGCTGGAGGATCTCAAATTCACGTTCATAAAAACGAATCTGGGATGCGTTTACATCAAACATACGGGTCACCTCACCCATGCTGTAATATAATTTAGTAATGTCGCGCTCCTTGTATGGCATACCAATGATTTTGCTTTTGTAAAACTACTAATTTTGAACCGAAGCAAGTAAAAATTTGAAAGCTTTGAACAATGTTAACGCATAATATGCTGAAGGTAGTACTCCTGAGGCTATTTCATATTCTCTCCCAAAAAAACACATATCTGTATTATATTTGCAGAATAGCTAATCAGGATGACCACCAAAGAGATAAGACAAGGCTTTTTAGATTTTTTTGCCGCCAAAGGACACCATATTGTACCATCAGCACCTATTGTTGTAAAGAATGACCCCACATTGATGTTTACCAATGCCGGAATGAATCAGTTCAAGGATCTGTTCCTCGGTCAGGCAGCGATAAAATACCCCAGGGTGGCCGATACGCAACGTTGTTTGCGCGTTTCCGGTAAGCATAACGACCTCGAAGAAGTTGGAATAGATACTTATCACCATACAATGTTCGAGATGCTTGGCAACTGGAGTTTTGGTGATCCTGCTAATCCGGAGGACGGGTATTTTAAAAAGGAGGCCCTTGCCTGGAGTTGGGAACTTTTAACTGAAGTATATAAAATACCTAAGGACCGGCTTTACGTCAGTGTTTTTGCAGGTGACGAGAAAGAAGGACTTCCTAAAGATCAGGAAGCATACGAGATATGGAAACAGTATGTTTCTGAAGACCGGATTCTTTTAGGAAATAAGAAGGATAATTTCTGGGAGATGGGTGAAACAGGTCCCTGCGGGCCATGTTCGGAGATTCATGTGGATATGCGCCCTGATGCTGAACGTCTTAAAATTGATGGCAGTAAACTGGTCAATCAGGATGATCCACAGGTTATAGAAATATGGAATAATGTCTTCATGCAGTTCAATCGCCTGAAGAATGGTTCTCTTGAAAAACTACCCGGACAGCATGTGGATACGGGAATGGGACTTGAACGTTTGGTAAGGGTAATACAGAATAAAACATCCAATTACGATACCGATGTTTTCCAGCCGATGATTCAATTTATTTCAGAAAAATCACGCATGCCCTATGTTGGAAATTCAGTCCCGGGTGGAGAAGGCTGGGGTGCGTCTGTGGCGATGCGTGTAATGTCTGATCACGTCCGTGCGATCAGTTTCTGTATTGCCGATGGAACCCTGCCATCCAACAATAAGGCTGGTTATGTTGTGAGAAGAATACTCAGAAGAGCGGTAAGATATGCCTACACCTTTCTTGATCTGAAGGAGCCATTTTTAAATAAACTGGTCCCAATTCTTGCAGATCAGTTCGACGGAATATTCCCTGAGCTTAAAAAGCAGCAGGATTTTGTTCAGAAGGTGGTTCTGGAAGAAGAGGTATCGTTTCTAAGAACTTTAGCGACCGGAATTCAGCGTTTTGAACGCTTTGAAACTAATGATCAGGTCATCAATGGAGAATTTGCATTTGAACTATATGATACTTTTGGATTTCCTATCGACCTGACGGAACTAATGGCCCGCGAAAAGGGATGGGCTGTTGATATGGAAGGCTTTGAAGCAGAACTTCAGAAACAAAAAGCACGTTCAAGAGCCGCAACAGCAATTGATACCGGCGACTGGGTTATTATAAATGAAGATGAGGAGGTTGAATTTATCGGTTATGATGAACTGGAAACGGAATGTAAAGTTCTGAGATATCGTAAGGTTACAGCCAAGGGAAAGGATCAGTATCAGTTGGTGCTAAACCGAACCCCATTCTATGCTGAAAGCGGGGGACAGGTTGGCGATACCGGGAAACTTGAAGACCATTCACGTCTGTTTGAATACCCGGTAACAGATACCAAAAAGGAAAACGGATTAATTGTTCATTTTCTTGACGAAATCCCTGATGATCTTTCGGGATCATTTTATGCGGTAGTTGATTATAAGAGGAGAACAGCAACAGAAAACAATCATTCGGTTACTCACCTTTTACATGCAGCATTGAAGCAGATTTTGGGTGATCATGTGAATCAGAAAGGTTCATTGGTTAATTCAGAATATTTAAGATTCGATTTTGCACATTTTTCCAAGCTTACAGATCTGGAGCTATCAGAAGTTGAAGGTATTGTGAACCGTAAAATCCGCGAGAACATTCTATTGAAAGAGGAGCGGAATGTACCTTATCAGAAAGCAATTGATTCAGGCGTAACCGCTCTTTTTGGTGAAAAATATGGAGATTATGTCCGTGTGATCACATTTGATGATCATTTTTCGAAAGAACTTTGTGGCGGGACTCATGTTAAATCAAGCGGACAGATCGGCTATTTTAAGATTATTTCAGAAAGTGCTGTAGCAGCAGGTGTCAGAAGGATTGAAGCAATCACGGCTGAGACTGCTGAGAATTATATTAATGCTCAGAATGAACAGATCAGGGGATTAAAAGACCTGCTTAAGAACCCAAATGACCTTCTTAAAACAGTTGAGTCATTACTTGAAGAGAACAATCGTCTGAAAAAGGAAATTGAAAAAACTATACTTGAGCGTTCTGCCGGATTGAAGCATGAACTTGTTAAAAATGCATTGCTGATCAATGGTATTAATCTGATTGCCCAGCAGGTTGACTTGCCCAATACCGATGCAGTGAAAAGTCTTGCTTATGCTGTAAAGGATCTGGTAAATGATCTCTTCCTGGTTTTGGCTTGCGATATCGATGGAAAACCAAGCCTGACGGTGATGGTATCCGAAAACCTTGTTAAAGAAAGAAATCTGAACGCAGGAAATATTGTGCGTGAATTAGCTAAAGAAATTCAGGGTGGTGGTGGCGGACAACCGTTCTTTGCCACTGCAGGAGGTAAGGATAGTTCCGGGCTTGCAAAAGCACTTGAGAAAGCAAAAACTTTTGTTAGTTGATAGTTGAGAGTGGAAAATTGAGAGTTAACTGCACTCTCCACTCTCAATTCTCCATTCTCAACTCTAATTAGTGTTTCCCTTTACCACCCGAATGTCCATTTTTCCCTTTGGAATGGGACTTGCCTGAATTGCCTTTGGAATATCTTGAATCATTACTATTCCTGATAATTGATTGTTTCCCGTTATAGCCTTTGTATTTTGCATACTTCACTTTGTGTGAACTAAAGTATTGATAAGGTCTTGGGGAGTTAATAACCACTTTATAGCCATTATTTAGGTCATATCCGCGATAACGGGATGGTAAAGCAGACATGAAAAGCCATTTATCATTTTCACGATAAATAAACTGACGTTTTGGGACATAATAATAGGTTTCAATATCGGGCAGGTAGTAATAATCTGCACGATTGTATCCGGTAGGACCCCATTCAGGCTGGGCTCCAAGATTCACATTGACACTTATCTGTGCCATAGCAGGTGCTGCCGAAAAAGCAATAAATCCGGCTAAAAAAGCAATGATTAATCTTTTCATATTTTCTGTGTTATTAATAGATATGATTCAAGTTCAATTAACGTGCCATTTTAGTTTAATTGATAGTTGACAATTGAAAATTGATAATGAACACAATGTGTGTTATGGTTTTTTTAAATGCAGTTTCATTGTTCACTCTCAACTGTAATCAATTGCTTATCTTTGTGCGATATTTAGATACCATTAAAGTTTAAATGACGACAATAGCGGACAGTTTAACTGATAAATATGAGCTTGTAGTTGGGCTTGAGGTACATGTTCAGTTATCAACCGAGAGTAAGATATTTTCTACTGATTCAGCCGGCTTCGGTGGCGGCCCTAATGAGCATATAAGTCCTGTAAGCCTTGGTTTACCCGGAACTTTGCCCAAACTAAATAAAAAAGTAGTCGAATATGCTATTAAAATGGGACTGGCTACTAATTGTAGTATCAATCTAAATACGCATTTTGATCGTAAAAACTATTTTTATGCCGACCTGCCCAAGGGTTTTCAGACCACACAGGATAGTCAGCCAATTTGCCATTCGGGTTTTATTGATGTAAAAGCAGACGATCATTCAGCAAGACGCATTCGAATCCATCGTATTCACATGGAAGATGATGCCGGAAAAAGTATGCATGATCAGGATGAATTTGATTCATTGATTGACCTGAACAGGGCAGGAGTTCCCTTAATAGAAATAGTTTCTGAACCTGATATCCGCTCCGCACATGAAGCAGCAGCATATTTGTCCGAAATCCGAAAATTGGTGAGATACCTGAATATTTGCGATGGGAATATGGAGGAAGGTAGTATTCGTTGCGACGCTAATATATCGGTAAGGCTGAGAGGAGCTTCAGCATATGGGAACAGATGTGAAGTAAAAAATCTTAATTCTATTCGAAACCTGCAAAGAGCTATTGATCATGAGTTTTTAAGGCAGACTGGGCTTTTAGAAAGAGGTGAATATATTGAGCAGAACACTTTGAATTTTGATGCTGAGACTGGTAATACAAGTCCGCTGAGGAGTAAGGAGATGGCCAATGATTATCGTTATTTTCCAGAACCTGATCTGCAGCCATTAGTACTCGAACAGAAGTATATTGATGAATTGTTGGCCGAATTACCCGAATTGCCTTCAAAAAAGATTGAACGGTATACTTCCGTTTTCGGCCTTTCTGAATATGATGCTATTTTACTTTCATCCGAGAAAGAAATAGCGGTCTATTTCGATGAACTAAGTTCGAAGACCCAGCACTTTAAGGCCGCAGCAAACTGGGTTATTGGGCCTTTGAGATCATATCTTCATGATAATCATAAGCATATTGAGGACTTCCCGGTCAAGCCTGAGGTTCTTGCAGATCTTATCAGACTGATTGATAAAGGCAAGCTTAACTATTCAATTGCGGCTCATCAGGTTTTTCCTGAGTTGATTAAAAATCCCGGGAAATCTGCAGAAGAGATGGCTATTTCATTGCAGGTACTGATAGATACTGCTGACGATGAATTGAATTTGCTCATTGAAGAGGTTCTTAGTAATTACCCGGATAAGATTAAAGAATACCATAATGGCAAAAAAGGCGTTCTTGGTTTGTTCATGGGTGACCTGATGAAAAAGACTAAGGGCAAGATCAATCCGCAGATTGCCAGTAAGTTAGTAATAGATAAATTAGAAAGTAAAGCATGAGAAAAGTTTTTGGCTTAGCCATTTTGGCAACGAGTGTTTTTGTGGTTTCCTGCAAAAATAATGATGAGTTGAGTATTTCAGGGAAGGTAGAAAATGCCGGTGAAATTAAAAAAGTATTGCTGTATGAAACTGATCAGCTTGTCGACTCAGCATTTTTGAATGAAAGCAATGAGTTTAAGTTCCGCCGGGTTGCCGAGGAACCTGATTTCTATACTCTTGTTGTAGGTGAAAAGAATTTCCTTGTCGTAGGAAAGAATGGCGATGAATTAAATTTTAAGACAGATTATTCTGATACTACCAATGCCTATGAAATTAAAGGTTCAGAAGATTCAGAGAAAATACGTGAGTTTAATCAGATAGGAAATGATTTCAGTAAGATTTACAAAAAAATACAGGATGATTATGCAGCCATGACTGAGGCAAATCCTGCAGCAAAAGATTCAATCTATAATGTACTGATGCCGCAGTTTCAAGCCAATATGGATAAGTACTCTGAGACTACTTTCAAGTTCGCTCAGGAAAATAAAAATAATCTTGCCGGCTTTTTTGCAGCAAGCTCCCTCGATCAGAATAAATACGAAGCTGAGCTAATTGCATACGCTGAAGAAATCGGGTCTGTTTTTCCAAAGAATAAAGCGGTTCAATCTTTTGTCAATAAAATGGCAGGATTAAAACCGGTTTCTGTTGGTCAGATCGCACCCGAATTTGAATTAAGCGATACAGAAGGCAAGCTGGTTAAGTTGTCAGATTTCAAAGGCAAGTATGTTCTGCTTGATTTCTGGGCTTCATGGTGTGCGCCCTGCCGTGAGGAAAATCCAAACATTGTAAAGCAATATGAAACATTTAAAGATAAAGGCTTTACAGTTCTTGGGGTTTCCCTTGATGAGGATAAATCAGACTGGTTAAAAGCAATTAAGGATGATCGCTTAAACTGGTCGCATGTATCAGAATTAAAGCGATGGGATGGCAAAGTGACCATTCAGTATAAAGTTGAAGGAATACCTGCTTCTTTTATTCTGGATCCGAATGGAAAAATCGTTGCAAAGAATTTAAGAGGCGCCGAACTGCAGAACTTCCTTCAGAAAGTGTTAAATTGATCACAAGAAATTGTCAATTTATAATAAAGATTTACAATTTCTTAATACAGGCTTAATGATTTAGTGTAATGGAGAGTTTACTTTTATATCAAAATATCTGTCTATGAGTACTGCTAAGCACAAAATCCTGATTGTAGATGATGAACCAGATATTCGGGAATTAATTGAGTATAATCTCAAGAAAGAAGGTTATCAGGTATTTACTGCTTCCAACGGTCAGGAAGGAGTTGCTGAGGCGAAGAGAGTACTACCAGATCTGATTATTCTGGATATAATGATGCCAAAAATGGATGGTATCGAAGCCTGTCGTATTCTCAGAACCATGAATGATTTCAAGAATACCTTTATGGTATTTCTGACTGCGCGCAGTGAAGAGTATTCTGAGATTGCGGGGTTTAATGTTGGGGCTGATGACTATATCGCAAAACCAATTAAACCAAGGGCTTTGACAAGCCGCATCAATGCCATTTTACGAAGAAATGTGCAATCTGACATAGAGATTGAAAATAAGTTAGAAATAGGTGATTTGGTTATTGACCGTGAGGCTTTTCTGGTGTTTCAAAGAGGTGAAAAGATTGTACTTGCCAAAAAGGAGTTTGAATTATTATACCTTCTTGCATCCAAACCCGGGAAAGTCTTTACCCGTGAGGTGATTCTGAAAAATATCTGGGAGGATTCAGTCGTAGTGACCAACCGTACCATTGATGTCCACATACGTAAGCTTCGTGAAAAACTTGGGGATAAGTATGTGAGTACCGTAAAAGGAGTAGGGTACAAGTTTGAGTTAAAGTAGTTTAAGCTTAAAGCTAAAAGCTTCGCTCTGCTAAAATTAAAATCTTATTTTTGCAGTCTAATACTGCATACGTGAAGTTTCCCAAATTCGAAGATCTTATACTTTTTGAGAATAACAATCTGATCATTGTTAATAAGCCAGCCTTTTTAAGTTCTCTGGACGACAGGGAAGGTGGCGAAATTAATCTGCTCAGAATGGCTAAGCAGTATTCTGATGATGCTCAGATCTGTCATCGTTTAGACAGGGAGACATCAGGAGTGCTCATCATCGCAAAAAATCCGGAGAGCTATCGTTTTGTTTCCATGCAATTTGAACACAGGAAAGTACGCAAAGTGTATCATGCTTTGATTAATGGTACCCATATATTTGAGGAATTACATGTGGATCTTCCTATTCTGAACCTTGGTGCTAAAAACGTTGCAATCAATCGTCAGGAGGGAAAACCCGCAGAAACTATTTTTAATTCCCTAAAATATTATAAACATTATACCCTGGTTGAATGCAGGCCGATTACAGGCAGAATGCATCAGATCAGGATTCATCTTGCTTCACAAAGGGCTAATATCGCAGGTGATGAAATGTATGGAGGGAAACCGGTCTATTTATCGGAAATAAAGCGGGCTTACAGACTGAGTAAAGATCAGGAGGAGCTTCCTGTCATGAAGCGCTTTGCGCTGCATGCACGTCAGATTACCTTTAAAATTGATGAAAATACGGAGATGACGTTCGAAGCACCATACCCTAAAGATTTCGCGACCCTGATTAAACTCCTGGATAAGTTCGACTCTTAATTTTTGAGAGAAATAGCTTCGTAAAATGAGGCAACAGCTTCCCATTCAGTATCTTCTTCAAAGGAAATAGTGTCTACACGACTATTTTTCTCCTTTATTTTTTTAAGAATATCAGTTGCTTTTTCACGGTCTCCAGGGTTAATGTACAGAAGAATATCACGATACCCCGGCATTGTAGTTGTCCCGATATAACAATAAGGACCAAGTACCTTACTTAGTTCTGAAATGATCTCAGTTTGAAGGGTATTGAAAGTTTCAGTCTCTTTCTCATTCGGGTGACCATCCTTGTTTTTTTCAATCGTGTTTACCATGACGAAAAGTGACATTGAAAATTTTAATTTTTCTTTGTATCCGATATAACGGTTATTGATTAAGGCAATACATGGTTTTCCATCAGCCTCAAACTTCAGGGTCGTGAAATTTTGTTGAGGCAATAGCTTCTCGTCTATTTCTACAGGAGTGGTTGATGTTTTGTTTTGAGAACAAGACATCAGTGGAAACAGGCATAGAAGAAGGAAATAAATTTTTTGCATAATATAATGGATGTCTTTGGCCCCGCCCCGCCCCGGATCGAGTCCGGGGTGACAAAGCTTAATTCCTGTCAGCCCAGACTTGATTGTTGTCAGCCCGGGGTGATCCGGGCCGGGTCAGTAACCCAATATCTTTAAAACCTGTTTACTGTTTTGTTCTTCGCCAAACACTTCAAAATTAAATGTTTCATCCCGGTTGCGGCGGATGATTACATGTTTAGGCGAAGGTAGAAGGCAATGATGTATACCACCATAACCGCTCAGAACTTCCTGGTAGGCGCCTGTGTGAAAAAATCCCAGATACTGTACTTTTCTGGTCTTAGGCATGAAAACGTTATTCATATGGGCCTCCTGACTGTAATAATCCTGCCCATCGCAAGTAATTCCTCCCAGATTCACACGTTCATATTCAGAATCCCAGTTATTTACAGGGGCAAGGATATATTTCTGATTCAGTGCCCAAACATCAGGCAGATTGGTAATGAAAGAACCATCCAGCATCAGCCATTTTTCACGATCATTTTGCTGTTTTCTTCCCAGTACTTTATACAGAATACCAGATGCTTCCGCAACGGTATATTTACCGAATTCAGTGATGATATCAGGCTCTACAACATCATGTTCTGCGCAAATCTCTTTGATTCGTTTTACAATCTCATTCACCATGTATTCATAGTCGAAATCAAACGCAAGTGAATCTTTGAATGGCATTCCTCCACCAATATCCAGTGTATCGAGATCAGGATTTATTTTTTTGAACTTGCAGTAAAGGATTGTGTATTTTTCAAGCTCATTCCAGTAGTACGGGGTATCCGATATTCCTGAATTGATAAAGAAATGAAGCAACTTTACCTTAAAATTTGGGTTGAGGGCAATTTTATGATTGTAAAACTCAATAATATCTTCCATTCTGATTCCCAATCTGGAAGTATAGAACTGTGAATCAGGCTGTTCTTCTGCAGCAATACGCATACCAATGCTGCATGGAATATCCAACTCATCATCATAGATATTGAACTCCTCTTTATTATCCAGTACCGGGATAATGTTTTTAAATCCATCGTGCAGCATATCAATAATATACTGTTTGTACTGGAAAGTTTTGAACCCGTTACATATAACTGTAATATCCTTGTTCAATGAACCTTTCTTTTCGAGGGCATCGATCATAGGCATATCAAAGGCAGAAGATGTTTCCAGGTGGATGTCATTTCGTAGCGCTTCCTCAACAATATGTCTGAAGTGAGAGCTTTTGGTACAATAACAATATTTATAACCACCCCGGTAGTTATTCTTCACGATGGCTGCCTGAAACAATAGTTTTGCCTGCTGGATCTTTTTACTCACTATTGGTAAATAAGTGAACCGGAGAGGGGAACCATAGGTTTCAATCATTTCCATAAGGTTCAGATCATGGAAATAAAGTTCATCATCAATGATGTCAAAACCATCCTGAGGGAACCCCACGCTTAAATCAAGAAACTCCGCGTAACTCTGCATTTTTTTATAATTTTGGCAAAGATATAAAAAGCATATAGCATAGAACATAATACGGAGCTTAAAAATATTAAGCCTGTGTTCTTATCTGTAAAGCAAAGAGTAAAGGGGCATGCGTGAACTAAGAATAATTGAGGTTAAATCAGAAATCGGAGCAGGAACGCGCGGTTCAAGTTTGGGAGTTGATGCAATTAAAATAGCTGCGCTCGACTTTGGCAGCAGATATTTCAAAAAGTACAAAAGTGTTGAAGTACCAAATGAGAATCATCTTTTGCTTGAAACTGCCGGTAATCAATTTGCTAAAAGAGTATCTGGTGTACTCACAATGGTTGAACGTATAGCTGAGGAAGTTGCAAAGACTCTGAAGAATAAAGAATTCCCAATTATACTGTCGGGTGATCATAGTTGTTCTGCAGGGACCATTTCAGGTATCCGTAAAGCCTTCCCAAAAAGCAGGCTTGGCGTGATTTGGATTGACGCTCATTCTGATATTCATTCGCCGTACACCACTCCATCAGGAAATCTGCATGGAATGCCACTGGCAATAGTTCTGGATGAGGATAATATTGAGTCAAAGATCAATGTGCCGGATCAGGAGACTGTAAATTACTGGTATCAGTTAAAGAATGTTGCTAATATTGCCCCTAAAATAAAGTATAGTGACCTGGTTTATATTGCCATGCGTGATTCTGAGTCGCCCGAACAGTATTTGCTGAAGAAACATAAGATTAAGAATTTCCCGCCATCGGAGGTTAGAAAGAGGGGAGTGGAAAGGGTTGCGCTGGATACGCTGAAATATTTGCAAAATTGCGACTTGATTTATGTCTCATTTGATGTGGATGCACTGGATTCCGCTATTTCAAAGGGCACCGGCACACCAGTACCTCATGGTATTACCGAAAGAGAAGCCGGCAATTTACTTGCCCGACTGATGTGTAGTGAAAAAGTTTGCGGATTTGAGATGGTGGAGGTAAATCCAACACTTGACCGGGAGAATCTTATGGCTGAAAATGCTTTTGAGATTTTATTGCGGGCAACAAATGCTTTAATTAACGATTAAATTTACAGGGTGCATACCCATAGCAGATGACAATAGAAAATACCATAGCAGAGCATATTCAAAAGGCTGTTTCAGTACTTTATCAATCAGAGATTGGAATAGATAGCATCGTTATTCAGGAAACCAGGAAGGAGTTTGAAGGCCAGGTAACTGTGGTAACTTTTCCTTTTACAAGACTTTCAAAGAAAACACCTGAACAAACCGGAGCTGAAATTGGCGAATATCTTAAGGAGCATATTCAGGAAGTGACTGCATTTAACGTCATTAAGGGTTTTCTGAATCTTTCCATTTCAGACTCTTACTGGATTGATCAATTACTAAATAATGTATTAAATGAGGGTTTTGGCCAGTTTCCAGCCAATGGAAAACGGGTAATGGTTGAGTATTCCTCTCCAAATACCAATAAGCCCTTGCATTTGGGGCATGTTCGTAATAATTTATTGGGGTATTCAGTTGCGGAGATACTTTCGGCTAATGGTTATGAAGTGATTAAGGTAAACCTGGTTAATGACCGAGGCATACATATATGCAAATCAATGCTTGCCTGGCAGTTATTTGGTAATGGAGAGACACCCGAAAGCAGCGGACTCAAAGGTGACCATTTGGTGGGTAAATACTATGTTATTTTTGATCAGGAATACAAAAAGCAGGTCGCGGAGCTTGTGGAAGAAGGTCAGACTGAAGATAATGGAAAGAAGAACGCTCCTGTGATCAGACAGGCTCAGGAAATGCTTCTGGATTGGGAAGCTGGTGATCCTGCAGTTATAGCATTATGGTCCATGATGAATTCATGGGTATATGCAGGTTTCGAACAAACCTATAATCAGCTTGGGGTTGATTTTGCAAAATATTATTATGAGTCTGATACCTATTTGCTCGGTAAGGATATCATCGATGAAGGGCTTGATAAAGGTGTTTTCTTTGAAAAGGAAGATGGTTCAGTTTGGATAGACCTTACCGAAGACGGACTGGATCAGAAGCTGGTTTTACGCGCAAATGGAACCTCGGTTTATATTACACAGGATTTGGGAACTGCGCAGTTGAAATATGATGATTTTAAAGTGGACAAGTCCATTTATGTGGTTGGAAATGAACAGGATTACCACTTTAAAGTTTTGTTTTTAATTCTGCAGAAATTAGGAAAGCCATGGGCTAAGGGATTATATCATTTGTCTTATGGGATGGTAGATCTTCCTTCCGGTAAAATGAAATCAAGAGAAGGCACTGTTGTTGATGCTGATGAATTGATGGATGATATGATTCGGACGGCGCAGGAACGTACAGAAGAATTGGGCAAAGTAGATGGATTTTCTGAAGCCGAGAAGGCCGATTTGTACAATATGATTGGTTTGGGTGCACTTAAGTTTTTCCTTCTGAAGGTAGAACCTAAAAAGAGGCTATTGTTCGATCCGAATGAATCCATTGATTTTCAGGGGCATACAGGTCCATTTATTCAATATACCCATGCAAGGATACGTTCTGTACTGGCAAAAGCAGATTATAAAACCAGGATTTCAAGTAATCATTCACTGGAACTGACAATACTGGAAAGGGAATTGATCGTTAATCTTAGTAAATACCCTGGAGTTATCTCTGCAGCTGCAATGGAGTATAGTCCGGCGCATATTGCAAATTATGTTTTTGAGCTCGCTAAACTTTTTAATAAGTTCTATCATGAGGAAAGCATACTCAAAGCAGAAGATACAAGTGTCAGAAATTTCAGGCTTGATCTTGCCTCCGCATGTGCAGTTACAATCAACAAGGGAATGGCATTGCTGGGGATACGAGTGCCAGCAAGAATGTAAATAATTGAGAATGCAGAGTTGAGAATGGAGAATTGAATTACCGTCATTTCGAACACGCGGGTAGTATTATTCCATTTCCAATAATTGAGATGCGTGGAGAAATCTGTTAAGATTATAACGGCCTACAGCTTTAAGATAATTAACAATGAATATTATTTTGAAACAGATTCCTCAGTCGTACCTCATACCTCAGATTTCATACCTCATAATTTCCAATTTACCTTTTGAATTTACCCGAAACCTCCGGATCTTTCGATCCTTTTGAATAGTCATAAAATCCATTTCCTGTTTTAACTCCTAACTGACCAGCTGTAACCATTTTGACCAGCAGGGGACAAGGAGAGTATTTTGGGTTTCCAAAACCCTGATATAAAACATTCATTATGGCGAGACAAACATCGAGGCCGATAAAATCAGCCAGTTGTAAAGGGCCCATCGAGTGTGCCATGCCAAGCTTCATAACTGTGTCTATTTCATGAACTCCGGCTACACCTTCGTACAAGGTATAAATAGCCTCATTAATCATTGGCATTAGAATTCGGTTTGCAACGAATCCAGGATAATCATTTACTTCAACGGGTATTTTATTGAGTTTAAGTGAAAGCTCCATTATACTTTTGGTAACTTCATCTGAAGTTGAGTATCCTCTGATTACTTCAACCAGTTTCATTACGGGGACGGGGTTCATAAAGTGCATACCAATCACTTTATCCGGTCTTTTGGTGGCAGAGGCTATTGTAGTAATAGATATGGAGGAGGTATTTGATGCAAGAATAGCTTCAGGTTTACAGTAGAGATCCAGGTCTCTGAATATTTGTAGTTTAATCCCCTGATTTTCTATTGCAGCTTCAATGATCAGATCAGAGTCATGAACAGCTACTCCCAGATCAGTAAAAGTTTTAATATTATTGATGGTCTTTTGCTTCAGTTCATCAGTAATCAGGTTTTTGGCAATCTGACGATCCAGATTTTTATGGATGGTTTCCATCCCCTTTTTTAGACTTTCTTCTGAAATATCTACCAGGTGGACAAGATAACCTGACAATGCAAAGATATGAGCGATGCCATTGCCCATAGTCCCGGATCCGATAACTGAAATTGTTTGCATATTGATTATATAGAATTTAAATATTCAGGATTATTATGCTGCTGCTCAAATTTAGGAATGATTTTCCGCTTATTTTCTTCGGCCCGAAAAGAAGTTTTATCAAAGCAAGTGCAAATAGTATGCAGATATTTTCATTTAGTAACAATCATTGTTACTAAGATAAGGACCTAATTATTCAAACAATATTGATATGAAGCTTTTCTTTATTGTGTAATATTAGTCTTCCTTGAATTAGGAAGTCATTGTCTTAGAGTTAGCATTTCTTTGTTGCGCAACATTTTTGTTACTCTAAAGTTACAGTTAGAATACACGAATATTGTGTTAGAACACTTATTATTGCGCCCTGAAGTCCGTGTCTGCGGATTAAAACCAATTATCAAATTAAACATTTTAAAAATGAAAAGAAAATTACTAGCTTTCTTATTGTTTGGCTTATTCGCTGTTACCAGCGCAATAGCACAAAATAAGACTATCTCTGGTAGAGTTGTTGGAGCTGATGACGGCCTCCCTCTGCCTGGTGTTTCCGTACGTGTTAAAGGTGGCACTGCGGGTACGACTACGGGTGCTGAAGGGAATTATTCCTTAAATGTTCCTGCTAATGCCTCCGTGTTGACATTTACCTACATCGGTTATGTTTCACAGGAAATCACAGTTGGTTCCGGAAGTCGTGTTGACGTACGTTTAGTGACCGATGCAAAACTACTTTCTGAAGTTGTTGTGGTTGGTTATGGTGCACAGAGTCGTGCTTTGAGTACTCAGTCAACTTCATCTGTAAGTGCTGAATCATTCAAAAACGTTCCAATTATTAGTCCTCAGCAAATTTTGCAAGGACAGGCGGCCGGTGTAAACATGGTGAATTCATCAGGTGTACTTGGATCTGCTTCACAAATTACAATCCGTGGTGGTTCTTCTTTAACAGCAGGTGGTCAGCCACTTTATGTAATTGATGGAGTGCCTTTGAATACCGGAAACTACACACAGGGTCAAGGTGGTGGTTCAGGTTTGAATCCATTGTTGAATATTAATGCAAATGACATTGAGAGTATGACGGTACTTAAAGATGCATCTGCAGCAGCTATCTATGGTTCAAGAGGCTCAAATGGTGTTATTTTGATCAAGACTAAGTCTGGTGCAAATAATTCTGCAACTAAGATTAATGTCGACTACTTCAATGGTACTTCCGAACCTACTGATATCTTAAAGTACATGAATGCTGATCAGTGGAGAACCTTCCGTAGAGATTTTCTTCAGGCAAACAATACTGCAGTTCCTGCTTATCCTACAACCAGCTTTGACTGGACAGATGCAGTGCTAAGAACTGGAAAAATGAATAATTTTAATGCAAGCGCATCAGGTGGAAACGACAAAACGAGATTCTATCTTGGGGGTACATTTGCTGACGAGTCAGGTTATACCATAGGAAATGATCTTGAGCGTTTATCAGGCCGTTTCAACTTCAATCACAACATCAGTGAAAAAGTTAGAGTTGGTTTAAACTATAATTTAGCTAGAGTTAATTCAGACCGTATTGGTGCTGAAAACAGTACTTACGCTCCTTTAACTTCTTCTTATTTGCAGTTACCATATGTTATGCCGTATGATGCAAACGGAAATTTTAGAAATACAGGGTTTATTCAAAACGTAATTGGTCTTGAAGCAACAGGTTTCAACAAGTTGAATTCAACCCGTAATACAGGTAATGCTTATGCTGAAGTGGATATCATCAGTGGTTTAACATTCAAAACTGACTGGGGTATTGATAATGCCTTATTTGATGAGAAATATCGTGAAGTTGATGTATTTACACCTGGTGGTTACGGATACATCTCAAGACGTTCAGATAATAAATGGTTGACTCAAAACACCCTGAACTATAATAAAATCATAGGTCAAAATCATTCTGTTAGCGGATTATTAGGTTATTCATTCGAAACTTCGAGATTAACGAATGGTTTATTTGAAGGACAAGGATTTGCAAGTGATGCATTACCAAATATTGGTTCTGCTTCAAC
Organism: Daejeonella sp.; assembly: GCF_030684675.1. Taxonomy (GTDB): domain Bacteria; phylum Bacteroidota; class Bacteroidia; order Sphingobacteriales; family Sphingobacteriaceae; genus Daejeonella. Next base: position 29,714 of record NZ_JAUXXZ010000052.1, on the reverse strand, counting down.
TCCGCTTACTGCTTCTGAAACTGGTGCAGAATGGGCATTAGAATCTCAGTTTGCCCGTCTTGGTTATTCATATGCTGATAAATATCTTTTTGAAGGAACAGTAAGAAGAGATGGTTCTTCACGTTTCGGAGCAAACAAGAAATATGGTATTTTCTATGCAGCTTCAGCGGGATGGATTTTATCAAATGAGAGTTTCTTTAACAAGGATAACAAAATTGCACAATTCCTGAAATTCACTGCTAGTTATGGTATATCTGGAAATGATCAGATTGGTTACTTCGATTATCTGGGTACATTTGGTGCTGGTGCAGCTTACAGTGATGCTTCTGCATCTACTCCTGCACGTGTTGCCAATCCTAACTTAGGATGGGAAGAAACAGAACAACTGGATATCGGCCTTACTGCCAGATTATTTAATGCTGTTGATTTGCAGTTAAACTACTATAATAAGAATACAGTAGGATTGTTGGCTAGTGTTCCTTATCCATTTACCACCGGTTTTGCTTCGGCAACTCAGAATATTGGTGAGATGAGAAACAGAGGTTTCGAGGTTACTTTAGGTACTCAAAATGTTAAATCTGAAAACTTCTCATGGACAACAAATTTCAATATTGGTTTCAACAAAAATACTGTATTGTCTTTACCTGAGAACAAAGATCCGGAAGGTAGAAACTTCATTTCAGGATCTACTGCTCAAAGAGCCATTGTTGGTGAATCAAGAAACTCATTCTACCTGATCAGATATAAAGGAATTAATCCTGCAACCGGTGACGCTGAATGGTTGAAAAAAGACGGGACTCCAACTACAACTCCGGTTGCTGCAGATAGAGTATTAGTAGGTCATGCAGATCCTGATTTTGTTGGTGGTTTCACAAATACCTTCCGTTATAAGGATTTTGATCTTAGTGCATTCTTTAACTTTGCCTATGGCAATAAGGTCTTAATTGACGGTTTACGTTTTACTGAGAATGTTGCAACACCTTCATTCAATAAAAGTACTGACCTGTTAAACTACTGGAAAACAGCTGGAGATCAGGCTTTTGCACCAAGATTGAATAGCCCGACCCGTGGCACCTTTAATCAGTTGTCTACTAGTCAATTACAAGATGGATCTTATGCAAGATTGAAAACTGTAACACTTGGTTACAATCTACCATCGTCTGTTCTTGGCAAAACTAAAGTGTTGCGTTCTGCAAGGATTTATGTCTTAGGTCAAAATCTATGGACAATTCAAAACAAAGATTTCAGAGGACCAGATCCTGAGGTTTCAGCAAATGGAGCAAGCAATCTTATCATGGGTGAATCATTCTTCGCATTGCCGCAAGCTAAATCCCTTACTTTTGGTATCAACTTAGGACTTTAATATAAGAAATAATGAAAATAAAATATATAATAGCAATTTCAGCACTGGCATTTTCACTGAGTTCATGTGAAAATAAATTAGCGCTGACACCAGAGCAGGATTTAACTGAAGAAACCATTTTCAGTAATCCTTCTACTGCAAGAAGTGCCGTATTAGGTGTATACAGTACTGCTCAAACTCTTGAATTTTACGGTTCTATGCCGCAAATGATTGAAGAGTATATGGGAGATAACGTGGAATTTGTGGGATCATTTCCAACTCTACAAGAGTTAAGGGATTTCACAACAGTTTCAACCAATGGTAACGTATCAGGTATCTGGCAGGTACATTATCAGGTTATTACCCGTGCTAATAAAGTAATTGGCAATATTGCCAGTGTTTCAGGTTTGTCCGATGCTGAGAAAAACCAATTTGTTGGAGAAGCTAAGTTTTTACGTGCTTTAGCGTATTTACAATTGGTAAACATGTACGCTCAACCATTTCAGGTAACAACAGGAACTAATCTTGGTGTACCTCTTGTTGTCGATGATTTTACAGGTACAATTTCATACCCAGCAAGAGCAACTGTTAATCAGGTTCATGATCAGATTAAAAAGGATCTTACCGAAGCAGCAGCAGCATTGCCTGCAAGTTATGCAACTGGTGTAGATACCAGAGGTCGTGCAACTAAAGGTGCAGCTAATGCATTATTATCAAGGTTATATCTATACCGCGAAGAGTGGGCAAATGCAATCACAGCTGCAAGGGCTGCAATCACAGGTCCTTACACTTTAGCAACTGATTATACCTTTTATGATAAAAATACCGCTGAAGATGTGTTCACTATTCAGAATTCTCCTACTGATAATGGAAGAACTGGTTCAGGTGGCTGGGCATCATATTATTCTCCTGCACCATTAGGTGGTCGTGGTGATGCTCCTTTTTCTGCTAATTTGATTGCAGCTTATGAAGCTGAGCCAGGAGATAAGCGTTATCTACTTAAGCGTACAGGTACTGCAGCAGATGCTGTAAGCCGTGCATTTACATCTAAATTCCCTGATGCTGTAAACAATGCAGATAACTCACCTGTTATCAGAATTACTGAAGTATATCTGAACCTTGCTGAAGCATTGGCTCAGGCTAATGCTTTGCCTAATGCAGAAGCTATAAATATTTTGAACTCCCTGAGGAACCGTGCAGGTTTAGGCAATAAGGTTCCTTTAACCAAAGCTGCTTTAATTGATGCAATTCTTCTTGAAAGAAGAAAAGAACTTGCTTTCGAAGGTTTCAGAAGAATGGATATGCTTAGATACAAGCAAAATCTTAGAGCAAATAATCCATTAGCTGCTTATGGTGGTCAGAAGACTATTCTTCCTATCCCTCAGCGTGAATTGGATAATAACAAAAGCTTACAACCAAATCCTGGTTTCTAAGTTTTAGAGCTTATTATATAAAAAAAAGGTTCTGAGTTTTACTCAGGACCTTTTTTTTGTATGGGGTGGTTCCCCCTTAGGGTTAAAAACTCACTTACCAGGCCATTTTTTCTGCGAAAGATGATACTATTTCTGAATTCAGTTCATCAAAATAGGGAATATGCAAAGTTTCGATTTGCAAATGCTTGCTGATGATTGTTTCAGAATCACGATCCTTTGCCCCGGAAAATATAAGCCTGCTTAATTTAATACCATTGCTTTTCAGAATCCCGGCCGACATCAGGGTATGATTGATACTACCCAAATAGTTTTTAGATACCAGAATAACTTCTGCATCCAGTTTTTTGATCAGGTCAATCATTAAAAAATTCTGATTCAGAGGCACCATTAATCCGCCAGCGCCTTCTATTATTAACTGATTACTTGTTTCTGGCAATACAATTTTTTCCGGATCAATGTATATACCATCTAATGCAGCTGATTTGTGCGGAGAGAAGGGTTGGGTAAGCCGATATGTCTCGGGGTGCAATGTTGTTGTTTTGTTTGATACCAGACTTCTGACATGGGCTGTATCGCTGTTATCCAGATCACCTGATTGGATAGGTTTCCAGTAATCTGCTTGTAGTTTTTGTACCAGAATGGCTGAAACGATGGTTTTACCAACGCCTGTGCCTATTCCTGTTATAAAAATGGGACGAGTGCTCAAAGTATTCGGTTTAAAAGTTCGCAAAGGTTTTTGATCTCTGTCGTTAAATTATGGTTGTGCAGGCAGATCCGCAGGCGTTCTGATCCTGCTGCAACACTCGGACTCAAAATGGCTCTGACATCAAATCCTCCCTGCTGTATGAGCCGGGCGGCTTCCCTTGCCTTATCGTTACCGGGAATGACAATAATTTGGATGGCTGATCTGCTATCCAGAAGTTTGGTCCCTGATTTTATACTTTGTTTGAATAGTTTTATTCGCTGATGGATATCTGTTTGATGATCCCTGCTTTTAAAGTACAAATATGCGCTCTTAACAGCCAGGTGGTTCAGGAAGGGTGCGGCTGTAGTATAAATGAATGCTCTTGAAAAATTTATGAGGTAGGATCTTAGCTGGCTGCTGCCCAGGATAGCAGCACCATGAGTACCCAAAGCTTTACCAAAGGTTATTATCCTTGCAAATACCTCTTCACAAAGTCCCAGTTCATGTACCATACCTCTGCCGGATTCTCCGAATATCCCCACGGCATGAGCCTCGTCGACAATGAGTGCAGCATTATATTGCTTTGCAAGTTTTGTTATTTCCTTCAGCGGCGCTTCATCTCCATCCATTGAATACGCACTTTCAACGACAATAAATATTTTTCCTTTTGCCAGTTTTAATTTTTGTTCCAGACTCGAAAGATCATTATGTCTGAATATATAACGGGATGCATGGCTTAATCTGATTCCATCGATTATAGATGCATGGATATATTCATCTGAAATAATGGTATCACCCCGCTGCGGAAGGGATGCGAACAGACCAATGTTAGCATCGAAGCCTGAATTATAAATTAGTGCGCTTTCTGAATCGTGAAAAATGGCGATTTGGTTCTCCAGACTTTCAGTAAAGCTATGATTACCGGCCAGTAACCTTGAACCGCCAGAACCCAGTCGATATTCAGGATAATTCTTTAATTCATCATCAAATAGCATTTTAAGTTCTTCTGATCGCGAAAACCCCAGGTAATCGTTAGAACAAAAGTCAATTAACGAATTCTCAGGTTTTAAAGTGCGCAGCGAATGGTTTTTTATACGCTGCTGCAGACTTTCTGAAATGAAAGTATTGATGTCTTTCACAATTTTTTTGTTAAAAATAATAAAAGCGGCCTGAAATGGGCCGCTTTTATTAGAAATGAATCAAGGAATTATCAACCTTTTCTCATACCCGGTCTGTGTTCCGACCTTTGCTTCATTCTTTCTTTAGATTTTTGTTTCATTTCTTCCATCGCTTTTTGTTGCTCCTCATTCAGAATCTTATTCATTTTCTTTTCAGACTCCATCATGATTTCTTTGCGCTTTTCCATCTGAGATTTTCTCTGATCCATTTCAGATTTATGAAGTTTTTCCATTTTCTGAGCACGTTCAAGATTCAGGGCATAAACTTTATCCTTTTGTTCCTGACTGAGGTTTAGTCTTTTTTCCATTGCATCAGCACTCATTTTTGCACGCTCTTCAGGAGTTTTCATTTGCTGTGCAGAATGCTGTCCATGTGGACCGGGTCCTGCAGGTCTCTTTCTTTGTGTGCTATCCTGAGCAAAGCCGGTAGTTAAAACTCCGACAAATAGGGCTGTAATAATCAATAACTTCTTCATATCTGTATGTGTTTATTTAATCAGATAGATGATTTAATTGAGCGATAGTTTAAAATGCAAATGTTAAATTATGTTAATTCCGGTTTTTATCAAGGTTTGAGATAGATTTCTGCATTTGTGTGACCATGTTGGTCAGGGTTTCAAGCGTTGGCTCCGGCGCAGGTTCAGGAAAGTTGGTACTGATAAAGGCTTTCGCCTTCCATATTTCAAGTAATTCATCTGCCTGAATGGAATAGGGTTCATATACCGGATTATCAGAAATAAGCTTTAATGTCTTATTTTCTTTTACCCTGTTTCCTATTCTTTTATATACTATGCCGTCATTTTTGCTTATTACTACATAAGTATCGCCAGGTTTTACATCATTCCAATTGCTTAGATATTCTCCAACCACAATCGTACCTGATTGAAGCGGAAGCATCGAATCACCCTTGATTTCAAATGCACGATAAGTGCCCTGGCGGAACATGGGTAAATGGAATTTTGGTAATTCACTGATATATTCGGGGTCTCCATACCCATTTAAATAGCCCGCACTTGCTTTTACAGGAACCAGTTCGATATTTTCCCTGTCCTGACTGTCTACAGAAATACTTAGTACTCTGATATTTGCGGGATCCGCTTTAGGTTTAGGTTTCCAACGGTCATCAATGCGATCATTGATGAGTTCATCCATTGAAAGTTCATAAAATTCCGCGAATTTTTTTAGTAATTCATATTTAGGTTCGGCCCGGTCCTCTTCATAAGCTCCTACAAGGGAGCGTTTGATTTCCAGAGTGTCAGCAAATTGCTGCTGTGTAAGCCCTTTTTTCTTGCGGAGGTACTTCAGATTTGAAGAAATGTTTGACATTTTAAAATAAATTTGGAAATACTAAAATTGTTAGTAAATTTATGCTCATAAAATTAGTAAATATTTTCAGAACTAAAAATTTAAATTTTAATATATGCCGATCCTAATTAAACCAGCCATGAAGACCAGAAAATTTGTTTATTTAGTTACAGACCGTAACCGCAGTTGTATCCACGTTGGGATGAGTTCTGACCTGATGAAGACCATGAGTTTTTACAGGCAGATGCCAAATTTATTTTTTGATGCCGGACAGCAATTAACCAGGCTGGTTTATTTTGAGGAATTAAATTCTGAAACCCTTGCAATGGAACGTTTCAAACTAATCAGCAAATTTACGCGTATACAGAAAGACAGAATGATTAGATCAGTTAATCCGGATTGGATAGATCTGACCATTGGATTGGATTTTGAGCAGATTCTGATTTCAGGTATCCAAACGATGAATACTGCTGTCAGAAATTTATCCTGATTACTTTTTAATGAACTTTAGTGCTGCAGAGTTCATGCAATAGCGTTTTCCACCCTTGTCTTTTGGGCCATCATCAAACACATGACCCAGGTGAAGGCCGGTTTTGGTTTCGATTACTTCATCGCGAACCATTCCATGGCTGTTATCTGTAACAACGGTTATAACACCTGCTTTAATGGCTTTTGTAAAGCTCGGCCAACCGCTTCCTGATTCGAATTTATCTTCCGAACTGAATAATGGTTCGCCGGTTGCAGCGCTGACATAGATGCCTTTCTGGTGATTGTCATTATACGCATTACGAAATGGAGGTTCTGTTCCCCTTTTTACCATTACCTCGAAGGCAATTGGGCTAAGTACTTTTCTCCATTCTGCTTCAGATTTTTGTACAAGAAATGTTAAGGCCTTAGTGCTTTTGGAATTTGTTTGTCCACAGCTAGTTACTGTTACAAACAATATCAGGACCGCAATACTTAATAGTGATTTCATCATTTTTATTTTTGATAGTGATTTACATGAGCTGAGTTCATCTTATGCATATGATTAAGTACGAGTTTATATCTTAAATAGTTTTTACTTGAAATAAAAAAAGCGACCCCAGAGGCCGCTTTTAAATTTTTACCATCCGGGGGCGAATGTCAGCCCGAATATTCCCGTTTTAACATCTTTCCTTTGGAAAGGTATCGCATAATAAGGCTCTAAGATGAAGTATCCAAATACGTTGACTCTAAGTGATACACCAGCACTCATCGCCGGAATTCGTTCCATATACCCGTTAACAGTCCGTGGGGATGATCGGAAAGCAACTTTTGAATCATTATCATACGCAAGTCCCATATCGAAGAACAAGTTCAGATCTGAAAATAAAAATTTTGATTCTATCGCTGCCAGTTTCTCTGGCCCGGTGAATGGAAGTCGCAATTCAAAATTGGCTACTGCAATACGTGAACCAACTAATTGATTAATATCAAATTCTCCGGGACCGGTATTGGATGCAGTTCCGTTCCTGTAAAATGAATTAGCATCATAACCCCGGATCAGATAGCCATAACCTGCATACATTTGATAAAGCCTGTTTTCATCGCGGCCTATACGGGTGTATGTGTAAATTCTACCGGCTACTGTAATTGGTTTTAACCTTACGTATCTTCTTGCATCTGCAGTTATTGCATTAAGTTTATAGTCGCCCTGGTAATTTTCAATTCCAAATCTATATCGGAAACCATCGAGTGGACCGGTCATTCCGGAGAAGGAGTTATCACCTACGAAGGCTGCATTTAACTGTACTGTGGTAAAAGGGTCAAAAAATACACCATAAAATGCTGCTGCATCATCCCTGGATAGTTTTTTTCTGTCATTACCAATTGGATAACCACTTCCATAATCATAATAATTACTATACCTGTCAATGCGGTAACTGTACCTGGAAATGCCGCTCCCGGCTTCAAAACGGTGGTTTCTTGAAAATGGGTAAGATGCAAATACAGAAAACTGATCTTCGAAGGTGCGGATGATATCATAATTTTCAATATAGGTTTGCCCTACACCCGGAAGATTTTCTACTGCAGCGGATACCTGCCCTGAAACATAAGGAATGTGTGAACCCACAACACCCCAGTTGATCCGGCTTTGCTGATTAACGTAAGCTACCTGTCCTCCAAAATCATAAATTTCGCCATTTACTGCCGCTGTTGCAAAGATCTGATTTCTGCCTAGTATATCACTGAACACACCCTGGATACCACTGGCAAGTCCGGTTCCAAATCTTCCCACAGAAGCTCCAACTCCATTACTTGAAAGGTAATCCAGTTTAAATTTAGGCTTATAGGCTATGGTCCGGATCGAATCCTTTGGTATCCTTTCAAAGCGCTCAAAATTATTCAGGTTAGCATTGATAATATTTACACCAACTGATTTTGCAGGAGGCAAAGCTGCTGCATCAAAGTTTAATTCCTGAACACCTACTTCCTTTGCTTTAAAATCGGCAACTTTTGCATTATAGATAGTATATTTCTGAGCTCTGTAATAAGAGTATAAAATATCATCATTTTTGGAAACACTCAGGGCAGGGGAGTATTCGGTAATTCCACTGATACCTGTAAAATAATCTGTTAATTGCTCAACAGTTTTTTCTTCAATTGAGTAGCGGTACAGATTTCTGAAACCATCTCGGTTGGATAAGAAAAAGATACTCTTATTATCGCCTGAAAATTGAGGATTCAGATTATTCGCTCCATCAAAAACATTCAGATCGCTAATTGTTTTGCTTACAATATCAATTACAGCCAAATTCATTGTAATATCAACACCTATGGCTGATTTGTCAAATGTTGTGCGGTCACTACTAAATACAATTGATTTACCATCTCTTGAATAGTTTGGATGATATTCAGAATATTTATCATTCGTTAATTGCGTCAGTAACTTTGTATTAAGGTTAAATTGGTAAAGGTCATTTTGGCCTTCTTTCAAACCCGAAAAAGCAACGTCATTTCCATTTGGAGACCAGGCAATGTTACTGAACTCTTCGACGCTACCCATGCCTTCAGTTGAAATAACACGGCCACTTGAAACATCCACTACCAGAAGTTTGGTTACACCGGCACTGAATGCACTGAATGCAAACTTTTTACTGTCGGGCGACCACGCGCCTGCCGATTCTATAAAATTATATTCATCAATATGTCCGCTTTTTGCCTTACTGGACAGCTTTTTAAGGATTTTTCCGGTTTTGGCATCAGCAAGAAAGAGATCGATACTGAGCAGGTCACGCTCCGAAAGGAAAGCAACATAATTCCCATCAGGTGATATTGCCGGGGCAAGGTTATAGGTTGCACCACCATTCTTATCATCAATTATCTTTTTCCCAATTGGTGTTTGGGCAGTGTCTTTAAGATATGGTCTGTAAGTATTCTCTACACTTGTTTTCCAGAGACTGGATAATGTTCTTTCATCATATCCAAAAGTTCTTCGGATGGCCATTTCATAGCCATATTTTGCAGTTTCTTTGAAGAATGGGACAATGACTGTATCACCGTATGTGGAGCCAATGTAAGACCAGAATGCCTGCCCGTAACGATATGGGAAGTATTTATTAGAAGTAGTCAGATCTCTTAAAGAGGGGATATCCTTATTCAGGTATGCATCCCGCATCCACATGGAGGTATATGCATCCTGCTTACCTACCGAAAGGTATTCGGCCATACCTTCTACCATCCATAAAGGTAAATTACCAATGTTCTCGAGGTTGGTTGAGTCGCCTTCTATCAAGGAGTGATACTGAAAAGCGTGTACAAGCTCGTGACCTAAAACGTGTCTTGTCTGATGATTTAATTGGGAAATAGGCATAATTACCCTATTTTTCATTCCTTCGGTAACACCACCTGTTCCAACACTAATTTCACCCATTAATGCAGTGGTTTGTTGAAAATCGGGATGGTTTGAATAAAGAATGAATGGATTTTTCTTTAAAAAGGTATCTCTGAAAACCTGCTGATGCAGTTCATACCAAACCTCAGCCTCTTTTGCAAAACGCTGAACCAGACTATCATTTTTTAGATAGTAATACAGGTCAAAGTGAGGGGTTTCATAAACTTTAAACTTCAGATTTTTATATCTGACCTTATTCTGGCCAAAATATTGTGCATTTACATCAGTGGCTGCACTAAAAAAAATGGCTGTAAATAAGATTATGATCAGCCAGAATGATGGCATTTTTCGGCAAATACTACGCTCTCTCATACAATAAATGAAATGGACTTTTTCTAAATTACGTAAAATTAATGATTTTGATTTCCAGAGTTTCAAAATATCAGATCAGAAAATCAGAATTCAATTATTTTGTTTTGCTTTATTCTGTCTGCGTTCTTCTCTGATCTCTTTTCGGGTTTTTTGCACATCAATCGGGGTTTCTGTTTTCGGGTTTGCCGGCTGCTTGTTTTCCTGTGATTGATTACCTCTGTTCTCCTGAACTTTAGGACTTGTGGTATTCCGGATGGTTAAATTCGGGGTTTCTGCTGTGTCTGGAGATTCGGATGGAATATATAATGAATCAATCAATATTGAGTCTACTGCGCTTGTGTCCGGCCGGCTATAAACGGTTTCACATTGATACTCCCTTGTAATTTCTACTCCCGGTTTAGGGAATGGCCCTGGTTTTATCCCTAATGAAGCATCTTTATAAACCTTTTCCATGAATTTTCCAAAGATTGGCAGGGCAGTTCTTGACCCTTCACCTGTCTGGGATGTTTTAAAGTGTACACTCCGCTCATCACAACCAACCCATACTCCGGTTACCAGATCTTTGGTAACACCCATGTACCAGCCATCAACATAATCAGAGGATGTTCCGGTTTTACCACCTATCTGGTTATTGTTTTTCCAAAGATCCCATTCCCAAAGTGCCTGTGAGGTCCCTTCAGGCTCTTCCATTCCTCCTCTGAGCATATAGATCATCAACCATGCTATTTCTTCAGTCAGGGTTCTTTTTTGTTCTGCCTTGAACTCTTCTATCAGGTTTCCTTCTGAATCTGTAATTTTTTCTACCAGTATGGGTTCTGTTCTAACCCCTTTATTCAGAAAAGTGCCATAGGCTTTTACCATTTCAAAAACACTGACATCATTTGGACCCAGGCTAACCGAAGGAACAGCCTTCAGATCACTTTCGATTCCGCATGCTTTTGCAAATTTTACTACATTCTGAGCACCAACTTTTTCGGTGATTTGAGCGGTAATAGAATTGACAGACTTACCCATTGCCCAGCGTAAGGACATCTCTCTGCCCGAGAAACTATAATTTGCATTTTTGGGTTCCCAGTACTCTGTTTCTCCCTTTCTGATAGTATAAGGAATCCTAACCGCCTTATCAGTAAATTTATCGCAGGGATTCATTCCGGCTTCGAGTGCGGCCAGGTATGCGAAGGGTTTGAATGTTGATCCTGCCTGCCTTTTGGCCTGATTTACATGGTCATATTTGAAATACTTATTGTTAATCCCACCAACCCACACTTTAATATGTCCGTTGAAAGGATCAAGGGTCATCATGCCTGTATTCAGGATTTTAGCATAATATTTTATGGAATCTATTGTTGAGAATTGTACTTCTTTTTCTCCGCTCCAGTTAAATACCTTCATTCTTTTTGGCCTGTTTAAATAATAATTTATCGAATCAGGGTTATTGTTGAATCTTTTCTTCAGGAATTCGTAATAGGGGAGTCTTTGTGCTGCTTTTTCTGGAAAATCAAGAATTTCTTTTCCATCTGAAGTTCGCCAGGGGTTCTCATTCCCCCAAACATCTTCGAATCTTCTTTGCAATAACTTCATATGACTGTTTACAGCTTCTTCTGCATACCGCTGCAGTCTGGAGTCTATAGTAGTATATATTTTCAGACCATCACCATACAGATCATAGCCATTATCCTCACACCATTTTTCAAGGTATCTTGATACTGCTGATCTTAGATAGGATCCACCATCACTACCTTCATCCAGACTTCCCGGGTTTAGTTTAAGTGGCCGTTGACTGTACTTTTTAAACTCTGATGCATTCAGATATTCATATTTCTCCATCTGACTCAGCACTGTATTCCTTCTTTCCAGTGCCTTTTCAGGATTCCGGATAGGGTTATAAGTAGTGGTTGCTTTCAGCATCCCAACGAGGAGTGCTGCTTCCTCAACCTGAAGCCTGTTTACCCCTTTATTGAAATATCGCTTGGATGCAGTCTTTATTCCGAATGTATTGTTCCCAAAAGGAACTGTATTGAGGTAGAGTGTCAGAATCTCATTTTTGGAATAATAATTTTCAAGTTTGTATGCTGTGAGCCATTCCTTTAACTTAAAAATCACTGTCCTGACCAGTGGAATATATTTGATCAGCCCCTGAGATTTTCTGTTTCGGGTGCTGTAAAGATTTTTTGCAAGCTGCTGAGTAATGGTACTAGCTCCCCGTCTGTCGCCGGTGGCGGTAGATATCAAACTTGAGATCAAAGACCGAACATCAATACCACTATGCTGATAAAATCGTACATCTTCAGTCGCAACTAAAGCATCAATCACTGCAGGAGAAATGCTGTCATATTCAACCGGTGTGCGGTTTTCTTTATAGTATTTTCCAATCAGTTTACCATCGGCGGTATAAAGTTCTGAAACAATATTTATACTGGGAGTTTTAATATCTTTTATTGAAGGTGAATAGCCAAACAGCCACAAAAAGTTAAGTTCCAGGGCGCAAAAAAATAGGATAATAAAGTAAAAAGCTATTGCAAAATAACGAAGAGGCTTGTTTTTAATTCTTCTGAACATATGGTAAATATGAGGAAATCATCATTAATATGAGGTAAATTTCTAAGAATTTCGAAATACTGCCAAAATAACGTTAAAGGGGTAAAAAATGTTTTAAATTGCTAGCAAAGATTTTTATATGGATGCTCTAATTAACCAATTCAGAATTGCAAAAGGCAAACCTTTTAGCCTGAAAGATCATGATCCTGGGTTTTCAGGAGATTATAAAAAGGAGAAGGCCGTTCATTTGTTAAATGAACTCAGGGATGAGATGGACAATTTACAGGAAGAAATGTATGCGCTCAATAAAAATTCCCTGCTTATCATTTTTCAGGCGATGGATGCCGCAGGAAAGGATAGTGCAATTGAACATACCATGAGTGGCTTAAATCCACAAGGGTGTCAGGTTTATAGTTTTAAACAACCCAGTGCCGAAGAACTTGATCATGATTTTATATGGCGCCACAACAAAGCTTTACCTGAACGTGGTAGGATTGGGATACACAACCGCTCTCATTACGAGAATGTACTGGTTTGTAAGGTTCATCCGGAATACGTTCTGAATGAGGGGATAGCAGGAATTGAAAGTGTCAAAGATATTAATGCTGCATTCTGGAAAGGCCGGTATGAGAGTATCCGAAACTTCGAAAAACATATTAGCAGGAATGGCACGGTTATTTTAAAATTTTTTTTAAATGTTTCAAAAGAGGAACAAAAAAAGCGATTCCTTGAACGGATTGACGAACCTCTGAAGAACTGGAAATTTTCATCCGGCGATATTGATGAGCGTGAAAAGTGGGATCAGTATATGAATGCTTATGAAGAGGCTATTAAGGCGACCACTGAAGAACACGCACCATGGTATGTTATACCTGCGGATAAAAAATGGTTTACAAGAATTGCAATCAGCAGGATCATTGTAGATACATTTAAAGCAATGAATATGCAATTACCTGAACTTTCAGAATCTGAAAAAGCCAGGCTCGAAGAATGCAGGAAACGTCTTATTGAAGAGAAATAACAGAATCCAAAATTATTGAAGATCTTTTTTAATAAGTACTTCCCGAAATTCAGGAGTATTCTCAATCAAATCTTTTGCAAAGGGACAAAGCGGTACAATTCTAATATTTTTTGCTTTCGAGTAATTAACAGCAGCCTCAACCAGGCTATTTCCAATGTTCTTTGCTTTTAATTTAGCTGAAACATTAGTTTGATCCAGAATCAGTTTATCTGCTCCTGCAAAGCTATAGCTTAGCTCTGCAAGCACCGTATTATTTTCTTCAACGTAAAATGAGCCTTTATGGGCATTCTCACGATGTTTTATTTCCATCTTTAGGGCTTATGGATATTTTTCTTTGATAATTCAGGATTGCTTATTTTATGTCTAATTTAAACTTGTCTGCATCTTTCAGGAATGGAAATGATTCCCGGGCAGTTGTGAGATCTTCTTTGTTTATTGAAAAAGTGTAAAGATCCTCATCATTGGGTTTGTAATAAATCACTTTACCATTAGGGTCAATGCACATGGAGTCGCCGGAATGGTAAATCTCATTGCCATCATGTCCTACCCGGTTTACAGCTACGATAAATGCCTGATTCTCTATGGCTCTTGCCGGAATAAGTGTACGCCAATGCAGAGAACGACGCTCAGGCCAGTTAGCTACAATCAAAAGCATATCATATTCTTCATCTATATTTCGCAGCCATACAGGGAAGCGGAGATCATAACAGATCATCGGACAAATCTTCCATCCATGTAATTCAACAAAGAGTTTTTTGCTTCCGGAGGAATAGTGTTTGTCTTCCTCGCCTAAACCAAACAGGTGCCTTTTGTCATAATATTCATAAGTGCCATCAGGGCGCATCCAGATCAAGCGATTAAAGTATTTTTTATCCTCTTTAATAATGATGCTGCCGGTTAACACGCATTCAAACTTTTTTGCCTGCTGATGCATCCACTTCATTGTTTTACCATCCATCTCTTCGGCAAGATGCTCAGGATTCATTGAAAAGCCGGTGCTGAACATTTCAGGCAGCACAATAAGATCGGTTTTTTCACGAATTGAAGAAAGTCTCAGCCCGAGGTTTTGAAGGTTTTTTTCAATGTTCTCCCAGAAAAGGTAAGCCTGGAAGGTTGTGATTTTTAGCGTATTCATTCAGTGATATTCATACGTTAATGCCTAATTAAGGTTACTGCTATATTTTAGCTAGCTTAATAACGGCCTTTTCGAGTGTTTCGTGCTTTTTGGCAAAGCAAAAGCGTAAAACCCTATGATCAGTACCTTTTCGATAGAATGCTGAAAAAGGTATGGAGGCTACACCAAATTCCCTTATTATCCTTTTCGCCAGATCGGTATCTCCTTCATCACTTATCCTGCTATACTGTACCGATTGAAAATATGAACCGTAACATGGAAGCAGGTCAAACCTTGTTTCTTTCATCAAGTTATAAAAAAAATCTTTCTTGTTCTGAAAAAAGTCACTGATTTCCAAATAATTACGTTCATCTAACAAATGAGCGGAGATGGCATATTGTACTGCTGAGTTAACACTGAAGACTTCAAACTGATGAACTTTACGAAATTCTTTCATTAACCACTCAGGCGCCAGACAATAGCCCACTTTCCATCCTGTGGTATGCAATAGTTTCCCAAATGAGGCTGTTATAAAACTTCTTTCCATTAGTTCGGGGTATTGCGAAATACTTAAGTGTTTCCTGCCATCATAAACCAAATGCTCATATACTTCATCACTAATGATCAGAATATTAGTATCTCTTGTGATACTGATCAGTTCTGCCATATCCTCTTCAGTCAGGGTTTTTGCTGTCGGATTATTAGGAGTATTGATGATGATCATCCGTGTCTTTTCGTTGACCATTTGCCTTACTTCCTGCCAGTTGATGATGTAATCGGGAGCACTTAGTTCTATAGATCTGACTATCCCTCCAAACAGAATAACTGAAGGTGTATATGAATCATAAGCCGGTTCGAAAATGATTGCCTCATCGCCAGGTTGAATTACGCAGGCTATAGAAGTAAAAATGGCCTGTGTGCCACCCGAAGTGATGGTTATTTCGGTTTCCGGATTGTATTTTGCCTGATGCAGTTTCTCCTGCTTTTCAGCTATTCGCTCTCTCAATGAATAGATACCGGCCATTGGGGCATATTGATTATACCCCGATTTCATATAATGGTTTACCAGCTCTACCAGTTGAGGAGAACATTCATAATCTGGAAATCCCTGTGATAAATTAATGGCTTTGTGCTCAGAAGCCAGTTTAGACATTACTGTGAAAATAGTGGTACCTATATCAGGCAATTTAGATTTTAAGTGCATATTAAAGCCTAAATTAGATATTTTTAATTTTTCTGATTTAGAATGTTTTATAATTCCCGGGATTTAATTATTATTTTAATTTCAAATTGAAAGCCATAAATGACTTATAAAAGCAAAGAAAGTCGACTTCTGCTCATTCTGGGCACATTTCTCGTTGCAAACGCTATTCTCGCCGAGTTTATCGGAGTTAAAATATTTACTGTTGAGGGTTCTCTGGGAATGGAGAAATTCAATATCGATATGTTTGGTGTTCCTGATCTGTCTTTTAATATGTCGGCGGGAGTAGTAACATGGCCGCTCATATTTATTATGACGGATATCATTAACGAGTATTTTGGGGTCAGGCAGGTCCGTTTTTTGTCAATACTGGCTGCAATTCTGATAAGCTATGCTTTTTTAGTGGTGGGTTTTGCGATGAATCTGGTTCCGTCTGATTTTTGGGTCAATCAAAAAGTTGATGGGGTAGATGTTAATATGAATGCAGCTTTCAATGGGATTTTCGGACAGGGGATGTGGATCATTGCCGGTTCCATCATCGCATTTCTGATCGGACAAATGGCTGATGTAATTCTTTTTCATCGTATTAAAAAGCTTACCGGCGAGCGGTTACTGTGGTTAAGGGCTACCGGTTCTACTTTGGTATCTCAAATGATCGACAGCTTTGTAGTTATCTTCATAGCCTTTTATCTTAATCCACAATATAACTGGAGCTGGCAAATGGTTGCAGCAATCGGATTGGTCAATTACACATATAAATTTATAGTTGCAATCCTGATGACCCCTTTGCTTTATGGAGTGCATAAACTGATTGATAAATTCCTCGGAAAGGATCTTTCGGCAAAACTTATTGCAGAGGCAGCAAAGGCATAAGGATTTACTTTTACTGTAATTTTGCTAAGAAATTATCAAACTAAATTGAATATCAAATGAAATCAAAACTTCTTTGTTTATCACTATTACTCCTGATTTTATTCGGGATATCTAAGCCTGTTGCTGCACAGGAAGAGCTCTGGAAAGAACAAAGGGCGTGGGATGGAGTTTCTGAATATTATCAAAAATGGAATTATCCTGATTTTCAGTTTCCTTCCGGATTGCCTGCCTGGAAAAATGACCGGGTTCAGGTGGCTGCTACCCTTCAGCGATTATTGGGTGATATTCCTGTCCGTCCAAAGAATTTGAATGTAAAAACCGTTTTCAGAAAGCAGATGAACGGATATATACTCGAAAAATTTCTGATTGATAATGAAGTGGATGGTCTGATTCCCGGATACCTGGCTATTCCAACGAATGTTAAAGGGAAGGTGCCGGTAGTATTGGGAATGCATGGACATGGCAGCAGTAAAGACAATGTTTTTGGGTCGAATTCAGGTACTGCACAGGATGTATTGGCCTTATTGATTTCGAAAGGATATGCGGTGATGGCCATTGACAGTTATTTTAATGGGGAACGTCAGGGGACAGGTCCGGCCGGGGCACCTGAGACTCAGTCAAAAGGAGCTGACCAGGAGACTTCGACTTTCAAAATCAACTTGTGGTTTGGCCGCTCCTTATGGGGAATGCAAATCCGGGATGAACAAATTGCTCTGGATTATCTGAACACCCGCCCTGAAATCGATTCAGAAAAGATAGGTGTAGAGGGGATGAGTATGGGAAGTACCAGAGCATGGTGGCTTGCAGCACTTGATGAAAGAGTAAAGGTTGTGGTTGGAATCGCCTGCTTCACCCGCTACAAGGAACTTATTGAACAAAGGGAACTAAAAGCGCATGGGATCTATTATTTTGTCCCGGGCATGCTGCAACACTTTGATACTGAAGCAGTCATGGGACTTATAGCTCCGAGACCATTTCTGGCTCTTACCGGTGACAGGGATGCAGGATCGCCCTTAAGCGGGATGAAAACTCTGGAGAAAAAATTGGATACCGTTTACTCACTTTACAAGGAGAAGGATAAGTTTAAGAGCATCATTTATCCAAATACCGGACATGTATTCACTGATGATATGAAGATTGAAATGCTCGACTGGTTTGAAAAATATCTTAAATAGATGATGAAGACTTTATCCATCCGAATTGTTCTGGTTCTGTTTTTTCTTCCATTACTCTATCAAAACAGTGCTGCACAAATAGTAAGTAAGGAATCAGCCTGGAAGAAAATCGCGCCATACTTCGCTGCACCAGATCAGTTTAAAAATCAATATGGACCATATCGTTCCCCACTAAAATTTTATGATGGGAGGGAAGTGAAAAATCCTGCAGAATGGAAGAAAAGAAGGGTGGAGATTCTTGATCGCTGGAATGGACTTATGGGCAAATGGCCTGCACTCATAACAGATCAGAAGCTGGAATTTCTGGATTCTATTAGAAAGGATGGCTTTACCCAGTATCAAGTGAGATTTAGTTGGGCCCCCGGTCAAAAGACGAATGGCTACCTTTTGGTTCCTGATGGCAAAGGTAAAAAGCCGGCAGTTATTACTGTTTATTATGAGCCTGAAACTGCTGCAGGTTTAGGAAGGCCTGATCTTCCGGATCGCGATTTTGCTTATCAGCTTTGCAAAAGGGGATTTGTGACACTTTCTCTGGGCACAACAGAAAGCACCAATTCGAAAACCTACTCAATTTATTACCCGGGGATTCAAAATGCAAGCATCCAGCCATTATCTATGCTTGCTTATGCTGCTGCGAATGCCTGGAATGTTCTGGCTAAGGTTCAGAATGTTGATTCAAAACGGATCGGTATTATGGGTCATTCTTACGGAGGGAAATGGGCAATGTTCGCCTCCTGTTTGTACGAGAAATTTGCCTGTGCAGTGTGGTCAGATCCGGGTATAGTTTTCGAAGATTCCCGTGAATCGATCAATTACTGGGAACCCTGGTATCTGGGATATCATCCGCAGCCCTGGCGAAAAAGAGGATTAATCACCAAAGAAAATCCTGCAATAGGGTTATACCCAAAACTTGTTTCAGAAGGCTATAATCTTCAGGAATTGCACGCGCTGATGGCTCCCCGTCCATTTCTCGTTTCGGGAGGTTCTGAAGATCCTGCAAGTCGCTGGATTCCATTGAATCATTCTGTAGCAGTGAATAATTTACTGGGCTATAAGGATCGTGTTGCTATGACAAACCGTCCCGAGCATACCCCGAATCCTGAGTCTAATGAAGTGGCGTATGGGTTTTTGGAGTACTATTTGAAGTATTGAGTATTGAGTATTGAGTATTGAGTATTGAGTATTGAGTATTGAGTATTGAGATTTGATCCTGGTTCAATTGAGATGTATTGATTAATGTGTAATTAGTCTGATAGCAAAATAATGAGATCTTTTAGTACTTCCGTTCACCCAGATAACTGATAACGGACAACTGATAACTGAACTAAGAACCAGGAATCAGGACAGTGAATAACTATTTAGCATTCTCCACTTTCCATTCTCAACTCTCAATTAAAAATACTACTTCCCGATCTTAATCAATTCTACCTCAAAAATCAGTGTGCTGTAAGGTGGAATATCCTTGCCTGCACCACGTTCACCGTAAGCAAGTGCATAAGGAATAAAGAAACGATATTTTGAACCTATTGGCATTTGTTGCAATCCTTCTGTCCAGCCTGGAATTACCTGGTTTAGTGTAAAGGAAGTTGGTTCACCCCGGTCGTATGAACTATCAAATTGCTTTCCGTTTGTAAGTGTTCCTTTGTAATGTACCGTTACTTCATCAGTAGCAACTGGTTTGGTACCAGTGCCGGGAGCCAGGACTTCATATTGCAATCCGCTTGGAAGGGTTACAATTCCGGCTTTCTGTTTATTATCACTTAAAAATTTATCTGCCTCAGCTATGGATCCTTCAAATTTCTTTTTTTCAAGAACATTAAGCAGACCATAAATTACTTCCTGTGATTTTTCAGGGCTGAAAATGACATTCCCACCTGAAAAAACATCGCTCATTGCTTTGGAAACCAATGTATAGTTCAGAGTGCTCACGCCCCTTTGCTTCAGGTCATTAGCAATGCTTGCCCCAAAGGCATAGCTCGCTGAATCCAGTTGTGTCTTAAATAATGGAGCCGCAGTTGGTTTGGTCTGTGCTGAACTAAAAGTTGAAATAGCCGCCGCTGCGACAAGTAATATATAACGTTTCATTTGAGTGTTTTAAGGTTTTTTATTCCGCTTTGCGGTATGGGTTCATCTATTTTGATTTTATTTTTTTAGATCCGTATCAGTACCGGGCCGCTAATATAGACAGCCTTAAGATAAATAAACAATATTCTATCTAATTTTTTGTTTCATGATTAAATACTAAATTGTGATAATGAAAGTTGACTATATCGCCCTTTCTATCCCCGTATTTTTTATCCTGATCGCTGTAGAGCTCGGCTATGCCCTGTACAAAAAGCTCGATTATTATCGCCTGAATGATTCACTTTCGAATTTGAGTCAGGGTATTGGATCACAACTGGTAGGGATATTTCTAAAAACTATTACTTTTTTTGGCTATATATTTATCTATGAGCATTGGAGATTCTATACATTTCCCAATACTTTATTGACCTGGATATTGCTTTTTTTTGGTGTGGATTTTTTTTATTACTGGTTCCATCGCAAAAGTCATCAGATAAACGCCTTATGGGCAGCTCATATTGTTCACCATCAGTCTGAAGAGTATAATTTAACGGTCGCTCTACGGCAATCATGGTTCCAATCGGGTTTTGCCTGGGTTTTTTACCTTCCGCTGGCCTTAGCCGGTTTTGAACCGATTATGTTCCTCACCGTTAGTGCTTTTAATACCATTTATCAGTTCTGGATACATACCCGGGCAATCGGCAGAATGGGTTCGCTGGAATGGTTTTTAAATACCCCTTCCCATCACAGGGTTCATCATGGTTCAAATCCAAAATATATTGATAAGAATCATGCGGGTACTTTAATTATATGGGATAGAATGTTTGGAACCTTTCAGAATGAGGAAGAGGAGGTAGTTTATGGTATTACCAAACCTCTGGCCAGTTGGAATCCGGTTTGGGCAAATTTTCACTATTGGGCAGATTTATATTCAAGCTCAAAAAATGCCCGAAGTTTTATTGATAAGATTAAAATTTTTATCAATGCTCCCGGCTGGTTCCCGGATTATCTGGGTGGATTGCAATATCCCAAAGAAATTGAGATTAAAACTTATGTAAAATATAGTCCAGAATATGATAAGAGATTCAAAATGTATATTCTGATTACATTTCTTTTCACACTGATCCTATCAAGCTTACTTATTTTTATCAATTCAGAATTAAGTACTTTACAGTTGGTGTCCTGTAGTCTGCTGTCAATTCTAAGTCTTACGTCCTGTGGTGTATTGATGGAGCAAAGAAACTGGTCTGGTTGGTTTGAAAATATCAGGATCATATTTTGGACTTTGGTTCCTTTAACATTCTATGGAAGCATTTTTTTTTCAAATCTGATCATTATAAACACCATCTCAGCATTGCTTTCATTCGCCTGGTTCACTCGCCTTAAACGGAATTAAAATGTTTAAACAACACAGAACTTTCTCGCTTATCTTTTTGATGATCATGATTTTGAATCTGATGGTTCAGTCTGCTTTTTTTGAAGGATACAGCATTTTAATCAAGCCATTGATTTGTTTATCACTTGCTTTCTATTTGTACAAGGAAAGCAATATGAAGGCCGGGTTTAACAGGCTTATTTTTGCCGGACTTATTTTCTCACTGATAGGGGATGTCCTGCTTCTGTACACAGGTTCTGATGTCTATCTGTTTTTATACGGTTTAGTCTCATTTTTAATGGCACACATTGTATACTCATCGGCATTTTTTCGTGACTTTAAGAATAATCCCCAGGAATCAAAAGTTTACGGACATCTGATGCTCTTTCTGATGGGAGTGTTTTCCATGAGCTATTATTCATGGATCAGGGATTATCTGAATAACTTCAAAATTCCTGTACTCGCCTATATTTTCGTGATCTCTATCATGGCAATTCTCGCAGCTTACCGTTATAGAAGGGTAAATCTATTGAGTTTCAGATTGATCTGTTTAGGAGCAGTATTCTTTGTAATCTCCGATTCTGCCCTTGCCTTTAAGAAGTTTGTAGAACCCTATTCGTTTGCCGGAATACTCATAATGTCGACTTATATGATTGCTCAGTTCCTGATTACAATGGGCACTATCGAGCGTAAGGTAGTGGAGAAACCTCAAACTGTACAAAAAGTTTAGAATGCTAGTTATTCGTTTCTATTTAATTGCTTTGAATAATTAATCTATATTCGGTGAATTAATTCCACCAGGATTCATAAAACGCAATTGAAAAATTTTTTAACCGAATGTTTCTTTTAAATATGCTCAGAAGCACTGGATTTACATTCTTGGTGGTATTTCAGTTTCTGTTTCTAAATTTTTCTATCGCTCAGATAAAAAATGAGATTAGTGCTGAACAATTGATTGTTCGTAACGCCGCTTCAGTTTATTTTCAATCTTTAGGTGAACAGTCCGGAATTTACAGAGGAACGGAATATACTGGATTTCCATATAGATTAAAGTCAGGTCATCAGTTTTTTGAATCGACAGACATTAGCTATGGTTCTGTTTACTATGATGGTGTTCTTTATGAAAATGTCCCAATGAGGTTGGATATTATTAAAGATCAATTAGTTGTACGTTATATTGATCAGGTTTCGGGAATTAGTCTTCATAATGAGAAAATAGATTTTTTCTCTGTTCATAATCATCATTTTATCCATATAAAGGTGGATAATCTCAATATACCTCCGGGATTTTACGATCATTTCTATGATGGAGGAATTGACGTCCTTGTGAATCGCTCTAAGGGCACTTTAAAGGAGGTGTCAGTTGAAGGAAATTTTATTACAATTCTCAAGCAAAAAAATAACTTTTTTCTAAAAAAGGGAGGGGTTTACTACCCGGTTGAAAGCTCAGGATCAGTTTTGAAAGTTCTGGGAAGCAAGCAGAAAGAAATTCAGGAGTTTCTGAAAAAGAGCAATGTCAAATTCAGGAAAGATCCTGAGAATGCAATTGTTCGAATGGTAAAGTATTATGATCTTTTAACAGAAGTAAAATGAAGAAAGCAAGTGTTCTTTTTATCTGTTTATTGATTACTTTATCGCATGTTGCCGCACAGGTTAAGCCGGTTTCGATTAGCGTTGACTTTAAAGATGTAAGCATTCAGGACTTTGTAAAAGAGATTGAATCAAAAGCTAAGTATCATTTTTACTATAATCCCATTGAGTTCGACAGTGTACGAGTAACACTAAGTGCGAAAAATGAATCTGTTTCCGCTATTCTTAGATTGGCATTCAGAAATACCAGTTTCAGTTATACTATTGATCCGAATAATAATGTATTTCTAACAAAAGGAGTTGAGATTCTGGCCAGTCTACCCTATGGAATATTTGAAAACGAAAAGGACTCTTTAAGCTGGCAGATGCAAAAGGAACCGGAACTTATTGCAGAACTTATGGGTACTGTCGAACAAGGAAATCTGTCCCCCGCTCTTGAAAATAAACAGATTCAGATAGGGAATAAGACTGCCCAGCTCAGACCCGGAAATGTCACATTGGTGGGTTATGTAAGGGATGCAAAGACCGGTGTCCCTGAAATTGGAGCTGCTGTCTTCGTTGAGAGCCCCCGAATCAGCACCTATACCAATCAGTTTGGCTATTATACACTGGTTATACCGCGTGGACCTCATATTCTCAATATTAAAGCATTGGGTATTCAGGATACCAAACGTAATTTAATGATCTATTCTGACGGCAAGCTGGATATTGAGATCCAGACACAGGTACTTTCGTTAAGGGAAGTCGTTATTTCTGCAGAGAAATCTGCCAATGTCAGGAATGTACAGATGGGAGTTGAAAAGCTAAGTATAAGTTCCATTAAACAGGTTCCAGTTGCCTTTGGGGAGGCGGATATTGTCAAGGTAATGCTGACTCTTCCGGGTGTAAAATCAGTTGGAGAGGCAAGTAATGGATTTAATGTCAGGGGAGGGGCGGTTGATCAGAATTTGATCTTGTTTGATGATTTAACAATCTATAATCCGTCTCATTTTTTTGGATTCTTTTCAGCATTTAATCCGGATGTGATCAAAGATGTGGAATTGTATAAAAGCAGTATTCCATCCCGCTATGGAGGACGTTTATCTTCTGTTCTTGATGTAAACAGCAGGGATGGTAACACCAAAAAACTGAGTGGAACTGCAGGAATAGGACTTTTGACGGGCAGATTGAATATTGAAGGTCCAATTATTAAAGACAAGACTTCTTTTATTCTTGGCGGAAGAACAACCTACTCCAACTGGCTGCTCAAAATGCTGCCTGAAAACTCCGGATATAAAGATGCTAAGGCTTCTTTTTCAGATCTGAATTTGAGAATCAGCCATGCAATTAATAGCAAGAACAATTTGTATTTATCAGGATATCTGAGTGATGATAATTCAAATCTGGGTAGTGATACCACCTTCGCATACGGCAATCAGAATTTGTCTATGAAATGGAAGCATCTTTTCAGTAATAAATTAACAGGGATTTTTGTAGGAGGATTAACCAGGTATCAATACAATAATAATAGCATTGTTAATCCAACCAATGCATACAAAATGGCCTTTGATATCCGGCAGGCCAATTTTAAATCAGACTTTAATTATTATCTCAGTTCAAAGCATACCATTGATTTTGGGATCAGTACAATCAGGTATGATCTCAATCCCGGAACATTTCAACCTCTTGGCTCCCAATCACTTGTCAAGTTAGATGTATTAGCACCTGAACAGGCCTTTGAGAGTGCTATTTATGTAGGAGATCGTTTTGACCTGAGTTCAAATTTATCAATGGATCTTGGTATTCGTTATTCTATGTATAATTACATGGGACCTCAAAGTGTTAATTTGTATGCTCCAAATCTTCCAAAATCGGAAAGTAATGTCATAGGTACTGCTTCTTATAAAAAGGGGGAAATGGCCAAAACTTACCATGGACCCGAACTTCGTATGTCTGCCCGGTATCAGCTTAGTGAAGATTTCTCAGTGAAAGCAGGTTATAATACCTTAAGGCAATACATTCATCTCCTGACCAATACTACCGCTATTTCTCCGACTGATATCTGGAAACTGAGTGATCCGAATATCAGACCTCAGTACGGCGATCAGACCTCCCTTGGCTTCTACAAGAACTTTAAAGAAAATACTATTGAAACTTCCATTGAAGGTTACTTCAAGAACTTAAAGGACTATCTGGATTATAAAAGTGGTGCTAATTTGATTTTGAACCATCATATTGAGACTGATGTAATTAATACCAAGGGGAAAGCGTATGGAGTAGAGTTCCTGGTTAAGAAACTAAGCGGCAAGTTAAATGGCTGGATGGGATACACTTATTCACGAACTTTGTTGAAAATGGATGATCCAAATGCCGGGCAGATCATTAATGGAGGGAAGTATTATCCTGCTAATTATGATAAGCCACATGATTTTAGCCTTGTGGCTAATTATCGTTTCTCACATAGATTTAGTGCATCATTTAATACGGCTTACAGTACCGGAAGGCCAATTACAGTCCCAATCGGCAAATATTTTTATGCTGGATCATTGAGGGCGAATTATTCTGATCGAAATGCGCTACGTGCACCCGATTATTTCAGGACTGACTTTTCATTAAATATCGATGGAAATCATAAGGTAAATCAGCGAACACATAATTCATGGACATTAGGAATCTATAATGTGACTGGCAGGGACAATGCTTATTCAACCTATTTTGTGTCTGAAAAGGGACTCATCAAAGGGTATCAGCTTTCCATTTTTGGATCTGCTATTCCATTTGTAAACTATAATATCAGATTTTAATATGAAGACAAGGACTTTAAAATTAATTCTGTGTATCTCAGTTCTGCTGTTTTCATTATCGTGTAAAAAGCCGTTTGAGCATGATGCAATAAGTGACTCTGCAACACTGCTGGTCATTGAAGGGACTATCAATCAGGGAGGTCTGACAAATATAATGTTAAGTCGTACGCTTAAACTTTCTGATAAGAGTGTAGTACAAATGGAAAAAGGTGCCAAGGTTCAGGTTGAAGGGCTTAATAATTCCATCCTGGCTTTGACTGAAAGTGCTGCGGGTGTCTATACCTTGCCAGCTACTACATTTAATGCGACTCTGCAATATCGTCTTAGAATTAAGACAATTGCCGGTAAGGAATATCTTTCGGACCTTATGTCGGTGCGTACCACCCCTGCAATTGATAGTCTAAACTGGAGAAGGGAGAGAGATGGTGTTGGTCTTTATATTGATGCTCATGACAGCAATAACAATACTAAATATTATCAATGGGATTATTTAGAAACCTGGGAACAGCACTCGGTTGAGTTTTCTGATTACGTTTACAAAGATGCCAGAGTTCAGAGCAGAGATCCTCTTGAATCACTTAAAATTTTTACCTGCTGGAAGAACGAAGCATCGACTAATATTCTGATTAGCTCAACTGCGAAATTAAGTTCTGATGTAGTTGATGATTTTCAACTGGCTTTGATTCCGAATCGTTCTGAGAGATTGGGTATTCGTTACAGTATTCTGGTCAAACAATATGCTATAGGTAAAGAGGCTTTCGATTATCTCACATTAATGAAAAGGAATTCTGAACAGCAGGGTTCTCTCTTTGACAATCAACCTTCAGACATCGTTGGTAACATTAAGTGTATCAGCAACCCGGATGAGAGGGTAATAGGATTTATAAATATTTCTCAGATCGTTGAAAAGCGGATTTTTATTAGCAATAATCAGGTGCCTGCATGGAATTTTGATCTTACGTGTAGTGCAATAGTGGTTCGGAATCATAAAGATAGTTTGTATGCTGCCTTTGTTACCGGCCAGAACCTGATTACAACTTACAATGTAAGTGCTGCCGGTACAATAGAATCATATAATGGAAATACAGCAATATGCCTTGATTGTCGTACAAGAGGAGGAAGTAATGTTAAACCTTCATTTTGGTAATCTCAATAAATAAACAGCTTAAATAATGCAAAAATCAGTAAAAACAGTTAAGAAAAAACTCTTCAGAACATTGGGGATGCTTTTACTAGTTGCATGTTTTTCTGATGCATTTTCACAGTCTTTTAACCAGGATTCAATTGCTAAGCAGTTTTTCCAGTACTCAGAGCAGAACCTTCAGGAAAAAATTTATGTTCATACCGACCGGGAGCTATATCTGGCTGGAGAGATACTCTGGTTTAAATTGTACAATGTAAATACAGTTTCAAATAAATCGCTTGATTTCAGTAAAGTTGCCTACGTTGAGATCATGGATAAAAATCTAAAGCCTGTTTTGCAAGCCAAAATTTCAATTGATAAGGGCTCAGGCAGTGGATCTTTATATTTGCCGGTATCACTATCCAGCGGGAATTATCAGTTTAGAGCCTATACAAGCTGGATGAAAAATTTTAGCCCGGACTTTTATTTTGAAAAGAATATCACACTTGTCAATGCCCTGACAAAACCTGAGAAACAATTAGCGGAGAAAGAAGACCGGAAATTTGATGTACAGTTCTTTCCCGAAGGCGGAAATATGGTTGAGTCTTTGCCTGCAAAGCTTGCATTTCGTGCGATAGATAGTCAGGGTAAGGGTATAGATTTTCGGGGCACTCTTGTAGATGAAAATAATAACAGCGTTCTTAGCTTTAAACCCCTCAAATTTGGCATTGGGTCTTTTTCTTTTACTCCAGAAAATGGTAAAACCTACAGAGCGCTCATTGAAATTCCGGGATCGAAAACAATAGTTAAGGAATTACCATCCGCTAAAACTGGTTATGTATTGCAGCTTGAAAATGAAGGTGCAGAACGGATCAAGGTTAAAGTACATGCCAATGAAGGGGCCTCAAATCAGCAGCTTGTTTTGTTTGTACATACCAGGCAGGATAAAAAACTCAATGAAAGCATCACTCTAAATGGGGGTAGATCGGAGTTTCTGATTGAAAAGAATAAGCTTTCTGAAGGAATATCACATTTTACACTATTCAATACTTCGGGTAAAGCACTTGCAGAACGTTTGTATTTTATCCGTCCCTACAGTCAATTAAATCTGGGTATTAAGGCCGATAAGTCGGCTTATTCAACCCGAAACAAAGTAAGCCTTGAATTGATTTCAAAAGATGAAAAGGGCTTTGATATTGATGCTGAT
Organism: Daejeonella sp.; assembly: GCF_030684675.1. Classification (GTDB taxonomy): domain Bacteria; phylum Bacteroidota; class Bacteroidia; order Sphingobacteriales; family Sphingobacteriaceae; genus Daejeonella. Next base: position 1,479 of record NZ_JAUXXZ010000052.1, on the reverse strand, counting down.
GCCTCTGTTTCAGTATTTGCTTCAAGTGCTGGTGGTTCAGAAGATGCTGATATTTTCAATTATTTGTGGTTGAAATCAGATTTAAAAGGAAATATAGAATCACCGGGCTATTATCTTAAAAACAAGGATGCGGTAGTCGATGAAGCTCTTGATAACCTGATGTTGACTCATGGCTGGAGAAGATTTGTATGGCAAAATGTGATTACCGGGAATAAGCCGGTGTTTGGGTTTATACCTGAAATCGACGGACACATTATTCATGCAAGGATTATTGACACCAAGATTAATGGGCCTGCAAATAATATTCTTGCCTATTTATCATTACCCGGCAAAAAACTGCATCTCTATGGTGCAAGAAGTAATAATTCCGGACTGGTTAGCTTTCATACCCGAGATATTTATGGTCCATCAGAACTTGTGGCCCAAACGGATACCCAACAGGATTCGACATATAAAATCGAAATTCTGAGTCCATTTTCGAAAGAATATTCAAGTACAAAACCGACTGAACTAATCCTTAATGAAGAACTAAGAAATCAATTGTTCACCCAAAGTCTGAGCAGTCAGGTTCAGAATGTTTACTCATCAAATAAATTGAGGACATTTTATCCGGCATTGATTGACAGCAGTGCATTTTACCTGAAACCGGATAAGACTTATCTGCTTGATAATTTTGTGCGGTTCAATACGATGGAAGAAGTGTTGAGAGAGTATGTCGCAGAGGTGCCGGTAACACGTCAGAAGGATGATTTTTCAGTATGGGTCACGGTCAGACCTCATCTTGTAAATATTCCTAAAAGTGTTAAGCCACTGATCATTTTGGATGGTGTCCCAATTTTTGATTCAGGTAATAAGATCATAAAATACGACCCTAAAAAAGTTCGTTCACTGGATGTTGTAGCTCAAAAATATTTTCTTGGTGCCCTGAACTTTGAAGGTATCTTGAATTTTACGACCTATAAAGGCAATTTGCCTGATTTTCAGTTGGATACCAGAGCTACTATAACCGACTTTGATGGTTTACAACTAAAAAGAGAGTTTTATTCACCGGTTTATGAGACTACCGGGCAGGCTGAAAGCAGACTGCCTGATTTTAGAAATATATTGTATTGGTCGCCGGATATTAAGATCAATTCTGACGGTAAAAAAACGATTAGTTTCTATACCTCTGATCAGGAGAATAATTATACAATCATGCTTCAGGGAATTAGTTCTTCGGGAAAAGCAGGTTCTACGTGTTTGAACATACAGGTTAAGAAATAGGCTGACATAATGTATTAATAGATCAGCGACCCAGAAGATGGTCGTATGTTTATAGAAACGCAATAAAATTCCATTTCCCGACCCTGAAGCTATCGTGTGGACACATCTTTAAACAGGTGTCAAAGTATCAAAATTTATTATTAAGTAGGGATTTAGGCGCTATGCTGTGCCCCTTTGGAGGGGCTACGGGGAGGTTCCACCCCCTTTAATTCCCCC
>NZ_JAUXXZ010000045.1 GCF_030684675.1 Daejeonella sp. | reverse complement strand
GCTGATCTTAAGGATGTTCGCACTGATTAAAAGAGGGGAATCATATGTGGAAAATTACGAGAGAGCAGCATGATAGAATCTATTTTAAATTAAATTTGGAGATAAGTTAAACCTAGAATACCACGAAAGTGGGAACCTCCTTTTTACTCACTCACAGAATTTATTCGTGGCGGATACCCAATATCCTTAAGTTATAGATCAAATTAAACGTTATTTACTAAAGACAGCACAAATTATTAATACCAATCTCTTGATTACATCAAAAAATATTAATTTAACAATGGAAACACTCAAAGCAAGAAAAATGAAAAAGCAACCTAGTCCAAAAAATAGCAAGGATGTAAACAAACCACAAAGGCTACAATCCATTGATGCTCTCCGGGGTTTTGATATGCTTCTGATTTCAGGCGGAGGAACATTCCTGGTTCTACTTGAGAACAATACTGGCTTAGCCTGGATCGACTGGATTGCTGGCCAACTGAAGCATCCCGCATGGAATGGCTTTACATTTTATGATTTTATTTTCCCGCTTTTTCTTTTCATTGCCGGGGTATCCATGGCATTTTCACTGAATAAAGGAATAGAAATGGGCCTGTCAAAAGCTGAATTGTACAAAAAAGCATTCTGGAGGATGCTCATTTTAGTTATTCTTGGGATTCTTGATAAAAACCAGCCTGTCACATTTTTTGAACCCAGCCAGATCAGGGTTGCCAGTGTGTTGGGCAGAATTGGTGTTGCCGGATTTTTCGCCAGTCTGTTGTATTTGAACTTCTCCCGCCTTCACAGAATATTCTGGGTTGCCGGAATTCTGCTGCTCTACTATGCAGCCTTATTCCTTATACCGGTTCCCGGATATGGCGCAGGAAATTTAAGTATGGAAGGTAACCTTGTTGGATGGATCGATAGAAATTTTCTTCCTGGAAGGCTCCTGCAAAAAATTTATGATGAAAACGGACTCATCACTCAATTACCAGCGCTTTGCCTTACCGTAATGGGCTCAATGGCGGGTGATGTCCTGCGTTCAGACAGAAAAGAGGGTAAAAAATTGCAGATTCTCCTTATAGCCGGTATTGCAGGTATTGGTATTGGACTTTTTTGGGGACTGCATTTCCCGATCAACAAACACCTTTGGTCAAGTTCGTTCATTATGCTCACTGCCGGAATGGCCTTTTTAATCCTCAGCCTTTTCTATTATGTAATCGATGTATTGAAATTCCAAAGCTGGGCTTTCTTTTTCCAGGTTATAGGGATGAATTCATTAACCATTTATCTGGCCTATCATTTCATTGATTTTGAACACACCTCTCACGTACTTTTCGCAGGACTATATGCTCCATTACCCGAACAGTTTCATGATGCACTGGAAGCACTCGGTGCCCTGATTCTGGTATGGTCAATGATGTATTTCTTGTACAGGAAGAAGATTTTTATTAAGATTTAAGTTGTAAGTAATAAGTTCTGGGTTGTAAGTTTTAGATTCTGTTATTCATTAACTATTCTACTCATTCTCAAACTCGGGACTGGCGTTGGCGTGCCGAGTGTAAATCTTGAATTTCTTTAAAAAAGGCGCGACACACACGCACTAGCAAAAGGAGATCCTTCGTCGCTGTGCAGTTTTAGAAACAAGATAGCTATCGGGTTGAGAAAACCTTCTGGCTTCTCTGGATGACAGGCGTTTCAAATTTGCTAATTCATCCCATCGACATATCCTAGCAGTATCTTTAAACCCTCTCCCTCGGAGAGCTACCCTGTACACACATTTTTTTAATATGGAGGTTCCGGCCTGCGCCCAATGTCATTAAGTTAAGGATTACTCATAGTGTATCTTTTTGATTTTTAGTGACTTTAGGCTTTATTCGGGTTTTATATTTAGCCACATTTCGGGGGTTTGATCGTTCAGGCCTAATGGGTACCAGGTTGCCCCGAAACAGCTCTTTTAATTCATTAATGATGGGATTCATGTCTCCTTTGTTAAGAAAAACAGTAAGAATCCGATCTTTCATAAATCCATATGAAAGGGCAGTGTTTACTTTGTAGCTGTATTTGTTCTGACCCATATTTTCCTGTAGTTCTTCGGCCAGTTCGGCCACGATCAGGGACTGCAGGTTACTTACAAAAACCGCCGCATAGAAATCTTGCAATATACTTTGATTGGAATAGCCCGAGAAATGCTCAATGCCGAGCTTGTTTTTTAACTCATCAAAATAAGTTTCTATTTTCCACCTCCTGAAATACAGTTCCTTGAATAGGCTGTGTTTGTATTTCCTGCTATCTGTTAATGAGGTGATTAGAAGCTCGATTTCCCCTGCGGGTAATTCTATTCGAATAAGTCTGACTTTTAACGGTGTATTTTTAGTATAAGTTTTACCCGTAAGATCCATGCGCTTTCCTGGATAGAACTCCACGATTTGCGAATTCTTACCACTCTGGAGAAACACGCTTGCTACGGAGTTGAAATCAGATTTGGCCCTCATCAGAAAAGCAACGTTCTTTTCATAGTGTTCATGAATAAGATCGTATGATGGATATCCCCGGTCATAGATGACCAGATCCCCTTTTTTACACTGCTGCAATTGCTGCAAGGCAAGTTCGCGTTCTCCGATGTCTATAGGTGACAAAATACTATTGAGGGCCATACGGTTTGACAAATCGTAAAGCACTGAAGCACGTGCCTGGACGGTGTAGGCCTGGTTTTGGTTCGTTGACTTTCCGTACAAGTCTTCCAGTTCTCTGGTAGTAGGTAAGGTGATGCATGAACCATCTACGGCAAGCACCCTGAAACCATCCAGAATAAGTTTTACATTGGAATTGTCCGTATAAAATTCATCGTTGAGTCTGTTGATCAAATAGCGGAAGACCTCAGGAGATATTTTATTGCGGGCTTGAACAAAAGCACTTTTGGTAAAAGCAGATTGACCCCTGCCAAGCTTCTCTTTTAAATGGCTGACAAAGTTTACGATTTTCAATGAAAGACTTTTGGTCAGAAAATTAACCATAAACAGTACGGTTCCCGAAAATGACTGTTTCCTGTTCCTTGTAAAATCTTTTTCGCTCATTTTAAATCGCTCCTGAAGAAAATTACTGAAAATTTCCTTCTGAAGTACCTTTAAAATTTCAACAGCAGTTTTTTTGCATGATACTTAACTAATTGATTACCAGTATAATATACAAAAAATAATCGGCAATATCAACCTAAATAGTTGATAAACAGGAACTTAAATCCTTAACTTAATGACATTGGGCATCCGCCGGAATGACAACGTTTTGTTGTTAATTGGGAGATTCCGGCCTTCGCCGGGATCGGAGTGGAAACGACCGTACATTTAGATTCCGGCGAAGGCCGGAGTCTCCTATAATATATCGCATCGCCTTGTCCGCGAAAGCGGGAACCTTCTATACATATCTTTTGCAATTCTTTATATCCTCTATGATGTTATACAACTCAATTTAAATCAATCATTTGCTCGTTTAATCTCGTAATATTTGTGTGTACAGGGTAGCTCGGAGAGGGGTAGCACTATACCTGAAACCAGTAGTTCCGTACACAGGGTGAGGCTATAAATTTGCTAATTCTCTTTCATAGACAAATTACCTCATTGACAAATCCCTAGCCCAGATGTGACTGACGAAATCGACTTTCTAAACGCACAGGTGATTTCGTAAGTCCAATTACCCCTTCAGCCACTGATCAAACCAGTCGAAAGCCTCTTTCTGCATTTCCTTATCAAACTTATGCGGGCCGGGATAATAGGAACATTTATACTTATCCTCTGCTTTTGCTTTTGTATAGACTTCTTTCAGAATTTTATCGGCATTCTGCATTTCCGGAAGAGTATACAATTGATCTTCCGAGTCGTTTAAGACCAAAGTTGGGAGCGGAGCCCTCAATCCAAGAATCTCTGGAAAGTCCATTTCCTTTGGCAGGACCGGAACATAGGTCATCCAGGTATGAGTAAAGGATTTGTTGAGTATCAGATCTTTCCAGGTTGTCATGAAACCAACACAAACTGCACACTTTATCCTGGAATCCAATCCGCCCATAAATACAGTCCGCATACCCCCTCCTGATAATCCTGCGCATCCAACTTGATCCGGATTCACATCTTTGCGGGCACATAAAACATCCAGTGCTTTCTGGTCCTCGGCAAAAAAGACACCAGGCCAGGTAGTACCGGCGCAAAAAAGTGACTTAGCCATAGTATGCTCGTGAGCAGATGCCCAGGTATTATACGCTTTAATATTTTCTGAATTTTCAGGATCCTTATCACTTAGGCCATTGCGCATATTTGCAGGAAGATCCTGCATCATCACTCTTCGGCTTGCAAATGGAAAAGCATCAGCCACCAAAACAACATACCCTCGTTTTGCAATCTCATTGGCCCATGCCATGCCACTATAGTATGTTTTCTGATGTTCTATTATATCAGGATGCTGTTTATCGGCGGTACGTGTAATTTTTCTGGTTCCAAAATATTTGTTTGCTCCATGATCATGGAATGCCAGAATGCCAGGTAATGCTCCTTTTGCACCGGCCGGCTTTAAAAGGATCGCATCTGTAGGACGACCGTATGGTAACTGCCAGCTGAGCTCTTCAATATGCAAACCATCATATTCATATTGCTTCTTTACCGTAACCGTTGGAGTACCACCAATATCAGGAATTCCCAGACGATCAAGAATACGTTCATTTGCAGATGCTTTCCACTGATCAATATTTTGCCATTTTGCATTCCTGAAAGAATGAGAAGGAACTTTATTTTCGATTAGTGAACTGGCCCATGGCCCATAGAGGCCGATGATACTTTGTTTGGTTGGATCCAATTTTTCATTATCAACAATCGGGGCCTTTGTACCCTGACTGGAATCATTACAAGATGTGAGGCTACTCAGCATACTGCTGCTGACCACACCAACTCCAGCTATGCCTGCTACCTTAAGAAAGTCTCTGCGATTATTTTTCATCCGTTTATTATTTTGTTTTTAAATCCAACCCGCACCTGCGGGATTAAAATCAAATTATAAAACAAGATAAGGGATTTTTTAAATAGAGTGCAATAAGCGAAGACGTTTTAAACTAAATTCGGCAGCTGGTTACCTGTTATCAGTTGTCTGTTGTCTGAGATCCTATTCTAAATGAAACTGCCTGCTTCTGGGCATGAGATACTTCGTCGCCACATAATTTCAGTAACGCGATAGTATTGGGTTGAGAAAAACGGTTGGCTCCGCCTTGGGCGGATGACGTAAAGCACAAATTCACTCATTCCTCCATCGACAAATAATCTTTGAAATACCTTTAAACCCTCTCCCTTGGAGAGGGCAGCTCAAAACTTGAAACCAGTAGTTCCGTACGCAGGGTGAGGCTCAAAAAATGGTTTGACAGCTACATTATTTATTAAAGATTAAGATTTACTAGTGGACTACCCACAAATAGTGAGATAAATCCTGCTTCAGCAAAATTTCATACTCATCGTAATGAGATTCTTCGTCGCCTCACATAAAAAGTAACCCGATAGCTATCCTATCGTGTGGACACATTTCTGTGTCGTTATGCTTAGGCATCCAGTGTCCCCCTCTGGCGGGGGAATTAAAGGGGGTGGATCCTCCCCGTAGCCCCTCCAAAGGGGCACAGCATAGCGCCTAAATCCCTACTTAATAATAAATTTTGATACTTTGACACCTGTTTAAAGATGTGTCCACACGATAG
>NZ_JAUXXZ010000037.1 GCF_030684675.1 Daejeonella sp. | reverse complement strand
GGGGTCAAAAGGTATGAAGAAAAACTAAAGGAGCAACAACTCATATTTCTTCAAAAAAAGGCTAATGAATTCAATTTTCAATTAGTTGAAAGATAGAAGATTATGAAAAACGTCAATGGTAGTGTAGCGAAGCAATCTCCTCAAGAGTATTATACTAATCGTCATAAGATTGCTTCGTCGTGCCTCCTCGCAATGACATTCCCAACTGTCATGAGATTGCTTCGTCGTAGCAAGAGCATTTCAAACTGTCTTTAATGAGGTAGTATTGTTTGGGTGATTAATATTGATTCGACCTTCCATAAATTATCTCTCATAATGAGTTTTATCTCGAATCGTAATTTAATCTTTCACATCTACCACCGGCCGTTTATCCCTCATCACCAAATCCCAGCCCGTATAATAGGCTAATTGTGCCCTTTTACTCAGAAGTTCAAAATTAATCTTGCTGATCTCATCGCTGCCTTTGTGATAATCATCATGTTTACCATTATAATAAAATATAACCGGAACTCCGTTTTTAGCGAAGTTGTAATGATCTGACCAATAATAGATCTGATCATCAGGAGCATTATGTTTATAATCGATCTTCATTTTAGTATATACAGCATTAGCATTTTCACTGATCTTATGGAGATCAGTACTTAATCTATCTGCTCCTACCAGGAAACAGTAATTAGTCGAATCAGGGGAACTTTGGTATTCTTCACCAATACGTCCAATCATATCCACATTTAGGTTAGTAATTGTTTTTGCAAACGGGAAGACAGGATTAAGTGCATAATATTCAGAACCCAGCAGGTTTTTCTCCTCACCTGTAAGCATCAGGAACAAAATACTTCTCCTTGGGCCATTTCCCTCTTTTTTTGCTATGGCAAAGGCCCTTGCAATAGCCAGAACCCCTGATGTACCTGAAGCATCATCATCAGCACCATTAAATACTTTGTCTTTTCCTCCATCAGGATTTAATCCGATATGGTCGTAATGGGCAGAATATACCAGAAGTTCATCTTTCAGGTCTGTTCCTTCCAGATATCCGAGAACATTGGATGAATGAAGTTCTCTTTGCTTTGGCTCATAATTCAATTTTATTTCAGCTTTGATCAAAGTTGGTCTATTAGCGGTATTTAGTTCTCCAAATGTTTTTCCGGATCTGTTCAGGACCTTATCTGCAATTTCAGTTTCGATTAGAATTACTCCCGGGGTATTTGACCGCATCGGAACACTTTCCCTAATGCCATTTTTAACACTCAGACTTGCACCGGATAGATGCGAATGCGGGGTCTTGGTTTTGTTGACATTTACCGCTAGTATCAAAGCAGGTTTTTTACTCTTTACAAAGTTCAGTCTTCTCGTAATTTCGCCGCCTTCTCCCTCTTGCTTCAGCAAAACTACTTTATCTGCTATACCTGTGTTTTTAAGATCTGATTCAGTTCCAGATCCTATGAAAGTTATTTCATCAGCGTTAATTATTTTCGCTTCTCCGCTTCCGCTGAATGTAAATTCAGTTCCATAGTGTAGTTTGTTGCCGTTTACTTCCAATGAATTGACAACAATGGATGTTTCGATTAACTCAACATCCTGTACATAGGAGCCATTTACAGGAGCAATGAGTTTCAACTTCTTAAACTCCCGTGCAAGATAAGCTGCAGCCATTTCAGCTCCGCGTTTTCCGGTTTCTCTGCCCTCATATTTATCAGAAGCCAGAACTTTTAGATGTTTTTTAGTTCTTTTTGCATTGATCTCGGTGGCATATTTTTGCGCTGCGGGATCCTGAGCAAAGCATTGAATCGAAATGAGTGCTAAGAGTAAAAAGCCTGTTAGTTGTTTTTTCATTGTTAATTTGTGTTCAGGATTGAGCTACATTTTCTTCAGTTCTTCTATCGCGTAGCCGGCATATCATTTTTGACATCTACAACCGGTCTTTTATCACGGTTCAGGAGATCCCAGCCGGTATAGTAAACGAGCTGTGCTCTTTTGGTAAGCAATTCAAAATTAATCTTGCTTACTTCGTCACCAGGTTTGTGATAATCTTCGTGTACACCATTAAAATAAAATACAATTGGAACACCATTCTTGGCAAAATTATAGTGATCTGAACGGTAATAGATTCGCTCCGGATCATTAGGGTCATTGTATTTATAGTCAATCTTCATTTTAGTATAAACAGCATTGGCATTTTCGCTGATCTTGTGGAGGTCGGTACTCAATTTGTCAGAACCAATCAGGTAGCAGTAATTCGCCGAATCAGCATCGTTCTTGTACAATTCACCAGTTCTTCCAATCATATCAATATTCAGGTTGGTAATGGTATTGGCCATAGGGAAAACCGGATTCAGAGAGTAATACTCTGAGCCTAACAGACCTTTCTCTTCACCAGTAACCATTAAGAACAGAACACTCCTGCGTGGACCATGTCCTGCTTTTTTAGCTTTGGCATAGGCTCTGGCTATAGATAATACCCCGGTTGTTCCCGATCCGTCATCATCTGCACCATTATTTACTTTGTCAGCACCACCATCAGTTGTAAGTCCGATATGATCATAATGTGCTGAATAAACCACCAGTTCATCTTTAAGATCACTTCCTTCAAGATATCCCAGGATATTTACAGATTTTACATCTTTGTTGGCAGGCTCATAATTCATTGAAATCTGAGATTTTAAAACCTGCGATTGTGGTGTGCCGCTGTTATCTATAGCTGATTTCAAATTTTCGTAGTTCTTTCCTGAATTTTTCAAAATCTGATTGGCTACATCCGGTGTAATACTTACAACAGCAGCGCTTCCCGGGCGATTATTTCCTGCAGCTTTTATTTTTTTTTTGATAGTTAATCTGCCACTTCCTGGGGAATAAGATTGAAGGGTAGCAGTCACATCCGGACTTACAGCCAGAATCAGCGAGGGACTTTTGCTCATCACATATTGTAAGCGTTTAAACTGGCTGGTACTCCATTCTGATGCTTTTGAGCTTTTACTGATCGCTGATACTCCATTATTCATTGGCTCACCTTTGTTGATCATTAAAACGACTTTCCCTGCTATGTCGATGTTTTTGAGGTCATCATAGTTTTCTGCGCCTATTCCGTAGCCAATAAATACTATTTCCTTTGCTTCAATCGATTTTGCATCACCACTATCGGTAAATAGAAAATCTTTTCCCAGTTTTAGGGACATACCGTTCGCAGTAAAAGAAGTGACATCAATAGAGGGATCAACCAAGGGTACATCCTGAAAATAGGATCCGTTTACCGGAGCACTTAACTTTAATTTTTTAAATTCTTTGGCAATGTATTTGGCTGCTTTTTCGGCACCGGGCTTGCCTGTTTCTCTGCCTTCAAACTTGTCAGACGCAAGAATATTCAGATGTTTTTTAGCGTTTTTTACGTTAATTTCCGCTGCAAATTTTTGCGCATTAGGATCCTGAGAATATCCATGTGTAGAAAAACCCAAAACGAGCAAAGCCAGTAGTGATTGTTTAATCATCATATATTAATTGGTTAGTTTTAAATTATCAACAGGATATTTTATTTACCCTGTTGGCATGGCGCCCTCCTTCAAATACTGTACTTATAAATTTCGTACAGATTTGTCTGGCCAGTTCGGGGCTAATAAACCTTGCCGGGATACAAAGAACATTGGCATTGTTATGAGATCTTGCCAGTTCAGCAAGTTCTTCATTCCAGCAGATTGCCGCTCTGATACCCTGATGTTTATTGGCTGTGATAGCTACCCCATTAGCACTTCCACAGATTAATATCCCAATTGTAAATTCAGCTTTTTCAACAGCACTTGCCACAGGATGTGCAAAATCCGGATAGTCTACAGAGTCGGCACTATGGGTCCCAAAATCTTTAATGCTATACTCTTTCAGAAAATCAATAAGCATGCTTTTGTATTCAAAACCTGCATGATCGGCTCCGATTGCAATTGATATAGTGTTATTCATGGCTTTTATTCAATTAGTCTTTATAAAATTCTATTTCAGCTTTTTTCTTTTTTGCAGCTACTCGTGCTGAAACATAAATACTTATTTCGTAGAGTAAAAAAAGAGGGAAACTAACAGTAAGCATGGTTATAAGATCAGGGGTAGGTGTTACTACCGCTGCAATGATTAAGATAATAACTGAAGCATACCTTCTGGATGACCTCATGAATTCAGGAGTCATGATCCCAAGCTTTGACAGAATAAAGATAATGATAGGTAATTCGAAGGTTAAAGCTGCACCAATTGTTAGTGTTGCAACCACCGAGAAATAGGAATCAATAGTAATCTGGTTATTAATGATTGAACTTACTTCCCAGTTAGATAAGAAGTTAATTGATAAAGGAGCGATAACATAGTAACCGAACAACAAACCAATAATAAACAGTAATGATGCCCAGAAAACAAATCCGGTTGCAGATTTGCGTTCATTTTCATGTAAAGCCGGTTTTACAAAACGCCAGATTTCAAATAATAAATAAGGTACACCCAGAACAATACCAATCATCAGTGAAGAATTGAGCTGTAAGGTAAACTGACCGCCTAGTTCGGTATTGATAATATTGAAACTTAGTTTTTTGACACAAAAGTCGGCACCAAGGTTAAATTTCTCAGTTACTGCGCACATCATTCTGTAGGTCCAGAAATCAGTTCTTCCCGGCCCCATAATAATCTGATCAAAAATAAAATCATAAAAACTGTATGCCAGTACAGTGAAAGCGACAATAGCAATAGAAGCCCTGATCAGATGCCCCCTGAGGACATCCAGATGATCAAAAAAAGACATTTCGGCTTCTATGGTTTTACCTTTTTCCTTAATAGCCTTTACCAGGTCAGTACGTTCCTCATTCATAATTTTAAAACAAAAATACCATTCTGTTTAATTTAAGAATGGTATTCAGTGGATATTTAATAAGCATCAATCTATTGTGACATTCAGCTTCAAAATAAGATAGTTTATTGTTTTCCAGCGGCATATCTATTCACTCAGGTCAAAGCTCTCCATAAATTTGGTAGTAAAGTTACCAGCACGGAAATTTGGGTCTTTCATCAGCCTTAAATGGAAAGGGATTGTAGTTTTCACCCCTTCAATAACAAACTCACTTAATGAACGCTCCATGGTACAAATCGCTTCTTCGCGCGTTTGTGCGACACAGATCAGTTTAGCGATCATTGAATCGTAATTCGGAGGAATCTGATAACCGGCATATACATGGGTATCAACCCGCACTCCATGACCACCAGGTGAATGGAAATTAGTAATCAATCCGGGAGATGGTCTGAAATTATTAAACGGATCCTCAGCATTGATGCGACATTCGATCGCATGCATTTCAGGAATATAATTTTTTCCGGAGATTGGAATGCCTGAAGCAACTTTGATCTGTTCTTTGATCAGGTCGAAGTTGATTACCTCTTCAGTTACCGGATGTTCTACCTGTATACGGGTATTCATTTCCATAAAGTAGAAGTTGCGGTGTTTATCTACGAGAAATTCTACTGTACCAGCTCCTTCGTAATTTACAGCCATGGCTCCTTTAATGGCTGCTTCACCCATTTTTTCACGTAGCTCCGGTGTCATGAAAGGCGATGGAGATTCCTCAACCAGTTTCTGATGCCTGCGCTGAATTGAGCAATCACGTTCTGAAAGATGACACACCTTTCCATATTGATCTCCAATGACCTGAATCTCAATATGACGAGGATCTTCTACATATTTTTCAAGATATAATCCGTCATTACCAAATGCAGCCGCTGACTCCTGACGGGCAGAATCCCAGGCAGGCTCAAACTCAGCATCATTCCACACGATACGCATTCCGCGGCCACCGCCACCGGCTGTAGCTTTAAGGATAACCGGATAACCGATCTCATTTGCGATTTTAATACCTTCTTTAACATCAGCTAACAAACCTTCAGAACCGGGAATAGTTGGGACACCAGCTTTCTTCATGGTTTCTTTAGCCGAAGCTTTATCGCCCATACCATTGATCTGTTCGGCAGTAGCTCCGATAAATTTAATACCATATTCATGACAGATTGCTGAAAATTTTGCGTTCTCAGACAAAAAACCATATCCGGGATGGATAGCATCTGCATTTGTTAATTCTGCTGCAGATATAATATTCGGAATACTTAAATAGGAGTCTTTACTTGCAGGTGGGCCAATACAAACTGCTTCATCGGCAAACCGTACATGTAAACTATGGCGGTCGGCAGTTGAATAAACAGCTACGGTTTTTACGCCCATTTCCTTACAGGTACGGATAATCCGAAGAGCTATTTCACCACGATTTGCAATTAGTATTTTTTTAAACATGTTGTTTTGATTTGAGAATTTGAAAATTTGGTAATTTGAAAATGAAGAATTAGAACTATTTAATCTTCAAATCTTCAAATTGTTAATCTTCAAATCAAATAGGTTCCACCAAAAATAATGGTTGATCGTACTCTACAGGGCTGGCATTATCAACAAGTACTTTCACGATACGACCTGAGATTTCAGATTCGATTTCGTTGAAAAGTTTCATTGCTTCAATGATACAAACTATCTGTCCGGCCTTAATTTCATCACCAACATTTACAAAAAGTGGCTTATCAGGACTGGAAGAACGATAAAATGTGCCAATCATTGGAGATTTAACAGTTATGTAGTTTGCATTTTCATCCTTTGAAGGAGCAGCAGCGGGCTTGGTTTCTATCGGAGTTGTTGGTGTTGCCACAATTGCGGGAGTAGAAGTAGCCTGAATTTGCTGAGCAGCCTGTACCTGATAGATAGGGGGCTGATTGGTTTTTATGGTAATTTTAAAATCTTCCTGCTCAATAGAAACTTCATTTACCCCAGATCTGGAAACAAATTTAATAAGCTCCTGAATTTGTTTAATATCCATTTTGTTTAGTTTATGTGGACGATTTTAACCTAAAATTATAATAAAAATATTAAGAAACGATTTTGATTTATTTTTTAGTAGGCCCATTTCAAATACAATGAACCCCAGGTGAATCCACCTCCAAACGCAGCCAGGATCAGATTGTCACCTTTCTTAAGTTTACTTTCCCATTCCCATAAACACAGTGGGATGGTTCCGTTAGTCGTATTACCGTATTTTTCGATATTGATCATCACTTTTTCGGGAGCAATACCGCAGCGACTGCTTGTAGCGTCAATGATTCGCTTATTGGCCTGATGTGGAACCAACCAGTCAACGTCATCTGAACTCAGGTCATTTTTTTCCATGATCTCAGCAGCTACATCTGCCATATTCGTTACGGCAAATTTGAAAACCGCTTGTCCTTCCTGGAACAGAAAGTGCTCATCATTATCAACCGTTTCATGACTTGCAGGTCTTAATGAACCCCCTGCTTTCTGACATAAATAGGGGCCTCCTGATCCATCACTTTTAAGTATTGAATCAATTACTCCGAAACCCTCTGTATTTGGTTCGAGTAAAACAGCACCGCAGCCGTCACCGAAAATGATACAGCTTTTACGATCTTTATAATTGATGATAGACGACATTTTATCGCCTCCTACTACCAAAACTTTCTGATGTTTGCCAGTTTCAATGAATTGAGAACCTGTCGCCAATCCGTATAGAAAACCCGAACATGCAGCATTAAGATCATAACCCCAGGCATTCACTGCACCAATTTTGTGGGCAAGGATGTTTGCTGAGGCCGGGAACACCATGTCGGGAGTCGTAGTACAGAAAATAATAAGGTCGATCTCCGTTGCACTAATCCCACGCTTTTCAAGCAACCCATTTACAGCATGGGTAGCCATATCGGAGGTTCCAAGATCTCCTTTCAGGATGCGGCGTTCTTTAATGCCTGTACGGCTGGTAATCCATTCATCATTGGTTTCAACCATCCCTTCAAGTTCCTTATTGGTAAGAATATACTCGGGAACGAAAGCATTAACGGCTGTTATTGCAGCATGAACTTTAGACATGATAGATTGGAAATAATTATTTAAAAGCTTCTTTGATCTTATCAACGAACTGACTTTCGATCATGGTTCGCGATAAAAGTACCATATTTTTAATTGCTTCCGGACTAGAGATACCGTGGCCAATCAGAACAGGTGAATTTACTCCTAGAATAGGACTGCCTCCATATTGCTCATAATTGAAACGGTCAAAGAATTCATCCTTAAATCCTTTTTTGAGTGTTAGAATATAAAAAGTTTCGGCTAATTTCAACATGACATTTCCCGTAAATCCATCACAGACAATAACATCTGCTTTGTCATTGAACAGATCCCGGCCTTCAATATTACCTATGAAATTGATATCAGATTTTTGCAGGAGAGGGAATGTAGATTGGGTAAGAACATTTCCCTTTTCTTCCTCTTCACCCAGATTCATCAAGCCCACCTTAGGATTCGGGATATGGTATACATGCTCTGCATATAAACTACCTAATATCCCAAACTGAGCCAGAACTTCAGGTTTACAGTCGGCATTAGCTCCAACATCCAGCATGATTCCGAAGCCGGATTTTAATTTAGGCACGTTGGTTGCAACGGCAGGGCGAATAACTCCCGGAACGGGCTTTACACTAAAGATAGCCCCTACTAGCATCGCACCGGTGTTTCCTGCTGATGAAAAGGAATCTATTTTGCCTTCTTTGAGATAATGAAATCCCAGGCTGATACTTGAATTAGGCTTCTGTAGTACAGATTTTGTTCCGTGTTCTCCCATACCGATCATTTCGGTGGTATGAACAAATTCGAAAACATCAGGATCAATTCCTGCTTCTGTTATAAAAGGCAGAGCCTGATCTTTGTCCCCGAAAAGAACTAATTTTTGGTCTGCCGATAAGGCTTTTTGAGCTTCTATTGCACCCAAAACTGCTGCTTTGGGAGCAAAATCTCCACCCATTATATCTAAGCCAATCTTCATATCAGAATGGTAACTTAGGCAATAGAGGTATTTTCAATCACCATCTTTCCGTTGTAATACAAGTTTCCGTCAACTGTATACGCACGGTGAGGTAAATGTACTGCACCAGTAGTCTGGCAGGTAGTTAAACCTGGAGCAACTGCTTTATAGTGAGTTCTTCTTTTATCTCTTCTTGATTTGGATATTTTCCGTTTTGGATGTGCCATTTGTTCCTATGTATTAATTTATTACTTTTTTATTTTCTTTAATGCTTCCCACCTTGGGTCGGCAATTTTTTCTTCTTCCACTTCTTTTGGCCCTGGAGCCAGTTGCTGCAGTTTGGTAATCATTTCACTATCGCACCATTCAGTATTTCCTTCATCAGCACAACGACTGATATATGGTACTGCAAGAGTGATAAACTCATAGATCAGTGTCGCTACATTGATCTCAGTTTCACTTCTCTTTAGCACAATGATCTCTTCGGTATCATCCTCAAGATCTTCGTTTCCGTTCAATTTGACAATCTGCCTCTCCTTAATTTCAACAGAATAAGGATAATCAGCAAGACAAACATCACATCCCAGTTTCATTTCACCTGAAATATGAAAATGCAGGATCATCATTGTTTCCTGCTTATCCAGTTCAAGTTCTGCTTTCAGCCTTCCACTCTTAACCAGTGAGTATTCAAACTCATTAAAAAAAGCATCATCTACTTCGAATTCAAAATTGTGAACTCCAAGTTTTAATCCGGTAAACGGAATGCTATATTGCTGTAACGATTTCAAAGCACGCCAATTGAGCCTGCAAATTTAGGAAAATTTATTTAGTTGCTAACAGTTTTTTAAAAATGAGATGATGAGGCCACCTAAAAGCTTCGGTTTTATCGTTTTGAAGACCTTTTAATCCCTGTCTTTTGAAAATTTACTCAATTTCAATGGGTTTGAGCTGAGTTCGGAACTTTCTCTTCTATACTTAACAATTTTGATTGCAGTGAATAATGCTTCCCTGAATGAACTTGCTGATGCCTGATTTTTCCCTGCGATATCATAACCTGTACCATGGTCAGGAGAAGTTCTGACAACAGGTAAACCTGCAGTGAAATTTACCCCACTATGAAATGCGATCTGTTTGAAAGGTATTAAGCCCTGATCATGGTACATTGCCAGAACAGCATCGAACTGTGTATAGGTATGTGCTGCAAAGAAACCATCTGCGGCATAAGGGCCAAAAGCAAAAATTCCCTGGGCGTTAGCCTCGGTAATTGCCGGGATGATTATCTCCAGCTCTTCTTTTCCAATCAGACCCATATCTCCTGCATGCGGATTCAATCCTAAAACAGCAATTTTTGGTTTTTGAATCCAGAAATCCTTCTTCAGGCTTTGATTCATCAATGTCAGCTTTGAGAGGATCTTTTCTTTACTGATCTTTTCAGGAACCTCATTTACCGGAATATGCCCGGTAACTACCCCTACACGGATATCTTCACTCACCAGAAACATCAGGGAGTCTTCAGCATTGGTTTTTGCCTGAATGTATTCTGTATGACCCGCAAACTGGAAATCATCGCTTTGAATGTTATGCTTATTGATCGGCGCAGTAACCAGTGCATCTGTTTTGCCCGATATGAGATCATCCAATGCTCTTTCAAGCGATATGAATGCATATTTCCCTCCGCTGGGGGTGCTTGTGCCCAGTTCGATATGGACATCCTCTTCCCAGCAGTTAATCATATTTGCGCGTTTGTTATGCGCTTCTTCCGGACTGTTGATTACATTGAAATTGAACTCGTTAAGGTCCATTGTTTTACGATGGAAGGATGCGACTTTTGTATGACCGTATACAATCGGCGTACAATAATCCATGATTTTGCTGTCCATCAGAGTTTTAATGATCACTTCAAGACCGATACCGTTTACATCACCGATAGAAATTCCAACTTTAATTTTATCACTCATTCCTGCTTGCCCGTTTATGAAAATAATTAACGCAAAATAAAGACTTTAATCTCAAACTCCAATTAAGTTGTAAGTAGTAAGTTATAGCTTTTAAGTTTTGAGTAGTAAGTAGTAAGAAATTGAGAGTGGAGAGTGGAGAATTGAGAGTGAGTAAAATTGATAATTGATAGTTGACAATTGACAATGAAAGGAATTCCCATATTAATGAACCTCAAAGGAGTTGTAAGTAATGGGTTTTAAGTTTTAAGTTCAGAATTATCAGCATTAATTGAGAAAATCCTTCCATTTATATGGCGTCTCAATTGACAAATTCATCCTCCTGGCTAAATCACATTTAGCTCCTGCTGCAGCAAAACTCCCTGCTCATCCTAATGAGATCCTTCGTCGCCTCACGATTTCATTAACCCGATAGCCATCGGGTTGTGAGAATTGTCTGGCTCCTCTGGATGACAGGGTCAACAATTTGCTCATCCTTACCATTGACAAATCGACAAATCAGCAAATTATACTCATTTACTAATTTGCTCATTCCCTGAACCTCTTTTTTCCGTAATTTGCGCCAAATGCAGCGAATATGAGTTTAGTAAGGGCAAAGAAGCATCTTGGACAACACTTTTTAACCGACAAAAACATCGCAGAGAAGATTGTCAACAGTCTTAAGGCTATCAGCCATTATAAGCAAGTTTTGGAGGTTGGTCCGGGGATGGGAATTCTTTCCGACTTTCTGCTTGCTAAGCAGGATCTTGAAACTTATCTGATCGATATTGACACTGAATCTTATGAATTCCTGAAAAGGAAATATCCCGATTTGGGCGCAAGACTGATTAACGGAGATTTTCTTGAGCTTGATTTTGCAGCTGTATTTCCGGGAAAATTTGGGATCATTGGTAATTTTCCGTACAATATTTCATCGCAAATACTCTTCAAAGTACTCGATAACCGAAATCAGGTAGTTGAACTGGTTGGAATGTTTCAAAAAGAGGTGGCCCAGCGTTGTGCAGAGAAGCCCGGAAGCAAGGAGTACGGTATTTTAAGTGTTTTTTTGCAGGCATATTATAAGGTCGAATACCTGTTCTCTGTAAAACCGGGTGTATTTAACCCTCCGCCTAAAGTTACCTCAGCAGTCATACGCCTTACCCGAAATGATGTTGAAAAGCTAAATTGCGATGAAAAATTGTTCTGGCAGGTTGTAAAAGCCGGCTTTAACCAGCGTCGTAAAACACTTAGAAACGCCTTGTCATCACTTGTGAGCAAGGAGAGCATGGCAGATGATCCAATGTTTGACCTTCGTGCTGAGCGACTGAGTGTTGATGATTTTGTTAAAATGACGAACCTTATCAGTACATCGAGAATAAATCCAGAATGAATAAAAGAATCCTGATTGCCGACCATTTGCATCCTGCCTTTAAAATTGAGGCAGAAAAACTGGGATATATTTGCGATGATCTTCCATTAATTAGCAGAAGTGAAACTCTGGAGAAACTGAAAAACTATACAGGAATAGCGATTCGGACAAAGTTTCAGATTGACAAGGAACTTATTGATGCAGGATCCAATCTGAAATTTATCGCCCGGGCTGGTGCAGGAATGGATAATGTAGATGAGCAGTATGCCAGATCAAAAGAAATATTCTGCATCAATGCACCAGAGGGAAACCGGGATGCGGTGGCGGAACATGTGATTGGTATGTTGCTTTCATTGCTCAATAATCTAAGAAAAGCTGATATCGAAGTTCGAAATGGTATCTGGGATAGAGAAGGTAACAGGGGATGGGAGCTGAAAGGAAGAACTTTTGCAATTATAGGATATGGAAATACCGGACAAATGCTTGCCCGCAAACTTTCAGGTTTTGAAGTAAAGGTGATCGCTTATGATAAGTATAAAACCGGTTTTTCAGACCAGTATGCGGAAGAAGTAAGTATGGAACAGGTAGTTAAACAGGCAGATATTTTAAGTTTTCATATTCCTTTGACCTTCGAAACGAAGCAGCTCCTTAACGAGGAATATCTTTTTCATTTCAGGAAGCCAATCATTTTTCTAAATACTTCAAGAGGTGAGGTGGTTAATACAAGGGTTGTTTTGAATGGGATCCGTAAGGGCAAGATAAGTGCCGCCGGATTGGATGTACTTGAAGTTGAAAAATTTCCAGCCTTAGGGGAGCAGGAATGGTTTAATGAATTGAAGGATTGCCCGAACGTAATTTTAAGTCCCCATGTGGCTGGCTGGACCCATGAATCTTACAGAAAGATTTCTGAAGTGCTTGCCCAAAAACTAAAACAGCTTTCTTTTGTTGTTTGATAATGAAGTGCTTATAGCTTATCCTTAACTCTACTGCCTGGATTTCATCATAGAAATTTGGAAATCTAAAATCAAAAATATTATCTTCGTATTAATACGAGCAAGACTATATTGGCTTATGCCGACATAGTCTTGTTTGTTTTTAAGAGTTTATCATAAAATGTGTGAGATATGACGGAAGTAACTTATTATACCCGGGAAGGATTAGAAAAACTTAAAGAAGAGCTTCATTTATTAAAAACTGAAGGTCGTTCACAAATTTCAAAAGCAATTGCTGAAGCCAGAGATAAAGGCGATTTGTCTGAGAATGCTGAATATGATGCTGCCAAAGAGGCGCAGGGCCATCATGAATCTAAAATTTCAAAGCTGACTAATGTTTTGGCTAATGCCCGTTTAATCGATGAATCGAAGCTCGACTCATCGAAAGTCCTTGCATTGTCTATTGTCAAGATCAAAAATACCAATAATGGGACAATCATGACATATCAGCTGGTTTCTGAATCAGAAGCCGATCTGAAAACAGGTAAAATATCAGTGAAGTCTCCCATAGCTCAGGGTTTGTTGGGTAAATCTGTAGGCGACAAAGCTGAGATAGCTGTTCCGGCGGGTAAAATTGAGTTCGAAATCATTGAAATAAGCAGATAATTATATCTGATCAGAATATAAATCAAATTACATGGAATCAATCTTCTCAAAAATAGTAGCTGGCGATATTCCTTCCCATAAGGTCGCTGAGACATTGGAATATCTTGCTTTCCTGGATGTAAATCCACTAACAGAAGGCCACGTTTTGGTTATTCCTAAAAAGGAGGTTGATTATATATTTGACCTGGATAGCGAAACTTATGTAGGCCTGATGATGTTTGCTCAGATTGTAGCAGCGGGTTTAAAAAAGGCCATACCATGCCAGCGTATTGGTGTTTCTGTCATAGGTCTGGAAGTTCCTCATGCACACATACATCTTATTCCAATCAATAGCATGGATGACATGAATTTTAGTCGCCCTAAACTTAGCTTTACCGAAGAAGAGCTGGAGGCAATAGCAGAAAAAATCAAGGAACAGCTGTAATTTCCTTTATTTAATCCGCTTCTGATTATCCTTAGCGAAAGCATCCCAACCGGAATAGTTTTTTTTGCTTCCGGCACTGCTTATTTTCTGGAATGAATGGCAAATTGCTACCGCTAAACCATCGGTTGCATCTAGAAATTCAGGAGTTTCAGTGAATTTCAAAAGGGTTTTTAGCATAGCCGCCACCTGTTCTTTAGAAGAATTACCGTTACCTGTGATTGACTGTTTGATCTTTCTGGGTGAATATTCGAAAATAGGAAGACTACGTGATAATGCTGCAGCCATCGCCACGCCTTGTGCCCGGCCTAGTTTTAGCATAACCTGAATGTTTTTACCGTAGAAAGGAGCTTCTATTGCGAGGCAATCGGGTTTATATTGATCAATCAGTAAAACGGTTTTTTCAAAAATATGTTTAAGTTTCAAAGGATGATCGTCAAGGTGCTGGAGTTTTACTACACCCATACAGATCAAATCAACAGAACTTTTTACCTCCTTGACTATTCCATAACCCATAACACTGGTTCCGGGGTCAATTCCAAGGATTATTCGTTCAGTTGATTTTTCTTTTAGCATGCTTGACAATATTAAGAAATTACCTGCTTTATAATGTTTTTAGGGCAATAGAATTTCAAATTTTAAATTCAATGAAGCTTTTGCTTAACATTGCATAAATAAAATATTTTGAACAGCAGTACCAAAAAGATTCTGAGCATTTGCATTAAGGTCACCATTTTAGGTCTGGCATTCTGGTATATTTATAACAGGCTTAGTAATAATAGTGGTATCAGCAACTTCAGGATGCTGCTTAATGAGCTTGATCCTGAAATTGTGTGGATAGTAATATCCAGCCTTTTTCTATTGATGTTTCTTAACTGGTTTCTAGAGGCTCTTAAATGGAAATACCTTGTTCAGAAAATAGAGATAATAAGTACCTGGAAGTCTGTTGAATCAGTTTTTTGTGGATTGACATGGGCGGTTTTCACTCCCAACCGTATCGGAGAATACGGAGGGAGGGTCTTTTTTCTGTCCCCAAATAAGCGGATAAAAGGTGCTGTTGCTATGACTGTCGGGGCTTTCGGTCAATTGGTGCTGATCAATGTATTAGGTTCATCGGCACTTAGCTGGTTCATTTTTCGTTTTATGGATCTAAATCCCCTCATGAATTTAAGTATAGCCATATTGGCCCTTGTTTTCAGCGGATTTTTTCTGCTTTTCTTTTTCAATATCCATTGGGTAAATGGTCTCTTGTTAAAAATAAAGTTCTTGAAGCCTTACAAGCGCTTTTTCATTATTTTTTCGAAATTCAAGGTGTCAGAGCTCCTGTATATCTTAATGTATAGCCTGTCGCGTATCCTGATATTTAGCACACAATATTTTCTGATCATTCATTTTCTGATTCCTGAAATACATCCGCTTGACATGGTTTTGATTCTGTTCATCTTTTACTTCGTTCAATCCTCAATGCCTTCTCTTGATCTGCTTGATATAGGTTTGAGGGCAACAACCGCTGCTTACTTTTTTTCTTTTGTAACCGATCAGGAAATTGCGGTGATGGCAGCAGTTGCAAGTATATGGCTGATTAATTTAATTATTCCGGCTATTTTAGGGTCCGTTTTCGTTTTAAAACTCAATTTCTTTGGTAGTCCTCGTAATTAGTGTCGTTTCATTTGCCCTGGCCCTGGCTTATTTTGGCATGGTTTTATTTCTGCGCAGGGGCTGGCTGGCAGTGGAAACATTTAATCTGAAAAGTACTCGGTTTAAAACTACAGTCAGTATTCTGATTGCAGCCAGAAATGAGGAAGATAAAATTTTCAATACCATTAACGATATTCTGGCACAGGATTATCCTGCTGATTTAATGGAATTGATTGTCGTTGATGACCACTCGACCGACCAGACATCTGAAATCGTTCTTTCTTTTGCAGATAGGGGGGTAAAGCTGATTGTTTTGAACGAAAATGAACCATTAAATTCATACAAAAAGAAGGCAATAACCGAGGCAATTAAACTCTCTGATTCAGAACTCATCATAACCACTGATGCAGATTGTAGAATGTCACCGGCATGGCTTAAAACTATCATTGGATTTTATGAATCGGGTAATTACAAAATGATTTCCTCACCGGTAATCTATTTTGAAGAAAAAAGCAAGTTTGAAGAAATGCAAACTCTGGATTTTCTTTTTCTGTCGGGTTTGGGAGCTGCAGGGATAGGGAATAAAATGCCTTCAACATGTAGCGGAGCTAACCTCGCTTATCAGAGAGAAGTGTTTTATGAGCTAAAAGGATTTCAGGGTATTGATGAACTGGCCTCAGGTGATGATGAACTATTTCTTCATAAAGTTGCGTTGGTTTATCCTGATGGTATTGGTTTTTGTAAGTCCCGGGATGCGATAGTTTATACGCATGCAAAATCAAACCTGAAAGAATTCATCCAGCAAAGAAAACGCTGGGCATCAAAAAGCACCAAATATAAAAACAAGGCAATTGTCGTGATCGGGGTATCAGTTTGGATTTTTAATTTCATGATTTTTCTGAGTTCAATTCTGGGCCTTTTCAATCCTTATTTCTGGTATTTGGGTTTAATATGCATAAGTATAAAGGCTTTGGCAGAAATGTCATTACTAATTCCGCTATGCAGTTTTGCCAGTAGAAGTAAATTACTATGGTATGTTCCAATACTTACTGTGCTCCATATGTTTTATCTGATGTACATTGGGATTGCCGGAAACTCAGGTAAATACAATTGGAAGGGACGCATGGTGCGGTAGAATTGAGATGTGAGATATGAGATGTGAGATATAAAATATGAGTTACATACTCTACTCCTTATTCTCTATTTCCTCGACTCGATTCCTGGTTCCTTGCTCATGCTCATAAAATGTCTTTATTCCTTGTTCTTTGCTCCTTATTCATGTTTCCCCGTCTTGGTTCCTGGCTCCTGGTTCTTGATTCATTATTTAGCTTGCTCATTTTTAAGTTTTCCCAGCAGCTCAAAAAGCACAGTGCTGATTTTTGTTGATGCATCGACTTCAAGATAGCTCGAACGGGCTCTCCATGTTTCATAGCCCCCCAGTTTATGATGCTCCGGGGTTGGTAAATAACCATTGTACCCATTGGCGAGGGAAGTTGTAAAAGTTGTTTTAAAGGGGCTTTTTGCCTTGATATCCAAACCTATTTCGACAAATATTTCACAGGGCATGGCAGCGATTGCCAGATCACCGACCCGGAACGCCTGAATAATTAAAGGTACTTGTTTTGGAAAATCCTTAATCAGCATCGTCTCGCGGGCATAAATTTCTTCCATTGTATTCATAATGGGTCCATTTGCCTTAGCGATTATCCCTTTCGCCCGCTCAATTTCTTCCTTTTTAGGCAAGCGTACTCCTAAATTGATCTCATTTTGTGCAGAACTTAATGAAATCCAGTCCTGATAACGGATAGTTTGATAAGTTTTATAAGCTTCGGCAGCTATGACATTTGCGACTTGCTGCATTTTTGCATAGGGAGGCATACTTTGGGGAGCTTCATTTGCAAACCAATTGATATTATTAATATTACCACTTGTTCCATTAGATAGCATCGCTACAAATGGGGGAAAGCCCTTATTATCAGATTCCAGTAAACTTTTCATCCGTTCTGCGAACATTCCAAAGTAATCGGCTGATATTTCACCCGGGCCTGTTCCTCCGACATAATGCAGCGAGTAATTTGCAAGCATGGCTATCGGTCTGCCTTCCGGAGTTTGTATTGAAATAATGGGAAGTTCGGGATCTGTTGGACCCGAAGGCTCCAGTCGATCGGGATTACCCACACCGGGATTCATCTTTACCTGATCTTCTGTACCAAAAGGATTCATTAATGGCTTGCCTGGTTTCATTTTCCAGCGGCGATTAAATACCTGGCTTGGTTCATTGCCCACAGCCCAGCCGATACGGGCGGGTACAAGATTATTGTTCGCCCTTACCACCGCATCAGCAATTCTTTCCCTGAGAAATTTAAGATAATCCTTATCGGGATCACTTTGAAATACGGAGCATGCCGTCCCTCCCGAATGAGTATGGGTTGCCGACATCATCATATTCTGAACAGGTATCCCGGTTATTTCATGGGCTCTTTGTTTGGCTGCATCCAGCTCTTCCCTATATATCATACAAAGATCTACAGTTACAAAAACCAGGCGCGTTTGGCCATCATCCAAAACTATCGAACGGGCATGCGTTTCATCATGTATTTGTTTGATTGTACCATCCTTCATGTTTCCATTAATCGAGGTACCTATTTTAGGTGTGATATTGCTGGTTGCTGCACCAGCCCTGAAAATTTTGGCAGGCTGTGCAAATCCATTTTGAGCATTGATAAAGAAATTGCTGCAAAGCAAAATAGGTATACAGAGTACTGAAAAACGGGACTTAAAAACTTTCACAAAAAATGCAGTTTTAAACCTATACGCTAAATTCCGGTTATCATCAGAACTGCAAGACATTTCGAGAATATCTGATTGGCATTTTAAACTTTCTGTTTTCATTTAATTATTGTAAAGTGACCGCAACAGGGTCATGAATTTTTCCCGGTGGCCTTTGATTTGCACCCGGACGATTGGTATCACCCAAATCCTGACGTCCCTTTTCTGCTAAAACCATTAATCTCCCGACAATTTCCGGATGCTTTTCAGCCAAATTAGTTGCCGAAGAAATATCTTTTTCAACATTGAATAGCAGCGGCTTTGTACCCTCACCTTGGCGGAAATGCGGATGCTGAACAAATTCAGTTAAGGGTAGAAATAATTTCCATGCCCCCGATTTTACTGCTTGTAACTGATCTGCGTTGTAGTAATAAAATACTTTATATGGAGATTTAGCTCTCTTCTTACCTAAAATCAAGGAACGATTATTATAAC
>NZ_JAUXXZ010000036.1 GCF_030684675.1 Daejeonella sp. | reverse complement strand
GGGGTCAAAAGGTATGAAGAAAAACTAAAGGAGCAACAACTCATATTTCTTCAAAAAAAGGCTAATGAATTCAATTTTCAATTAGTTGAAAGATAGAAGATTATGAAAAACGTCAATGGTAGTGTAGCGAAGCAATCTCCTTAATAAGACTACTAAATGTGATGAGATTGCTTCGTCGTGCCTCCTCGCAATGACAAGCAAGAATTACTAATGTGCTAAGATTGCTTCGTCGTGCCTCCTCGCAATGACAAGCAAGAATTACTAATGTGCTAAGATTGCTTCGTCGTGCCTCCTCGCAATGATAGCAATCGTGTCAATGCGTATATGGTTTTGTCAATGTGAGTGTAGCGTTTTGTCATTGCGAGTGTAGCGAAGCAATCTCCTTAATAAGACTACTAAATGTGATGAGATTGCTTCGTCGTGCCTCCTCGCAATGACAAGCAATACGTTTAAGATGAGAAACAAAGTTAGGGATGACAGGTGGAACGATTAGGATGACAGGTGGAACGTTCAGCAGGACTTATTCCTTTCTCAGAAGCAGGATTTCCTGACAACTGACAACTAACAACTGAAAAATGAACTACTTCTTCATCTCCCTCTTAATACTCTGCTCCAGCTCTGCCTGACGGTGTGTTCCAATGATATACTTCAGTCCGTCGCGGTCAGTGAGTCTGACAGCATCCTTACCGCCTGCATAGAAATGAACGGTTCCTTTCTGGTGGAGGTTGTAGACCGGGTTATTGATGATATAAGAGCTGTAGGGCACAGCCTCAACTTTAACGATACTATTCAAATCGATCTTAACCATTTTGGTGGTCCAGATTCCATCAAGAACAATGCTTTTATTATTTACAGTGGTTTTGTAATGCAGTAAAAACATCATGATCACTGAGCCAATCAGGATCCCGAAGCCAACTACAAGGAAAAGTTCTGCATTTTGACCCTGACTGCCCGAAAGGTAATAGGCTCCGAAACAAAACAGGGCCAGCACCATACGGATGCTGATGCGACCGTAATCGCGCCCCAGGTATTGTTTTTCTACGAAAGCTGCTTGGTTTTCGTCCATGTCAGATCAATTGTTCTAAGATAAAAACTTTTTTTGTGTTGGGGCTAATTTTATAGCGCTCATCCACGCGCAAACCGGCCAGCCATACAATATCACCATTGCTGTTTTCCAAAACCCCGATGTCTTTTTTATGGTTCAGACTAATCTTCCTGTCAACAAAAAAGTCACTCAGTTTCTTTTTTTGTTTTAAGCCAAGGGGTTGGAAATAATCCCCGTTCTTCCAGCTCCTTAATGTTAATGGAAAGCTGAGCAAATCATAGTCAAGCTGGGCGATATTTTCAGCCTTGCTTAATTCAAACTGAGTAATTGGTACAATTTTGCATCCGAATTTCTGCTTGTTCCAGATGCAATTCGAAGTTGTGGATTCAAGCAGAACATCCTCAGCTTTATCCTCGTTTATCCGGCTCAGGATCATATGCCCACGATCTACAAGCAGTTGATATCCGGCAGAATGAAATACTTTTCCCGGTTTGCCATCCCAGGCATGGGCAAGATCATTGAGCACTGTTTCTGTAAATCCGTAAGGATGAAACAGGCCATAAAGCAAAGTGTTTAAGGGGATTAGTTTCTTAAGTTCAGCAATACTGATCTCAAATTCATCCTCAGACAGCTTAATAAACAGGCGCTCTCTGATTTCCTGTACACGCATTTCAAGTAAGATCTCCAGTTCAGCAAAACGCTTTCTGTTGGCTTCAAATGTTTGCTCCAATGCCGGATTGAGCTCTTTCAGAACAGGAATTACTTCCAGACGGAGTTTATTTCTGGAATATTTAATGGATAGATTTGAGCTGTCTTCACGATAAGTATAAGCTTCATGCTTAACAAGTTCATCGATCTCATCACGGCTCAAAAATAAAAGCGGACGGATAAGTTTCCCTTTTTTAGATAAAATGCCATGCAACCCTGAAATACCTGTCCCGCGGGTTAAGTTGAGCAACATCGTTTCAATCACATCATTCTGATGGTGGGCGACTGCGATGTACTGATAGTCAAATTCAGTCCTGATCTTTTCCATCCATTCATAACGCAGATCTCTTGCCGCCATCTGAACAGAAATATGATTCGCAGATGCATATTCCATTGTATCAAAGCGATGGGTATAAAAAGGCACGTTCAGTTCATCCGCAAGCTCTTCTGTAAAGCGCTCATCCAGTTCAGATTCCTCTGCCCGCAGATTGAAATTGCAATGTGCAATGCCAAAACGATAGCCTGCAGCTTTAAAAAGACGAGCCATCAATACAGAATCACGGCCGGCACTAACTGCAAGCAAAACAGACTCTTCTTCACGAAAAAGGGCATGCTGTTTGATGAATGATTGCAGTCGGCTAAGGGCTTCCATAAGCTCAAAATTATTTAATTAAAAATCCTTAGCCAAAAAACTATTTTTGTAAGGTGAGGAAAGTCATATTTTCAGTTCTGTTTTCAATACTATCGGTCGCGGCCTTTGCTCAGGGGCGGCAGATTGAGATCAGGTCATCCGAATTGGTAAAAGGCTTCCAGGCATCCGGTTTTGCGCGGATCATCCGTCCGGTTTTTGTGCATGAAGGATCAACCCTCGCTTCCGACAGTGCTGATTTTAATCAGGCAGCAAATACCTTTGAGGCATTCGGGCATGTGGTAATCACTCAGCCATCCGGAACCGTTATCTATTCAGACCATCTGAACTACGATGGTAATACCAAACTGGCAGTTCTGACCAACAAGGTAAGATTAATTGATGGGGATGCGACATTAACCACCGATCATTTAACGTATAACATGACAACCAAGATTGGTACTTATGTTGGCGGAGGTAAGATTGTGAATGGTAAAAATGTGCTGACCAGCAAAAACGGATATTATTTTGAAACATCAAGGGATGCCTATTTCAGGTACGATGTGGTTCTAACTACACCCGATGCATTGATCAAAACCGATACGCTCAGGTATAATTCAACTTCGAAAATTGCTTATTTCTATGGCCCTACAAATATTTACGGAAAGGATGATACACTTTATACCGAGAATGGAACCTATAATACCCAAAGCGATCAGGCCCGTTTCGGCAAGAATAACCTGTATACTCAGGGCAGTAAGTCATTAACCGGCGACAGCCTTTTTTACGATCGTAAAGCAGGTTATGGCAGGGCATTGGGCAATGTTATCTTTATCGATACTGCCGAAAAGGCTCAGCTTAGGGGAGGGATAGGGGTTTATCAGAAGGCTGAAGAAAGCATTCTGGTAACGATAAATCCCTATGTCGTAATCATTTCCGAATCGGATTCTGCAAAGGTTGACTCCATCTGGATGACTGCGGATACTCTGTTCAGTAAGGTGATTTTTGCCCGCGACCTGATCCCATACAAAAAGGAAGAAATGATCCCGGATGATCAGCTTGCCCCTAAAGAAGAACCGGCAGCACTGCCACAGGAAGTCCCGGGTGATCCGGCAAACATGCGGGCGGTAATTGTCCCCTATAAAAGCGCTGATGCACCAGACTCACTTAAAACACCCGGTAAAATAAAGGAGCCCGAAAAGCTGATTCCTCCTCCGGACAAGGAAAAGCCGGTGTTAAAACCCGACCAGAAGCCCCCACCTAAATCAAAGAATGCTAAGGATGTAAAGACAATTGATTCCTCATCTGAGAAGGCTAAATCAGATACCTTAAAAAAAGCGGCACTGCTTTCGGATTCAGTTTCAACTGATACTGCAAAAACCAGAATTGTGATTGCCTATCATCGGGCAAAAATATTCAAGTCGGATTTGCAGGCCCGGGCAGATTCTATGTTTTTTAGCTATTCTGATTCGACTGTAAGATGTTATGTAAACCCAATGATCTGGGCTCAGGGCTCGCAGCTTTCAGGTGATACGATCTATTTGCAGATGAAGAATAAGAAAATGGACAATATGCTACTGCAGCATAATAGCTTCATTGTGAACACAGAAGATGCCGATTCAACAAACTTTAATCAGATAAAAGGCAAAGTGATTACCGGTTATTTTAAGGATAATAAGCTGAGCAGTATGTATGTTGATGGTAATGCAGAGAGTGTTTATTATGTAAAAGAGGATTCATCCTACACCGGACTGAATCATCTGGTGAGTGGCCGTTTAAAGATTCTGTTAAAGGATAGTAAACTCCAGAGTATTATCGCAATTCGTGCTATTGACGCCTCAATAACTCCTATGGCAGACCTTAAAGAGGAGGAACGAGTTCTGAAAGGCTTTATCTGGAAACCAAGAGATCGTCCAAAATCTAAGGAAGAGATCATACCCCAACTCGCAAAAGCTGAGAAAAAGCCGGATGCTAAGAGTAAAACAGCGGCAAAAACTACAACAAAAACTCCGGTGAAAGTGGAAACAAAGGCCAAAAGTCCTGAGAAAGCAAAAGAACCGGCTAAAGCGACTACCAAGCAGCCTTTACGTAAACAGCAGAATTAGATTTTGGTTTTCAGGAAACAATAGTGTCCGGAGAAAATTGAAATTGTAGGAATTATGATCTTATTCCTAACTTATAATTATTCTCTTTACTTTTCCTGCGGTAGAAAAGTAACATGCCGAGGAGGAACGACGAGACCATGAGTACCTTAAAAACAATAGACAAAAAAAGTTAACGGAGATTTTGTGCTTAGGCCAAAGCATATGAACAATCCTGTCATTATAGGCAAAAATAGTGCAGATTTTAAGTCAGTGAATGTGGTAAAATTGACAATATACTGAATGTGGGCTTGCTTTTTATCGTACATTAAAAACATACTATATTGCATATAAGTGACTATTTTATCTGAAATTCCATTTTGACCGGACACTATTGATTAAGGAAATTAATCAGTTTCGCAACAGCAATGGCCCTATGGCTGATCCTGTTCTTTTCTGCAGGATCCATTTCTGCAAAACTGAGCTCATAACCATCCGGTTGAAAAATAGGATCATAGCCAAAACCCTTGCTTCCTGATCGCTGCAATGTAATCTTACCTTCAATACTTCCTTCAAAGAGATACTCTTTGCCATTTAAAATCAGGGAAATAACGGTCCTGAACCTCGCAGTTCGGTTATTCTTTCCCTCCAGCCGATCAAGAACCAATTGCATGTTCTGCTCAAAATCACGGCTGCCTGAGTAGCGGGCAGAATAGACCCCCGGTTCTCCATTCAGGGCATCGATCTCAAGTCCGGAGTCATCTGCAAAACAATCACAATGATACCTTTCAAAAATATACCTGCTTTTCTGACCTGCATTTTCTTCAAATGTGCTGCCTGTTTCAGGAATGTCATCAAAACAAGCGATATCATTGAGGCTTTTCAAATTAATAGCTGAACCGGCTATGGCCCGGATCTCATTTACTTTATGCTCATTACTGCTTGCAAAAACCAGTTCCATATTAAAAGTCTTTCATAACATTCCAGAATTCCCTTTTTTTCGTCGTATCCTTAATCATTTCATCGATGCTATAGGTGCAAAGAATCTTTGCACTTTCCAGTTTTACAATCTGGTTTGAGCTTTGAGATGATAAGGAGATCTGATGGGGATCAATTCCGAACAGTACTATTTTATTGAAACTAAAGAATTCTTTAAGATCAGTATAATTTACTTCAGGATATCGATTGAGGTTGAGAACTGCCAGATCGCGTAGTTCCAGGCCTTTTGCAGCCATAATCTTGAGGAGGGTTTCTTTCTGAATACTGCTGATATCCTTTTGATTGGGCTCATTGAAGAGGATCAAAAAATATTTATTGTTTTCACCCAGATAGCTAAACTCTCTGATTTTTTCAGGTTCTGCAGGTTTTTGTGGTAAAACTTCTTCCGCTTGCTCAACAGGAGTTTCTGAAATAAGCTTTGCAGGCGCATCGGCTTCTTTCCGACTATTAATTTCCGGAGCTTGCTCAGCTTTTGTGGGTATTACCTGCTCCTTTTCAGGAAGAATATACAGATCCTCTGTCATTAAAAGCCGCAGGGCATTGCTATTCTGTGTAAGCAGGTTTGACATCATTTATTTTTTTTGCTGATTGTGTTTGCAAACTTAGTAAAGCATCTGTTAAAAATAGTTAAAAGCACTCAGCTTCTTTTTCAAAAGCCTAACTTAGAGGCAATCCTGCGGGTATTGATTCCTGTCGGGAATTTAAAGTTATTAATTGCAGAATATTCAATACCTGTTCATTTAAATCATTGATTTATGAATAATTACTGATAATTTTGCAGGATAGGGTCTCTGGTAGGAGGCTTCCGTTTTTTATAGGGATTGGATTATTAAAAGGGGTATTTTGCGGCCCTGAATCGCAATAAAAGAAGAAATTTAGAAATGAGAAAGACCTTAGGGATATTAACTATACTGTTACTTGTGAGCATTGTGCAGCTAAATGCACAGAATAAGAAAAAATCCCTTGATAAAGTCGCCGCAGTAGTTGGAAGTTCAATTATTTTACAATCAGAAATTGAGTTACAATATTCACAATATCTGGCACAGGGAAATCCTCCAAACCTGGATGTGAAATGCAGTATTTTGCAGGGATTACTTTCGCAGAAAATTCTTGGTCAGCAGGCGATTATCGATTCGGTTACTGTAACAGAAGATCAGATTGATGGTGAGATCGAGAGACGTTTACGTGCAATGTCAGGCCGTGCCGGCGGACAGGAACGCCTTGAAGAATTTCTGGGTCGTTCATTGATCCAGTACAAGGATGAGATCAGACCGGATATTAAGGAAATGCTGGTTGCTCAGAAAATGCAGGCTAAGATCACAGAGAATGTTGCAGTTACTCCGCTGGATGTTAAGCGATATTTTGATGCGATTCCGAAAGACAGTTTACCTTTCTTCAATACGGAAGTGGAAATCGGAGAGATTGTAGTATTTCCAAAGCTCAACAAAGCAGAAAAGGAAGCTTTTCATGATAAGGCAGAAGCTTTACGTTTGAGAATTAAGGGTGGGGAAGATTTTGCAACACTTGCCAGATTGTATTCTCAGGATCCTGGTTCTGCACGCGAGGGTGGTGACCTTGGATTTATGGACAGAACCAGCCTGGTGAAAGAATTTGCAGCTACAGCTTTTAAACTTAAATCTGGTGAATTATCTCAGGTTATCGAAACTGAATTTGGATTCCATGTACTACAGGTCATTGAAAGACGTGGAGAGCAGGTGAATGTTAGGCACATACTGATCAAAACTGAACCAACACCGGCCAGTCTTGAGCGGGCAAAGGCGCATATTGACAGTATCTACCAATCGGTATTGGCTAAGAAGGTTGATTTCGGAGCAGCAGCATCTCTCTATTCCGACAATAATGAAACTAAATACAATGGTGGGATGATGTTAAACGCAGATAATGTTCAGAGCCGTACCACTTTTATACCAACAGACAAGCTTGACCCTCAGGTATTTTTAACGGTAGATACAATGAAGGTGGGCAGTATCTCAAAGCCCGCAATATTTACACAGGCCGACGGAAAGACCGGTTATCGTTTTCTAAGCCTTAAATCTAAGACAGGTCCGCATCAGGCAAATCTTAATCAGGATTTTCCAAAAATCAAGGATGTTGCTTTCGAAGATA
Organism: Daejeonella sp.; assembly: GCF_030684675.1. Taxonomy (GTDB): domain Bacteria; phylum Bacteroidota; class Bacteroidia; order Sphingobacteriales; family Sphingobacteriaceae; genus Daejeonella. The sequence continues at coordinate 52,779 of NZ_JAUXXZ010000036.1, read as the reverse complement.
AAAATAACAGGACAATCAGTGAATGGTTTGAAAAACGTCGTAAAATAACTTTCATTAAGATTGACGCTGAGTTTCAGACCTGCCCTGAACTTTCTGGCTGGACAACCGCAAAAAACTAGAAAATGAAAACATACCAGACTGATGTAGAAGCTGTGGATGCCCTGCACCTCTCTTACAAGAGGATCAGGGAAGAAATTTCACAGGTTATTATTGGTCAGGATGATGTGGTAAAATCAGTACTCATCTCTATTTTTAGTAACGGACATTGTTTGCTGGTTGGTGTTCCCGGGCTTGCCAAAACGCTCCTGGTACAAACTGTTGCTCAGGTTCTGGATCTTAGCTATAACCGGATTCAGTTTACCCCCGATCTGATGCCATCTGATATTATCGGATCAGAAATTCTGGGAGAGGACCGTACATTTAAATTCATTCGCGGACCTATTTTTTCCAATATCATTCTGGCTGATGAGATCAACAGAACCCCGCCAAAGACTCAGGCCGCTTTGCTGGAGGCTATGCAGGAAAAGGTCGTAACCGTCGGCGGACAAACTCATCGCTTACCGCAGCCATTCTTTGTTCTGGCGACTCAAAATCCGATTGAACAGGAAGGAACTTATCCTTTACCAGAGGCACAACTGGACCGTTTTATGTTCAATGTGTTTTTAACTTATCCTTCATTTGAGGAAGAGCTTCAGGTGGTAAGAAATACAACGGCTAACCGGAATGTGGAATTGAAAAAGATATTGAATGCGCAGGAGATCAGCTATTTCCAGCAGCTTGTCAGAAATATCCCGATAACAGATAATGTACTTGAATATGCGGTGTCTCTTGCTGCCAGAACCCGTCCGGGAACAGCTGCAGCTACAGATGATGTTAATAAGTTCTTAAGCTGGGGTGCAGGTCCAAGAGCATCTCAATTCCTGGTTCTTGGGGCTAAATGCCATGCGGCGATTACCGGCAAATACTCCCCTGATAAAGAGGATGTCATGGCTGTTGCCGAGTCAATTCTTCGGCACCGGATCGTAAAGAATTACAAGGCTGAAGCAGAAGGGATCAGCACCGAAATGATTATTAGCAAGCTCCTCTAATCAATCACCTCAATATTTGAAATAAAGGCTGCTATATGCTCGTCTGAATAAGCACCGTAAGCATCAATGATGATGCCTTTATGGCCCTGATTGCTTTCTATCGCATAAATCACAGAACTGTCTTCGGGATCACTCATTCCCTCAAAGCGGTAGTACTCGGTAATCTTCAAATCACTGGCCTGGAATTTCTCACTGATTTTCTCACAGAAAAGACAGGAGTCTTCGTACTTGAAATCATAGTTAAAACCTCTTTCACGAAGGCCGTTTACTGCTTCAAGCAGATTTCGGTAGTTGTATGGACTTGCACTCATGGGTTAGTTGCTAGTTGTTGGTTGTTAGTTGTCTGATTGTCTGTTGTCAGAAATATCTTGCTTCATTTTAATATGTTAGACACAATCCTAAGCACCATGCTTGTCCCCCTCTGGAGGGGGCAGGGGGAGGATTACAAAACCTCCCCCTGCCAATCGCTCAAGGCCTACGCACCCCCCTCTAAAGGGGGACAAAAATCCTGCTTCATATAAAATGAATTAATCAATGAATTTAAGGTTTATTCTATTCCCCATTCCCCATTCCCCATTTCCTAACTCAACGAAGTACAACGCAGAATTATTGTACATTCTCCACTCTCCACTCTCCACTCTCAATTCCCTGCCGGTGTATATATTTCCAGTATCACATTCCACTTATGTTCTTCCTGTGATTCCCAGATCCTGACATAATGGTATTTGGTTATTACTTTATTCTTTGTGACATAGGCAATGCCATAAGAGTAAGCAAGGTCACTGCCCAATGCACGATCGGCACGAAGGGGTTCAGATTCAATACTGATCTGATTCTTACCTACAAAATTATTGATTCTGGCTTTCCCGATAATTGGTTCCTCTCCCGGGAATAATAAACGGGCATTCTCTGCTAGGAACACATCATGGGCAAGACTCTGATCTTTCATCAGGGTATTTGAAAATAGTCTGTCGGTTGTTGTGATGATCTCTTGCCGCTGCTTTAACCTGGCCGGAGAAATTTGCTTGTAGAATTTAATATTTTTTGGCTCTGTAAAATTTAACTCAGGTTCTCTGAGAGGTTTCTGATGCGAAATGCCCAGATCCAGGGCTAATTTCCAAACACCTTTAAAATCAGCTTTCCATACTGAAAGATATTGACCGTAAGAAGGTTCAGCATCCGGACTGCTCAGGAATGTATAGGGCCCTGTAGTGAAACCCCAATCACCACTTTGGGATATTTTAGCATAAACTGGTACCCAGCTAAGCTGACCGGGTCCATCCACTGTGCCCCTTTCATAAAAATCTTTAACTTTTACAGGATCTGGTCGGAAGATTATCGATTCATCGTCTGAAACTTTCAAAAAAGCCTCTTTTGAGCCATTTTTTTTCGCTAATGCCGAAAAATAGTTTTCTGCGGCCACTAGAGAATTTACGCTTCCATTACTTTCCTGGCAGAAACTATTTAATGAATTTAATATCAGCAGGCTGAGAAATATGGAAAATTGCTTCATTTGTTTCTAATGTTTGACCAGGATCTTCAACATAAAATATGCCATAAAATTCGACAGGGCAGATTTAACCTGATTTTTTTTAGTTTTTTAAAAGAAATTTAAACTAAGCTCAAAATGCAAGGTGTTGAGAAATTGCTCAGATCTTATTCCAGGTAGTACCTTCCTTATTATCCTTCAGCTGTATTCCGATTGAGTTTAATCCAATGCGGATCTTATCCGAAGTTGCATAATCTTTATTTACTTTCGCTTCAGAACGCAGATTGATAATGAAATCGAGCAGTTTGCCCATATCATCCGATTGATTACTTTCTTCTTTCAAACCTAAAACGCCGATAACAAAATCGTCCATCAACTTTTTCAGAGCTTCAATGTCGGCGGCAGTTGCTGCAGTTTTGCGATCATAAACACTATTGATGATGTGAACGGCTTCGAATAGTTCAGCAATCAATACCGGACTATTGAAATCATCATTCATGGCAGCATAGCATCGTTCTGTGAGGCTTTTCAGATCAATATCAGACTTCTGGGAAGGGTTTAATTTCTCAAGCAAGCCGTAGGCATTGATCAGACGCTTAAATCCTTTATCTGAAGCTTCCAATGCTTCATTTGAGAAATCAAGTGTACTCCGGTAATGTGCCTGAAGCATGAAAAACCGAACTGACATTGGTGAATAACCCCTCGACAGCAGTTCATGGCTTCCGGTAAAAAGTTCATGAGGCAAAAAGCCATTCCCCTTGGTCTTCGACATTCTTGTCCCGTTTACTGTCAGCATATTCGTATGCATCCAGTATTTGGCAGGCTGAACATGATTGCATGCCTGTGATTGTGCAATTTCATTGGTATGGTGTGTCGCGGCAAGATCCATACCCCCACCATGTATGTCAAAACTATTTCCCAGATATTTACTGCTCATTGCTGAACATTCGATATGCCATCCCGGGAAACCGGTACCCCATGGAGAAGGCCATTGCATAATGTGCTCAGGCTTTGCCTTGATCCATAAGGCAAAATCAAGTCGCCCGCGTTTTTCATTCTGTCCGCCAAGTTCTCTTGTATTTTCCAGAAGGTCATCTAATTGCCTGTTTGTCAGAATAGTATAATTGAATTCCTTGCAATATTTTTCTACATCGAAATAAACTGTACCATTTACCTCATAAGCATAGCCATTATTCAGAATTTGCTTAACCATTTCAATTTGTTCAATGATGTGTCCGGTAGCGGTTGGTTCAATTCCCGGAGGCAATGCATTAAAAAGTCTCATTACATCATGAAAACCAAGGGTGTATTTCTGAACGATCTCCATTGGTTCGAGCTGTTCAAGTCGGGCTTTCTTTGCAAATTTATCATCACCTTCATCCATGTCTCCTTCCAGATGCCCTGCGTCGGTGATATTGCGTACATACCTTACTTTATATCCAAGATGCAGAAGGTAGCGGTAGATCAGGTCGAACATGACGAAAGTTCGGCAATTACCCAAATGAACATCACTGTAAACTGTCGGACCACAAACATAAAGGCCCACAAGTGGCGGATGAAGCGGCTCAAACTTTTCTTTAGTTCTCGAAAGGGTATTGTATATGTACAGGTTACTATCCATGCTGCAAACTTAAAAATTGAAAATCGATTTTTCGGGGATATTGAACGCTTTTATTTTAATTCCAGATCAGTTCTGACAGGGAAATGATCTGATAGTTTCTTGTCAATGATCAGATAATTCTTAACACTGAACTCAGGAGATGTGAAAATATAGTCAATCTGAAAATTTGGAAAGTCACCATTATAGGTTACTCCGAAACCACTTCCCTTCTCTCGAAAGCTGTTATTCATCCCCGCAGAGATGGTTTTTACGGTGTATGAGATTGGTGTATCATTAAAATCCCCGGCAACAACATAAGGTATCTTGCAGGAGTCGGTATGGCTTTTTACCATTTTTACCTGATTTCCGCGCTTAATAAAGGCTCTTTTTAACCGGCTGCCAATCTTTTTGGACGATTCCACATCGGTGTCAATCTCCTTTCTTACCTTTTGAAGGTATTGGTAATCCTCCGGTTGAAAACTGATCGACTGGAAATGCACATTATAAACCCTGAAGGTCTTATCTCCTTTTTTCAGATCTACCCAGATTGCCTCATTCCAGTTCATTTTTTTCGCAAACTGGATGCTTCCCTGATTCACTATCGGAAATTTTGAGAAGATTGCCATGCCAATAGCCTCATAGCCATTATCTGTTGATGGCTTGAAATAATAATGTTCGGTATTAAGGATTTCCTGAATATATTTCCTGAAATTATACTCTCCTTTCCTTCTGCTAAAGAATTCCTGGAAGCAGATCACATCAGGCTGCTCGTTCCGGATCACATTCAGTATCTGATCTTTGGTGAACTGATCGTTCTTATCTCCGAATTGTTTGAAATTATGAACATTATAGGTCATAATTCTTATGAAGCTCTCCGAAGATTTTGGAACCATTATCGCCGTGTTTTCTCTGAATCCAATGTAATTCAGAATCACACTCCATCCGGCAAGAATGGCTATGCCTGAAATCAGTGCAAATCTTGGCCAGCGGATCAGCCAGTAAAAAACGAATAGGACATTGATAATTAATATGGCAGGGTATGCCAGTCCGAAGAATGGAGTTATCCAGAAAGAGGAGGGATCTGAGTAAGATGCCAGATAGCTTATCAGCAATGATATTACCGCAAAAATATTGGCAATAAGCACAAACTTACTGAACAAGTGTATACGAGGCCTTTTTCTGTTGAATTTTGCCATTATTTTTTACTCGCTTTAAATAATGCTTCTTTTTCTGTTTTATTCAGACTATCATATCCTGATTTAGAGATCTTATCCAGAATCGTGTCAATAGTTTCCTGATCGCTGTGAATAGTCTCTGATCTTGTATTACTCTTATTCTGTACAACTTTAAGCCTGGATCTCTTCTTCAGGATCTTACTCAAATCCCTTCCACTATTTAGCTGTTTTATAAATACATAGCCTAAAATGGCACCTCCGATATGTGCGATACTGCCACCCGGATTTCCTCCACCCATTCCAATTATATCAAGAACGAAGTAGGCAACTGCCAGATACTTTAAGCGAACTGTTCCAAAAAGTAAAAGACGAATGGTAAAATCCGGAACCAAAGTTGCAGTGGCAATAACAACTGCCATAACACTGGCGGATGATCCTAAAAGGATAGAATTTTGTGCCATTCCGTTAAAAGCAGGTAGGGTATTATAGGCCAGAAGGTATAATAAGGCGCCTGTAATTCCACCTGCCAGATAGGTGAAGATAAACTGTCGCTTGTTCAGAAAATCAAGAAAGATCATTCCCATCCAATACAACCAGAGCAGATTGAACAGAATATGGAAAATTTCTCGCTGCAGGAACATATAAGTGATGATGGTCCATGGTTTATAGGCAAGGGTTTCCAGGTTTGCCGGCATGGATAATTGCCGGCTGATCCAGTCGGCAATGGAAGTCCCCGTCCCAAATAAAAATTCAGCCACCGTGATTAGTCCGATTGCCAGAAAAACAAGAATATTTATCCCGACGAATAGATAAAGCGGATTCCCGGATCGGAATGCCTTAAAATATAATTCGTTCAATAAATTCTTATTCATAAAAATTATCATGGCGTTTTAGATGCCACATTTTTACTAAGATAAAACCAAATAGGGCTCCTCCCAAATGTGCAAAGTGTGCCACCGAATCGCCCGAGAATTGTTTAACCCCCAGAAATAACTCCAGTAATACATAAACCGGGATGATATACTTCGCTTTAACAGGAACTGGAATGAACATAATGAACAGTTCAGCATTTGGAAAAAGCATGCCGAAGGCAATCAAAAGGCCAAAAATTGCACCCGAAGCTCCAACCATTGGAGTGAGATAAATGCCCAAAAGTGTAGAAGCCTGATCTTTAGAAATCAGGTCGGGATTGAAGGATATGGTTCTTTTCAATGAATCTACGAGAAAAGAGCCATTGTTCACGGCGCTGCCCGTAATACTGTAAACCTCAAAACTTTGAACCAGCAATTGCAGAGCCAGTGCGCCCAAACCTGTGATCAGGTAAAAATTCAGGAATCTTTTGGAACCCATTATATATTCGATGGAAGATCCAAAGGTATAGAGGGCGAACATGTTGAACAGGATATGGAATAAGGAGGAATAATCATGCATGAACATGTAAGTGATCACTTGCCAGATCCTGAAATCAGGACTATCAAAGTAATGGACTCCCAAAACCTGGGTCATCATCGGGCCACCAAACATCAGGGTAGCGACATAAAAAATGATATTGATGATCAGCAGGTTCTTTACTACTGGTGGAATATGCGCAAATGGGGAAAGTCTTTCATTCATAGCCTAATATGCTGGTATTATTTTTCAAATCTTAGTAATAGTTCTTCAAGGGTAAACGTGCTGATTACCGGTTTCCCGCTCAGCGAGGTATTCGGCATTTCGCAGGCAAATAATTCATCGATCAACAGGTTCATTTCATCAACTGATAAAGCCAATCCTGATTTTATGGAGGTATTGCGTGCCAGGGCACGGGCCAGACTGTCGCGTTTGTTTAATTTTAAGGAACTTTGGTTATTCTTAAAACCTTCAATCAGGTGTTCCAGCATTTCAACTTCACTAATATTTGTTCCGATATCTGCGGGGATACCATCAATAATAAAGGTGTTTTTCCCGAATGTACGAATCTGGAAGCCCAGTGCATGGATATCCGGTAAAAGTTCTTTAACAAGCTCAAAATCACTGGTATTCAACGTAACAGTTTGCGGGAACAGACTTTGCTGGCAGGCACCCTGACGGCTCTCAAGATGCTGGAGAAATCGTTCATACAATATCCGCTCATGAGCGGCCTGCTGATCAATCAGCATAAATCCTGACTTGATTTGTGAAATAATGAAACGGTTATGCAACTGAAAGATCTGTTTCCCGAGTACCTTCAGGACCTGGTTATCAATTTCAACTTGGCGATTGCCTTCCAGCTCCATTCCGCTTTGCCCGGACTGCTCGGGTTGTACTATTTCATACAGGGAGCCCCAATTCTTGCTTACACTAGTCCTTTCTTCACCTGTATTTCGAAGAAAGGGAATTTCCCGTTCTGTTCTTCCCGGACTAAAAGGATTGAAATCAGGATTGAATGCAATTGCCGGAGGAACGATATCTTCATGTGCTTTCTGAGTGATCATTTGGCTGAAACCGGTTTCCTGGTTGAAATCGAGTGTCGGACTGATATTGTACTTACCCAATGACCTCTTTACTGCAGAACGGATGATTGCATAAATTGCTTTTTCATCCTGGTATTTGATCTCTGTTTTTGTAGGATGTACATTGATATCGATTTTTGAAGGGTCGATGTCGATGAACAAAACATACAACGGAAAACTATCTGAACTTAAAACCTCTTCAAAGGCATTCATCACCGCATGATTCAGGTAAGGATCTTTGATGAAACGATTATTCACAAAAAAGAATTGCTCTCCCCGGGTTTTTTTTGCGAATTCCGGTTTACCGATATAACCTTTTAGCTCAATAATCGAAGTGTTTTCTTCAACAGGAACCAGCTTTTGATTATAAGCATTCCCAAAAAGGTGGATGATTCGTTGTTTCAGGCTTCCTTTTGGCAAATGGAAAACTTCATTCCCATCATGATGAAGGGTAAAGAATACTTCGGGATTTGCCAGTGCAACACGTTGAAATTCATCATTTATATGACGCATTTCTACCGAATTGCCTTTCAGAAAATTACGTCTGGCGGGAGTATTGTAAAATAAGTTTTTTACGCTGATGCTGGTTCCCGGGGGACAAGAAATGGGTTCCTGACTGATGATTTCTGATCCTTCAATGCGAAGGCAGGTCCCGAGCTCATCTTCATGCCTTTGGGTTTTTAATTCTACCTGAGCAATAGCTGCAATTGAAGCCATGGCCTCACCTCTGAAACCCATGGTTCGGATCGCAAAAAGATCTTCAGCTTTCCTGATCTTGGAAGTTGCATGGCGCTCAAAACACATTCGTGCATCGGTCATGCTCATCCCACATCCATTATCAATAACCTGAATAAGTGATTTTCCGGCATCCCTGATCAGAACCTGTATCTTATCCGCTCCCGAATCAATAGCGTTTTCAATCAGTTCCTTCAATGCGGAGGCTGGTCTTTGCACCACTTCTCCCGCTGCGATCTGGTTGGCAACAGAATCAGGTAAAAGCTGTATTATATCAGACAAATTAATTTAGTTTATTGTATTCAGGAGAACTCCTCACCGGATTCTCAAAGTACTTTAATTAAAAATCGAATTGGTAATATAACAGAAATCTTTCAGGGTTCTGAATATTTTGTGTTTTCCTTAGTCAAAGATAAGGTGTTTTAATCTTAAGGGAGGTATAATTAGAATAAAGGGGGAGAGGAATGCTAAAGTATGCATTATTCAATTTAAACACTGCATACTCAGGGGGAAATTATCAGGGGCTAATGGCTTTGGAATTACTCTGCCTGAACCGTACTGAATTTTACAACTTTATTTTTAACGGGCTTTACAGTACGCAGATAGGCATAGAGAGCCTTAAGATCTTCAGTCTTCATTGTTCCGAACATTGCCCATGGCATCACAGTATTAAACTCTCCGGGCTTAATATCTGCCGGTTTGAAAGTGCTGTCAGCATAGGATTTAAAGCGATTGACAAAGAATTCTTCAGTCCATCCGGCAATACCGGTTTCCATATCCGGGGTAATATTTGCAGAACGAACTACTCCGCCGGTAGGCATGTTAAATTCATATCCTCCTGCCAGTTCGAGGCCCGGAATCGGATTTCCTTTCTCTTTTTGTGTGTGGCATCCGCTACAATCAGCCGAATTAAATATATAGGCACCATAAGCGACAGGATTACTCTGGTCAGGTATTTTTGTAAACCGGGCTTTTTGCGGGATCGTATTGATGATAAAGTTCATTGGAAATTCTGGCTCTGATTCAGGAATGACATTTTCAATTGGTTTCAGCGTACGGATATAGGCTATAATTGAATAGATATCCTCACGATCTGATTTGCCATAATTTGGATGCGGCATCAGTGGAAATAAGGCTTTACCATCTTTATTTACTCCCGAGGTTATAGCCCTGAATATTTCGCCGTCAGTCCAGTCTTTCAGAGCATATGGTGTGATATTTTTGGCAAAAAACTTACCAGGAAGCCCAAATTCCTGGTTAAACTCTTCGCCTCCCTGCCCTAATGTACCTTCAATCACCGGCCCCGCTGTTTTTGTCCAGTCTCTTTTAGAATGACAATCCAAACAGGCATTCACACTATTAGCCAGGTATTTGCCCCTTTCTATTCTCTCCGTGGTAATTTCAACAGTAATATTTTCGGGATCCCCGACATCCGGAAGTGCAAAACTTACATAGCTAAGCAATCCAACAATAGCCACAATGGCTATTAGAACAAAGTATTTAATACCTTTTTTTAAGTTCTGTTTCATCTTTATTCATTTTTGTTTTTTAGAATATTCCATAATTGAAATTTCAAATTGTTACAGTTAAGTGCTTCAAATTCAGAACTTTTAATAAAAATAATTATTTTTATTAAAAAACAATAGCCCGAATATCAATTATTTATGTGGCTCTACAATTTTTGCATTTTAAACTCCCGGACAAGCTTTTTAATTGAGTTTTTGCAGGGTAATTGCTTAATCATAATTTATATTTACCGATTGAAAGCATTTCTCAAATAAATCATATATGATCAGATACTTCTTTTTATTGGCCATCTCAGTTCTGTTTTTTTCCTGTAATTCTCAAAAACAGGCTGATCTGATTGTTCACAATGCAGTGGTTTACACAGTGGATGATAAATTTTCAGTCGCAGGGGCATTTGCTGTAAAGGATGGGAAGATATTAGAGACTGGAAGTTCTGAAGATATTCTGAAGAAGTATAAAGGCGAGATCCTTGATGCAGGGGGGAAGGCTGTTTATCCGGGCTTCATTGATGGACATTCGCATTTCTATGGATATGGAGAAGGGCTGCAGCAGGCTGATCTTGTCGGAACCAAAAGCTGGGAGGAAATCCTTGAGAAGCTGCAGCAGTTTGGCAAGGAAAATTCTGAAGGCTGGATAATTGGCAGGGGATGGGACCAGAACGACTGGGCTAACAAAGAATTTCCGGATAATGTTAAGTTGAATGAGCTTTTTCCAAACCGACCAGTTATACTTACTCGGATTGACGGTCATGCGGCAATTGCAAATAAAACTGCGCTTGACCTCGCAGGACTGAAACCCGGACAGAAGATCACCGGCGGGGAGGTAGAAACCATAAATGGAAAACTTTCGGGTATTCTGGTTGACAATGCCCAGGGGGCTGTTTACGCCAAAATTCCGGATCAAACGTTAGCACAGATCAAAGAATCACTTTTGGATGCTCAAAAGAATTGCTTTGCTGCGGGATTAACCTCGGTCACTGATTGCGGAATCAATCATAATCTCCTGCCCGTAATTACTGAACTTCATCAAAGTAATCAGCTAAAGATGCGTATCTATGCGATGCTTAGTGATGATAAAGAGAATTACGATTTCCTGTTTAAAAATGGTGCCCTAAAGACGGGTCGCTTAAATGTTCGTTCCTTTAAAGTTTATATGGATGGGGCTCTTGGATCAAGAGGGGCTTGCCTTCTTGAACCTTATTCTGATAAATCAGGCTATTCAGGTTTCTTATTAAGTGATAAAAAGCATTTTGCAGAAGTAGCTCAGAAAATTGCCGATGCAGGTTTCCAGATGAATACCCATGCCATCGGTGATTCGGCAAACCGCGAGATTCTAAATGTTTATGCTAAAGTTTTAAAAGGTAAAAATGATTTCCGCTGGCGGGTTGAACACGCTCAGGTGGTGAATCAGACAGATTTTAAATTATTTGCTGAAAATAATATTATCCCTTCGGTACAAAGTACTCATGCCACATCTGATATGTATTGGGCCACCGACCGTTTAGGCACTGAACGGGTTAAAGGCGCCTATGCTTTTAAACAATTATTAGATCAGAATGGCTGGCTGGTTTTGGGGACTGATTTTCCTGTCGAAAATATAAACCCAATGTACACGTTTTATGCGGCAGTAGTGAGGAAAGATATGAAAGGATATCCGGCTGACGGCTATCAGATGGAAAATGCAATGAGCCGTGAAGAAGCTTTACGCGGGATGACGATCTGGGCAGCAAAGGGCCAATTTGAAGAGAAGGAAAAGGGCAGCATTGAAGCAGGTAAGTTCGCCGATTTCGTGATCCTTGATCAGGATATTATGAAAGCTGACGCTGAGCAGTTGTTTAAGGCTCAAGTGTTAAAAACCTACATTAATGGAGAGAATGTTTATAGTAAATAGATTTTTGAGAATCGGCAGCTTACCAATTATAATCTGTTTGATGAGCTTTTTTACCCTGTCTGCCTGTGCACAAATGGCAGAACACCTCAGAAATGAATCCTTTTTAACTGAGTGGAAAAGCGTTGAAAGTTCTACGGTATTACTAAATAATGAAGATGGGCTGGTTCCATTAAAAGATCTGATGCCCTTAACCATAGCTAGTGTAAATATTGGCTCGGCCTATTCCTCAGAATTCGACAGCATCCTAAACAAGTATACCAAAGTCCAATCCTTTGCGTCTGCATTATACAATCATGATATGCTAAGCTTCAATGATCTGAATGATGATCTGAAGTTTTTTAATACAATAATTGTTCAGGTTACAGATCAGTCATTAAATGATCTGAGGACTATCCCACTATTGTTGGATCTTCAGTTAAATAAGAGGTTGATTATTAGTTTATCGGGTGATGCAGGAAGCCTGAAACTTCTCGAGGCTTTGAATTCTGCAATTATCTGGTCTGAAAAGAAATCAGCAGTATCAGCGAATTTTGCAGCCCAATTGATATTCGGTGGAGCTTCTGCCAATGCGCGGTTGAATCAGGCAATTTCAGCCAGATATACATCGGGCTCAGGCTCATCAACTATTCCTATCCGTTTAAAATATACAGTGCCTGAGGAAATTGGAATCAATAGCGCAGATCTGAGTAGAATTGATGATATCGCTGAAGAAGCAATTCGCCAGAGAGCTACTCCCAGTGCAGTTGTTCTGGTGGTAAAGGATGGGAAAATAATTTTTAATAAAGCTTATGGTACCCGGACTTATATCGACCGGACCCCAACCCGGATTACCGACATCTATGATCTGGCTTCGGTTACAAAGATCTCGGCGACAACCATGGCGGTGATGCGTTTGTACGAACAGGGTAAACTTAAACTTGATACGAATGTCGGAGCCTATATTCCGAGATCGAGAAACACCAATAAAAAAGATATTCCTGTACGTGAGGTGATGCTTCATCAGGCCGGATTCATTCCTTTTATTCCATTTTACAGAAATTTACTGGAGACTGATTATAGCCGTGATTCATCAGAAACACATCCGGTAAAGGTTGCTGATAACTATTACTTACGGAAAGATTATTTCAAACAGGTCATGTGGCCAATTATGCTGAACTCCGCTTTGTCGAATCAGGGAAAGTATGTTTACAGTGATTTGAGCATGTATTTTATGAAAGATATGGTCGAACGCCAATCCGGGAAGGCAATGGAAAGCTATGTGATGGATCAGTTTTATAAGCCACTGGGTATGACCAGGGCGGGATTTAATCCGCGTCTCCGCTTTCCAAAGGAGGAGATCATTCCAACGGAGGATGATAAGGAATTCAGAAAGACGCTACTTGAAGGCTATGTTCATGATCAGGGTGCCGCAATGGTTGGGGGAGTATCGGGTCATGCCGGACTCTTTTCCAATGCAAATGATCTGGCGATACTGTACCAGATGATTTTGAACGGAGGGATATATGGTGGAACCCGATATTTCAAGTCCGAAACGGTAAATATGTTCACTGCAAAACAATCGGCCGTTAGCCGCCGCGGACTCGGTTTCGATCGCTGGGATGAGGAGAGTACCAAAGGCTATCCTTCCAGGCTGGCATCTCCGCTTACATTCGGACATACCGGTTATACAGGAACCTGCGTTTGGGTGGATCCCAAATACAATCTGGTTTATGTGTTCTTATCGAACAGGGTAAATCCAGGAGTTACGTCGAAACTCATTGACCTGAATATCAGGGGTCGTATTCAGGATGTAATTTATGAAGCGATTGGCAGGTAAGAATCCTGCTGCTGGCATGGCTTTTGTTTTGTTACATTGTACTAACATTAATCTCCTATTAAAGAATTTACTTTGTAAGATATTACAGGTTAACAGAATTACCTGTAAACGCTTTTCTTATCATAATTAGTAAATTTGCTTCGGGTAGAAATCTCAAAATGAAAATTGGAATAGTTTGTTATCCTACCTTTGGGGGTAGTGGGGTGGTAGCCACAGAATTAGGTAAAGCCCTGGCTGATAATGGACATCAGGTCCATTTTATCACCTACAGGCAGCCTGCCCGCCTTGATTTCTTTTCCGAAAACCTGTTTTATCATGAGGTTTCTGTCTCAAACTATCCTTTGTTTGATTATCCTCCCTATGAACTGGCCCTGGCAAGTAAACTGGTAGATGTTGTCAGATTTGAGAAACTTGACCTGCTGCATGTACATTACGCCATTCCTCATGCTTCGGCAGCTTTTATGGCAAAGCAGATTCTTGCAACTTATGGTATTCATATTCCTGTCGTTACAACTTTACACGGTACAGATATTACACTGGTAGGAAAGGATCCAACTTATAAGCCTGTTGTTACGTTTTCAATCAATCAGTCGGATGGTGTTACTGCTGTTTCAGAAAACCTGAAGGAAGATACTTACAAGCATTTTGATGTAGTTAAAGACATCAAGGTTATCCCGAATTTTATTGATTTGCAGCGTTTTAGTTTGAAGGCTAAAGATCATTTTAAACTCGCTATTGCCCCAAATAATGAGCGTATTATAGTGCATACCTCCAATTTTCGGAAAGTAAAGCGGACACAGGATGTGGTTCATATCTTTGAGAAGATTCAAAAAGAAATTCCATCTAAATTGTTAATGGTTGGCGATGGACCTGAAAGGGTTTATTGTGAACAGCTTTGCCGCGATCTGGAAATATGTGATAATGTGAGGTTTCTTGGTAAGCAGGATGCGGTGGAAGAGATTCTATCGGTTTCAGATTTGTTCATTATGCCATCTGAATCAGAAAGTTTTGGCTTGGCAGCTTTGGAGGCAATGGCCTGTAAGGTTCCGGTAATAACTTCAAATGCAGGTGGTTTGCCTGAACTGAATATTGACGGCGTAACCGGATTTATGGATAATGTTGGTGATATCGATGCGATGGCTCAGCATTCAATATTTATCTTAAAAGACGATAAACAGCTTGCTGCATTCAAGGAAGGGGCACTTAAACGTGCTCAGCAATTCGACCTGAGTCTGATACTGCCGGTTTATGAGCAGTATTATATGGATGTATTGAAAGAGGCTGCTTCTAAATAATTCAGGTACCGTATAAGCTTCCCTGGAATTAAGAGAATAAATTTTCAGTAATTTTAGAGAGTACTAGTAAGGAGTTTGTCAGCAATGACAGTGGTATTGTCATTGCGAGTGTAACGAAGCAATCCCCTCGCTATTATTACGAAATGTGATAAGATTGCTTCGTCGTACCTCCTCGCAATGACATACTATTAAATATACTGCTTAATTACAGAGCTTCCCTCGGTGAAACGTACTACTATTATCTACATCTCCCTGTGGTCGGTGTTATCACCGATCACAGGATTTGATTATTAAGGCTGACAGGGTTTTAAACCCTGTCAGCCTTAATAAAAAAGCCCTTCCTGAATTTTCAGGAAGGGCTTTTTTTATTAGAAAAGAATAATTATTGCTTCGGAGCGGCAGCAGCAACAGGTGCTGTTCCCGGGATGATGTTTACAACATCCACTTCAAAAACAAGTGGAGAGAATGGTGGAATTCCCTGATTTCCCTGCTCACCGTAAGCCAGTTTCGAAGGCAGGATTAGAGTTGCTTTGGTACCTTTGTTCAAAAGCATCAATCCTTCCTCAAATCCAGGGATCGAACCACCCATTCCAACCGGAAGTTTCAATGGCTCATATGGACGTTGTGGGTTAAAAGTTCCATTTTTCTTCGCAACATCAGGTAAGCTACTGTCAAATACTTTTCCGCTTAAAAACATGCCGGTATAGTTTACAACTACTGTATCACCAAGATTAGCTTTTGCTCCGTTACCTTCTTTAGATACTACGTAATTCAAACCTGAAGCAGTAACTTTCGGTTTCAAACTTTTTGAGGAAACGTAAGCCTTAACTTTAGCAACTTCCGCAGTTTTAGCCTGCTCCATTTCTGCTTTCAGAAACTCATCGATCTTTCCGCGGAAAAGACTATCATTTAATGATCCTTTTGGAATTACTTTGTCAATTTTAATGGTGTAAACCAGATATTTTTTAGTGGTATCAGAAGGCTGCGGACGACCCATCTTTTGTACCATTGAGTCGATATTGATCTTAAAAGTTGCACTATCACCTTCACTTAAAAGGCCAAGAGCTGCAAAAAGATCGCCTTTGAAGACAGATTTTTCCTTAACTAATAAAGACGGACGATCATAATCGTAAGAACTGTATAGAACTGAATCACCTTCAGTTTTCTCGATTGCTTTAAAAGCTACAAAATCACCTTCTTTAATTGTTTCACCAGATTTGTCAGTGTGGATCTTGTACAACATATCCCCCTCACCCTTGTCAAAATTGTTGCAAGCCGTTAATCCCGTAACTGCAAGCCCTAATACGATTACTAATTTTTTCATTTTTTTTCTATTGTTTTGAAATATACATTGTTTTTTAATTGAATCAATCAGGAGATGAAATATTTTCTATGTTTCTTAAAAGCACCTGAAAGCTTCTTTTGTATTTATTTATTGTTTTTTACTGTTATAAAATTAATTCTATTTAAAATTCCGATTATTTTATCAATTGCGATTTGTACTCTGGTAATATCAGATCAAATTTTTCTCTTACCGTTTCTATTTTCTCATTCGAAAAGCCACCCGCTGCATTTCTATGACCGCCACCATTAAAATATTTCTTACATATTTCATTTGCAGGAAAATCGCCGGTTGAACGTATTGACAACTTTACGACATCCTGTCGCTCAATAATAAGGATTGCAAGACGGATTCCGGTAATCGAGAGAGCATAATTTACAATACCTTCTGTATCGCCGGTTGAAATTTTATATTCTTCAAGCTCCTGTTTTGTGATAACAATAATTGCAGAATTATACTCATTTAACACTTCCAGCTTATTCAGGAGGCAATGACCAAGAAATCGTAATCTGGTTTCCGAGAAATCATCATAAACAAGTTGATGAATTAATGTGTTATCGGCACCGCAATCAATCAGGTCGGCTACAATCCTATGTACATTGGATGTAGTCGAACGGAAGCGAAAAGACCCCGTATCGGTCATTATTCCAGTGTAGAGGCAGCTTGCAATATCTTTATTTATTAACTGTCTTTCACCCATCACATTCACAATAAACTCATAAACTAATTGAGCAGTGGCGCATGCGCTGGTAGTCCAGAGACGATAATCCTCAAAACCTTCGGGTTCAAGATGATGATCAATTAACACTTTTTTTGCTTTCGATTCACGCACATAGTGGCCCATTTCATTGATGCGCACCAGGGAATTAAAGTCGAGGCAAAAAATCAGGTCAGCCGATGCAACCAATTGCTGGGATTGATCTGGTTTTTCAGTATAAATGATTACATCAGAATTGTTGGGCAGCCATTGTAAAAAAGTTGGATAATCTGTAGGAGTGATTACACTTACCTGATGCCCATTGAGGATCAGATAATTGTATAAACCTAAAGAAGATCCCATAGCATCACCGTCCGGTTTAGGATGTGTGGTAATGACAATGTGCTTTGGTTCAGCTAAAAACTCTTTTAGGGAGGCTAGTTCTAACATCTATTTAAAAAGAAATGCAAAGTTATTAAAATAAAGCTTCAAAACCGCTCATTTTTTAAAATCCTTTATCCTTTAATTTATTAGCAGTACTTTTGCAGCAATTTTGATAAATTAAGATGGCAACAAACAGAACTTTTACAATGATCAAGCCCGATGCTGTAGCCAATGGCCACACCGGAGCAATTTTAGATGATATTATCAAGGGTGGATTTAAAGTGATTGCTTTAAAATATACACGTTTGAGCAAAGATATTGCCGGGCAATTCTATGCAGTGCACAGCGAGCGCCCTTTTTATAAGGATTTGGTGGATTTCATGTCATCCGGCCCGATTGTAGCCGCAATTCTTGAAAAGGATAATGCTGTTGAGGATTTCCGTAAGCTGATCGGTGCAACTGACCCAAGCAAAGCAGACGCCGGAACTATCCGTAATAAGTATGCTAAATCTATTGATGCAAACGCAATTCATGGATCTGATTCGGACGATAATGCAGAAATAGAAGGACGTTTCTTCTTTACCGCATTCGAGCGTTTCTAGTACTCATTATATTGTCACCCTGTAATTTTACAGGGTGACAATATAAAATCCTAACAATGAAAATTCTTCAAGCCCGCTTCCTGATATTTTTTCTGGTGATGCTGATTGTGCCCGCCGCTGTTTCTTACTTTGGGGGCTGGGATCGGAATGTGGATTATTTATTTATTCTCAAGGCGTTCTCAATTGCCTTTTTTATGACAGTTTTGTATTACCTGATGGTAAAAAACTACAATAAAAAAAAGAGTAGTTAAAGGAAGATAATTTCATCAATAATACTGCTCCCAGCACGTTCATTCATCTTTTCTATAATATTGGAGCGCATCATCAACAGTTCATTTTTAATCACAGCAGATTCCAGCCTTATAAATAACTTTCGGTCGCGAATAAAGATATCCTTGGTACGGTTAGCAATCGCCTTTCCCATCATTTCAGGCCATGCTACAACCAAAGCAGTTTCATCGAACTTCCTTCTCAGTTTGTAAACCTGAAGCATCTGTTCTATTGCATCCTTAAGTGGTTTGTCGTTTGTACGGCTCATAATTAGGAGATTAATGAATCCCTGTTTTTAAATTTAAGAAAATCTGGTACACTCAAAGGATTATTTATTCAGCAATATTCCCTTTTTCGATGTCAAAAACAGTTACCGGAACATCCAGCTTAAGGAAAATATTCTCAATTCTGTCCCTGCTGGTGTCGGTAATAAATATCTGCCCAAAATCCTTATCGGATACCATTTTCATTAGTTTGGTGGTCCTGGCATCATCCAGTTTATCAAAAATATCATCCAGAAGGAGTAAGGGTTCAAATCCCTTTTGCTGATGCAGAAAGGTGTATTGTGCAAGTTTTAAAGCAATAAGAAATGACTTTTGTTGTCCCTGGGAGCCAAATTTTTTCAGCGCCATCCCATGGATACTAAAATTCAGCTCATCTTTATGGATGCCGCTGGAGGTGCGCTCCAGTATCCGGTCGCGTTCCAGATTTCTGCTTAAAATAGTTGAGAGATCTTCCTGAAGCAGGGGTGAGTCATAAAGCAGCTCAACCTGTTCAGCATCTTCACTCAGATATTGATAATGGTTATTGAAGATTTCTGTAAACACCTCCATAAAGGCTTTGCGTTTTTCGAAGATCTTATTACCTGATATTACAAGCTGATCATCATAGATCTCCATTAGTGCCGCATCATAATTACCCGAAACTGCAATCTGCCTTAGCAGGGCATTTCTGTTCATCAGACTCCGGTTATAATTGATCAGTTCATCCAGATACAGGCTATCGGTTTGAGAGATTACATTGTCGATGAACTTTCTACGTTCTTCGCTGCCTTCAATGATCAGGCTGATATCATTTGGAGAAATCATTACCAGTGGGAAGAGGCCGATATGATCGGCCAGTCGCTGGTATTCTTTCTTATTACGTTTGAATTTCTTTTTTTGGCTTCGTTTTAATCCACAGTAGATCACCTCATCTGTATCATCTTTCCTGAATGTTCCCTGGATCATAAAAAGATCTTCGCCCTGTCTGATCTGCTGACTGTCAATAGGATTGAAATAACTTTTGCAGAGCGACAGGTAATGAATTGCGTCGAGCAGGTTGGTTTTTCCGGCACCATTATTCCCGGTAAATGCATTGACAGTATCCGAAAAAATTAACTCGGCTTCAGAATAGTTCTTAAAATTAATGACGGATAACTTTTGAAGCCACATAGTTGATGCCTGTGCTGGGAAGCGCTTTTACAAATTTAGTCTTTTCAGCTTGTTTTACTGTCCAAATAAAAAAAATCAATCTGTCTGATTTAAAAGTTGATACTTAGTGCGAAAAATGTATTTTTGCGGAATTGGATTTAGTGAAACGGTTTACAACTTTTATTATACAAATGTCAAAAGATCAAAAAGATAACGTAACAGAAACTGACAATCAGCTTGGAAATACAAGCAAATTTGTTCAGGAAAATGCAAAAAGCTTAGCTGTAATTGGTGCTGCCATTATTGCTTTAGTGCTATTATATTTCGGTTACCAAAATTTCTACCTTGCCCCAAGGGCAGAAAAAGCAGCCAATGAAATGTATAAGGCTGAAGAGTATGTAGCTATCGACTCTCTGAAAGACAGGGCAATTAAGGGTGATGGTTCATATCCCGGGTTTGAAAAAATAGCAGATGAATATTCAAGTACTAAATCTGCGAATCTTGCAAACGCATACCTTGGAGGTCTTTATCTTCAAAAAGGTGAATATCAAAAGGCAGTTGATGCACTCGGCAAATACAGTAGTACAGGTAGCCCCGTAATAGATCCGCTTGTATTGGGAATGCTTGGAGATGCGTACAGTGAATTGAAAGACTACAGTAGAGCTATTACTTTCTACAAGAAAGCTGCTGATGAGAACAAAAACACCTTCACCACACCGCTTTTCCTTAAAAAGTTAGGTTTGGTTTATGAGGAGCAAAAGGAATTTAAATCTGCAGTTGATACTTATAAGAAAATCAAAACTGATTATTCTGAAAGTGTTGAAGCTGCCTCAGTAGATGCCTATATTGCAAGGGCTGAAGCAAGATTATAATTTAAAACATTTATAATGGTTGTTACCGTATATTACAGGTAACAGCCATTTATTATTTAAGAGCATGGCCAGCATATTTAAAAATCTGTCAGATTTCTCTCACATAGAGATCCCTTCCGGTAAAGATTATCGTATCGGTATTGTGGTCGCACAATGGAATGCTGAAATTACAGGGGCCTTATATAATGGAGCTTGTTCTGCACTTTTAAAAAATGGGGTGCTTGAAGAAAACATTTTAACAGTTCAGGTTCCGGGAAGTTTCGAATTAACGAGTGGTTCTGATATTTTGCTCTCTTCAAAAAAACTGGATGCGGTAATATGTTTAGGCTGTGTAATACAGGGTGAAACTCCGCACTTTACCTTTATTTGTAATGCTGTGGCAAACGGACTTGTAAATGTTTCAATTAAACATAACAAACCTGTGGTATTTGGCGTATTAACGACAGACAATCAGCAGCAGGCAAAGGACAGAGCCGGAGGAAAGCATGGTAACAAAGGTGAAGAGGCAGCAGTTACCGCAATTATGATGGCACAGGTTCAGGCCAATGCCGCTCAATAAATATTTTATTGATTATTGAATTAAAATCAATAATTTTAAAAAAACTGTAAGCATGAAAAGAGTAATTATAGGCGTAATAGCCTTATTTATAGCCACAACTGTATTACAGGCATGTTCTTCCAGACTATGCCCGGCTTATGGCACTTATCCAAAATCAAGGCGCTAATCCTTCTTTTTCCTGAATCCTTCAATTTGACCCGACTCTGACGGCTTGCCCGCGATTTTGTGGTATTTTTGCAAGCCAATCAACATAGTATTTTCAATCATGAACTGGATCGATCTCAATAGTCAGGAACAATTACAGAATATCATTGCTGCCGAAGGTTATAGTGTAATTTTCAAGCATAGTACCCGTTGTTCGGTCAGCATGATGGCGAAAAGGAGGTTTGAACACGATTGGGCTGAAATTCCAGAAGGAACTCCTGTATATTATCTCGATCTGATCAGCCACAGGGATATTTCAAATGCTATTGCAAGCACATTCAATGTTCATCACGAATCTCCACAGCTTCTTCTTATAAAAGGTGGTGAATGTATTTATGAAACCTCACATAGCGAGATATCTGCAGAAGATCTCTCAGAACAGATAGAACTAAGCTAAAGACTTAAAGCCCAAAGCAAAAAGCTGAATTGGTTTAATCTTTAAAATCGAAAACAATATTTTGAATTAGATCAGGGTGCAGACTTTTGGCAACCGGGCAATTTCTTGCTGATCTTTCCAAAATGGTCCGCTGCTTCTCGGTATAAATTATTTCCGGGAAGTTGAAAGTTATTTGTATTTCACTTACCCTTCTTGGCTCTGCTGCCATGATTTTGGTAATTGAACATGTGCTGCCATCAATATCTATCCCATGCTCTCTGGCGGCAATTCCCATGATTGTAAACATGCAGCTTCCCAAAGAAGCCGACATCAGGTCGGTAGGTGAAAATGCTTCTGCTTTACCCTGATTATCAAGGGGTGCATCAGTTATGATTGTGTTGCCTGAATAAACATGCCTTGCCTGGGTTCTCAGGTCTCCCTGGTAAATAGTTTCTATAGTTGCCATTTTGCGGATTCTTATGCCCAAAAATAATTAAATTGTTGATTATCCCTGTCAAAGATTGAAGAGCTACCGGATTTAAATACTTCTATTGTCAAAATAATGGATTAGGTCTATCCCACCACAATTCTTGTTAAAATTCTTTACTTTTGCAGTATGATCGAACTACCGGTTATTCCAGTGAATCAAATGCAGCGCAAACCCGACTGGCTGCGTGTTAAACTTCCTGTTGGGAAGGAATATGCACATGTAAGGGGCTTAGTAGATACCCATAAACTTCATACTATTTGCGAAAGCGGCAATTGCCCCAATATGGGCGAATGCTGGGGCGCAGGAACTGCTACTTTTATGATCCTGGGAAATATCTGTACCCGCTCCTGCTCTTTTTGTGCAGTTGCAACCGGCAGGCCGCTTGCCGTGGATACAGATGAGCCTAATCGCGTGGCCAATTCGGTCCGCTTGATGCAGGTAAAGCATTGTGTGATCACTTCTGTAGATCGTGATGACCTGAAGGACGGAGGTTCCACAATATGGGCCGAAACTATTAATACAATCCGAAAAGAGAGCGCTGAAACTACCCTTGAAACCCTGATTCCTGATTTCAGAGGTATCTGGGAAAATCTGGATAGAGTACTGGCAACAAGACCTGAAGTAGTTTCTCATAACCTCGAAACAGTTCGCCGCTTAACAAAAGAGGTAAGAATTCAGGCTAAATATGATCGCAGTTTAGAGTGTCTTCGTCGCATCAATGAAGCGGGTTTACGTACTAAATCAGGCATTATGCTTGGTTTGGGAGAAACAGAAGAGGATATTTATGAAGCCATGACTGACCTACTTGAAGCCGGGGTGCATATTCTTACCCTGGGTCAGTACCTTCAGCCGAGTAGAACTCATCATCCGGTTGTGGATTGGATCACACCTGAACAATTTGCAAAATACAAAGTCCGCGGACTTGAGATGGGTTTCAAATACATTGAAAGTGGACCGCTTGTGCGCTCTTCATACCATGCGGAAAAGCATCTTTTTGAATTTTAATTGCCGTCATCCCGATCTCAGGTCACAAATATGAGTTTAGCCTCATGAGGTTTCTTTAATCGTTCAGCCTAGTGACATGTCATAAAACTTTGACTAACCCATCTGAATATTTAGGAGGCTAAAATAATGGCAGTTTAATGTGCAAATACTGGTGTTTTAGCACCGAAATGCCGATAAATAATCCATATCTAACATTCCCTAACCCGAATTTTTAATATTCCAAAACTTTCAATTTCTGTTTCTGAATCCAATTTAGCAATGGTAAGAGAATACATTAAAAATCAGGAAAGGCATCATCATAAAAAATCATTTGAAGAAGAATACAAGGCTTTTATTGAAAAGCTGGGTTTCAAACAAATTAGAGGTTGTTAATGTTCTATCTATCGGGCTGAAGCGCAATCAAATTTTTATCATATGTTGCTGAATGTTGGGCTGAAGCCTGCCCGGATGAACTCCGTTCGGACCGGCCCAAAAACGAACAAACTCATTAACTCCAGCTAAAGCTGGAGCCTATTGAACGACTGGATTGGTGTCATTTCATACATACTTTGACTAATACATTGGAATACAAGGAAGCTAAAATGGCAGTTTACCTGTGACGATGCAAGCGTAAATTTGTGAAACTCTATCCGTCAATTAATGCGTGAAATTATACTAGCCTTTTGGCAGGGACGACAATCGCTGGAGTTCAACCCAATTAGCCTAAGAAGCCTCACAGAAACTCTGAATCATTTCAGGCAGAAGGAGTGTAAGCTCTCCGGGTGGGATACTATACATTCCCATCTCCTGATTTAATACATCACCCGTTTTCCCATGGATATAAGTAGCCAGAATTGCCGATTCTTTTGCGGTATATCCCTGTGCTAAAAACGCTGCAATCATCCCGCTTAATACATCTCCCATCCCACCAACAGCCATAGCCGGGTTGCCTGTAGGATTGATCAGGATATCCCCCTCAGGCAAAGCAATAAAGGTATACTGGTTTTTTAAAAGGATGATCAGATTTAATTCTTTAGCTTTTCTTAGTGCTAAGGCTACCCGATCCCACCAGGTTGCTGATGTGCCGAACAGACGGTCAAACTCCTTCATATGCGGACAAATAATAGTCTGTTCCGGTAATTTATGCAGAAGTGCCGGGTTCGCAGCAAGAATATTCAAAGCATCCGCATCAATAAGCATGGGAATATTAAATTCGAATGTTTGTTTTACCAGTTCTGTTGCGCGAGCATTCGTTCCTAATCCGGGACCGATAGCTATGGAGTTAAACTTACCGGAGTTTACTTCAGATTCTAATTCTGATCTTGGCAGCGTCATCACTTCGGGTGCATAGGCATTTAATGCAGGCATGCCTTGTTCAGGGATGCAGGCGGTGGTTAGTCCTGCTCCTGAATGCAGGCATGCATCGGCACAGAGCAGCGCAGCTCCCATTGTTCTGGTATTACCTGCAATTATTAGCGCATGGCCATGGCTGCCTTTATGACTGAAGGGTTTTCGGGTTTTGATCAAGCCTTTAAGATCTTTTTCTTCAATAAGTTTCCATGGTCCTGGCTGGGATTGAATATAGGTCTCATCCAGGCCTATATCTGCTACAACAAACCGTTCAGTAGCTTGCGTTGATTCAGGAAAGAAGAAATTGATTTTTGGTCGCTGGAATGTGATGGTCAATTTTGCTTTAAGTACAGTGGCGTCTGGGTCAATTATTCCCTCAGTAGGGAAGCCGCTGGGTACATCGACTGCAATTACCCTCTTCTTTAATTTATTAAGATGCTTGATCAGGGTCTGAAGATCACCATTCAAAGCTTTATTAAGTCCGGAGCCAATCAATGCATCAATAATAATAGTAGTATTTTCTTTGGGTAAATGCTTGGTGTCAGACAATTCTGTAAAGGGAATCCCCGTTAATTTCAGACGACCCAGGTTTATTTTAAAGTCAGGGCTTTCTTTCGGACTGAAGCGCATGATTTTCACTGAAATAGAATCGTAGGCCTGCTCCTTTAACAGGCGTGCAATGGCCAATCCATCCCCGCCGTTATTTCCGGTGCCGCAATAAACAGTGATCAGGGTATCGCGGTCAGGAACTTCATCCATAAAGGATTTAACAAATGCTCCCGAAGCTGATTCCATTAGATCAATTGAGCTGATGGGCTTGCTTTTAATGGTATAGGCATCCGCTTCGCGGATCTGGGGAGATGTGAGCAATTGGAGCATGTATAAATTTAGTAAAAGGAGGTGGTATTTTATGATTAGTTACTAGAAAGGGAATTTTAAGTGGTCGGCGATAACATCGACCACAGGGAAATTATAACTCAGCATTATACTCAATAGCATGTCTTTGCGAGGAGGCACGACGAAGCAATCCCATGAAGTTTAGTAGCAATAGTGAGGAGATTGCTTCGCTGCGCTCGCAATGACAGGTCCTCCTCGCAATTGCAGAAGTCAGATAATTCGATGACAGAATTTAGATTTAAACACTCGTAAATAACGGGTGGTTTATAGCGGGTTACTTAGCAGCTGTCATCTCCAAAGCAAGAAATTTCCCGGTATGGCTATTCTTTACTTTAATCAACTCTTCCGGACTCCCTTCAAAGAGGATTTGCCCACCACCTGAACCACCTTCCGGCCCAAGATCGATCACCCAGTCGGCTACTTTAATCACATCCAGATTGTGCTCGATCACCAGAATGGTATTTCCATGATCAACCAGGCGGTTCAATACACCCAGAAGCACATTGATATCTTCAAAATGGAGACCAGTTGTAGGCTCATCCAGAATGTAAAATGTATTTCCTGTATCTTTTTTGGAAAGTTCAGTTGCTAATTTAACACGCTGTGCTTCTCCTCCTGATAAGGTTGTAGAAGATTGACCAAGGCGGATATATCCCAGTCCGACTTCCTGCAGTGTTTTGATCTTGCGATAAATAGCCGGAATTGGTTCAAAAAAAGCAACTGCATCTTCAATACTCATATCCAGCACATCGCTGATCGATTTACCCCGGTAGCGAACTTCCAATGTTTCACGGTTATAACGTTTGCCGCTGCATTCTTCACAGGGCACCTGAACATCGGGCAGAAAATTCATCTCAATCAGCTTCATTCCGGCACCCTGACAGGTTTCGCAGCGTCCGCCTTTTACATTGAAAGAGAAGCGACCAGGCTTATAGCCCCTGATCTTTGCTTCCGGAAGCATCACAAACAGGTTCCGTATATCTGAGAATACGCCGGTATAAGTTGATGGATTGGATCGCGGAGTACGTCCGATAGGGGTTTGATCGATCTCAATTACCTTATCAATATGCTCAAGGCCTTCAATCTTTTTATAGGGCATTGGTTTTTTCTTCGCCCTGAAAAAATGATGATTAAGAATAGGATAGAGTGTTTCAGCAATTAAAGTTGATTTTCCGCTGCCCGAAACTCCGCTCACGCAGATCAATTTTCCAAGCGGAAATTCCACAGAAACATCTTTCAGGTTATTGCCAGTAGCATTCTTTATGATCAGAGATTTTCCATTACCCTTTCTTCGTTCGGCCGGTATAGCGATCTCTTTTCTTCCGCTGAGGTAGTCATTTGTTAGAGTTTTAGCTTTGGCGAACTCTTCCGGACTTCCCTCGCCAACAACCTCACCTCCATGTTCTCCGGCTGCCGGCCCCATATCAATGACGTGGTCGGCATGCATGATCATATCTTTATCATGTTCAACCACCAGTACGGTATTACCTATATCCCTCAGGTTTTTTAATGCTGATATCAGTCGCGCATTATCCCGCTGATGCAATCCAATACTTGGTTCGTCAAGAATATAAAGAACATTTACCAACTGGGATCCGATTTGGGTAGCCAGACGGATACGCTGGGCTTCGCCGCCCGATAATGTTTTAGCTGTCCGGTCTAAAGTAAGGTAGTTTAACCCTACATCAAGAAGGAAACCTATTCTTGAACGGATTTCCTTTAATATTTCACGGGCAATGGTATTCTGCCGTTCATTTAATCGTGATTCAAGATTTTCAAACCATTCAAAGAGCTGTGAAATATCCATGCAGGCCAGCTCATAAATATTTTTTTCGTTCACCTTGATGTGAAGCGACTCTTTTTTAAGTCGTGCACCATGACATTCGGGGCAGGTTTTCAGTACCCGGTAATTTTCGAGGTCTTCGCCTACCTCATCTCCACGGCGCTCAGTCTGTTCCTCCAGCATTTTGATGATTCCATCAAAAGAGATCTGGTAATTCTGAACATTCCATTTATTGTATTCAACCGGTACGGTAATAATATCATGTGAGCCATTCAGAATAATATCCAGAATTTCTTCCGAAAATTTTTCAAGCGGTGTGGAGAGTGAAAAATTATATTTTTTTGCGAGTGCTTTTAATATCTGGAAGACCCAGGTCTCGCGGTATTCGCCCAAAGGAGCAAGTCCGCCCTGCATAATACTCAGCTTCGGATTCGGGATTACTGAATGCCGGTCGACCTCAAATATATAACCCAAACCACTGCATCGCGCACACGCCCCATAGGGTGAATTGAAGGAAAAAGTATTTGGTTGAGGTTCATCATATGAAATCCCCGAAACAGGATCCATCAGGAATTTGCTGTAAAAGAACTCCCTGTTTTCCTTATCGCTGACCTTTATAATTCCTTTTGAAACTTTTAAAGCTGATTGAATGGAATCGTAAAGCCTTTTTCTATCATCTGCACTAACCAGAAGCCGGTCGATCACCATTTCAATATCATGGATCTTATAACGATCAAGCTGCATTTTAGGGCTGATATCCAGGATTTCTCCATCAACCCTGACTTTTAGATAGCCCTGCTTGCGGATTTGTTCAAAAAGTTCACGGTAATGCCCCTTACGGCCTTTTACCACTGGCGCAAGAATACTTACTGCCTGCCCTTCAAATTTATCAAGTATGCTTTTCAGGATCTGATCCTCAGTCATGCGTTCCATTTTCTCACCGCTCACATAAGAATAGGCTTCTCCTGTTCTGGCGAATAGCAAACGCATGAAATCATAGATTTCGGTAATAGTTCCAACCGTTGAGCGTGGATTTTTGCTGGTCGTTTTTTGTTCTATAGCAATTACCGGACTTAATCCTGAGATTTTATCAACATCGGGGCGCTCCATACCACCAAGGAACTGACGGGAGTAAGCGCTGAAAGTTTCCATGTATCGGCGCTGTCCTTCGGCATAAATTGTGTCGAAAGCAAGCGATGATTTTCCGCTGCCACTCAGTCCGGTTATTACAACCAGCTTATTCCGGGGGAAAGAAACATCAATATTCTTTAAATTATGTACCCTGGCACCGAAAACTTCAACTTCACTTTGCTCTCCAAGGTCAGGATTAGATTTATTCATAAATTGAATACACGCTCAAAAATTTTATGCAAATATGCGATTTTTTCTGCTAGCGACTTACGAATTTACCTGAGCGCCATGCAAGATAAATTCGTCAGTCACCTATGATAGTTTCCTACCCGATAGTACTATCGGGTAGCTAATTGTCATTGACAAATAGACAAATCCCCTCATCTGCAAATCGATTCTCAGCTTTTCACCGCCAATTGCCCACAAGCCGCATCAATATCTTTTCCTCTGCTTCGGCGGATATTGGTATTGACGCCATTTTTGCGTAGATGTGCAGCAAATGCTTCAATCTTATCTTCACCGGCATTTTCAAAATCGGCAAAAGAGATTGGATTGTATTCGATGATGTTCACTTTGCACGGAATATGCCTGCAGAATTTTACCAGCTCTTCGGCATCCGAAATATTATCATTGAAATCATTGAAAACAATGTATTCGTATGTAATCGGGTTTTTGATTTTTGAGAAATAGTATTTTAATGCCTCTGCCAATGCTTTGAGGGAATTTTGCTCATTGATGGGCATAATGGTGTTACGCTTTTCATCATTTGCCGCATGCAGGGAAAGGGCAAGATTAAATCGTACGGCATCGTCACCAAGCTTCTTAATCATCTTTGCAATCCCGGCAGTAGAAACGGTGATCCGTTTGGCAGCCATATTCAGTCCGTCGGGAGCGGTGATCCGTTCAATGGATTTCATGACATTAGCGTAATTCAGCAAGGGCTCACCCATACCCATGTAGACGATATTGGTCAGCGGTACATTGTAATTTTCCTTTGCTTGCTTATCAATCAGCACAACCTGATCGTAGATTTCGTCGGCATTCAGGTTACGTTTTCTATCCATATACCCTGTTGCACAAAACTTGCAGGTCAGGCTGCATCCTACCTGCGAGCTTACACATGCAGTCATACGGTCGGTAGCTGGAATCAGAACTCCCTCAATAATATTGCTGTCAAACAGTTTGAATGTGCTTTTAATGGTTTTGTCATTACTGAATTGCGAATGATGAATCTCAACATTATTGATGGTAAAAGTTTGATTTAATTTCTCTCTCAAAGATTTCGAAAGATTGCTCATTTTATCAAAATCGGTGCATGATTTTTCCCACAACCATTCATAAACCTGTTTAGCGCGGAATGATGGTTCGCCCATTGCAATGAACTCCTGCTTCAGTTGCTCCATTGATAGGCTTCGAATGTCTTTTTTCTCTGATAATGGCATTGCTTTGCAAAAGTACGGAAATTTAGGTTAGTGATTCGTTGGTTGGTTGTTAGTTGGTTAGAGGTATTTGGCTAGAATATTGGCTGCTGATTTGAAATTAGTATATCAGGGCCCGTATGTTTCTTTTACGGGATTCTGATTAATAGCACATTATTTGAAATGAAAGCGAATCTATCTCAATACTCACTAAAACTCCTATTTTTGCCACATGCTAAGATACCTCAGCGCAGACTATGTTTTCCCGGCCAGTTCTGAACCAGTCAAGGACGGGGTAGTCGTGCTAAATGAATCAGGAGAGGTCATTGATCTTCTCGATCCAAACCAGGGTCTTACGACACCAGGGAAAATCGAGTATTATCAGGGTATCATCGTTCCAGGCTTTGTAAATTCCCACTGTCATCTGGAGCTTTCGCATTTGCATGGTAAAATTCCGCAAGGTACAGGGCTGGTTACCTTTGTCAAAGCTGTAATATCTCAACGGACAGCAGATGAAGAAGAGGTTTTAACAGCCATGAAAACAAATGATCAGCTGATGTCTGATAATGGAATTGTGGCTGTTGGTGATATTTCAAATAATCATTTTTCAAAATCCGTGAAGGAAAACAGCAGAATTTACTACCACACCTTCGTAGAGTTGCTGGGTTTTGACCCCGAAAAAGCCGAAACGGTGTTTAATAAAGCTCTCAAATTGAAATTCGATTTCGCGCCTCTGCCGGCATCTATCGTACCTCATGCACCCTATTCTGTTTCTGAAAAACTTTTTGGACTGCTTCGTGAATATTCAGAAAGCCATCGAAACCTATGCAGTATGCACAATCAGGAAAGCCGGGCGGAAACTGATCTTTTCATGAATAAAAGTGGGGGGTTTCCTGATTTTTATAAGATGCTTAATCTGGATCTGAACTTTTTCAAAGCCCGGTATCAAAGCTCTATTCAGTGTATTTTACCCCTGTTTTCGGCAAAACAAAGGACATTGCTGGTCCATAATACCTATACCAGCCCGGAGGATATTGGTGTTGCATCTGCTTCCGGCAAGGAAATTACCTGGTGTTTTTGTCCGAATGCCAACCTTTATATTGAAGGGAGACTACCGGATATCGATAAGTTTCTTGCTTATGATTTTAAGATCACTGTAGGAACAGATAGCCTCGCATCAAATGATAAACTTTGTATTTTATCTGAACTGAAGGTATTAAAAGAGTATTTTCCTGAATTGCCTTTTTCGCAAACCATACGCTGGGCTACACTTAATGGAGCTGAGTTTTTAGGCATTGATAAACGTTTTGGTTCGATTGAGAAGGGGAAAACTCCGGGATTAAACCTGATCGAAAATGTGGGTGGCCTTGAGTTGACCGCACATTCAACAATAAAGAAGCTCATTTAAGACAATTTTACTGACCTTGCTCCATGGTCCTGATCTGATTGAAATGAACAGTATTAAGAAACTCTTCAATATTGAATACCCGATCATTCAGGCTGGAATGGTCTGGTGCAGTGGCTGGCGACTGGCTTCGGCGGTTTCAAATGCCGGCGGACTCGGTTTGATCGGTGCGGGTTCTATGTATCCGGAGGTATTGCGGGAGCATATTCAAAAATGCAGACTTGCCACCTCAATGCCATTTGGGGTTAATGTTCCACTATTATATCCCGATATTGAAAAAATTATGGAAATAATTGTGGAAGAAAAGGTTGAAATCGTTTTCAGCTCTGCCGGTAACCCGGCACTATGGACTCCCTTTCTGAAAGAAAATAATATCAAGGTTGTCCATGTTATCGCCAATAAGAAATTTGCAAAAAAGGCTGAGGATAGTGGTGCTGATGCAATTGTTGCAGAAGGTTTTGAAGCCGGTGGACATAATGGTCGGGAGGAAACAACTACCTTATGCCTTATTCCAGAAATCTGTGATGCAGTATCTGTACCTGTTATTGCCGCTGGAGGGATTGGGAGCGGAAAAACTATGCTTGCTGCATTTGCTCTTGGGGCTGAGGGAGTGCAAATCGGTTCTGTATTTGCAGCATCAAGTGAGTCTTCTGCACATCAGAACTTTAAAGAGGCTATAATTCAGGCAGCTGAGGGCGATACCAAACTGAGTATGAAATCATTGATGCCGGTACGTTTGCTCAAGAATGATTTCTACAGGGCAGTTGAAAAAGCGGAAGCTGAAGGGGCTAATCGGGCCGAATTGATGGAATTATTAGGCAGGGGCAGGGCAAAAAGGGGAATGTTTGAAGGAGATATGATTGAAGGGGAACTGGAAATCGGGCAAGTGGCTTCCCATATACATGAAATAAAGCCAGCCGCACAGATTCTGAATGAAATATGGGAGGAATTTATCAAAGAAAAGGAACGCATTAGTAAATTAAGTTTTTAGAGGATTCAATGAAACATCTCGATATCATTATTACTGGAAAAGTGCAGGGTGTATTTTTCAGGTCAACGAGTAAGGCAGTTGCCGATCAGCTTGGAATCAAAGGTACAGCCCGCAACCGACCTGATGGAACTGTATTTATTGAAGCCGAAGGGGACGATTTTTCACTGGAACTCTTTCTTGAATTTTGCAATAAGGGCTCGGACAGGGCAGTAGTTGAAAATGTATCCTATAGCGAAGCTCAATTGAAAAACTATGTTAATTTTGAAGTAGTAAAAAGATAATTTATACGATCTAATCTTATCTCTCATTGTCAGCAATTAAAAAATTTGCCGGTCAGACTGCTATTTACGGGATAAGTACTGTCATAGCCCGTTTTTTAAATTTTTTTCTTACGCCCGTTTATGTGGGGCTTTACTCCCCGAAAGTTTACGGTATTTTTTCTGTGATGTACAGCTGGGCGTCTATGCTCAATGCTTTACTGGCATTCGGAATGGAAACCACCTATTTCAGATACCTTAATAAATACGAGAACGACAAGCAAAAAGTCTATAACAATACTTTTTTTACGGTCTCGTTTATGGCATTGATATTTCTGCTTTTTACCGTTCTTTTTGTGGATGATATAGCTACCTGGATGCAGAATGGTGACGTTTATGATCCTGATTATGCCCGCTACATTAAATATTTTATTTATATCCTCGCGGCCGATGCTCTGGCAGTTATCCCATTTGCGAAATTAAGGGCTGATGGCCGTCCTATACGCTATAGCATTATTAAATTCGTCAATATTTTAACCTTTGTCGGCTTGAACCTGCTCTTCATATTTGTATTTCCTATGGTCATTAGGGAAAGTTGGTTTGGTGCTGAATATTTGATCGGCTGGTACAGGGAAGGTTGGGTAGGCTATGTGTTTATTTCCAACCTGATTGCCAGTCTGATTACTCTCCTGTTACTGATACCAGAGTTGTTGAAATTGACATTTACCTATGATATCGGAATGCTGAAGGAAATGTTCGTTTATAGCCTGCCGGTACTTGTCGCCAATATTTCCTTCATTATCAATGAGAATATTGACAAGATATTTCTTGGGCAGCTTTTGCCTGCTGATATTGCAGAACAGGAGGTAGGTATATATGCAGCATGCTATAAGATCGCTGTATTTCTAAGCATCTTTATTAATGCCTTTCGCCTTGGTGCTGAGCCCTTCTTTTTCAGTCATTCTAAGAACAAAAACTCTTCCGAAACTTATGCCCGGATCATGAATTTCTTTGTGATCGCCATTTCCCTGATTTTCGTTTTACTGGTGGTAAATATTGAGTTGCTGAAGTATTTTATCAAGGGTAAGGATGCTGCTGAGCAAGCGCTGTACTGGTCGGGGTTAAGGATAGTTCCCATCTTATTATTCGGTTATGTAAGTCTTGGGATCTATATCAATTTATCGATCTGGTATAAATTGTCCGATCAAACACGATATGGATTATATATTTCAGGGATCGGGGCAATCTTAACAATCATCCTCAATATAATTTTCATCCCGCAGTACAGTTATATGGCTTCTGCCTGGATCTCACTTACTGCATATACTGTGATGATGATTCTATCGTATATATGGGGTCAGCGAAATTATCCCATCCCATATAAGCTCAAAAAGAATATTATTTACCTTTTGGCATCCATTTGTATTGTTTTTGTAGCATTTGTAGTATTTAAACGTAATCTGATCGTAGGAAATGTCTTGTTTCTTATATTTACAGTTACGATTCTCTTCACAGAAAGGAAGGAAATTATTTAATCCTCGGCACGAAATGAATATCCGCATTATAAACAAATCATCCCATCAATTGCCGTCTTACGAAACTGCTGCATCAGCAGGGATGGATCTCAGAGCCAATTTAACGGAAGCCCTGATTTTAAAACCGTTGGAGCGGAAGTTGGTTCCGAGCGGTTTGTTTATTGAATTACCGATAGGGTTTGAGGCTCAGATAAGACCCAGAAGTGGACTTGCATTGAAGCATGGTATCAGCATCCTGAATTCTCCGGGAACGATTGATGCAGATTACAGGGGAGAAATAAAAATCCTGCTGATCAATTTCTCTGATACTGATTTCGAAATTAATAATGGTGACCGCATTGCTCAAATGATCATTTCAAGGCACGAACAGGTAAGCTGGGAGCAGGTTGAAATATTAAGCGACACTGTTCGCGGAGCAGGTGGTTATGGTCATACTGGATTGTAATGACATGATTAAAGGGGGCATAGCTATATCGTTTTTTGTACTTTGGGCATTTTCTGTATCTGCCCAACGGAACAGAGCCGAAAAGACTGAACCTGTAATTGTTATTGGGAAGAGTTTAAATCAGAGAGACAGTATTCGGGTAAAGGAATTATTCTTTGACGGACTGCAGGAAAAGCTCTCAATGAATTATGCCCAGGCAGCATCAAGTTTTTCAAAAGTTCTTGAATTGGATCCGGCAAATGATGCGGCATTGTATGAGCTGGCGACTATCAGTTTTGCAGATAACAAGCCTGAGGATGCGGAAAGATTAATAAGAAAAGCTGTTACAGTAAGCCCTGAAAATGAATGGTACTGGGTATTGCTCTCTGATATTTATAAAAGAACAAATAAAATTGATGATCTGGTTTTTGTGCTTGAGGAATTATCCAGAATATCACCCAGGAATCAAGCCTATTACTATGACAGGGCAAATGCTCTACTGATACTAAGACGTGTGGAGGATGCTGAAGATGCTTATGAAGAGATAGAAAAGAGATTTGGCTCTTCAGAAGATCTGGTATCTGCCAGGCAACGTATTCTGATGCAGCAAGGTAAATCGGCTAAACTCACTGATGAGCTGGAAAAACAGATTCGGTCAAAACCAGAAGACCTTAGAAATTATATTTATCTGGGTGAGGTTTACGCCAAGGCAGGGGAAAGACAGAGGGCGGTTGAAATATTGAACAGGGCAAAGGAGATATCACCGGCAAATGCGATGGTCAGACTTGCCCTTGCCGATAATTATAAGGCACTCAGGCAGTTTGAAAACACATTTATTGAGTTAAAGGTGGCTTTTGAGGATCCTGATTTAAATATTGATGAGAAGGTGAGGATAGTACTTTCCTTTTTCCCAATGTTTGCGGATATGAAGGCCAGAGCATACGCCAATGAGCTGGCATCAATCATGGTGAGGGTGCATCCAGAAGAGGCTAAAGCCCATGCCGTTTATGGAGATGTCCTGTTTCAGGAGCGAAAATACCCACAGGCTCAGGAATCTTATAAGAAAGCGCTTGCAATTAATGATCAGGTCTATCAGATTTGGGAGCAATTATTGCGTATAGAAGTTAGTCGTGGTGAATTTCAACAGGCAATTGTTGATGGAGACCATGCATTGAGTATTTTCCCTAATCAGGCTGCACTTTATTTATATACGGGCATTGGATACGCGCAGACTCAAAAACATGAGAAGGCAATAACTTATTTAAAAAGTGCTTTAGATCTGGAAACTGAGGACAAGGAGATACTTATTCAGATCTATTCAACTATGGGCGATTCATATAATTCCCTGAAGCAATTTAAGGAATCTGATCAAGCCTACACCAAAGCGCTCGGGCTTGATCCCAGAAATTCTTATGTTTTAAATAATTATGCCTATTATTTATCGTTAAGAGGGGAGAATCTGCTTGAAGCCGAAAAAATGTCAAGGCGTTCAAACGAACTGGATCCCGATAATGCATCATCAGAAGACACCTATGCCTGGATTTTGTTTAAACTTAAGAAATATGCTGAAGCAAGAACATGGATTGAGAAAGCATTAGAGCACAATTCGAACAGTGCAGTACAGATAGAACATTACGGAGATATTTTATATTTCCTTGGAGAAAGGGAGAAGGCTCTTATACAATGGCAAAAGGCAAAAGAAACTGGATCACGCTCAGAGACACTGGATAAAAAGATAAATGAAAAAAAATATATTGATTAATGCGGTTTACATAATGATGCTTTTACTGGCCTTAACAAGTTGTAAGGCTAAAAAAGTGATATTACCAGTTCCGGCAGTTCCTGAGAGCCCTGCAGTTCCTGCTGAGCAGGATAATACCAGAAAGAATAAATTGAAATCCATTAATAAAAGTGATATGGTTTTCAATACCCTCGCTGTTAAATCAAAGGCGGTGCTCAGCATCAATGACAAAAGCAATGATGTTAGTATGAATTTCCGTATCAAAAATAATGAGGTGATATGGGTTTCGGTAACGGCCCTTGCGGGACTGGAGGTGGCCAGGGCACTGATCACGCCGGATAGTGTCAAAATACTGAATCGATTAGATAATGTTTATATTAAGAAACCATTCAGCTATATCTATGAGTTTACCAACGAGCAGATCAACTTCAGAACCCTTCAATCTATCCTGGTAGGAAACACTGTTTCAGAATTCATCACTGATTCAACCGAGCTGAATATGGAGAGTGATGAAGCTAAATTGAGAAGTGTTTTGGGTGGATTGACTTATAATTTACGGTTTAGTTCACAAAATAAAGTAGTGTATACGAACCTGAACGATCAGGTAGCCAAGCAGGAACTTACTGCGAATTATTCTGATTTCATATTGGTCAATCAGCAGCAAATTCCGCATACAGTGGTCATGGATTCCAAAGTTAAAGCCAAGAAGTTTCTGCTGGATCTTAAGTTTTTGAAAGTAGATCTGGATGGCCCTTTAGAACTTCCATTCAGGGTTCCTGAGCGTTTTTTGATTAAAAATTAAGTATATTTGATAGAATGAAGTGTTTGAAGTGTATCCTTTTTCTTGTATTTTTTTGTTCTGTAAGTGCCGTATTTGCTCAGAGTAGTTCAGAGCTGAGAAGGCGTAAGGAAGCATTGACAAGGGAAATAGAATCTTTGAATAAGAGCCTTAATCAGACGGCTAATAATAAAAACCTTTCCTTGAAGGAGATTCGTGCTCTGAATGCCCAAATTCGCTTACGTGAGAAAAAGATAGGCATTATCAATTCAGAGGTTAAATTATTGGATAATCAGATCTCAGATAATACGAATACAGTACGTTCGCTTCAGTCGCAATTGCTTAAACTAAAGAAGGAATATGCGGCGATGGTACTTTTCGCTTTTCGTAATCAGAGTTCATATAGTAAACTCATGTTCATTTTTGCCGCTCAGAATTTCAATCAGGCTTATAAACGTTTGAAATACCTTCAGCAATTCAGTGAATACAGAAAGAAACAGGCACAGTATATTGAAGGGACTCAAAAAGAATTGAATGTTAAGATCAGCGAACTTGACCGGAATAAAAAGGAGAAAAGCGAAATTTTAACTGATCAGCAAAAAGAAAAGCGGACACTGGGAATTCAAAAGAATAGTAAATCTAAGGTTCTGAACAGCCTTACCAGTCAGGAGAGAAAGTTAAAGCAGGAACTGACCCAAAAACAAAGGGAATCGGCTATATTAAACCGGGCGATTCAGAATGCGATAAACCGGGAAATTGAAGAAGCCAGGAAACGGGCTGAGGCTGAAGCCAGAGCTGCAGCTGCCAAGGCGAAAGCAGAGAATAAAGATGCACCTGATTATAAGCCAGTTGCTAGCGGATCGAGTATTCTGGCGGCAACACCTGAATCGGCAAAGCTATCTTCCGATTTTCTGGGTAGTCGTGGGAGTCTTCCATGGCCGGTAACGAATGGAATGATCATTGAAGATTTTGGAAACCATACCATCGGACGAAATGTAACAACCGAAAATAATGGGGTTGATATTAAAACAGCCCCGGGTTCAGCGGTTCGTGCTGTATTCGGCGGAGAGGTCGCTGCAGTTCAGAATATTTCAGGTTCTTATGCTGTTTTGATCAGGCATGGCGAATATTTTACCGTATATTCGAATTTAAAGAGTGTAAATGTATCAAGAGGCCAGAAAGTTACGTTAAAACAAAATATCGGTGTGGTGATTACCGATGCTATTGACGGTACCACTGAAGTTCACTTTGAAGTACGTAAAGGGGCAACTCCAATGAATCCTGCCGGCTGGCTGGCGAATTAATTTTAAGAAAAAGGCATTTTTTGCCTATATTTGTATAATAGTATTATGAGTATGTTTAATTCTGTGTTATTGTTTATGAATATCGGAGGGCCGGAGATGATCCTGATATTCCTCGTTGTTCTATTATTATTTGGGGGTAAAAAACTTCCGGAGCTTGCCCGTGGATTGGGTAAAGGTCTCAGGGAGTTTAAGGATGCATCTGATGGAATTAAAAGAGAAATCCATAATAATATCAATAGCGTAAATGAGGTTGCTGATCAGGTAAAATCTGAAGTTCAGTCAGCAGCAGATTATGTAGATACTGAAACCTCTGCTGTAACAGGCTATCCTAGTCCTGATGAGGCTGTTCTGGAGCATGGCTATGCATCCCAAACAGAATTGGATCAGGAAAATAGCACTCCTGTTGCAGGATATGAACCTGAAAATAATACTGCTGATGCAGGTTCAGAAATTCAAACTAATCCCGATGAAACGGGGCTTGAGCATACAAAAATCGCACATTAAATAAATTATTATGTCAAATTCAATTTTATTATTCGCAGGACTGGGAGCCACTGAAGTTATCTTAATTGTCGTGGTAGTGCTGTTAATGTTTGGTGGTAAAAAAATCCCTGAGCTTATGCGCGGATTGGGTAAAGGAATTAAAGAATTCAAGACTGCTCAAAACGGTGAAGGTGAGACTCCT
Organism: Daejeonella sp.; assembly: GCF_030684675.1. Lineage (GTDB taxonomy): Bacteria > Bacteroidota > Bacteroidia > Sphingobacteriales > Sphingobacteriaceae > Daejeonella. The sequence continues at coordinate 13,802 of NZ_JAUXXZ010000036.1, read as the reverse complement.
GCTTCTACTTCAAAAGACCAGGAGACTAAATAATATAATCAATCTGGAAATATTTCCTCCGGTGATATCTTTGCCGGAGGAAACTTCTATTTTAAAATAATTGCCTTATTTGGAATCTATAGAGACGATAGAAAGCCAATCCTGGCTTAATAACAGGTATGAATTTTGTTAACATCTTGTTGCAAAATCATAAATTTAGATTTCTATTAACACAATATTTGAGGCATGGAAGGTATTTCTTCTCTTTCCAAAGTTCAATCTGCTCTCGCAAAGCATGATAAAGAATTTACATTACCACTTCTGGTTGAACATTACTTAAAACGTATTGACGAAAAGCGGGAGCTGAATGCTTTTGTAGAGGTCTTCACAGATGAAGTGCGTTCTGAAGCCTTACGGATTCATCAAAAGCTGAATTCCGGCCAGGCAGGTAGACTTGCAGGCATGGTAATAGCCATAAAGGACAATATTTGCTATAAGGGCCATAAAGTCTCTGCCTGTTCAAGAATACTTGAAAATTATGTTTCTCCTTTTTCTTCAACGGTTGTTGAGCGGCTTCTTGCCGAAGATGCATTGATTATTGGGCGACTTAATTGCGATGAATTTGCAATGGGGGCTTCCAATGAATCTTCTTATTATGGTCCCGTAAGAAACAATGCCGACAAAACCAGGGTTTCAGGCGGTTCCTCAGGAGGTGCTGCTGTTGCTGTTCAGGCTGGATTATGCCTTGCAGCTTTGGGTACAGATACAGGCGGATCGGTTCGCCAGCCAGCGGCATTTTGCGGGGTTGTGGGATTAAAACCCAGCTATGGCAGGGTTTCAAGACATGGAATTATTTCTTATGCCTCCTCTTTCGACCAGGTTGGGCCAATCACAAATTGTGTTGAAGATGCTGCTATTCTGCTTGAAATTATCGCCGGTGCAGATAATTACGACAGTACAGCCTCCCAAAGGACGGTACCATCTTATACTTCAGAAAATAAGGAAGTTAAAAAGGAAAAGATTGCTTATTTATCGGAAGCGCTGCATTCTAAAGGGCTTGATCCTGAAGTTAAACTTGCTTTTGAAAATAGTATAAATTCTTTAAAAGCTGCCGGTCATGTAGTCGAACCTGTTTCTTTTGAATTTCTGGAGTATGTTGTTCCAACCTACTATATCCTGACAATGGCTGAAGCTTCTTCTAATCTGGCAAGGTACGATGGGGTACATTATGGGTACCGCAGCAAACGTTCCTTTGATCTGGAATCAACCTATAAGACTTCCCGCTCAGAAGGGTTCGGGGCTGAAGTGAAGCGAAGAATTGTTCTCGGAACCTTTGTTCTTAGTGCCGGATATTATGATGCTTACTATTCAAAAGCACAAAAAGTGCGTAGATTGATTCGCGACAAGACTAATCAAATATTGGAAGAGTATGATTTTATTATGCTACCTACCGCGCCAACACCAGCCTTTAACATTGGTGAGGAAAGTGATGATCCGGTGGTGAATTATCTTGCAGACATATTTACTGTACAGGCTTCATTGGCAGGTATTCCTGCAATTTCCTTACCTGCGGGCAATAATACTGCTAATTTGCCGTTAGGAATGCAGTTTTTAGGCAAGCGATTCGGGGAAGCTGATCTGTTGGCTTTTTCAAAAAAATTTCAGAACCTGCTGAAGGCAATATAAGGCTCTGGCTTCTATAGGAATGGTTTTTAATCCGGTAAATTTGCCGTACTCTATTTTTAAAATATGAGAAAAACGATAATTACTGTATGTTTTGCAACATTATCCCTGATATTTTCTATCCAGGCCTCGGCCAGTTTAAGACAGGATTCGGTTCTTCTGAAACATTCCGGTAATCTAGTAAGCCAAAGAGATACCTTTTTTACCCCAAGTACTGTACCTGATCCAGTCCTGAGCTATCAGAACCTTGTTTATAAAAACAGACTTGAGTCTATCCAAAAGGACGTTTCATTGAGCTATAATGAGCATGTTCAGCACTATATTGACATTTATACGGGAAGAAAGGAACAGATTGGGAAGATGCTCGGCTTATCTGAATACTACTTTCCAATTTTTGAAAAAGCATTGAAAGAGGCTGGTATTCCCGAAGAACTTAAGTTCCTTACGGTTGTAGAATCAGCACTGAACCCTCAGGCAGTTTCCAGATCAGGAGCAGTAGGCCCATGGCAGTTTATGTATCAAACAGCAAGAGGTTATGGATTGATCATGGATAATTATACCGATGAGCGTAAGGATCCGGTGAAGGCAAGTTATGCAGCAGCAAGATATCTGTTTGATGCTCATGCCAGAATTGGTGACTGGCTTCTGACCATTGCCGCATTTAACTGTGGTACCGGTGCTGTAACCAGGGCCATTGCGAAATCCGGCGGAGTAGCTGATTTTTGGAAGGTAAGACCGTTTTTGCCCGTTCAAACTCAGAATTATGTCCCTGCTTTTATAGCTACCGTTTATTCAATGAAGTTTTTTAAGGATCATGAAATTTCTGTTAAACCTGCGGGCTTCAGTACATTGACTGATGTGATTCCGGTTAATAAAAGGATTTCGATCAGCAGTATAGCCGCCGCAACAGAGCTGGATGTAAAGGAGTTACTCCTTCTAAATCCTTCTTTTAAAAAGGAGATTGTCAATGGGTCTGCATCAACACCAGTACCACTGGTGCTTCCTTCAGTAAAGAATAATACATATACATCTTTATATGACCTTTTTAATGGAACGGCTGAAATGGCTGAACCGGCACCTCTGGTTGCTTCAGTAAAAAAGTCTGCTCCTTCAAGAACTGAACTGTCAAAAAAAGCAAGTCCATATTTATACTATACCGTAAAACCAGGGGATACTCTTTCTGAGATAGCTGAAAAAAAGGGTTCAACGGTAAGTAAAATAAAAATCCTTAACGGACTTAAAAAGTCGTCAATAAGTGCCGGAATGCGACTTAAAATCAATAGAACTTAATTTTCTGAGATTCATATCTGCTTGTGTTTGTTTATTCCAGCCATAACGAAAAGAATTGTAATTTTGCCCAACTGACCAATTCCTAAACTTAATGAGCAAAACTAACCGTAAACAAGACGCATTGGACTACCATTCTCATGGCCGTCCCGGAAAAATACAGGTTGTACCGACCAAACCAACAAATTCTCAACGTGATTTATCACTGGCCTATTCACCCGGTGTAGCAGAACCCTGCCTTCGGATTGCAGAAAATAAAGAAGATGTCTACAAGTACACCGCAAAGGGGAATCTCGTGGCGGTAATCAGTAATGGCTCAGCCGTACTTGGTCTGGGAGATATTGGCCCGGAAGCCGGAAAACCTGTGATGGAGGGTAAGGGATTACTCTTTAAAATATTTGCTGATATCGATGTGTTTGACCTCGAACTGGATACCCAGGACATTGATGAATTTGTGACTATTGTAAAAGCGCTTGAGCCGACTTTCGGTGGAATAAATCTGGAGGATATCAAGGCTCCTGAATGCTTTGAAATTGAGCGTCGTCTTAAGGAGGTGATGTCGATACCGGTTATGCACGATGATCAGCATGGAACCGCAATCATTTCTGCAGCCGCACTAATCAATGCCTGTGAATTGCAGAAAAAGAAACTTGATAAAGTTAAGATTGTAGTAAATGGTGCCGGTGCGGCAGCAATTTCCTGTACCCGCCTGTACGTAAGTCTTGGGGCCCGAAAAGAAAATATTGTGATGCTAGATCGCTCAGGAGTTATTCGTAATGACCGAGCGAATCTTGAAGGTACCAAAGCTGAATTCGCCACTACCCGTAAGATTAATACCCTTACAGAAGCAGTTAAAGATTCGGATGTATTCATTGGGCTTTCTTCTCCGGATATCTTAACTGCTGAGATGCTTAAAACGATGGCAAAAAATCCAATTGTTTTTGCGATGGCAAATCCCGATCCTGAGATTGCCTATGAACTGGCAATTAAAACCCGTAAAGACATTATCATGGCTACCGGCCGGTCTGATTATCCTAATCAGGTAAATAATGTTCTCGGTTTTCCGTATATCTTCAGAGGGGCACTCGACGTAAGGGCTACCGGAATCAATGAAGAAATGAAAAAGGCAGCAGTTATCGCAATCGCTGAACTGGCAAAGAAAACGGTTCCTGAATCGGTTAATCTTGCTTATAACTTAAAAAATATAAAATTCGGAAAAGATTATATCATTCCGAAGCCTATTGACCTCCGCTTAATTACTTCAGTATCACCCGCAGTTGCCAAAGCAGCAATGGATTCAGGTGTCGCCCGCAAGGGGATAAAAGACTGGGAAGCTTACAATGAGGAATTGAAAGCCCGTCTTGGTCTTGATGATAAATTGATGCGGACGATTACGAATAAGGCTAAGAGTGCACCTAAGCGTGTTGTTTTCGCAGAAGCAGATAATTATAAAATTCTAAAAGCAGCACAAATTGTTCGCGATGAAGGTATTGCCATACCGATTTTGCTTGGGAATAAAGGGCTGATTAGCCGGATCATGCTTGAGAATGAGCTGGAACTGGATGGAGTAAGTATTATCGATCCGCTTGATGAACTTGAAAAAAGCACCAAATTTGCTGAATACCTGTACAAAAAACGTCAGCGTCGTGGAATTACCTTGTTTGAGGCTAAAAAATTGATGCGTGACCGAAATTATTATGGTGCTGCCATGGTACAGTTCGGAGAAGCAGATGCTTTGATCTCAGGATTAACCAAAGATTATCCTTCAACCATCAAACCTGCACTTCAGGTGATTGGTATTGAAGAAGGAGTTAACCGTGTTGCAGGAATGTACATGATGCTGACAAAAAAAGGTCCTGTATTTTTTGGAGATACCACAGTGAATGAGAATCCAACGGTCGATGAACTGGTTGCCATTACTGCCCTGCTTGATCATTCTGTCAGGAAGTTTAACATTCAGCCAAGAGTTGCAATGCTATCTTATTCAAATTTTGGATCGAATGATGGAGCAGTCCCTGAAAAAGTACGTCAGGCAGTAAAAATATTGCATGAAAAGTATAAAGAAATTACCGTTGACGGAGATATGCAGGCAAATTTTGCGATGAATCCTGACCTGCTTCAAGATAATTATCCTTTCAGTACCCTGGTTGGTGCGCCTGCCAATGTATTAGTATTCCCCAATCTTGAATCAGGCAATATTGCCTATAAATTATTGCAGGAAATAGGTGGTGCTGAGGCAGTAGGTCCAATCTTGCTGGGACTGAATAAACCAGTACATATTTTGCAGTTGGGTAGCTCGGTGCGTGAAATAGTGAATATGGTTACGATAGCTGTAGTGGATGTTCAGACAAAGGAGCAGGAAAACTCAGTGCTTGTCAATCCTCGGGTAAAAGGTATATTTAAACGGGCTTTAAAAAAGGGATAGATTTTAACCTGCTGAATTATTTTGAATTAATATTAATCTGAAAAGATGTACGCATATATAAACGGTAAACTGGTATTCAAATGCCCAACCTATGTGGTCATAGACACAGGTGGCATTGGTTATCACATTAATATTTCGCTGAATACATATGCGGCGTTGGAGGAGAAAGAACATTGCAAGCTGTATACCTGGCTTCATGTAAAGGAGGATGCACATACCTTGTATGGCTTTTATGAGGAGGGTGAGCGCCGTTTGTTCCTTCACCTCATTTCTGTTTCAGGAATCGGGCCCAATACAGGCAGAATGATATTGTCGTCGATCACACCGTCTGAGATCCAGGCAGCCATCGTTAAAGGGGATGTACCTTTGATTCAAAGGATCAAAGGTATCGGCCCCAAATCTGCACAAAGGATGATACTCGAACTACAGGATAAGTTAAAAAAGGAAGGCCCTGACTCACTCATCTCTATGCCTGTTCATAATACGGCTAAGGATGAAGCGTTATCAGCTTTGGTTATGTTAGGGTTTAACAAAAATATTGCTGAGAAGTCGCTTGAAGGCGCAATCAAAGCTTCTGCAGAAAATTTATCTGTCGAAGCTTTGATAAAAATTGCTCTTAAAAGCTTATAATTAAATCAATATCATTTTAAATTGAGAAGTGCTGCTACTTTTTGCCTGAAGAGTTTTTTTTGTGTCTTCCTTCTTCTGTTTGCAGGACGGATAATGGCTCAGAATACTCCTGCTGCAAAAGACACAGTTAAACTTATGTATCCTTTTAAGGATTCCAAAACACTGCAGGTCAAGCCGCAAACAGGGATTATTCTTCCTAACCCATCTAATATTCAGAGAAGTGTTGAATTTGATCCGGTATCAAAACGTTATATCATACGAGAAAAGATAGGAGAGCGGCTTTATCGTGCTCCCCAGTATCTGAGTATAGAAGAGTATCAGAGATATGAAAATGAACTGATCAAGCGCAATTACTGGCGTGAACTGGCGGATCTTCCACTTTCGGAAGCTCGTGAACCAGGTTTCATCCCGCCTGTGATGGTAAACAGTAAATCTTTTGAAAAATTATTTGGAGGAAACACAATAGAAATCCGCCCTCAGGGATCCGCTGATCTTACTTTTTCTGGTCGTTTAAGCCGGAATGAGAATCCATTGTTCAATGAAAGGCAGCGCAGGCAGGGTAATTTTGATTTCGACCAGCGGATACAAATGAATGTGGTGGGGCAGATTGGTGAAAAAATGAAGATCAGCACCAATTATAATACGGAAGCCCAGTTTGATTTCGAGAATCAGGTCAAGCTTGATTATACAGGGAAAGATGATGAGATCATCAGAAAGATAGAGGCCGGTAACGTAAGTCTCCCATTAAGCTCTTCCCTCATCAGCGGCAGCCAGGCTTTGTTTGGATTGAAGACCCAACTGCAATTCGGAAAATTAAATGTAACCAGTATTTTTTCACAGCAAAAATCACAGCAGAAAGAAATTACAATCACCAATGGTTCACAGCAAAATGAATTCAGTATTTCGGCGGATAATTATGAAACCAACAAGCATTATTTCCTGGCCCAGTATTTCAGGGATAATTATAATAAAGCCCTTGAAAATATTCCGCTCAATAGCTCCAATATTAATATTACAAAAATAGAAGTCTGGATCACCAACCGGGCAAACAGCACCGTAAATTCAAGAGATGTTCTCGGTTTACTGGATTTGGGTGAAAATAAGGTTTACAATACTTTTCAGGTTCAGGGTGGTCAGGGTTTTTCGGTTCTGCCTTCAGGTTTTGCTGGTCCGGGCTTCGGTCAGCAGTCAAATAATTTGTTACAGGTTCTTCCGCCGGGAGTACGACAGACCAATTCCAATGATGCAATTTCCTTTTTTCAGGCAGCAGGCGGCGGTACTGATAACTTCGCTAAACTCACTTTTGCCAGGAATCTTACCGATAAGGAATATATATTAAATCCCCGCCTTGGATATATTTCCCTGAATACCCAATTAAATGCTGATGAGGTGCTTGCGGTTGCTTTTCGATATACAATCAATGGAGTTGAATATCAGGTAGGAGAGTTTTCAACGGATAATCCAGTGAATAACTCTACTCCGGAAGTTTTATATGTTAAGCTTTTAAAGAATGAAACTCTGAAAACCAGTTTGCCAACCTGGGATCTGATGATGAAGAATATTTATACTCTTGGGGCATATCAGGTTAGTCGCAACGATTTTAAACTAAACATTTTCAGGCTTGATGAGGAAACAGGCATAGAAAAACCACAGATCACTGAGGGGCAGAATACCAGTAATAAACTATGGATACAGATGACCAATCTGGATAATCTGAATCAGCAGAACGATCGTAAACCGGATGGTTATTTCGATTTTCTGGAGGGTATTACTATCGACCCCCAGAATGGTAGAATCACCTTCCCTTTGGTAGAACCTTTTGGTTCTGACCTGGCTAAACGTTTTAATCCGGTATCTGAGCGAAATCTGATTGATAAATATGTTTATCAGCCTCTGTACGATTCCACAAAAGTGATCGCTCAGCAACTATTTGCCAGATTGAACAGATATCTGATCAGGGGTACCTATCAGTCGCAGGGTGGTTCAGAATTTCAGTTGAACTCCATTAATATCCCACAAGGTTCGGTACAGGTTGTTGCAGGATCAATGCCATTGCAGGAAGGAGTCGACTTTACGGTTGATTATAATATTGGTGTGGTCAGAATTTTAAATTCGGCTCTTTTGAGCTCAGGTCAGCCAATACGAATCAAACTCGAAAACAATGAACTTTTTGGATTACAGCAGCGTTCGCTTACAGGTACACGTTTTGATTATCGTGTAAATGATAAGCTGAATCTTGGTGGTACCTTCATGAATCTGACTGAAAAGCCGCTCACTCAGAAAGTGAATATTGGGGAGGAAGCCATTTCCAATACGATATGGGGTATAGATGCAAGTTATAATTCTCCCTCCAGATGGCTGACACGGATGGTAGATAAGATTCCGTTCATCAATACCAAGGAGCCTTCCAGTATCACATTTAATGGGGAATATGCCAGTCTGGTTCCGGGGCATCCAAGAGCACTGAATTTTGCCGGAAGCAGGAACGGGGCAAGTTACCTCGACGATTTTGAGGCAAGCAGGTCGATGATCGACATAAAAAGTGCAATATCCTGGCAAATCGCCGGTACCCCACAATTTTTTCCTGAATCAAGGCTCAATAATGACCTGGCATATGGTTATAACCGGGCCAGACTTGCTTTTTATAATATCGACCCGATATTTTTCCTGACAGGAAATACACTTACGCCTGATAATATCAGACGGGATAAGAATGAATTATCAAACCATTATGTCCGTCAGGTTTTTGAACGGGAGGTTTTTCCTTTTAAGGATTCCAATACCGGTCAGGCAATCATTCTGCCAACCTTCGATCTGGCTTTCTATCCTACAATCAGGGGACCATATAATTTCACTACCACTGGCCTGACTTCTTCAGGTACTCTCACCAATCCGCGAAGCAGGTGGGGTGGGATATTCAGAAAATTAGAAACGAACGACTTTGAAGCACTGAACATTGAGTTCATCGAAATGTGGATGCTTGATCCATTCATTTACAATACAACCAGTGCAGGTGGTGATCTCTATTTCAATCTGGGTAATATTTCCGAAGATATTCTGAAAGATGGAAGGAAAAGTATGGAAAATGGCTTACCAATAGATGGGAATACTGCAAAGACAGAAAGCACCATTTGGGGAAGGGTTCCAAAACTTCAACCGGTTATTCAGGCATTTGACAATAACCCTACAGCAAGACAGTTTCAGGATATAGGTATCGATGGACTGAGTACTGCAGACGAAAGACAGCAATTCAGTTCCTTTTTGAATCAGGTAAAAGCCAGTATTAATCCTCAGGCTGCAATTTCGATTGAAAGTGATCCGGCATCAGATGATTATCAATATTACAGGGGATCAAACCTGGATCAGGCCAATGCAGGTATTTTAAAGAGGTATGAAAAATATAATAATTCCGAGGGAAACTCAAAAACCGCCCAGCAATCACTTGATCAGACAGGAATTGAGAATACCGCAGCAACATCATTTCCTGATGGAGAGGATATCAACCGGGATAACAATTCGACACAGGCAGATGAGTATTTTCAGTACAAGGTCTCTATCCGGCCTCAGGATCTGCTTTCGGTAGGAACTAATTATGTTTCAGACATCGTTCCCGCAACGGTAAGACTGGCTAATGGAACACAGGAAACGGTCAGGTGGATTCAGTTTAAAATTCCTATTGCAGAATATTTGCAAAAAGTTGGAAATATTCAAGATTTCAAATCTATTCGCTTTATTAGGATGTTCATGACTGATTTTGCTGACACTACTGTAATGCGTTTGGCAAAATTACAATTGGTTAGAGGAGAGTGGAGAAGGTACAATTCCGAGAATAACCCGTCCAAGGTTATCGCTGATCCTTCACTAATCAATCCCGGTCTCGACAATTCAATAATTGATGTCAGTGCGGTGAATATTGAGGAGAATGGTAAACGTACCCCGATACCGTATGTGCTTCCTCCGGGAATTACCAGAGAGATAGATTATACAAATTTCAGAGGCGAATCCCGCAAGAATGAACAATCACTGGCATTAAGTGTCAGAAATTTGCGGGATGGATACGGACGTGCTGCATTCAGAACTACGATGAATGATTTCCGTTCCTACAAGCGTCTGGAAATGTTCATTCATGCTGAGGGAGATCAGTTACGGGATAATGACCTTCGGGCATTTCTAAGGGTGGGTACTGACAATCAGGACAATTATTATGATTATGAGATACCGTTAAAAGTTACCAGTCCGGGAACCAGTGCCCCAGGTCTGATCTGGCCCGACCAAAATAAAATAGATGTGGAGTTGAGATTGTTTTTGGAAGCAAAAGCAGCTCGGAACAAGGCTATTTTTAATGGCCAACCATGGCCAATTAATCGCCCTTATGTTTATCAGGATGGACAGAATATCATCACTGTAAAAGGGCAGCCAGATCTAAGTAAAGTACGTGTTTATATGCTCGGTGTTCGTAATCCATTGCGAAATTTAGCAAGTCCGGGTCTTGATGACGGACTCGATAAATCAGCTCAGATCTGGTTTAATGAGATGCGGTTAACCGATTTTGATGAACGTGGAGGCTGGGCTGCAACCGCCAGGATGAACGCAAAACTTGCAGATTTCGCAGATGTAACGATCTCAGGTAGCAAGAGTACTATTGGCTTCGGTTCTATAGATCGCAGGGTAAGCGAGCGAAACAGGGAAGACGATATGCTCTTTGATCTTTCCGGCAATGTAGAACTTGGTAAATTCTTCCCAGAACGTACCGGATTAAAAGTACCCATGTACGTGAATTTCTCAAAACAGGTAGCATCACCGCAATATGATCCAAGAATTCAGGATACCGAGTTTAAAACCACCCTCCAGAATTCTTCGAAAGAAGTACGTGATTCATTGAAATTCATTACTGAGGATTATACGGCAAGGAAGAGTATCAATTTTACGGATGTCAGAAAGATAAAAACCAATCCTGAAAGTAAAACCCGACTATGGGATATTGAAAATTTGAGTGCCAGTTATGCATTTAATGAGTTTAACCACCGCGATTTCATCAATGAGAGTACCATTCAGAAGACCTATCGTGCCGGATTACAGTATAATTATTCCAAACAAGCCAAAAGTATTACTCCTTTCGAGAAGTTGATCAAATCAAAGAATCTTTCATTGATCAGGGATTTTAATTTCAGTCTTTTACCATCAATTCTGAATTTCCGGATAGATGTTGACCGATTGTATTCTGAAAATACTTTGCGGGATAATGACCCCAATAACTTCCTTCCGATCAATACCAATTTTAATAAAAACTTCCAGATGTCACGTCTCTACGGCATCAGCTGGAACCTGACCCGATCTATGCAGATAGATTTTAATGCAACAAATTATTCTATTATTGATGAGCCTGAGGGCAGAATAAATGGGTTAAAACGCGACACACTCTGGCAAAACCTCATGAAGCTGGGTCGGACCACAGATTACGGTCATACCATGAACCTGACCTATAATGTTCCTATTAATAAAATCCCGGGGCTGGACTGGATTACACTGGCAGCCCGTTATGGTTCGGGTTTTAACTGGCAGACAGAGCCCTTGTTGACGATGAATGACCCAAGGATTAATGTGGGAAATACGATTCAGAATTCACGCACAGTCCAGCTCAATCCTACATTGAGTATGGTTGCTTTGTACAATAAATTCGGCTTTGTCAGAAGTATGAACCAGGCTGATAAAAGCAAAGCGGCAGGCTTCCTGATTAATCTGATTACCAGTCTGAAAAATATCAGCGGGGCATATACCAAAACCGAGGGAACCTTCCTACCCGGATATCTTCCAAAAACAGGTTTCATTGGGCAGGATTTGAGTTTAAATGCTCCGGGTTATGATTTTATTTTCGGTGGACAGCGGGATATCAGAACCCGTTCGCTGGATAATGGCTGGATCACCCGGGATTCATTACTGAACCAGCTATACATTAATACCATTAAAGAAGATATGAGTTTCAGGGGCTTGATTGAGCCTATCCGTGACCTTAGAATTGAACTGACCGCCACCAAAAGCCAGAGTTTTAATTATTCAACAAATTTCAAATTTCTTCCCTCAAGTAATAGCTTCGAAAATTTGAGTCCGGTTACTACCGGAGACTTTAATATTTCCTTTTTCTCGATGAAAACCGCATTCAGTAAGGAGAATAAGTTAAACAATTCTTCGCGTCTGTTCCAACAATTTCAGGAGAACAGAGCCATAATCTCACAGCGCCTTGGAGCACAGAATCCAAATTCTTCGGGCTCAGCCGGAGGTTTTGCTGATGGTTATAACAAGAGCTCGCAGGATGTTTTGATTGCCTCTTTCATGGCAGCCTACACCGGCAAGGATGCAAATAAAATTTCACTCAATCGGTTCCCCAAAGTGCCAATTCCTAACTGGAGATTTAGCTATAACGGACTTACGAAATATTCTTTCTTCAATGAGATTTTTACTTCTGTTGATATTAATCATGCATATCGGTCACTTTACAGCGTGAACGGATTTAATTCACTGGTACGTTACCAGGAATCAAATGGTGCAGCTTATGTGAAAGATGCCAGCGGAAACTTCCTTCCTTTTTATCAGTTTTCACAGATAACCTTATTTGAGCAGTTCCTGCCATTATTTGGGGTGGATGTAAGGCTGAAGAATAATATGACGCTGAATCTGGAGTACCGTAAATCAAGGGCTCTCAGTTTTAGTTTGTCGAACAGCCAATTAGCACAACAAAAAGAAGACGGAGCAGTTTTTGGGATGGGCTACCGTACCACTAAATTCCGTTTCCCTTTTGGATTATTCAAGTCATTGAAACTTGATAATGACATGAATTTTAAAATGGATTTTGCCTTAACTGACCGTAAGCTGGTGATTTACCGGGCAGATGTGGAAGACGCAGAGGTTTCATCAGGAGCGAAGAACATCACCGCCCGGCCATCAGTTGATTATGTACTAAATCAGAGATTTACTATGAGGTTGTTTTATGATGGCAATATTACCAAACCATATACCTCGCAAACTTTTAATACGTCCTTCAGCAATTTCGGAGTTAATTTAAGGTTTAACCTGTAATAGGGTTTTAGCTAAGCTTTGCACACACCTTTCCATCCTTTCTACTACTGGTTATTATATTTATTAGCTAGTGAAATCTATTCAATTGTTCATGAGTCCGCTCAGGCTCTTTGGGTTACTGCCTTTGCAGATTGACAAGCGTTTTTGTCAGATTCAAGCCTACGCTGATATGAAAGTATATGATGCTTGTAGGAGGTTCCTGCTTTCGCAGAATGACACACATTGTTGTTGGGGAGGGGGGGCGAGGAGATTCCAGCCTTCCTTGGAATCGCAGTGCTGAACTGTATGATAATAGATGTTTCCTTTTGCTCATTTTTTGTTTTATGCAGTGCTGAAATAGTATGTTTTTATACTTAAAATACATATTATCACGTTTTGTAAATTGTTTTACTAATAAACATCTGCAGAAGTGTAATCTACCATAACCCTAAAGGGATGATCTTGCTGCGGATTGGTTAGTTAAATTAGCACTAAACTGACCGATTTCAGCGAAGGCTGGAATCTCCTTTACCAATCCAACGATTTGTCATTCCGAAAGTTGGAACCTCTTGAATCTTTAGGAAATTCCATTTCAAGCTTTCCATGTCCTTGCCTGAATATGTTGACCGAAAATAGAGGTTTATAAACAATAAACCAAAATGAGATGGCAACAGTCAGTGAATATGAAAGATTAACAGTTCAGCAACGCAAGGTGCGTTATTTTAATGAAACCTTTAAGCGTTTG
>NZ_JAUXXZ010000034.1 GCF_030684675.1 Daejeonella sp. | reverse complement strand
AGTGCTTGTTGCGCAACCCTGCGCTGAAAGATTCAACATTGTAGGTGTTAGTGAGCATATTATTGGGTGATAGGTAGCAGATTAAACCATCCCCTGTAAAAGAGAGCTACACTGTTAGTAAAGTCATTAAAGCTGATATCTGGTTTGTGAATCTGTAGCTTCCTTAACTCTGCGTCGGTTCTATGTTTTAATAATTTTTTAAGATTATAGGCCACTGCCGCCAGAGTGAGGCATTTATTTGCCTGTGCCAGTCCTTTACAACGGAGTTTTTTTATCCCCAAGTAATCAACCAGGGTTCCGATGACTGGTTCTACTGTGCTCTGACGTTTTTTCATCAGAATCTTAGCCTTTCGGGTCTGCATGCGTTCGTGCATGCGATCGTAATATGCTTTATCTACTGTTTGCCTGATGCTCGCTCCATTGGCGCCCATTACGGAGCATTGATCTTTGAGGCTGCATTCATTGCACACGCGCTTGCTCAATCTATATATATCTGTGTCGACCTCCGACCTTCCTTTGTAAACAAGTGCTTCCCCCACAGGGCAGATGTATTGGTTCTCCTGAGGATCATAAATGAACCCTTCTCTGCTGTACACCACTTGTTTCGGATTGGGAATATAACCCGTTAATCGGTTTTCTTCAATCGATTTTAGTGCATCCGGACTACTGTAACCTGTATCGGCTACAATCTCTTGCATTTTCAACCCGCCAGCAGCTAGTGTATTAACCATAGTTGGAAGCATTTCGGGTAGGCATTGACAATCACGCTTGTCGGCCGTGAATACTTGAACGTGTGTGATTGTATGGCTAGCCATATCTACGCCGACCTGACCCAAGTAGTTCAGGGCAACCGCCTTGCCTGGTTTAACCGACATTCGGGCATCCGGGTCGGATGGACTATAATGGGTTTTATTGCCGGTTTTTTTATTAGGGATAACCTCTTGAGGTTCACTTTTCGATTCGAATCTAACAACATCGTCAGATGCTTCGCCCTGCTCAGATAATTCTTTGCTGAAGTCCTCTGCATCTGCCATGATCTCTCGTTCTACCAAACTATCCATTGAAGCGTTGGCCTTGAGGTAAACTCCGTCTACAGCCTGGCGCCTGCCACTTACCATTCCCTTGTCGATACACTGCTTAAGTACTTTCTTGAACAACTCTGTAAATACTTCCTGCCCGTACAGCTGCCTAGTTCTGCTCAGCGTACTATGCCAGGGTAGTTCCTCGTCAAGGTCATAGCCGATGAAATAAAGTATATCCATACGCATTCGTGCCATGCTTATGATCCTACGATCACTATTGAGGTTTTCCAGATAGCCCGCCAGCATCAGTTTCATAAACACTACGGGGTCTATACTCTTTTGCCCCTCCTTTCCATAATAAGTATAAGTGGATCGGTATAAGAAACTAAAATCAACCGTTTCATTCAAACGACGATAAATATTGTCCTGGGGAACATGGTCAGATAGTCGAAAAGTGATAAACAACTTTTCCTGATAGCCTTTTTTGCCTTGCATGCATTAAGATATTAATAATCAATGACATAGATAAATTTATTTTTAAATATCTCAGTTGTGCAACAGCCACTTTAGCTCCGGGCTATTCAGCGGTGCGACTATAAACGGGACAGGCAATTGCTGTATTATATTTACCTAAATGAGATATACCTATGTTATCAGCTATTTACCTTGCTCAAACATTTGTCTCTACATGAAAAATTACCCAAATTATCCTATTTTTGCTCTTGAATTGAAGATCACTTTGTAGGTGATCATTTGAATATTTTAAATTATAACATATAAATCATTTTGTAGATGATCAAAATTACACTTCCTGATGGTTCAGTGCGGGAATACGAACAGGGAACCACAGCGCATCAAGTCGCACTTTCAATATCTGAAGGATTAGCCAGAAATGTTTTAGCAGCAGAGGTTAACGGGCAAGTATGGGATTCCAACCGTCCGATTGAGTCAGATTCAGCAGTAAAATTACTTACCTGGAATGATCAGGATGGAAAAGCTACATTCTGGCATTCGTCTGCCCATTTAATGGCAGAGGCTCTCGAATCCTTATATCCGGGGACCAAGTTTGGTATTGGTCCGGCAATTGAAACCGGGTTTTACTACGATGTTGACTTTGGTGACCGGGAATTTTCCTCTGATGATTTTAAGCAGATTGAAGATAAGATCCTTGAACTTGCGAGACAAAAATCTGATTTCTCAAGGCAAGCGGTTTCCAAAGCAGATGCCATTAAATATTTTACAGAAAAAGATGATGAATATAAGCTGGATCTGATTAAAGATCTTAGTGATGGTTCAATTACTTTTTATACTCAGGGAAATTTTACTGATCTGTGCCGCGGACCCCATATTCCGAATACAGGATTCATTAAAGCAGTAAAGTTGATGAATGTGGCCGGAGCATACTGGAGAGGGGATGAGAGCAGAAAGCAATTGACCCGTATCTACGGAGTAACTTATCCAAAGCAAAGTGAGCTGACTGATTATCTTCACATGATTGAAGAGGCAAAAAAGCGTGACCACCGTAAATTGGGTAAGGAATTAGAGCTTTTTGCTTTTTCAGATAAGGTAGGTATGGGCTTACCATTATGGCTTCCAAAAGGAACTGCATTAAGAGAGAAACTGGTAAACTTCCTCCAGCGGGCACAGGTTAAATCAGGTTATGAGCAGGTAATTACTCCGCATATTGGCCATAAGAACCTTTATATCACCTCAGGACATTATGAGAAATACGGTGCTGATTCATTTCAGCCAATAAAGACACCTCAGGAAGGAGAGGAGTTCTTTTTAAAACCGATGAACTGCCCACACCACTGCGAGATATACAAAACTAAGCCCCGTTCCTACAAGGATCTTCCTGTAAGGTATGCAGAGTTTGGCACCGTTTACCGATATGAGCAGAGTGGCGAATTGCATGGACTAACCCGTGTTCGTGGCTTTACACAGGATGATGCACATTTATTCTGCCGTCCCGATCAGGTGAAGGAAGAGTTTAAGAAAGTGATTGACCTTGTACTATATGTATTCAAGGCATTGGGATTTGATAATTATACTGCCCAAATCTCTCTCCGTGATCCTGAAAGTAAAGCGAAATATATTGGGAGTGATGAGAACTGGCAGCTGGCCGAATCTGCTATCATTGAAGCAGCAGAAGAAAAGGGCTTAACAACCGTTGTTGAATTGGGCGAAGCGGCTTTTTATGGTCCGAAACTCGACTTTATGGTGAAAGATGCACTGGGAAGAAAGTGGCAGTTGGGAACCATTCAGGTTGATTATAATTTACCTGAGCGATTTGAACTGGAATATACAGGAAGCGATAATCAGAAACATCGCCCGGTTATGATACACAGGGCACCTTTCGGTTCACTTGAGCGCTTTGTTGCCGTATTGATCGAGCACTGTGCCGGAGAATTTCCATTATGGTTAACTCCCGAGCAATTCATCGTTCTTCCTATCTCTGAAAAATATGAGGATTATGCAAAAAAAGTTTTAGAATCGCTTAATAATTCCGATATTCGCGGCTTGATTGACTCTCGTGACGAGAAGATTGGCCGCAAAATAAGAGATGCGGAAGTGAAAAAGATTCCATACATGCTCATCATTGGTGAGAAGGAAATGAATGACGGCATGGTTTCTGTTAGAAGACATGGACAGGGAGATGCAGGTAGTATGAAGATTGAAGAGTTTAGTAATCAGTTAGTTAAAGAAATTACAATTTAAGAAAAATATAATTTGGCATTAGGAAGACCAGGCTTTAACAGGGGACCACGACCTCCGTTTAAAAAGAAAGAAGCAGAACATAAGATCAATGATTTGATCAGAGCGCCTGAAGTGCGTTTAACTGGTGATAACGTGGAAACTGGTATATATCCGTTCAGAGAAGCCTTAGCTATGGCTATTGAACAGGATCTTGACCTTGTTGAGATTTCCCCGAATGCAGTTCCGCCTGTATGTAAAATTGTTGATTACAACAAGTTTATCTACGAGCAGAAGAAAAAAATGAAGGAAATTAAGTCCAACGCAAAACAAACGGTCATTAAAGAGATTCGTTTTGGACCTAATACCAATGATCATGATTTTCAGTTCAAACTGAAACATGCGATTGGCTTCCTTGAAAATGGAGAAAAGGTACGTGCTTATGTTCATTTCAAAGGCCGTGCAATTGTTTACAAAGAGCAGGGAGAAATCCTTTTATTAAAATTTGCTCAGGCTTTGGAGGATGTTGGTAAAGTAGAACAACTACCTAAATTAGAAGGTAAGCGTATGTTCCTTACCGTAGCTCCAAAGCATGCAGGAAAAAAATAATTTGTCATCCGATAAAATCGGATTTATTGATTTGTCCATTAGGGCACATCGCAATTGACAAATAGACAAATAGAATAATAGACAAATAATAAATATAATAGAGTTATGCCAAAAATGAAAACGTGCTCCAGTGCAAAAAAGCGTTTTAAGCTTACTGGAACAGGCAAAATCAAAAGAAAGAACGCTTTCAAGAGCCACATCTTAACCAAGATGAGCAACAAGCGTAAGCGCGCTTTAGGTCAGACAAGTTTAGTTTCTGACGCAGATATGGGCAACGTAAAACGTATGCTTACAATCGGCAAATAATTAACAAATTAATTTAACCAGGTATCAGGTTTTAAAGTTTCTTAATTGGAACACCGCTTACCAAAAAACAACACAACATGCCACGTTCGGTTAACGCAGTAGCGTCAAGAAGAAGAAGAAAGAAGGTCTTAGATTTAGCCAAAGGCTATTGGGGATCAAGAAGCAAGGTTTTTACCGTTGCTAAGAATACAGTCGAAAAAGGTTTGCAATATGCTTACCGTGACCGTAAAACCAAGAAAAGAGAATTCAGAGCTTTGTGGATTCAGCGTATTAACGCTGGTGCACGTCAGCATGGACTATCTTATTCTGTATTAATGGGTAAATTAACTGCAAAAGGAAACGGGTTAAACCGTAAAGTATTAGCTGATTTGGCTATGAACCATCCTGAAGCGTTTAAAGCTGTGGTTGATACTGTAAAATAGATCATTATTATTATTATAAGTAAGAAAAGGGAGCCTCGTGCTCCCTTTTTTGTTGCTCCTTCTCAATATAAAACACGGATCAAACAGGGATCAAACAGGGATCAAGTAGGGATCAAGTAGGGATAGAACTCAGCTGAAATCTGTTATTTATTATTGTTTAACCTATAATTTATTATATTTTTATTTGCAATTTAACGTCAATCTTCTTATTTTCAATACATTATCTTTTTGTTATGGGCAGATTAATTAATGGTCTTTTAGGTCCTGTCATAGGAAAAGTAGGTACAGTTATTGGATCCTCAAGAAATGGAATACCTTATTTAAAGGGGCCATACAAAAATCGAACAAGGGTAATTAGTCAGAAAGAAGCACTAAACCGTCGTAAATTCGCAGCCGCTCAGGTATGGCTTAAACCATTGCTTAGTTTCGTGCGTGTAGGCTTTAAAGGATACAGTGAGCGATCCGAAGGTTTTGTGTCTGCCAAATCATATTTGCTAAAAAATGTATTGAACGTAGTTGATAATACTATTGTTATCGATCCTGCATTGGTGAAAGTTAGTTACGGAGAACTTCCAATGTCTGAACATACAGCATTTAATTTAAGCGGCCCCAAAGAGTTAACTTTTACCTGGAATCCCGAAGGATTTGATCAATCATTTGATCATGATCAGGTCATGCTGCTTGCCTATAATATCGAAGCTGAAAGGGCTTTTTATAAGCTTATCGGACAATTCAGAAAAGTGGGTACTGATCAACTAACTTTACCTTTAGAGTTTAAACCCGGATCTGTAATTCATTTGTATATGGCCTTCGTTGCTGCCGACAGAAGCCGGCAGTCTGACAGCTTATATTTGGGTAAAATTAAGATCTAATCTGAAGTTTACATATTAGGATTTGAGGATTGAATAGACAATGCCTATACCATAAAACCATATAAAGAGGTAAATAATGACATAACTGGCTGTAACCAGTTACTATGAGCTTACTCGAATGATTTTTTCTACTTGAACTATACGAGAAAAACAACAGACTTTTGCGAATGAGAAAGTAAAGAAAGTAAATCTAACCAGATAACAAGACAAAGATTTTCTTACCTTCATGGGTTAATACCAAAATGGTCAACAATAAAAATAATAGCCCTGATTTTCAAGAAGTTATAGCAAATCTTGGATTTGCTCTTGAGGACGATTGCCTATATTTAACCCATAAAGAAAATATACTTCCAGACCCACAGATTCAATTTCATATCGAAAAGGCAGGTGAACTCCTTGCCTCTGCTGTGTATCTGCGTACCCAGCTCAATGGGAGCTATAAGCCCCAGGTTTATTTATTTGACTTCACAGACAGGAGTTTTGAGGAAGCAAGGGAAAGTGAAATAGCTGAAATTCAAACAAAAATCTGGAGTAGTGGTGAAGTTCCTTTAGCCTGTATTTTTTATAATACTGAAATAAAAATTATTGATTGTACCAAACACATAACCAAAGATTACCTACCGGAGTATTTAATAAAGGATCTGAAATTAATTGGTAAAGTAGATAACTTATATAACAAGCAATTTGCTATCAAAATCAAAAGTGGTATTTTTTGGGAACAAGAGGAACTGAAAAATAGATTTAGGTTTCAGAACTCCGCCTATGATAAACTGATTGATAACATTCGTTTTGTAGCAAATAAACTAACAAAAGAGTTTAAGAATACACGCAAGGAAATTGTTAATAAGATTATTGTTCAAGCTATTTTAGTAAAGTATTTAGAAGAGAGAATTGATAATAAAGGCAATAAATTATTATCAAAAAAATATTTTCAAAAATATAATAATGCATCAACCTTTAATGAGGTATTGAAGCAACAGGGTAAATTTGTTGAACTTCTTTCAGATTTAAACGAGAATTTTAATGGAAATGTATTTAAGTGGGAAATAGAAGAACAAAAACAACTTAAAGCATTAGATTTATCAAGTGTAGCTGACTTATTGGCAACCGATAAAACGACTGTAGGTTCTTCACAGCTTGAAATGGATTTTCCTGATTGGCGATATTTCGAGTTTAAACTAATTCCTGTAGAACTGATTAGTCGTTTATATGAGGAATTTTTGGGAGAAGATAAGCAAGAAAAAGGATTGTATTATACGCCGTCCCATTTAGCCAAATTATTGGTTGATGAGTGTATTCCACTGAAAAAGTATAATGATATTGACTTAAATAGTTATACAATATTAGACCCGGCTTGTGGTTCGGGAATTTTCTTAGTTATCGCCTTTAAAAGATTGGTTCAGATATGGAGGCTCAAAAACAGTATGAATACTCCTGATATTCGTGTTTTAAAGTCGTTATTAAAAAATATTTATGGAGTAGATAAAGAAGAACAGGCTGTAAGGTTAGCCTCTTTTAGTTTGAGTTTGGCGTTATGTAATGAGTTAAATCCTGTAAAAATCCTCAATGAATTAAGATTTGATGATTTAACTGAAGGAAATTTAATTTATTCGGATTTTTTTGAATGTAAATCAATTGAATGCAAAAAATTTAATTTAGTAATTGGAAATCCACCGTTTGTAAGGGGGGCAATTTCAAATTATACCAATTTTTGGAATTTAGAAAACAAAAAAGTAAAAATACCGCAAGGGCAAATTGCTTTGAAATTCCTTTCGGAATCTTTTAGTTTTCTAAAAGAGAACGGATTGGTTTGTTTGATTATTAAGTCATCAGGCTTGTTGTATAATAGCACCTCTAATGATTACAAAAAGGCCTTGTTTTCAAATTTCAATGTTGTTCAGGTCTTAGATTTTACAGCTTTAGCGGAAGGAAAATCGCTTTGGGATAATGGAGCAAGAGTGGGTTCAGCTGCAATCTTTATCAAAAATGAGAAACCTGATTTTAACAAGAACATTTTACACTTAACTTTTAGGAGAACTAAAGCAACTAAAGAAAGAATTGTTTTTGAAATAGATGATTATGATTTACATTTTGTAAACCGACAAACAACAATAAATAACGAGTTTGTTTGGAAGAACAATTTACTTGGTGGAGGAAGAATACGAAATCTTATAGATAAAGTACAGACACTTTCAACACTACAAACTGTTTTATTAAATAACGACAGCCTGATCGAAGAGGGTATTGAAATAGGAAGTAAACAAAATTTATCTCCTGATTATATGTATGATATTCCTTTTTTGCCAACTGAAGGAATAGACGAAGAAGATATAAACTATGATTTACTTGTGGAGATAGATAGAAAAATGAAATTTTCAAAAGTCCCGCCAGAAAGAGTTTTTTTAGCCCCTAATCTAATTATATGGGAAAACATTGGAGAGAAAAGATTTCCAATTTTCTTGAACGATAAATCCTTCTCATTTAAGAGAAGATTGGTATCTATCAAGTCATTACAAGATGACAATGAATTTCTGAAGAGAATATATAATTCCTTTGAAAAATACTACTCTTTTTACAAATTCTATTTTTTAGCAACAAGCTCTGAAACACTAATAAATAGAAATAACACGTTTCTTTTAAAAGATTTGAAGAATATTCCATTTATTGAAAATATTTTTTCATTCTCTGACTTTGAATTAAATGTAATCAATGATAGCATAGAATTTCAACAGAATTTCTTTATTTACGGAGAAAAATCAAAAGCTTTGGAAGCTATTAAAATAAATAAATTTAATTCTGTTATATCAAATTATGGAACGGAATTTTCCAGAGCCTTAAACGTCATCTATGATGATAATAAACGTAAATTTAGGTTAAGTGATGTGATCCAACTTGAAAATTCATTAATTGCAACCGTATTTAAATACGACAGCGAAGATATAGAGACGAAATTTGCTAAAGACTTATCTGAATTAAACATTGATGGACTTACAAACAATCAAATTTCTGCACATTTATCGGTAAATAGAATAATCAAGTTATATCCTCAAAAAAATACGATTGTTTTTGTTAAACCCAACCAGTACAGATATTGGCTTTCTTTAACTGCTTATCGTGATGCGGATAAATGTTTCTCTGACTTTTCTAATTTAATAGGAGAATGATAGCAGAGGAAAACTTATCGAATAAATATCAACCTCTAATCAGTATTTCAAATGCTAATGTCGTTTTGCTTATTAGTAAACTAATGAAGCAAACAGTACCTCATTTCAAAACGTATTTAGTTTCTGATTTCTACAAAAAAAGAAAACTAAATGAAGACGATTTTACACAGATTTACATAGAGCAGGCTCAAATTCTAATAAGAAATTATGATTATCCATTTAACATTAATGGGCAATACCGAGACATCACCAATCAAAGTAAAGGTTTTTCGGATTTTTATTTTTATCCTAATGAACAAAATGTTTCAACTACTTCATTTTTTTCGGTTGAAAGTAAGCGTTTACCTTCTCCTGAAAAGTCAAGAGAAAAAGAATATGTTATTGGAGAAAAAAATAATGGAGGAATAGAAAGGTACAAAACCGAAAAACATGGTAAAGGTCTATATGAATGTGGTTTACTTGGATTTATTGAGAAAGAAAATTCAAGTTATTGGATTAAAGAAATTAATAATTGGCTTAAGATTTTATCTGAAATTGATAAAAATTGGAATAAAGACGAGGCCTTGTCAGAATCTGAATCTAATACTGAATTTTGCTTTTTAAAATCTATTGCACGCAGGAAAAGTGGTGTTATTAATTTAACCCACCTGTGGGTACTGTTGAATTAACCAAACCCTTCTTATGTTGTAAGGACATTTACGATTTGCACAAGCTAATATCCAGAACCAAGAAACATCTTCCAGCTCACAAATAAAATAAAAAATACCTCACATCATCCATACCCGATAAAAAGGAAGTAGTTTGCAAGAACAATGGACAGATCACTCGTCAATTTGGTTATCTTAGAAATAAAAATACCTTATGGATTTTGGTCGTTTACCTGATAATGAATTTCCGCTGGTAGATTTTACTCTTCCTGGTGACACAAGTCTTACAACACAGGTTCTTAAGGAATCAGAGAAACCCGCAAGACCGGATTTATACGTAGGATGTGCTAAATGGGGTAGAAAGGAGTGGGTTGGAATGATCTATCCCCCAAAAACCAGGGAGGCTGATTTTCTGGCAGAATATGTGAAGCATTTTAATAGCATTGAATTGAATGCTATTTTCTATGGTATGCCGAAAAAAGAACAGGTAAATGCCTGGCGGGAAAAGGCAGAAGCATCCCGTTCAGATTTTAAGTTTTTTCCTAAGTTCACCCAAAATATAAGCCATATTAAAAGATTGAAGGATGCAGAAGAGCTAACCTCTCAGTATTTGGAAAGTATATCAGAATTTGGAAATACTCTTGGCCCGGCATTCCTTCAATTGAGTGATAATTTTGGTCCCAAAAACTTTGAAATCCTTAAGAATTACCTGGAAAAACTTCCCAGAGACTTTGACGTTTTTGTTGAAGTGAGGCATAAAGATTGGTATGAGGATACTAGTGCTAGAAAAGACCTCTTTGATATGATGCATTCGCTTAAAAAAGGCTCGGTTATTACCGACGCAAGCGGCAGGAGAGATTGTGTGCACATGGAATTAACTACACCAGATGCATTTATTCGTTTTGTTGGTAATGGCCTGCATCCCACAGATTTTAGTCGTATAGATGCCTGGGTGGAGCGTTTAGCTGATTGGAAAGATCAAGGTTTAAATAAGATTTATTTCTTTCTTCACCAGCATGATGAAAAAGATACTCCGATTCTAGCTGATTATACCATTAAGCAGTTAAATGACAAACTCGGAACTGATTTGAAACCTCCGGGTCTCCTGAAATCTACAACTCTGTTCTAAAAAAGAAAGCCCCTGATTAATAATCAGCGGCTTTCTTTTTTATTTGTTGAACTGAAATTATTTCTCTTCCAATACTTTAGTTACCAGTGCAGCTGCTTCTTTTAACAGAATCGCTGAATAAACTTTCAATCCCGATTCATCAATCAGTTTTTTAGCTTCTACAGCGTTAGTTCCCTGCAAACGAACAATGATCGGTACCGGAATATTTCCTATTTCCTTGTAAGCATCAATCACACCCTGAGCTACACGGTCGCAACGTACAATACCACCGAAAATATTGATCAGAATCGCTTTTACATTCGGATCTGAAAGTATGATATTAAATCCTGCTTTTACAGTTTCAGCATTGGCAGTTCCACCAACATCCAGAAAATTAGCCGGCTCACCGCCTGCAAGTTTAATAATATCCATGGTAGCCATTGCAAGTCCGGCACCATTAACCATACAGCCAACATTACCATCTAACTTTACGTAGTTCAGATTTGATTTGCTTGCTTCAACTTCAGTTGGATCTTCTTCACTGGTGTCGCGCATAGCTGCATAATCCGGATGACGGAATAAACCGTTATCGTCAAGATTTACTTTTGCATCAACTGCAAGTATCTTATTATCAGATGTTTTTAAAACAGGATTGATCTCGAACATAGAAGAATCAGTTCCTTCATAGGCCTTGTACAACGCTGCTATAAATTTGGTCATGTCTTTAAAAGCATCACCACTTAATCCCAGATTGAAGGCGATTTTACGTGCCTGAAATCCCTGAAGGCCAACTTTAGGGTCAATTTCTTCTTTGAAAATAAGATGAGGGGTGTGTTCTGCAACCTCTTCGATATCCATACCTCCTTCAGTGGAGTACATGATGATATTACGTCCCCTGGAACGATCGAGCAATACACTGATATAGAATTCTTTTGTTTCACTCTCTCCAGGATAATAAACATCCTGAGCAACCAAAATTTTACTCACTAACTTGCCTTCAGGGCCAGTTTGAGGGGTCACTAATTGCATTCCAATAATTTGTCCTGCTTTTTCCTTAACTTCCTCTAAGTTTTTTGCCAGTTTAACACCTCCGCCTTTTCCTCTGCCACCGGCATGGATTTGAGCTTTTATAACAACCCAGTCTGAATTATAATCTACCTTAAGCTTCTTAGCGGCGTCAACAGCCTGTTCTGCAGTATCAGCAACAATGCCTTCCTGAACCCTGACACCAAAGCTTTTTAAAATTGCTTTACCCTGATATTCGTGAATATTCATTTACTTATTATTTGTCGTAAAACTACGTTTTTATTGCTAACCTGAAAATAGTAAAGGCTGTTTTTTTCAAAAATTAAGCTATTATTTTACGGGAAGCCATAGTTTAGTAAACAATTCACACATTTGCATATTCATAAGATCTATATTCATGCTTGAGGCAAGGGGAATTCAGAAATCATACGGTAACTTACAGATACTAAAGGGTGTTGATCTGGATATTAAGAAGGCAGAGATTGTTACTATTATTGGGGCATCAGGCGCCGGTAAAAGTACCTTGCTTCATATTATTGGCACACTCGATAAACCTGATCAGGGTACTGTTCTGTTAAATAATATTGACGTCAATTCCCTTTCTTCAAAGAAACTGAGTGTCTTTAGAAATGAGCAAATTGGTTTTATCTTCCAGTTTCACCATTTGCTGCCAGAGTTTACTGCGTTAGAAAATATCTGTATTCCTGCATTTATTGCAAAGAAAGGCAAAAGAGAAGCCGAAAAAAGGGCATTTGAACTTCTTGATCTTCTTGGTTTAAGAGACAGAGCAAATCATAAACCAAATGAACTTTCTGGTGGTGAACAGCAGCGGGTGGCTGTTGCCAGAGCCATGATTAATAGTCCTGCAATTATTCTGGCAGATGAACCATCAGGTAATCTGGATTCTGCCAATGCAGAAAGTCTGCATCGCTTGTTTTTAGACCTTCGGGACAGTTTGCAACAAACCTTTGTCATCGTTACCCATAATGAGAATTTGGCAGAAATGGCAGATCGAAAGGTGTTGATGAAAGATGGTCTGATAATCAATTATTAGTAATGGCAATTCTGATTACCGCAGCTTCCTTTTCTCTTGCATACAAACTTGAACAATCCCTCAATGAATCTGAAGTGTATTTTGCGGAGCATATTGAAATGCCTTCAATTCCCGGAAAAAAATTCATTCGTATCCCTGAGGCTTCATCACCAATCTTTACAAGTGAATTACTTAAAATATGCATTGATAATCAAATAGTTAAGATTTATCCACTCAAAGAAGCAGAAATCAAAGAATTATCCAAAGCAAAGCAGCTTTTTATAGAATATGGAATTAATATCATAATACCGTCAAATGAATGGATATTGTAAGTGGCATTAAACGATTTGAATACTGAATGGTCTAATATTTGTATTCTTTCGGATGAGTAATTGTTTAATAGGGATTAAGGTATGACCTTACAATGTGAGATCTGATATTTTACATCTAAATTGAATAATGCAAGTATCGATTTTGATTTCATAAATTTGACTATGCTTAAATATAAAGATCTGGATAATCGCATAAAAGCATTCGTATTTGAATTAGACGATGTAATTTATCCTGAAAGAGATTATCTTTTACAAGTCTATTATCTTTTTGCCAATTTTATTGAATTTACCGAGGGTTTTCCAACTTCTCAGGATCTTACTGAATTTTTCAAAACGTCTTATACTCATCATGGAGATGAAGGTATTTTTGACAGGGCAAAAGAAGCTTTTGGTATAGAGGAAAAATATCGCGATAATTTTGAAAGACTATACTATACTGCAAGATTACCATTGAAATTGTTACTATTTTCAGGGATTCTTGAATTGATGCAGGAAATTGTCGTAGACAGAAAGCATTTGTTTTTGGTGACAAACGGTAAGCCAGAAGTCCAGTTGAACAAGATCAGACAGATAGAGTGGAATGGACTGGAGAAATATTTGAGGGTTTATTATGCATCAGAGATAAACCTGAAACCAAATCCTGACGTATTATCGTATATACTGAAAGATCATCAGTTAACAAGAAAAGATATCATGGTCATTGGAGCTTCAGAAACTGATCAGGAATTTGCAATATCCTCTGGTGTTGATTATTTAGCTGTGGATGAATTTCTTTAAATTGAATTTAAAATTGAATACCAAAATAATTTATATCAAAACAAACCAAAGAAAATGTTGAATAAAATGAATTTAAGATCACTAAATAAACCGTTAATATTCTCTTTGAGTTTATTAATACTTGCTTCCTCCTGTAAGAAAGATCCCAAAGCCAGCGTTACACCAGTACCTACCACACCAACCCCTGTCGTTGCTTCAAGATCAGACCTTACAAAGGACTCTATTTACCTGTATGCTAAGGAAACCTATTACTGGAATGAGGGTATGCCTACTTACGCAGTTTTTAATCCCAGGGGCTTTGGAAGTAATGAGGCTGTGTTAAATGCTATTATAGCTTTACCGGGAACTAATAAACCTACAGATAAGTATTCATTTCTGGATGATGGATCAGTCTCATCTTCATTGGGTGGTGTAAGCGGGGATTTTGGTTTTTCTGTTTTTTATAATGCATCCCCTTCTAGTGATCTCAGGATAAAATATGTATCTCCAAATTCACCTGCGGCAACTAAAGCGCTAAAAAGAGGTTACCGGATTACAAAATTAAATGGCAGAACTGATTTGAGCTCCTCAGTAAGCGCCAATATAGATTTTGTAGGTTCTGCGGTATTTGGTTCAGCAGCGACAGTTTCCATGACAGTTTTAAAGCCGGATGGTAGTTCTGAAGATGTAACTATTGGTCGGGCATCATATTCAAACAACCCTATTTTTCTAACTAAAATACTCAATGTAGGAACTAAAAAAGTAGGATATATTGTCTACAATAGTTTCACTACCAATTCAAGAGATGCTTTAACAACTGAAATCGGTAAATTTCAGGCAGCTGGTGTATCTGAGCTCATTGTTGATCTTCGGTATAATGGTGGTGGATCAGTTGCTACTTCAGACGTATTTACAAATCTAGTTGCTCCGGCAGCATATAACGGGCAGGTTATGTATACAACCTATTGGACAAAAACTATGCAGGATGGGAATGCAAAGATCTTATCGCATCAGCCACTTCTTGATGCTCAGGGTAAATTGCAAAACTTTACTGGTGGTGTGAATGGGGTATACGCTACTTATGCTGATATTGATTACAGGCCTACAAAAAGTGCAGGAAATGTTGAAAATTTTGAGAAAGTAGGTAGTGCTGAGTTTAAAAAAATTTACTTCCTGGTTCTTAGCGGTACTGCTTCAGCTTCAGAATTACTAATCAATAGTCTGAAAGGAGTGATGCCTGGTGATATTAAATTGATCGGGCAGAAAACCTATGGCAAGCCTGTTGGGTTTTTCGCTATTAAGATTGATAAACTTGACCTTTACGTGCCTCAGTTTGAAACTAAAAACCAAAAGAATGAGGGTGGTTATTATAGCGGAATGGCTGTTGATTATACAGTTTCAGATGATGTTACTAAGGATTTTGGTGATCCAACAGAAAGATTGCTCGCTGCAGCTCTAAGTTATTCTGAAAAGGGAACCTTCTCGATCAGTAATATTCCATCTAAGATTGCCAGTGTATCAGGTATGTCTGCTTTTGAAACCGAAAGATTGAACGAAGTCTTCGATAAGAAAGTGTTTAAAGGTATGGTTGATGATAAACTAAAGCTTAAAAAGCAGTGATAATAAACCGCTGAATGGACCCTTAAACATATTTGGGTAAAAAAACACTTCATAGCTATTTATGAAGTGTTTTTTTTTGAAATCAATCCAAAATATCCCTTAAATTAGTAATGAAATACTTCAGTATATCATATCTGTTTAAATTTTATAATTATGAATTTAAAACTGGGCGATTTAGCCCCAAATTTCAAAGCAAAAACTTCTCAGGGAGATATTAGTTTTTACGATTATTTAGGCGATAGCTGGGCAGTTCTTTTCTCTCATCCCGCTGATTATACGCCTGTTTGTACTACAGAACTAGGGAAAACGGCATCTTTAAAGAATGAGTTTGATAAAAGAAATGTAAAGATTATTGCATTAAGTGTTGATTCCGTGGAATCACATAAAGGCTGGATCAATGATATCAACGAAACTCAGCATGTGGAAGTAAATTTTCCAATCATAGCAGATGAGGACAGGGAAATTGCAGAAATGTATGGTATGATGCACCCGAATGCTTCTGAGACCTTTACAGTTCGTTCACTTTTTATCATTGGACCTGATAAAAAGATAAAACTGATGATTACTTATCCGGCATCTACCGGAAGAAATTTTCAGGAAATTTTGAGGGTTATTGACTCTCTACAGTTGACTGCAAATTACAGTGTAGCTACTCCTGCCGATTGGAAGGAAGGTGAAGATGTAGTTGTTATCCCTGCGATTAAAACAGCTGATATTCCCGCTAAATTCCCAAAAGGATTCAGAGAGATTAAGCCTTATTTAAGAATGACTCCTCAGCCTGATAAATAAGTTCAAATTGTGATTATGACGATGTTGAATTTGATTAAATAGGAATGAATCATCTCCTAAATGCCTGAAATATTTAATTTGAAATGGAGCTATTATTGGCTCCATTTTTTATTTTCTTAATTCCTGAGGCAGTTCAAAACAATAAGCTCATTGTTTTTGTTAATGCAAAACAATAGGTACTCATCTCCGCCATCACTTATCTTCAGTTTTTTCTTCAGGTCTTCCGGACTTATTGGAAAATTACGGCAAATAATATTTGCCTTTTTAAAGCTTTGTTCTTTAATGAATGTACCATAGTTCCAGACCTTTTTTAATTTAAATTTCCGTCCGGGAAATAAACTATTAAGTCTGTCAGAAGTATATAAATGAGTGTGCTGCTGGATTTTATGAACGCTGAAGTCACGGGTAATCAGTTTAAAACATCCGGCTTTGAGCAGGGCAACATCTGGCAAATATATAAAATCCAATGGGTCTGAATATTCTGTGATTCCGTAATTTCTTTCTTCACTTGTTCTGAATGAATAAGTCATGGGTTCAATAGCACCAATCAAGGCACAGGTAATCATTGGATCATTTCCACAGTTTTGACTGTCAACAAGATAGAGAAGCTCTTTACATTCATTTTTTATGCTGACAATATGCACACTGCTGACTTCCTTCAATTCATTTATTGTAGCATGGATATCCAGCAGAGGGGCTGTTTTGATCATCAGCAATTCTGAGCGGCTTCGTAAAAGCTCCAGATTAATGATAATATCAGGTTCACAATCTTTTAACAGAAAAACTTTTTTTGTGTTTACTCTCCTGGATGGATCAATGTAAATAGTACCGTATATCTTATCGCTAGAACGAAGATATTCAATTCCATCAACCTGCTGATAATTGATCTTTACACCCAAAACTGCTGAATTATACTTAGAAATTTCAGAAAGTTCCTTGTTCAATTCACAATATGTTACATTATTTGCCTTTTTAGCAAAAAAGCAGGTATCAACACCAAAACCACCGGTAAGGTCAATAACGTCATCTCCTGCTATTAAATTCGATTTGTATTTGGCTGCAGGTTCTGATGAAGCCTGTTCAATAGCTAATTTTGGTGGGTAATAGATACCCGGGGTTTCAAACCATAATGTAAGTTTGTGCTCACATCTTTTTTTACTATCGACCTGCTCAGCCAGTTCCTTGGAACTAATCGTTGGAAAGGGACTTTTTTTAAGACTTAGAGAAGGAATATCTGAATTTAAATTATCCTTAATAAAGTTCTGAACTTCGATATTTAAAAGATCCTTATTCACCGCCTATTTCATGACTAGTTGTGCCGTTTTTTTGCTGAATTGCTCCTTTAGTACCGTTTTTCCCTTAATAAGTTTCTTGATTTCTTCTTCTTTGAAATAAATCATAGTCAATAATTCAAGACCTTCTATAGCTGAAAACAGTAATTTGTCTTGAAACAAATCTGTCACTTTCTTCAATTTTACATCATCCCGATCAAGGCAAACTGAAACGCTAAGTGCAGATAGCTGCATCATATTTAGTTTGATATGAGCTTCACTAAAGGCTTTCAACAATTTACTCAGGTACTTCTCATCCATATATGAGAAATCTTTGGTAGAAATAGTTAGCAGAGTCTGATTCTTTTTTAAAATAATTGCCTGGATATCAGTATTTAACTTAGCAGACTGGTCAATTCTTGTTCCACTTTCTTCAGGTTTTAAAAATGGCTTGACAAATAAGGGAATACCGGCATTTTGTAAAGGTTTTATCGTTTTAGGATGTATGATATTAGCTCCATAATATGCCAGCTCCAATGCTTCTAAATAGGGGAGTTCTTCATATTTCTGTGCCGAACTAAATAGTGCAGGATCTGCATTCATTATTCCTGGGACATCTTTCCAGACGGTTAATGATTCAGCATGTATACATGATGCAAAAACAGCAGCAGAATAATCAGAACCTTCTCTTCCAAGGGTAGTAGTAAAGTTTTCACTTGTGCCGCCTATAAAACCCTGGGAGATAATTACCTGGTTCTTAAACTGTTTTTTTAATGACTGGATTGAAGCCGAGGTTTTATCCCAGTCGATTATTCCCTCCCGGTATGAATTGTCAGTATGTATATAGCTCCTGGCATCAATCCATTTCGTGCTGATGCCGCATTCTGCTAAATAGGCTGCTATTATTTTGCTCGAAACAAGTTCTCCGATGGAAACAATCTGATCGTAATTGAAATCGTAATCAGGATGAGGTTCATCCTCAAGCATCCATTCAATCTCAATGAAGGTATTGACAACTTCGTCATAAACCGGATGTTCTTTAAGCCCGAAGAGCCCGGCTATAATCTGTTCATGGTATTCCTTGATTTTTTGAAGAAGCAAGATTGCTTCCTCGCTGTTATTGATGTACGCAGCGCAGATCTTTTCAAGTGCATCAGTGGTTTTTCCCATGGCAGATACGATGATCAGAAGCTGATCTGTACTGTTCATGTTAATTATCTTGACCAGATTTTTAATGTTTGCAGCAGAAGAAACAGCAAAGCCTCCAAATTTAAATACCTTCACTAAATTTATTTTATTATTATAATTATTGATTAATAGAATCTAAAGCTTATCAATCTGATCATTTGAAAGAGATACATTGATCCATCCGGAATCAAACTCCGCATTATATTTTTCATAGAAGTTGATCGCCGGATCATTCCAGTCAAGAACCTGCCAGGTAATTCCTTTAAAATTTTTTTCTTTTGCTTCTTCAATTAAGCGGTCAAATATCATTTTTCCCAGGCCTTTCCCACGCATTTTTTCAGTCACGAGCAAGTCTTCAAGATACATGCGGCATCCTTTCCAGGTAGAGTAGCGGATGTAATACAGGCCAAAACCCTGAATAATCCCATTTTCTTCGGCAAGAAAAGCCTTCCATACCGGATTATCCCCAAAACCTGCGTTCTCAAATTCTTCAAGGCTCACTGTCACCTCAAGCGGCGCTTTTTCATATATAGCGAGCTCCTGAATAAGCTCGAGTAACCTGTTGCAGTCTGCTTTAACTGCTGTTCGAATAGTTATTGACATACGCTAAATTGCCTTCTTTGATCTGTTACCAAAAATTGTACTTCCCAATCTGATCATTGTGCTTCCCTGTTCAATGGCAAGTTTATAATCTCCCGACATACCCATAGAAATCTCAGTAAATGCCGGATCCTTTCTAAAAAATGTATCCTTCAGGCCTTTAAAGAAGGTGCTTAGCTCATAAAACTCCTCTTTAGTCATTCTTGGATTCTCAGTAAGGGTTGCAATTCCCATAACTCCGCAAATCCGAATGTTCTTTAATTGTTTAAATTCCTCGGAACGCAGTAATTCTACTGCTTCTGCCAGATCCATACCATACTTTGTATCTTCATCTGCAATTTCAAGCTGCAGCAGACAATCAATGATGCGATCATTCTTCAAAGCCTGCTTGTTGATTTCCATCAATAGTTTCATGCTATCAACAGAATGAATCAGACTGATAAATGGAGCGATATATTTAACTTTATTCGTTTGAAGATGCCCTATCAAATGCCATTCTATGTCTTTGGGGAGCTTTTCCTGTTTGTCAACAAGCTCCTGTACCATGTTTTCTCCAAATATCCGCTGTCCGGCCTCATACGCTTCAGTAATGCTTTCTAAAGGTTTTGTTTTAGACACTGCGATTAATTTAACTCCGGTATTCCCGATCTCTTTCTTTATAGCCGATATATTATCTGCAATGCTCATTAATCTGTATTTTTGATTGAATTTTTTAATTGCTAAACCTACGGGATACTACACTAAAATGCAACAGAATTATCTATCAAATCTTATTTGTCAGTCAGTAACCTGAATTAAAATGAAAGTCATTAAACTTCTATTTCTTATTGTTCCACTTTTATTTGCCTGTGAGCAGCAAAATATACCAAAGGATATCATAGATCAAAAAAAGATGATTCTAATAATGGCCGATCTCCATACCATGGATGGTTACATGTCAACTATTATATACAACGATACAATCAGAAAGAATAACAAGAATCTATATGCAACTATTTATAAAACTCACAATACCACCCCTGCATTGTATGAAAAAAGCCTGATGTATTACAGTATGAAACCGGCCTTGCTTGATACAATGTATAATAGAGTACAGGCAATATTGGATGAAAAGGAACATAAACTCAATAGTGCCGAAATTAAAAAACCGAACAGGATACAGAAACAGAAATGATATACCCCAATAATGCCGGTGAGAAGCTGGGTTTTCTGGACATCAAAGAACTTATTAAGTTGTATTGCCTAAGCCCAATGGGGCGGGAAATGGTCGATAAGATCCAGGTAATGCACAACTATGATCTTATAAATAAGTTTCTACGCCAAACCAATGAATTTAAGAGCATTCTCCAAAATGATTCTCCTTTAATTATTCAAAATTTCTTTGATATCAAAAGTATGGTTGAGAAGGCCAGAATTGAAGGAACCTATCTCTCTGAAGATGAATTTTTTAAGGTGTCGGCATCTCTTTCAACAGTATTCTCTATAATTCAGTACTTTTCTGATCGTGAGGGTCTTTATCCTAATCTTGAGGCACTTTTTGAACATCTCCCGATTGAAAAATCCATTATACAGAAGATTGAAAAAGTTATTGATCCAAAAGGAAAGATAAAACCAAATGCATCATCGGCTTTAACGGAGATCACATCAGGGATTTCGAAGGCTGAACAGGAAGCCCGGAAGAAAATAGATCATATCTATAAAAATGCTCAAAATAATGGCTGGACGGCCGATGGGAATCTGACAATCCGGGATGGTAGATTATGCATTCCTGTACTTGCTGAAAATAAACGAAAATTAAAAGGTTTTATTCATGACGAGTCTGCTTCAGGCCAGACCGTTTACATGGAGCCTGAAGAGGTATTTCAGTTAAATAATTTACTCAGAGATCTTGAATTTGAGAGAAGAAGAGAGATTATCAAATTACTCATTGCTTTGACCGATGAATTAAGGCTATATGTCCCTTTGTTATTATCCTATCATGGATTACTGACCAAACTTGATTTTGTTCGCGCAAAAGCCCTATTTGCGATTAGTATCGAAGCCGAAATGCCTGTATTAGTCAGGGAGTCAGAAATCAATCTGATTAATGCAAGGCACCCTTTATTAATGATAAGTTTAAAAAAGGAAAATCAGTCGGTTGTACCGCTCAATATTAAAATTGACGAACAGGACCGGGTTATTGTAGTATCTGGGCCAAATGCCGGAGGTAAATCGGTGTGCATGAAGACAATTGGTCTTCTTCAGATCATGGTCCAGGCCGGTTTATTAATCCCTGCCGACGAGCATTCCAAACTGGGTATTTTTAAACAAATCTTTGCGGATATAGGTGATGATCAATCAATTGAGAGTGATCTGAGTACCTATAGTGCCCATCTTTCTAAAATGAAATATTTTCTGGAATGGGCCAATTCGAAAACGCTAATTCTGATTGATGAATTTGGTACGGGTACAGATCCTCAGTTTGGGGGACCAATTGCTGAATCGGTTTTGGAATCACTGAACAGGAAGAATGTCAGAGGAGTGGTTACCACACATTATTCAAACCTTAAAACCTTTGCCAATTCCACTCCAGGACTTGAAAATGCATCCATGTTATTTGATAACGCAAAGATGCTTCCACTTTATATACTTTCTTTAGGCAAGCCCGGAAGTTCATATGCCTTTGAGATCGCACAGAAAATTGGCCTTGGGGCCGATGTAGTTGAATCGGCAAAGCGAAAAGTGGGTACTTACCAGAAAAAAGTTGATACACTGCTTGTAGACCTCGAGCGGGACAAGAAAGAGCTTATTGATGCGAAAAGATCAGTAGATAAGAAGGAAGAAAGAGTAAAGGCCTTACTTGTAGAAAACGAGCAATTAAAAACATATCTGGAAGAAAATAAAAAGCTAATTATCAAGGATGCCAAAATTGAAGCTCAGAATATTATTAAAAATGCTAACAAGCTGATCGAAAACACGATTTCAGAAATCAGGGAAAGCAAAGCCGAAAAAGTGCAAACGCAAAATCTGAGACAAAATCTGCAACATGAATTGAAGAGGCATGATGTTCAGGAAAAGAAAATCACTAAGGTCAAGGAAACCGTTGAAATCAAGTCAGGCGACTGGGTGAAGCTTATTGATTCTGAAACTGTCGGGCAGGTGATGGAAATTGCGCGCGATAATGTCATTCTGGCTATGGGCGATCTACGCTCGGTTGTAAAATTAATCCGTGTTGAAAAAGTCTCAAACCGCTCTGTACCAAAAGAGATCAGAAAATCACACGGGACTGATCTTACTGAGAGTTTCTCGACCTTTAATACAGAACTTGACCTTCGTGGAAGAAGGGGGGAAGAAGCTCTCTATGAGATTGAAAAGTATCTTGACAGAGCTGTAATGCTGGGTTTATCCTCTTTGAAGATTATTCATGGCAAGGGTGATGGAATTTTACGCAAACTTATTCGTGAGTATTTACGTAAATATTCTCAAGTTAGTCGCATTGAGGATGAACATGCCGACAGGGGCGGGGATGGTATAACTTATGTTTATCTGAAATAGATAATTTTATACAATTAATGCGTTAAATACCAAATAAGGAGCATGAAAACAACATTGATCTTTTTTATTTGCGCATTAATTATTGCCGGAATATCCTGCAAAAAATCATCTAAAGATCCGCTTAGCCTTCCTGAAACCGTGCAGGATGCAAGCGTTGATATTCAGATCCTTGCACAGAATTTAACTTATCCATGGGAATTGTTATGGGGTTCAGATAATTTTATCTGGATGACCGAACGAGGTGGTAAGATTAGTCGTGTTAACCCTGATAATGGCAATGTAAATATTGTTTTTGCAATACCGGATGTTAAGTCAGTGGGAGAAGGTGGATTGTTAGGTATGGCTCTTCATCCATCTTTTAATCAAAATCCAAATGTATTTGTTGCCTATAATTATGATAAAGCAGGTACTTACACGGAGAAGATAGTCAGATACACTTATAACGGTACCACTCTGGTAAATCCGGTAATCATTCTGGATAATATACCTGCATCAAGTATTCATAATGGTTGTCGTTTGCTAATCAGTTCTGATCTTAAATTGTTTATCAGTACAGGCGATGCATCCAATCAGGCATCTGCCCAGAATATTAATTCTTTAAGTGGAAAGATCCTTCGTTTAAATCTGGACGGTTCCATTCCTTCAGATAACCCTGTAAATTCGAGTCCTGTATGGACTTTTGGTCATCGAAATCCGCAAGGACTGGTTTTTGTAAAAGAAAGTCTTTTCAGTTCAGAGCATGGTCCAAATATGGATGATGAAATAAACCTGATTCTGAAAAACAGAAATTTCGGATGGCCTGCAGTCAATGGCTTTTGCAATGAAAGTGGAGAACAATCGTTCTGTAACTCAAACAATGTGGTAGTCCCGCTTAAGAGCTGGACCCCAACGCTCGCTGTATCGGGAATGGATTACTATAATAATGATGCCATTCCTCAATGGAAGAATTCGTTGATTCTGGCTACATTAAAGGATCAGACTCTTTATCAGCTAAAACTAAATTCCAGTTCTGATAAAATAGAAGAGACAAAAGAGATATTCAGAGCCAACTATGGCCGTTTAAGGGATGTATGTGTAGCGCCGGATGGCAGGTTATTTGTAGCTACAAGTAATGGTTCAAATGATAAAATTATTGTGCTTAAAAAGAAATAAATCTGCGGTATTTCAATGCTGATTTGTTAATTTCAGCCTTCCAAAAATAATATATGATCAACAAAGTAGTGGCAAATGCCGATGAGGCAATTAGAGACATCGAGAGTGGGATGACACTGATGCTGGGTGGATTTGGGCTCTGCGGCATACCTGAAAATTGTATTAATGCATTGGTGGAGAAAGGCGTTAACCAACTTACCTGTATTTCTAATAATGCCGGTGTTGATGATTTCGGAATTGGATTAATGCTGAAAAAAAGACAGGTTAAGAAAATGGTCTCATCCTATGTCGGGGAGAATGCTGAATTTGAGAGACAGCTTCTCAGTGGCGAACTGGAAGTAGAACTCATTCCTCAGGGTACTCTTGCGACACGCTGTATGGCAGCTGGCTACGGAATGCCAGCAATATTCACTCCTGCTGGTGTTGGTACAGAGGTAGCTGAAGGTAAAGAAGTACGTAATTTTAACGGCAAGGACTATCTGATGGAAATGGCTTTTGATGCTGATTTTGCAATTGTTAAGGCCTGGAAAGGAGATACAGCCGGTAATCTGATTTTTCGTTCAACAGCCCGAAATTTTAACCCGGTGATGGCTATGGCAGGAAAAATCACCATTGCCGAAGTAGAACAGCTTGTTGAGATTGGTGAACTCGATCCCGATCAGATTCATACTCCTGGTATTTATGTTCACAGGATATTTCAGGGAAAGAATTACGAGAAGAGGATTGAGCAGAGGACGGTGAGGTAGAGGTAATTTGACTATGAGACAATTTGTCTATTTGTCAATGGGAATCTACTTTAAATACCAATTCCTTTATTTTAATTAAATATTGCCACATAATATTATTGTCAAAACATTGACAAATAGACTAATTAACAAATCGACAAATTAAATGCTTGATAAAACCGGAATAGCAAAACGTATCGCTAAGGAAATTAAAGATGGTTATTATGTGAATCTTGGTATTGGGATTCCTACCCTTGTGGCTAACTATATCCCGGAAGGGATAAATGTTGTGCTGCAGTCTGAGAATGGTTTATTAGGCATGGGGCCATTTCCTTTTGATGGGGAAGAGGATCCTGATCTGATTAATGCAGGAAAACAGACTATAACTACCTTGCCTGGTTCTGCAATTTTCGATTCAGCTATGAGTTTTGGTATGATCAGATCCCAGAAAGTAGATCTCACCATATTAGGTGCCATGGAAGTTTCTGAGAATGGTGATATAGCCAATTGGAAAATCCCGGGTAAAATGGTTAAGGGAATGGGTGGGGCAATGGATCTGGTGGCATCTGCCAAGAACATTATTGTCGCAATGCAGCATGTTAATAAAGCAGGGGAGAGTAAATTGCTCCCTGAATGCTCATTACCGCTAACAGGAGTAAACTGTGTTAAAAAAATCGTTACCGAACTTGCTGTTCTTGAAGTAGCAGCAGAAGGAGGATTCAGACTGTTGGAACGTGCGCCGGGAGTAAGTATCGAGGATATACGAAATGCTACATCCGGAAAACTCATAATCGAGGGGGAAATTCCTGAAATGCAGATCTAGCTTAATTGTTCTGCCAGTATGCTTTTCCTTAATTTATCGGATATCTCACTCGTTATCTTAATAATATCCTCAGCAACATGAGTATTATTGCTTATAATCACATCGCAAAGCTCCTTGTGCGGTAAAAGATAATCTTTATATGCCGGAACAACATGATTCTTCCATTTGTAAAGCACGTCACTTTCAGGATAACCGCGCTCAATAAGATCTCTTTTTAATCGGCGTTGTAATGCAATTTCTTCATGGGTATCAATGAAAATTTTCAGATCCAGAAGATCAGCTATCTCTTGAAAATGTAGAATAAATAAACCTTCAACCATGATGATTGGTGCGGGTTTTATCTCGAGTAATTTTGGCTCAGCATCCGGATTATTAAAAGTATACTCCTTTTGGTGAACTGATTCGCCTTTTATTAGTTTTTTGATATCGTTTATAAACTGCTGATTATCAATAGTTGAGGGCAGGTCGAAATTGTAGAATTTATTTTCTTCCGCAGTCATGGTATGGGCAATTCTGAAATAGTAATCATCCTGCGAGAGCAAACAGACCTCATTTTCTTTGAAATGATTTAAGAAACATTTCAAAAAAAATGTTTTTCCTGAACCGCTGCCACCTGCTATACCAATTACAAAAGGTTTCTTACTCATTGGGAACACCGTATACTAAAGTTGCCTGAAATCGTTTGTCCATTACCCCGATTAAATCAGCGGCTGCTTTTGTAACTACAATAATAACGTCTTTGGTTGACTCATTCTGTGTGAACTTTCCAACAATCTTGGCAAAAGTGCTCTTGCCTGTCATTGGATTCGTAATTTTCACTACGGTTCCAATCGGTGCAGTTTGATGAAGTGCCAGCATTTTGGTTCCATCAAGATTTTCATCTGCTATCCAGATTGCGGGACCGCGTTCATTCACCTCTCTCAAGCCGTATCTGGCAGGGGGCAGCTTAAGGCGATCACTGGCATTCCTGCTGCTATCGATCTGGGTAGGAGGGTTTCCGGAACCGACTACCGGTGTGTCGATTGGAGCAGGAGGAGGAGGGGCAAGCTGTTCCTGAGGAGCCGTACCATAAGGTACTTTTATGATCTGTCCAATTGATAAATTATTGCTTGTTAAGTTATTTAAAGTCTTCAGATCTTCTATCGTGGTGTTAAATTTTCGGGCTATCAAACCCAAGTATTCACGGGGCCCAACTTTGTAATCTATAACTGCAACTTTAGATCCACCAGAAGCCTGAGGTTTATTTGTACTCAACTCTTTAAATGGCCTTTCGGTAGGTACACGTATAATCGTTCCTATCTGTAAAGACCGGTTACTGTTAAATTGGATAACGGTTTGCGGATTCACATTATATTTTCTGGCAATGGAATAATAGCTCTCCTTTGCCTCTACCTTATGTACTATGTTCTTGTAGCCATTTAACTCTTCAACATTGATTGAATCTATTGATGCGCTCGCAGTGAATGACATTATGGCGATAGAAATTGACAAAACTAGTCGTTTCAGCATTTATCAGAATTTAAAATTGTGCAATTATACTAAATATGAAACTATTTCATTCTTGTTCCTGATGTAGAACAAGTGGTTTTTTTGCATAAAGAACGATTCAGGTTGCAGTTTTTGTATACCCCTGATCAATATTTCATCAAGTAAAATTGTATCATCCTGATAAACAAGTAGTCTCTGTTGAATATTATTTTGAGTTTTTTCATGAAAACTAATGATTTTTAGATCCCGAACACATAATACCGACAGATCTCCAACAAGTTCCTCTCTTAAAATAAAATCAGGAATTACAAATTGATTTTTAAATACCGGGTGTATTAATATTTCATTGCTATGCTCAATCTTATCGCTTTCTTCTATATTTTCACCTTTGATATGACTTATCCATGAGAGTCTTCGTGGATTAATCCTGGGATCATATACCTGCAAACCCCCATCGGTGGCCTTGTTAAATGATAAATTATAATGTTCCCATAATACTTGAGCATCCTGAATATTTACTGATATAATGCCTTTACTCTCCGGACTTCCTGGCTGACCATAAGCTGTTATAATCAGATTTTTTTCAGAAATATAAGCCAGATTGAGGTTCCATGGTTCCTGAAAAATCTTTTCTTTGATCAGAATTTCA
Organism: Daejeonella sp.; assembly: GCF_030684675.1. Classification (GTDB taxonomy): domain Bacteria; phylum Bacteroidota; class Bacteroidia; order Sphingobacteriales; family Sphingobacteriaceae; genus Daejeonella. The sequence continues at coordinate 9,122 of NZ_JAUXXZ010000034.1, read as the reverse complement.
CCGGTTTTGTAATTTATTACACTAAATGATGTTTTCTTTGATTCTAATGATCGGCTTTCAATCGCAATCAAGCCATATTTATCATTGACTTCAATTTTCCAGATAATGCCTTCAAACTTTTCTGATAAAATTGGACGAATTTTATTTGTATTCAAGGTCAAGGCGAAAAAATTGTTGATTCTAAAGATTAGGGTTTAGAAGATCCAAAAATACATAAAACATTCGGGCATGAAAATTGTAAAGTTTTTGGTATTCATCAATAAAAACAAAATCTTATGAACGCAAAAGAAATAAGTCTGGAAGAAAAAGAATTAAAGCCTATTGTAGATCATTTGAATGATTTACTTGCAAATTATCATATTCACTACCAAAAGTTAAGAGGCTGTCACTGGAACGTAAAGGGATCGCATTTCTTCACGCTTCATGTAAAGTTTGAAGAGCTATATACTAACGCTCAATTAACCATTGACGAACTTGCAGAGCGCATATTGACAATTGGTAAATCACCCTTCAGTACTTTTACAGATTATATAAAAATCTCCAAACTGAAAGAGATCGATACTATAGGGATGAAGGATACTGATATGGTGTTGGCAATTATGGACGATTTTGGCAAGTTAATTGAAATGGAGCGCGAGATAATGACCTTAGCTTCAAAGGCGGGGGATGAAGGAACTAGTGATCTCATCAATAAATTCATGCAGTTCAAAGAAAAGAACAACTGGATGCTCCGCTCATTTGTTGGGAAAAATTAGTAAACAAAAAAAACCACCTGCTGGCGGTTTTTTTTGTTAGAATCGACTCCCTATTGTTAGGAATACATTATTCCTGCTATTTTTAACGTTAGCAATTGAAGTGGGAATATTATTCAAAGCATATGGCCACCTCTCTGAATTGGAGCTTACTTTCTGGTAAGTTAAATCAATATAATAATTATTGATTCGATACCCTAGTCCGCCGCTATAGGTACTAATCTTAAAACTTTTACTGTCAGTAGGAACATAAGGATCTCCCTGCGAGCCATATCCCGCTCTGAGCATCAGTTTATCAATTTTGTATTCAGCACCTATCCGGAAGTTTATTGCGTCAGTATATTTTGACAGCACCGCTTTATTATTATCAGAAATAACCTGAATGTCACCGGAGTTTGCTTGAGCAAAATTTATTGTTGAATAATCTACATAATCAAGGTCTGCCGAGATAAATCCCTTATCCTCAAAAAAGTACGCGATACCTGTGCTGATTTTTAGCGGAGTTCGTAATTTATAGGTAAAATCATAAAACTCATCATCATTAACAAATTGAGAATCTACTCTGTTTTTGCCATATTTTGTGTCCAGTCCTTCAGAATAGCTATCGTCAATGGTAAACCAGGTAGGACTTTCTATTGTAGCACCTAAACGGATATTCGGTATAGGTCTGTAAATAGCCCCAATTTTTCCATTAATTCCAGATCCCTGAGTTATCTGTGATTGACGGTAGGAGAGTTCATAATCATTGTTTTCGGTCACATTAAACCCTTTTTCTTTATATGTATCACTGGTATTGTAATTTATATTTGCAATTCCAATACTCGCGCCAATATAAAACTGGTTGCTGTAGTTTGCTCCGAAACTAAAATTCACTTCAGACTGACGACCGTATCTCAGATCATTTTTTGTCTGGACATTATTAACTTCTGTTTCAGGAAAATAATATCCACCAGGATTGTCATAACCGATCAGATAATTATCATAAGCCATTCTTTCCAAAGAGCCTGAAGTCAGAGTATTAGGTGCTCCATAAATATTGCTTGCAGATTCAGCAAAATAATCAGCAATTGAATTCTTTGGGTTTTTACCTGAATAGCCCAGAGTATTATCAAATCCCTGGGTTTGATTGTATGCCAAACCGAAGTTAAAACTCAACCATCCCTGATCGAGCTTCGCACCTTTAGGCTTCGCTGCCCGGGTATGAAAAACAACCGCGGCATTTGCCAAACCAAGTTTATCTCCTCTGGCAATGGTTTGCTGGCCAAGGTAGTTGGAACTATTATTGTAGCCGTTAAATTGAGGGGTAATACTCAATTCAGAACGTGTAAAAAAACCTATTCCTGCAGGATTACCGCCAACAGAACTTAAATCTCCCCCGACGCCTGTTTGTGCGCCTATTGCTTTAAATCTGGCAGTGCTTCCCCACTGGGATCTTGAAAATCGTAATGCATCTTCCGAATACTGGGCATGTAACTCCCCTGTAGCAGCCACTATGACTGCTAAAGAGAATAAAACTCTTAATTTCATAAAGTATCTTTCTTAGTTTCCTCTAGAAGGACGCGGCCCATTGCTGCTGCCGCCTCCGCCTCCGTTATTATTGGATGGTTGTGAACTTCTTGAACCTGAACCATTATCCTGTCGCGGTGCAGTATAAATTCTCTCCGGCTGGGTTGTTCTTGCTGGTGGACTCTGGTTTACTCGGTCAGGACGTGTGGTAGGCTGTGTCCGGGCAGGAGTACTGCTTGTAGGATCAGCACCATAACGTTCTGCTCTTCCACGTGATTGGATGATATTTCCACTATTGTCTCTGATAATTGAACCGGGTGCACCAATAACAGCACCTCTTTCCATTGGGATATTGTCTCCTGCACGGCCTGGACGGGCACGGTAGTTAGGACTAGTAAAGGATGGACTGCTGTAAATGCCACTGTAGTATCCGCGGTTATAATTACCCCCATAGAAATTACCTCCTCCAAAACCAAAAGAATTGTACGGATTATAATAGGAATATGGACCCCAAAAATTAGAGCCATAGTTGTATCCATAATATCTCCATGGATTATAGCTGTAAAATCCGCTATTAATTCCAATCCCAATATTTATACCGGGAGAGCCATAATAGCTATATGGAAAGTAGGACGGACTGAAAAAAGGATCGTAATTATAACCATATATACTGTTATAATAACTTAAAGAAGGGTGATATCCTCTGAATCGGTTAATACGAGATGTATAATCGGTATAACCGTAATTGCTGTAGGTATCCCCATATAATTCTTCTTCTGTAACATAATCAGAGGCCGGCTTCTCTTCCCGTATAACCCGCTCAGCAACAACTATCTCCTTAGCTTTAGCATTGGAGTAGTAAACGTCATCTTCAGGAATCGTAGTTTGAGCAGTCTTGGTGCTCATACATGAAGAAAGACCTACTGCAATAAGTATAAAAGCATGCAGTGCTGAAAAATAAATAATTTTCTTTATCATGGCCGTAGTATTTAATATTAACGCTTAATGTATAGACGAGATTATATCCCTATTGGTTGCATTTCAAAATATTATAATACATCGTCTAGTTTTATAACTTTGCCTAAAGTTTAAATTATATAAATATACGTAATTTTTTGACAGCTAAATAAGATGAGTAAGGGTTTAACCAGTAGAGAAGAGGATTATTCACAGTGGTATAATGAGTTAGTGGGGAAGGCTGATATGGCCGAACATTCTGCAGTGCGGGGTTGCATGGTCATAAAACCCTATGGCTATGCAATTTGGGAAAATATGCAGGCTGCTCTCGATAAAATGTTTAAGGAAACCGGACACAGTAATGCCTATTTTCCATTATTCATCCCAAAGTCATTTTTTTCGAAGGAAGCATCCCATGTTGAAGGTTTCGCCACTGAATGTGCTGTAGTTACCCATTACCGCCTGAAAAATGATGGTAATGGAAACATTATTGTTGATGAGGATGCCAAGCTGGAAGAGGAGCTGATTGTCAGACCAACTTCCGAGACTATAATTTGGAATACCTATAAAGGATGGATTCAATCCTACAGAGATTTACCTATTCTGGTAAATCAGTGGGCTAATGTGGTTCGTTGGGAAATGCGGACAAGACTATTTTTACGTACTGCCGAATTTCTATGGCAGGAAGGTCATACCGCCCATGCCACATCTCTGGAGGCTATCGAAGAAACAGAGCGAATGCTTGATGTTTATGCAGATTTTGCAGAGAACTGGATGGCAGTCCCGGTAATCAGAGGTAAAAAAACAGCAAATGAACGTTTTGCAGGTGCTTTAGATACCTATTGCATTGAAGCCCTGATGCAGGATGGAAAAGCTTTACAAGCAGGTACTTCGCACTTTTTGGGGCAAAATTTTGCCAAAGCTTTTGATGTTAAGTTTACAAGTAAAGAAGGAAAACTCGATTATGTATGGGCTACCTCATGGGGAGTTTCAACCCGGCTTATCGGGGCTCTGATCATGGCACATTCTGATGATTCCGGATTGGTTTTACCTCCAAAACTAGCACCCATACAGGTAGTTATCGTTCCGATCTATCGTTCGGATGAAGAGCTTGAAAAAATATCTGAACTTGCGCAAGCGCTTTCAAAAGAACTCAAACAAAAAAATATATCGGTTAAGTACGACAACCGGGATACATTACGTCCCGGATTTAAATTTGCAGAGTATGAAATGAAAGGTGTTCCTGTTCGTTTGGCAATTGGAGGTCGTGACCTTGAAAATGGAACCATAGAAATCGCAAGAAGAGATACCAAGGAGAAACAAACTATTTCAAGGGAAGGTATTGTTGATCATATCGAAAATTTATTAATCGACATTCAGCAAAGTATATACAACAAAGCCCTTAAATTTAGGGAGGAGAATACCCGTGAGGCCAACTCATATGAGGCGTTTAAAGAACTATTGGATACCAAAGCAGGATTTATTTCAGCCCATTGGGATGGTACTTCTGAAACAGAAAAGCGTATAAAAGACGAAACTAAAGCAACCATACGATGTATACCTTTGAATAATAAACTTGAGGATGGAATTTGTATGGTGACTGGAAAGCCGTCAACTCAAAGGGTATTATTTGCCAGAGCATATTAAGAATAGAAATGGAAGAAGTAGAATCCTATGAACATGTTTTAAGGCTACTAGAGAATAAAGCTTCAGTAAAGCAGCAAATTTTTAAGACCACCTCTTCTGTTTTTAATCAGTTTAAAGTCGTGCTTCAGGAGATATGCCTGGATATGCAGAGCGACTTTTCCAAGATAGACCAGAATGTTGAGATCAGTTATTCAGACAGAGGAGATTTTGAAGCACAACTTAAGTTTTCTGGTGATGTACTGGTTTTATCCATGCACAGCAATGTTTTCAGTTTTCCTCCTGAACATGAGATTAATAAACTAAAGTACGTGCAGGAAGATCCCTCCAGGAAGTACTGCGGGATTATTCACATTCATAATTTTCTTGCTGACTCTTTAAAGTATAACCGAAGTTCAGATATTGGTTATCTGATAGGCAGGATATTCATAAATAGGGAAGAACATTTCTTTGTGGACGGTCAGAGCCAGCTTGGTTTTCTATTTAACTCATTCTGGAAAGGGAAACTCAAAAAGGAGCAGATAAGGAAGATTCTCGAACTTGCAATTATATATTGTATGGATTTCGATTTGCTTACTCCGCCTTTTGAATCAGTCAGACAAATCTCTCTTGAAGAAAGACAATATATGGGCTCAAATTCAGGTTATCCTACGGGCAAACACATGGGCTATAAGTTTAAACAAGAACTCAATCCAACTTTAGTTCCAGTAAATAAAAGCAAATAGCCTGCTTAAATTCAATTTATTCAGAACTATATCCATAGTTTTGTAATACGCTTTAATCTTTAATAAAATATCTATGAAATTCGGAACCAAAGCAATACATGCAGGTCAGGAACCAGATCCAAGTACAGGGGCAATAATGACCCCAATCTACCAGACTTCAACTTATTGGCAGAAGTCGCCTGGTGACAATAAGGGATTTGAATATTCCAGAGGAACCAACCCAACCCGTAAAGCATTGGAATCATGCCTTGCGGCACTTGAGAACGCAAAACACGGACTGGCTTTTTCCAGTGGGATGGGAGCTACAGATGCTGTCATGAAACTTTTAAGTCCGGGTGATGAAGTGATTACAGGGGATGACCTTTACGGAGGGTCTTATCGCATTTTTACAAAGATATTTTCCAATTATGGCATCAAATTTCATTTTATAAATATGAATGATGCTCAGAATGTGAAGCAATATGTAAACCAGAATACCAAACTGATCTGGATTGAAACACCTACAAATCCAACTATGCAAATTGTTGATATTGAGGCTGTTTCTGAAATTGCAAAGGCAAATAATATTTTACTGGCAGTCGACAATACCTTTGCTTCTCCTTATCTTCAGAATCCGATTGATCTGGGAGCCGATATAGTCATGCATTCGGTTACAAAATACCTTGGTGGCCATTCGGATGTTGTTATGGGCGCTTTAATGCTGAATGATGATGAACTATATAAGCGCCTTTGGTTTATTTATAATGCCTGTGGTGCAACACCTGGTCCGATGGACAGTTTCCTTGTTTTGAGAGGGCTGAAAACCCTTCACCTTCGAATGAAAGCGCATTGTGAGAATGGCCGGCAGATTGCAGCATATTTGAAAACCCATCCCAAAGTTGATAAAATATACTGGCCAGGATTTACCGATCACCCAAACCATGCTATCGCAAAAAAGCAAATGCATGATTTTGGTGGCATGATTTCAATAACATTGAAAGGCGCTGATTTGCAGGAGACTTTCAGAGTGGCTTCCTCATTTAAAGTATTTTCATTAGCTGAATCACTTGGTGGGGTTGAATCGTTGATTAATCACCCTGTTTCAATGACCCATGGTTCTATTCCAAAAGCTGAGCGCGATAAAGTTGGTGTTACAGACAATCTTTTGCGTTTAAGTGTGGGAGTGGAGGATGTAGAGGATTTGCTTGATGATTTGAAACAAGCACTTTCCTGATTGCAACAAGACAAATGGCAGATTACCCGGCTTCATTTCATACTTTTCATGAACTGAAAGATTTTCTTGATGTTAAATTCGATCAGTATAATCGGCCAGGTTTTATAGAAAATGACCCGATCTGTATTCCACATCTGTTTACTAAAAGACAGGATATTGAAATTATGGGTTTCTGGGCATCAATTCTGGCCTGGGGACAGAGAAAAACAATTATTAATAAGTGTAAAGAACTCATTTACCTGATGGATGGTGCTCCCTATGATTTTATTTTAAATCATCAGGAAGCCGATCTGAAACGTTTCACTAATTTTAAGCACCGCACCTTTAACGATACGGACACCTTATATTTTATTGAGTTTTTTAGACAGCACTATTTAAGGTCTGATACATTGGAAACAGCCTTTAATACGTTAAGACCGAATATTTTCCGTGAAGAATTTCTTGAAGAGGGAAATTATTCCACGGAGTATACTGAGATTGCTTCTGCACCATGTTACATCGGCGAATTGAAAAATAAAAAAGAGGAATCTGTCATAGAAATTGCGTTAAATTCATTCAGAAACTATTTTTTCTCATTGCCCGATTTTCCTGTACGTACTAAAAAACATATCAGTTCACCTTCGCAAAAATCCACATGTAAAAGACTGAATATGTTTTTGCGATGGATGGTTCGCAAGGATGACCGCGGTGTGGATTTCGGACTTTGGAACAGCATCAAACCTTCAGATCTGATTTGTCCGACAGATCTGCATGTTGAGCGTGTAGCCAGAAAGTTAAAACTAATCAGCCGTAAGCAGGTCGATTGGCAAACCGCAACTGAACTAACTGAAAACCTTCGCCAATTTGATCCTCTTGATCCCGTCAAGTATGATTTTGCATTATTTGGTTTAGGTATTGAGGAACACTTTCAAAACCGGATTATCTGAATAGGCCTTTCATTTTTTTATACTTATGCCTTATCGAGTTTCTTTTTACGTACCATTAACTTGGGAAATTTGATTGGTTTTTTCAGGATTACCTCATCTCCAAGAAGAATCCCCCAGGGCTTGAACATTTCAGAACGGTCAAAAATCACTTTCAAAATAGCAATCATCGGGAGGGCAAGGAACATACCGGTAAAACCTGCAAGACTTCCTGAAATAAATACACCTAATATCGCGGCAAAAGCATTTATTCTGACTTTTGAGCCTACAATTCTGGGCATTAAAATGTTATTATCAAGAAACTGAACTGCAGCAATAACTCCTAATACTATAAATACCGGTAATATTTCCTGTGAATTAGTTAATGTAAGAAGTACCCCTATGATGTTTCCGATCAATGCACCTATATAGGGAATCAGGTTTAATATTGCAAAGATCACACCTATTAAAAGCGCATGCTTTATGCCAAAAAGAAGTAACAATCCGCCTAAGAGTACAATGATATAACTAATCTGGATCATAAGTCCGATCAGGTAGCCCTTAATTATCACCTCGGTTTCTTTCATTACTTCTTCCACTTTTTTGTGTTCAGATTTTTCAAACCAGACAAATACAAAGCGTATCAGAAGACCTTTATAGGATAAAAACAAATAGATATAAATGGGTACGAGACCAATGTAAATTAATATAGAAGTGATTGAGTTTGCGGCACCACCTAGAATTGCTCCTGCGTTTGACAGAACTTTATTACTTTGCTCATTTATAAATTTTAGTTGCTCAGGAGTTGAAAAATTAGTTTTTTGGTTAATCCACCCGCTCAGTTCAGCCAAATGCATGGAGATATTCTTCTTTATCATTGGAAATTCAGCCAGAAGGCTGTTGAATTGTCCGGTAAAGAACCAGATAACAAGTGCAATTAATACAGCACCGAGTAAAATGGGTAAAAGGATAGCCAGAAATTCTGGGGCTTTTTTTGATCGCAGAAACCTGTAAACCGGAAGAAGTACTATGCTTAAAAAAAAAGCAAGAATAACCGGCATGATAATTTGCTGTCCATAGGCAACTATTACCCCTAAAAGGCAAAGGCCCATTAATTCAATTGATCGTTTAACAGTAAGTGGTAGTTCCTTCATAAATTTCTAAATAATAACTTCTCTTACAATTTTTAGACCACTAAAATCAGAGACTATCAATAAATGTTCCAATCATCTTTAATCTACAATTATAAGGGGGTATACCCATGGTCAATGCCTGATTTTCAATCTAGTGTTAAGTTAAATATATTATGACGTAATAAAAATATATTGTATATTCGTAAAACAATCAGTTATGATACGATATACAATTAAACTCAGTAAAGGAGAAGTTGAGGAATTGATGGAGATCGTAAATAAAGGTTCCC
>NZ_JAUXXZ010000022.1 GCF_030684675.1 Daejeonella sp. | reverse complement strand
GCTGATCTTAAGGATGTTCGCACTGATTAAAAGAGGGGAATCATATGTGGAAAATTACGAGAGAGCAGCATGATAGAATCTATTTTAAATTAAATTTGGAGATAAGTTAAACCTAGAATACCACGAAAGTGGGAACCTCCTATTCCAATAGCTATCCAAATACCTACAGCTTTAGCTGTAGGTATTTGGAATTTATCCCGAATCAAGACCGGAGTAACTTAAGCTTCTTTAGAATTTAATATTCCCTCTTAATTCACCAGAGCCTACAGTTGAACTGTGAATGTTTACATACCATTTACCAGCCAATAACTGTGCTTCCTGGGCACTGGTCAGGGCGACTGTCATTCCACTCAAAGTGCCACTGCTTCCAGTTGCAAATCCGGTTATACCGAGCGCAACACCAGAACTCACCGCGTCACTGCCGGTATCAGAACCATGAAAATGCATGTTACTTGTTGTTGCAGATGCACTTCCTAATTGCCAGGTGATTTTGTAAGTGATCATTTTCATTGTAGGATCATAAGAAATCTCTGCTGTACCGGTACCACTGGTAGTAACTGCAGGCACTTCCTGTGCACCACTTAATGTAACATTAACCTTTTTGATAAGGCTGACAGGTTCTTCAACTTCATCTTTTTTGCAGCCTGAAAGTACAAGCACAGATAGCATAATCAGGGAAATTGATTTAATGGAACCAAAGAGTAGGGACTTTTTCATAAATTATTTATTTAGTTTGAAGTATCTACGCAAATAAGTCACGTTTGGTTGTTTTCAGGAAAGAAATAAAGTGGTCTGTCAGGAAAGAATTTTTGCAATTTCAAGAAAACCCTTCTCAAAAGCCTTGTCAGCAGCAGTTTTACCGTCTTCCATTTTGGCACCAACAATAGCCCCGGCCTCCAGTAAAACGATCAGGAGTTCAATATTGCCATTATGGGCAGCTGAATGAAGCGGGGTTGCTCCCGATTTTTGTACCACATTGATGTCAGCACCTGCTTCCAGAAGCATTTTGGCAATCATGGTGTAATTTGAAGCCACAGCAGAATGGATAGGGTATACGCTAAACCCGTTTTTTGAAGGGATATTTGGATCTGCACCACTAAGAAGAAGGATCCGGACTATATCCTCGTTTCCGAAATAGGCAGCCAGACTAAGTGGTGTAAATCCATCATCAGAAAATTCATGAACCAGGCCGGGATTTTCTGCGACAATGTTCGTAATATGATCGTTCTTTCCTAAGGCAGCAGCCTCAAAAATGTTAATTTCGGGAACATGCTTTAAAATAATATCAGCTAATTCAGGCTTTTTATAGTAACAGCAGAGCAGTATAGGAGAAATCTGCTGACTCGTTTTTTGAATGGCAAGTTTCGGATTAGAGTTTAGAAGCGCATATAATTCAATTGCATTGCCTGTTACAATGTATTCCTCCAGTAAATCCTGATCCATTTTATAAGGTATTAAATGAACTAAACATCTGTTTATCAATATTAAGAAAATTAAATAAAAAATGCAGCAGATTTAGGCTATCTCAGATATTCTTTATAACATTATATTTGTCAATATTTAGCAAAATTTCGAATGCCCTTACTAAAAGGAAACCAATTCAGGAGTGCCAATTCTTTTCGCGATGAGCCAAAGTCTAAGCCTGCCCCAAAACAGCGGGTTCCGAAAGAAACAGCTGAGGATCTACCGAAGTTCAAATTGAATGACGACCGGACAATAAAGATAATAGGCCTGTTCTTTTTGATCGTTTCGCTTTATTTCATGGTGGCCTTTACTTCTTATTTGTTCACATGGCAGGATGATCAGAGTTATGTGATCGATGCAAACGGTGGCTGGAGTAATTTGATGAAAACTCAGCAAGAACTGACTGAAATGGGGCTTAACCAGCCTGCAGTCCAAAACTGGCTTGGTAAATTAGGAGCGCTCTTATCCCATCAATTCATTTATGAGTGGTTTGGTGTCGCATCCTTCCTCTTTATCGGTGTCTTTTTTATCATCGGATACCGTATGTTATTTAAAATAAGGGTTTTATCCATCACTAAGACACTTGCTTATTCCTTCTTTTTACTGATATTTACTTCAATAACTCTTGCATTTTTCCATGCTTTCATCAGTGATTACCCGCATTTTCTTGAAGGAGAGTTCGGGTTCTGGACCAATCGTCTGCTGCAAGCCCAGATTGGTGATGCCGGTACAGCCGGATTACTGGCATTTGCTGGTTTAAGCGTATTGATCATTGCTTATAATATTGACTTTAAATTACCGGAGCGCAGCGCGAAACCTAACTATGTTGTTCCTGAAACCAGCGATGAGGTTGAACTGGAGGATGAAGTCTTGTATGCGCCGGTGGAATTTAACTTGCCAAATCGCTCCGGACAGGAAACTACGAACGGAAATACACAAAAGCTGAGTCAGAACCTTCCGCCTGTTGAAGTTACAGAAGAGCCTGAACCCGAGGAGCACAGACCAGTTGTACTCAGTCCTGCTAAAAATGTCCCTTTTGAAACTTCTCAGGCAGTATCTAATGACCTTAAAGAATCTCCCCCGCTAACCATTGAGAAAACAGAGGAGGAGAAGAAATCCACTGAACTGGTTGAGCAATTCGGCATGTATGACCCAACGCTGGATTTGTCAAGCTACAAATACCCAACCCTGGATCTTCTCGAAAATTATGGTTCCAATAAGATTGCGGTTAATTCTGAAGAGCTTGAGGCCAATAAGAATAAAATTGTTGAAACACTCAACCATTATAATATAGAGATTGATAAGATTAAGGCAACTATCGGCCCTACGGTGACCCTTTATGAAATCATTCCGGCTCCCGGAGTCAGGATCTCGAAGATCAAAAATCTGGAAGATGATATTGCCCTGAGTCTTGCCGCACTGGGTATCCGGATCATTGCCCCGATGCCCGGAAAGGGGACTATTGGTATTGAGGTTCCGAATCAGCATCCGGAAATGGTATCGATGCGTTCTGTGCTTGCAACAGAGAAATTCCAGAATACTACGATGGATCTGCCTATTGCATTGGGGAAAACGATTTCAAATGAGGTTTATATTGCCGACCTGTCAAAAATGCCGCATTTGCTGGTCGCAGGAGCTACCGGACAGGGAAAATCAGTTGGTATCAATGCGATTTTGATCTCATTATTATATAAAATGCATCCATCGCAATTAAAGTTTGTGCTGGTGGATCCCAAAAAAGTGGAATTAACGCTTTTCAGGAAGATTGAAAGACATTTTCTTGCCAAATTGCCAGGTGAAGCTGATGCGATCATTACAGATACCAAAAAGGTGATCACCACTTTAAATTCTCTTTGTATCGAGATGGATCTGCGTTATGACCTTCTGAAAAACGGACATGTCCGGAATCTCAAGGAGTATAATCAGAAATTCATCAGCAGAAAGCTTAACCCAAATGAAGGGCATCGTTTTCTGCCTTTTATCGTACTGATTATTGATGAGTTTGCCGATCTGATGATGACAGCCGGTAAGGAAGTGGAAACACCGATTGCGAGGATTGCCCAATTGGCCCGTGCGGTTGGTATACACCTTGTAATTGCAACCCAGCGTCCTTCAGTAAACATTATTACCGGCACGATCAAAGCGAATTTCCCTGCCCGTTTGGCGTTTAGGGTATTATCTAAAATTGACTCAAGAACTATTCTTGATAGTGGAGGTGCCGATCAATTGATTGGTCGCGGTGACATGCTTTTATCCACAGGAAGCGACCTGATCAGGATACAATGTGCCTTTGTAGATACTCCGGAAGTGGAAAAAGTGTCAGAATTTATCGGTTCTCAGCGCGGATATCCTTCTGCCTGGATGCTGCCTGAATATCTGGATGAAAATGCTGATTCATCGGCAAAAGACTTTGATGCTTCCGACAGGGATCCGATGTTTGAAGAAGCTGCCCGACTGATTGTGATGCATCAGCAAGGTTCTACCTCTTTAATTCAGCGAAAGCTGAAATTAGGATATAACAGGGCTGGCCGTATTATCGATCAACTGGAGGCCGCAAATATCGTCGGACCATTTGAAGGGAGCAAGGCCAGAGAAGTTCTGATACCTGACGAATATTCTTTGGAACAGTTCTTGAATACATTGGATAAGAATGATTAACTAAAGAAAAAATCAAATGAAGAAGTTATTTATAGCTGCGTTTCTTGTTTTAGGTTCCGGAATAAGTGTGATGGCGCAGAGTGAAGTGAAAGCAAAGGCAATTTTGGCAGAAGTTTCCAAAAAGTACCGCAGTTATGACGTGATTAAGACAGAATTTTCATACACCCTTGAAAATCCGGAGGCAAAAATCAAAGAAACCCAGAGCGGGACCTTGTTTGTGAAATCGAAGGTGAATAAGTATAAGGTGGTATTGAAGGGGCAGGAGCTGATCAGTGATGGTAAAAATCAGTGGACCTACCTTAAAGCGGATAAAGAGGTTCAGGTGAGTGAGGTTGATAATTCGGCAGATGCGTTAAATCCTGCAAAATTGTTCACGATCTATGAAAAGGGCTTTAAATCACTTTATACGAACGATACCAAAGTGAACGGAAAAATGGTGCATAACATTGATTTGAGTCCGACAGATACCAAACGCAGCTTTTTCAAAGTAAAATTGCAGATTGATAAATTGAGTAAGCAAATAGTTAACGCGTTAATATTCGACAAAAATGGTAACCGTTATACCTATAGTATCAAGACATTTATACCGAATATTAAGGTGCCTGAGTCAACTTTTGCCTTTGATTCTAAGCTTTATCCGGGTGTAGAAGTTGTGGATCTTCGATAAGGTTTATAAAAATTATTTAAAGGCTTCAAACAATTGTTTGAAGCCTTTTTTGTTATTTTTGAAATGCAATGACCCTTAGTTATACTCAGCATACACTCGATAAGCTCGAAGCCCTGATTAAAACTCTTGGATTTAAGCTGCGTTATGAAAAGGGCAATTTTAAGACCGGATCCTGTGTTCTGGAGAAGGACAGGATAGTGATCGTGAATAAATTTTCCAATCTGGAGAGCAAAATCAATTCTCTTGCTGATTTGGTACAGCGATCAGAAACTGATGAAAACCTGCTTGATGAGAAGCAAAAAGCATTCCTTTACGTATTGAAACAAACAAAAATAGAGTTTTGAAGATCACATTTTTAGGAACAGGAACCTCTCAGGGCGTACCGGTCATTGCCTGCGATTGCGAGGTTTGTTCCTCGAACAGCAAGCATGATAAGCGTTTGAGGGTATCTGTTCTGATTGAAGATCAGGGGAAAACACTAGTAATCGATGCAGGGCCTGATTTTCGCTACCAGATGCTTCGGGCAGGGGTGAAGCATCTCGATGCAATTCTGTTTACTCATGAACACAAAGATCATGTCGCAGGACTGGATGATGTACGCGCCTTTAATCACAAACAGCAATCCGAAATTGATATTTATGCCCATATCAGGGTCCAGGAGGCACTGAGGAAGGAGTTTCATTATATTTTCTCTGGGAATAATTATCCAGGTATACCCCGATTAAAGCTGAACAGCATTGAGGAAAACCAGACTTTTGATGTTTCCGGAATTTCTGTGATGCCCATTTCTGTGATGCATTTCAAATTGCCTGTTTTCGGTTTCAGGATAGGAGGGTTTACTTATATCACCGATGCGAATTCGATTTCAGAAGAGGAAAAGCTCAAAATAAAGGGTTCAGAACTGCTGGTAATCAATGCTCTGCAGAAAACAAAACACATCTCTCATTTTACCCTGGACGAAGCCCTGCAACTCGCAGCCGAGATCGGAGCAAAAAAAACCTATATCACGCACATTAGCCACAATATGGGCACTCATCGGGAAGTCTCTAAAGAACTGCCTGAAGGGGTTTTTCTAGCGTATGATGGACTGGAGCTTTTAATTGACACCCGATAGCTATCGAGTTGAAAATGGCTCAAAGCAGGATGTCATCCCGACGCAGGAGGGAACTTAGTGATTTTAGCTAAGATTTTGAATTATACCATTCCCTAAATTTAAACTACCGTTAAATAGCAATTTCCATCTCATTCTATCTATTCCATATAAATTTAATTTATGTGGAATTATAACTTTTATGTTTACATCATTACCAATCCAGATAAAACAGCACTATATGTGGGTGTAACGAACAATCTCGAAAGAAGGCTTTATGAGCATCATGAGAACAGAGGAAATCGAAAATCTTTTGCAGGAAGATATTACTGTTATAATCTGATTTACTTCGAACAATTTTCTGACATCAATGAGGCAATCATGAGAGAAAAGGAGATTAAAGGATGGAGAAGGGAAAAGAAGGAACTTTTAATTGCCAAAACAAATCCTAACTGGGATACGATAACGTTCAAATGAAACGCCCTGTCATCCCGAAAGCTGTCCTTCAGCAGCTGAGGGAACTTAGTGAGTTTAACTCAAATTTTGACTCATGGCACGAAGTTCCTTCACTTCGTTCAGGATGACACGCTGGAAGGCTTCTAAGAAGAAATAGGGTACAAAAAACGCTGTCATCCAGAAGGCTGCTCATCAGCAGCTGAGTGAACTTAGCGATAAGAGATCAAAATTTGTCGCAGTAGCACGATTTCCTTCGCTTCGTTCAGGATGACAGGTTGAAATACTGATAAAAGAAAAAGATTGTAATTAAGGATACCGTCCTCGTCGCTAGCCAGGTAACAGCTAACTGACAACAGATAACATTTTTTTGTGCCCAGGAGCAGATTCGAACTGCCACACCCGTTAGGGCGCCACCCCCTCAAAGTGGTGCGTCTACCAATTTCGCCACCTGGGCATTTTTATTTTTTTTCAGTTACCTATTTCCAGTTATCAGATGTTTGTTCTCAGGAGTTGTCCTTGCCTGAATATGTTGACCGAAAATAGAGGTTTATAAACAATAAACCAAAATGAGATGGCAACAGTCAGTGAATATGAAAGATTAACAGTTCAGCAACGCAAGGTGCGTTATTTTAATGAAACCTTTAAGCGTT
>NZ_JAUXXZ010000021.1 GCF_030684675.1 Daejeonella sp. | reverse complement strand
TTAATGACTTTACTAACAGTGTAGCTCTCTTTTACAGGGGATGGTTTAATCTGCTACCTATCACCCAATAATATGCTCACTAACACCTACAATGTTGAATCTTTCAGCGCAGGGTTGCGCAACAAGCACTAGAGCTCCGGGGGAAGATCCGGTTTTCAGATGGGGCTTCAGCCCAAAACCTTAGCGACCAGAACGGAACAAATACTAGTGCTTCAGCGCCGAAATGCCGATAAATCATAGCCCATAACAAAAAATCATCAATCACTTTATACTTAATTTAGCACTAGCCTCACTTAAAAGAAGCAAAGCAAATTACACAGAATTGTAATTTTATAAGTATAAAAGTACTTTAATACTTTTATTGTTTACATTTGATTCGTAAACTAATTCAGCAAAATATGGAAACCCTCGAAAACAACTTTATAAATGTTACCCTGATTGAACCTAAGTTAAAGCACCCAACTATATTCAGGGTATTTGACGATCTCAAAGGCGGAGAAAGCCTGACCATTCATAATGATCATGATCCAAAGCCGGTATACTACCAGCTACTTGGAGAGCGCGGCGATATCTTTACCTGGGAATACCTTGAAGAGGGCCCTGAATGGTGGGATGTTAGGGTTACCAAACGGGAAGATGGGCAGGAAACAATTGGAGAGATCGCTGTGAAAGACCTGCGTAAGGTTGAGGTATTCAAAAAATACGGAATTGACTTCTGTTGCGGTGGTAAAAAGACAATTGCAGAGGTCTGTGCTGAGAAAAATATTGATGCAACGAAAGTCCAAACGGAATTAAGACAGATTGAAACTGAAAACAAAGCAAGCAACATTTCTTATAATGACTGGAGTATAGATTTTCTCGCTGATTATATTGTTAATACCCATCACAATTATGTCAGGAAATATTTGCCTGAACTAATGACTTATGCTTCAAAAGTGGCGCAGGTCCATGGCGTACAGCATCCTGAACTTATACAAATCCAAAAACTGGTTGCAGAGATCAATAAAGAACTTACTGAGCACCTGGCACAGGAAGAAAATGTTTTGTTTTCCTATATTAAAAAAATAGTAGAAGCCCGAAAAGGTAACCTTCCATTACTTAAACAGGAGACAGACCTTGCCGGTTTAATTGATGAATTGGAGAAAGATCATGACCTTGTTGGAAGAGCATTTGATAAGATCCGTGAATTGAGTAAGGAGTATGCAATACCTTCAGATGCTTGTGCCAGTTACAAATTACTGTATAAGATGATACAGGAATTTGAAGACGATCTGCACCTGCACATCCATTTGGAAAATAACATTCTGTTTCCAAAAGCAATTGAGATGGAGAAGGTATGAAAGGAGATTTGAGATATGAGACAAGAGATGCATATAAATTCTAAAACTAAAATCGCGGACCTAATAAAGTTTCATCCGGATGCGCTTGAAGCAATAATAACTTTAAGTCCCGATTTTAAGAAACTGCGTAATCCGGTTCTCAGGAAGCTTATGGCTGGCAGGACCAGCATAGCCATGGCTTCAAAGATTGGCGGATGTAAACCAGAGGATTTCTTTGAAATATTGAAACCTTTAGGCTTTGTTTCCGACAACTCAGTTCAGGAACAGGATCTTGTATTGCGAAAATCTCTGAAAGAATTTGTAAAAGACATTGAAACCTCGCATATTATCCCTTTGGATGTCAGGGCGATGCTTACAGAAGGCAATGACCCGCTAAAACTAATTCAGAGGCATATCAAAGAGCTGAAGGAAGGTCAGGTATTAAAGATAATTAATACCTTCGAACCTACTCCTCTGATCAAATTATTAGAAAAGCAAGGTTTTGAATCCTACGTCGATTTGATTGAAAAGAACCTGATTGAAACCTATTTCTATAGAAATAAACCGGCTGAAAGTATACAACAAGTTGCCCCTGAAGGAATAGATGGTGATTGGAACCAGCTTTTAAAACAATATAAAAACAGAATGATTGAAGTTGATGTACGGCATCTGGAAATGCCTGCCCCAATGATGACTATTCTGGATGAACTGGAAAAGCTGGAACATGACAAAGCATTATACGTTCATCATAAACGCATTCCAGTATTTCTATTGAGTGAGCTTAAAGACAGAAACTTCGAATATCGAATTAATGAGATCAGCGGGACTGAAGTGTTTCTATTGATATTTAAGAAATAATATGCTCATAAGCGATTCGGCTTCGGGATTACAGCAAACAACTTCTTACAAGGTTGTGCTCCCCTTCTATGTTTTTGCGGCAGTTTCCTTTTTAATATCATGCGCCCTCCTGCTGCTCAATACGGATACTATCCAACAGCATTATTTTAACCCTAAAACCCTGGCTATCACACACCTGATGGCATTGGGATGGGGAACAATGATCATTCTTGGTGCCAGTCACCAGTTGCTCCCGGTACTGATTGAAGGCAAGCTGGACAGTTATTTACTAGCCTTATTATCCTTTATTTTTGCTGCAGCCGGCATTCCGCTTCTTGTAACCGGATTTTATCTTTTCAATACCGGACTGATTCTGCAAAGCGGCGCTATTCTGGTCAACGCTTCTGTAATTTGTTATTTTTTGAATGTCATTGGAAGTATCGTAGAAAGCAAAAAATACAATATACATGCCTTTTTTATTGCAGCAGCCTCACTTTGGTTATTCACAACGACCTTTTTCGGGCTACTATTAGTTTTTAATTTCAGCCGTTCATGGCTGCCCGAGAATTCGATTGAGTACCTATCAATACATGCCCATATGGGTCTTGCAGGATGGTTTTTATTGTTGATTATTGGGGTTGGTTCGCGACTAATTCCTATGTTTATGATCTCTAAATATTCAAGCCATGTGACCTTGTGGTGGATTTTTGCCCTAATCAATGTCGCCCTATTTGCTTTTATAATTTTAAAAACCTCCGGGGCTTATCCCAACTTATATTACAGTCCGTTTTTGCTTGTACTCATTGCATTAGCTTTATTTGGGAATTACAACTACAGAGCTTATAAAGTACGAATCAGAAAGCATGTAGATGAGCAAATGAAAATTTCCCTATTATCAGTTGCCATGTTGCTCCTGCCCTTGCTATGTTTACTGGTGGTTATTTATTTCATCAGAGAAGATTCAAAACCGAACATTGTGCTATTGTATGGATTTTGCATTTTCTTCGGCTGGATAACTGCATTAATTATGGGTATGACCTTTAAAACATTACCTTTCATAATATGGAATAAGGTTTATCATACGAGAGCAATGGGAAAAACCCCTGCCCCAAAAGAATTATTCAGCGAAAATCTTTTCAAAGTCATGGGCTTGCTTTATCTTACAGGCTTTACACTGTTCGTGGCGGGCATCCTTATATTAAATGATCTGCTTTTGAAAGCCGGTGCGGCAATATTACTGACATCGGCTATTTTCTATCTAATCAATGTAGTAAAAACGGTGTTTCATCGGGTCAAAGAATAATGGAGGTATTAAGCAATAATAATCTTTACTGTAGTGCAGCCCTTGCCGGACTTTACGATGTGTTTGATCCCGAAATTGGATTGAATGTGGTTGATCTCGGATTGATTTACCGGATAGATTTTAATGATGAAGATAAAATAATAGTAGTTACGATGACCCTGACTACACAATTTTGCCCGATGGGAGAAAGTATCACGGCTGATATTCAGCAATCGGTGAGAAATGCTTTTAAGGACTATCAGGTCAGTACTAACCTGGTATTTGATCCTGCCTGGAGTCCTGATAAGATCTCACCTGAAGGTAAAGAATATTTAGACCGTTAGAAATGTTAAGTTATACCTGTAAAACAGCGATAAAAGCCGTTATTTATCTTGCATCCAGGGCTGAAGTGAGTGATAAAGCCGGTATGATAGAAATTGCAAAACACATACATGCAAGCGAACATACTGTTGGGAAAATATTGCAAACCTTAGTACGACAAGGTTTAATAAATAGCACTAAAGGCCCATCCGGTGGTTTTTTTATCAATGAATCACAACGTAACCAACCAATAATCAACATTGTGGAGTCTGTTGAAGGAGATCAGATATTTAAAGCTTGCGGTCTGGGTTTAAGTAAGTGTTCAGCCTCACATCCATGCCCTATTCATGATGATTATAAGGTTGCGCGTGATCTGATAGAAAAATTATTCAGGGAGAAAAAAGTAAAAGATCTTTGTGACCCTGTAAGCAATGGGCTTGCGTTCCTGATCGGATAACACCTTAAAAAATAGGTTTATACATTTCCCCAACCACTTGCCAGAACATCAGCAATATGCATAGTTTTTATCTTGAGATTATGCTGATCAATATAAGCCTGAAGGTTAATTAAACAGGATGCATCGGTTGAAATAATATAATCCGCCTCCATTTCGAGCGCATGATTAATCTTTTGCTCTGCCATAGCACTGGAGATAGAGTCAAATTTGACTGCAAATGTGCCTCCAAAACCACAACAGACATCCGTATCCTTCATCTCAACAAGGTCAAGGCCATGCACCTTACTTAGTAATTGCCTGGGTTCGGCTTTAATATTGCATTCCCTTAATCCTGAACAAGAATCGTGATAGACCGCCCTGCCTTCCAATTCAGCACCGAAATAATCTTTCTTCAGTATATTAACCAGAAAGCCAGAAAGTTCATGAATGTTATTTTGAATTGAGCGACATTTATTATGTACTGTGGTATTAGTAAAAAGGTCATTAAATGAATTCTTTACCATCCCTGTACAGGATGCCGAGGGTGAAACGATATAAGTACTTTCAGAAAAATCATTCAGGAATTTTGCTCCAACCACTTTAGCTTCCTCCCAGAATCCTGCATTATAAGCCGGCTGACCGCAACAGGTTTGTTCAGCATTATAAATTACCTTACATCCCGCCTTTTCAAGAACCTTAATTGTGTTAAACGCAGTCTGAGGGTACAACTGGTCAATAAAGCAGGGAATAAATAATTCAACATTCATATTCTAAAAATAGATTTTATCCGGAGGAAGGGAATGCTGCTAAATTCCGAAAAAAAACTATACTGAACGTAAAGTATCTGTTTTTTTTGATTTTATAAAAAAAATGGAGAAAAGGATCAATAAACCGCATATAAAAAATCCTGCAAGACTAATAGCTGAATTGCGCATACTTCCGGTAAACTCTTCGATATAGGCAAAGCTGAACAGACCAATAACAATCGCAATCTTCTCTGTTACATCATAAAAACTAAAAAAAGATGCTGTATCCGGTGTGTTTTCAGGTAAAAACTTAGAATAGGTTGACCTGGATATTGACTGTATCCCTCCCATTACCAAGCCCACGACAGCTGCAATTACATAGAATTGGGTCTCATTCTGAATGTAATAGGCCGCAACACATACCCCAATCCAGATAGTCAGAACAACTATAATAACCTGGATATTACCATATCTCTTTGCAAAAAATGACATGATCAATGCACCAATAATGGCTACCAACTGAATAATCAATATTATGGCGATTAATTTTGATGTGCCAAGTTTCAGTACTTTTTCTCCAAATCCGGCAGCAACAAGCATGATTGTCTGTACTCCCATTGAGTAAAAAAAGAATGCGAACAGAAATCTTTTTAGCAGAACCATAGATTTTAGCTGATTCCAGACTTTAAGAAGTTCCTGAAATCCATTTTTAACCGTACTTTTTGTAATCTTATCGTAATTGGGGCTTCCCGCAGGTAACTTTTTAAATGGGATCTGAGCAAAACCTATCCACCAGATCCCAACCAGAAGAAAGGATAAACGTGCCGGCAATGAGGCGTCAGTTATACCAAAAAGTTCAGGTTTAAGAACAAAAATAAAGCAGATAATCTGAAGTATAACACTACCAATATAGCCATAGGCAAAACCTTTGGCACTTACTCTGTCCTGTTGATCAATGGTGGCAATTTCGGGCAAATATGAATTATTAAACATCACTCCACCGATATATCCTATTGCAGCTAATGTAAAACAGATGATACCAAGTTCAAGTGTTTCTAGTTTAAAAAAGAATAATCCTGCACAGGAAATACTTCCAATGTAGGTAAATGCCTTCATAAATATTTTCTTATTTCCCCTGAAATCTGCAATTGATGATAGTACGGGAAGTAACAAAGCCATGATCAGGTAGGCTACTGACAGCGCATAGTTTGAAAGTGCTGTATTAGTAAAAGTCCTGCCCATGAAAACTACCTTGTCCCCAAATTCTTCAGTTGTAGTAATTATCGTGTAATAAGCGGGGAAAATTGTAGATGTTATGACCAGATTATATGCAGAGTTAGACCAGTCGAACATGGCCCAGGCTTTAATTGTCTCTTTATTATTTCGCATGGATATGGGCTGAAGCAAATGATCAGAACAAGTCTACCATTGCTCATATTAATTTAACAAAGAGCTTAAATTAATAATTTATTTAATCTGAGCGAAATTTATAAAACTGGAATAGCTAAAGAATCAATTGATGCTTCTGACTACTGAAGCCCCTGAATTATCTTTTTCAATTTTAGAAGGTTTTCCTTTATACTCTACTTCACTGGCTCCCCTTGAATCAACTTCAAGTGAGTTCAATACATTAATGCTGGATTTGCTTGCCCCTGTACTGCTAATCCGGTATTCTCCAACCACAAAGTCAAGAGCTTCAACAGAACTGGATCCGGTCATATCCAGATCATGACTTCCTGCCTGCCCCTTCAAAACAATTTCAGAGGATCCACTTGAGGATGTCTTTAATGATTTGACGTTCAGATCGAGCATCACTTTTGATGAACCCTGAAGATCCAGATCAAGCTCGTTTAAGTTCAATTTTCCTTCACTCAAAACTTCAACAGAACCTGAAGACTCAATTTTTTGATAGTCCTTTGAACTTAAATAAATCGTAACCGGACCTGCATCACAAAAATTTCCATCAATATCAATTCTAAGTGTATTCCCGCTGAGCCTAGTCTGAATCTCTTCCTGAATATTATCATCAGCTAAAATCCTGACAGAACTTGTTGAATCCTGACTGAGAACAATCTTAAGAGAACCACTTGTCTCAACTTGAGTGAATGTCCCTATGTCTCTACTCTCTGTAACCTGATTACCTGAGCCATTGATACAATCAAATCCACTGCAGGATGACAACAAAAGAATACCTGCGGATAGAAAAGCAATTGAATTCAGTGAAAAATTTTTCATGGTCTTTTTTTTATTTGACAACATTGGCAATAATTATGTTACAATATACTTAAATAAGCCTTGAAAATTAAAGTAATTCAAGTACCCTTTTTTATTCTCTTTATGAGACTTAATTTTGTGCGCAAAGGCATATTACCTTGGAAAAATCTTTTTTCAATGAACTTAAATACCCTATATACCACGCTATCCCCCTTTGGAGGGGGGCGCATTTGACCCCGTGTGCTTGGAGGGGGAGGACTTGTTCATTTCAGTAAAATCCTTTTTCCAACCCCCCCCTTTTATTCCCCCGCCAGCGGGGGATACTGGGCGCAGAGGCAAATCGCCTAAGTAAAATTTGTTTTCAATGAAATCTATTGCTTAGGCACCACGCCACCCTCTCCTTCGGAGGAGGCCCTGTGTGCTGGCAAGGGAAGGTTACTCATATATTTAAGATAACCTTCAACCTTATAAATAATAAAACTCCCCATTTACTTTTATCGTTCCGGCGTCAAGCAGCATTCTGATCACCTTAAGTCTTTCATTAGAATTACCCGCAGTTATGGCCTCCATAAGCTGATCGAGATGGCAAGGGCTCTTGCTTAATTCATTCAAAATCTCCTTAATAATTTCATCAGTCCGGCCATCATTCTTTGTCAGCTTTTTATTTTCAATACAAACATCACACACTCCGCAAACCTTTGCATGGGTTTCGTTGAAATAGTTGAGTAATTGCTGACTTCTGCATTTATGATTTTCGGAATAGGCCAGAACAGCTTCAACCTGTGATTTATGAATCTGAAAGCGATCAGCATGATATTTTCTGTCAATATGCAAATGCTGCGAGTCGGCCCGGGGCTTAATAAAACTAAGATGAGGTTTATCTGTTTGTGGTATGTAAGTAATTATTTGGAGCTCATGTAGTTTACTTAATATTTTTTCTGTTTCAGTTCTGCTTATACCTACTCTTTTAGCTAGGTCGCTTTCTTTTATACCTACCAACTGCTCAAAAATACCTGCATAAGATCTTAGTAAAACCTTAATAAAGTGATCGTATGCAGGTTGACCGACCTGAAAGCGATAAAGATCCTCATGAGCTGAGATCACCTGGACCCTGGAGGGCAAAAAGACGGTCTCGCTCAAAGCTATATAATCATCATGCTCAAGAAATTTAAAAGCATGGATTGTTCTTATCGGATCCAGCTTGAATCTGTTGCAAAAATCTGCCAGATCAAATTCTAAAGAAAGACCCTCGCCTGCCCCATAGGCAAGCTGATAATAATTTCCAAGATGATGGTAGACCTGCTTAATCTCTTCAATAGAAGGATAATGCTGGTCCAGTCTTTTTGTTAGCAGATCCTTGTCTGCATTATTATAGAGTAAAACCGCATAAGCCTTTTTCTCATCACGACCTCCCCTGCCTGCTTCCTGATAATAGGCTTCAAGGCTTTCGGGCAGATCAAGATGGATTACAAAACGAACATCAGCTTTATCAATCCCCATTCCAAATGCATTGGTAGCCACCATAATCCTGATCTCAGAATTCTTCCAGGCAGACTGCTTTTTCATCCTTAAAGGAGTATCCAGACCGGCATGATAAAAATCACTGGTAATACCTTCAAGATTAAGCTGTCTCGAAACTTCCTGTGTTTCACGTCGGTTTCTGACGTAAATAATACCAGAACCCTTTACATTCTTTGCAATTGAGATCAGCTTTCTTAGCTTATTTTCCTCATTATAAACCAAGTAACTCAGATTTAAGCGTTCAAACGACTTCCTGAATACCTGTCCATTCTTAAAATTGAGTTTTATCTGTATATCTGCAGCAACACGTTCAGTAGCTGTTGCAGTAAGTGCAATTACAGGAATACCAGGATGAAGATCCCTTAATTCAGTTAGATGAAGGTAAGGTGGTCTGAAATCATAACCCCATTGGGAAATACAATGCGCCTCGTCTATTGCGATCAGATTGACTTTCATATACCTGATACGCTCTCTGACAAGGTCTGATAGAAGTCTTTCAGGTGAAAGATATAGAAATTTAATATCCCCATAAATACAATTATCCAGTGCAATATCTACCTCTCTTTTTCCCATTCCGGAAATGATTGCAATTGCCTTTACACCTTTGTCTTTAAGATTCTCGACCTGATCTTTCATCAAGGCAATCAATGGAGAAACGACAATACAAATACCAGGTTTTAAAAGTGCCGGAACCTGGAAACACAGCGACTTCCCCCCCCCTGTGGGCATGAGGGCAAGTGTATCTTTACCTTCCAGAACCGACTCAATAATATCCTCCTGTAATGGCCTGAATGTCGAAAAACCCCAGTATTTTGAAAGAATAGATTGAATGGTCATCCTTGTTTGTTCGGCCTTAGATCATTTATCATAATAATATCAAGAAATCTCAATTTGACAGGCGTTAAACTCAAAACTATGAATATTTACTAAATTGCGGGTTCAATTGATCGATTACATGAAGAGAGCACTTATAGTTACATTAATAGCTTTGCTGGCCTCGCAGCTATCTGCACAGCAAAATCCGAAATGGAATGTTGAAAAACCTACAGGACCGTCAAAATCATTAAACTTTCAGACCAATGAAGGCACCTGGATGAATCTTGATCTAAGTCTGGATGGACAGGTGATCGTTTTTGACCTCCTTGGCGACATCTATAAAATGCCGGTAACAGGGGGAAAAGCAACATTGCTTGCAGGTGGTATGGCCTCAGAAGTACAACCCCGATTTAGCCCTAATGGCAAATATATTTCCTATACCAGCGACAAAGATGGTGGAGATAATATCTGGATCATGAATACTGACGGTTCCGGTAAGCGTGCAATAACCAAAGAAACATTTCGCTTATTGAATAATGCCGTCTGGACTCCTGATAGTGAATATTTGATAGCCAGAAAACATTTCACAAGCGGTCGTTCTTTGGGTGCAGGAGAAATGTGGATGTACCATATTGCCGGAGGTGGTGAAGGGGTTCAGTTAACAAAAAGAAAAAATGACCAGCAGGATGCCGGCGAACCTGAAATTTCACCTGATGGAAAATACGTTTATTTCTCTGAGGATGTCAGTCCTGGTCCTTTATTCCAGTACAACAAAGACCCGAACGGCGAAATTTATAATATCCGTAGACTCAATCGCGAAACTGGCACCATAGGAACTGTTGCGGGAGGTAGCGGAGGTGCAATGCGTCCTCAAATTTCACCAGACGGAAAGTTTCTTGCATTTGTCAGAAGAGTGCGGCTGAATACCGAATTATTTATACAGGACCTACAAACAGGTGAAGAATGGTCGGTTTACGATGACCTTAGCCATGATCAGCAGGAAGCATGGGCAATTTTTGGACTCTATCCCAATTTCGCCTGGACTCCTGATAGCAGGGAGATCATCTTTTATGCAGAGGGAAAAATCAGAAAACTGGAGGTATTGACTCAATATCTTTCTGAAATCCCATTTGAAGTAAGTGTTAATCAAACAATCACTGAGGCCCTTCATTTTGAACAGAAGGTATTTAACGATGAATTTTTAGTCAAAATGATCCGTCAGTTAAGTACATCACCCGATGGAAAAAAAATCGCTTTCAATGCAGCCGGATATATCTATTTAAAGGATCTTCCAAATGGTAAACCAATACGCATCTCTACAGGAAATGAATTTGAATTTGAACCTGAATTCAGCCCGGATGGCAAATCATTAGTCTATGTAAGCTGGTCTGATGATAACCGGGGATCAATCATGAAATATAGTATACCCGACTCTTCGTTTATGAAGCTCAGTACTGAAAAGGGTTATTATTACAGTCCGAAATTCTCAAACAAGGGAGATAAAATTGTTTATAGAAAAGGGGTAGGCAATGATGTATTAGGGTATGCATTCGGAAAAAATTCGGGTATCTATATTATACCGGCAAACGGAGGAACACCAAGTTTAATTTTGGACAATGGTATCCGTCCAGGTTTTAATACAAATGACAGCCGTATATTCTTCCAAAGTTCTGAAGCAGGCAAAAAAGCACTGAAAAGCATGGATCTGAATGGTGGAAATATCAAAACTCACTACACTTCAACCTATGCAAATGCGTTTAGTCCGAGCCCTGATGGCAAATGGATAGCATTTACTGAACTCTTCAATGTTTATATCACTCCCTTTGCAAATACCGGGATGGCATTGGATCTTTCATCTAATAACAAATCATTGCCGCTTACTAAAGTTAGTAAAGACGCCGGAACTTATATCCACTGGAGCAAAGATTCACAGCGATTAAACTGGACCCTGGGTCCTAAATATTTTTCAAAGGATATCAATAGTTCTTTCAGCTTCCTTGCAGGTACTGAAAAAACAGCAAAATCTGACACTTTGGGATTAGATATTGATCTGCATTTAAAATCTGATCTTCCGGAAGGGAAAATTGCCATTACCAACGCCAGGATTATCACGATGAAAGGTGATGAAGTCATTGAAAATGGTACAATTGTGATCGACAAAAACAAAATAATAGCTATAGGAGCGAATGTAAGCCTACCTGCAGATGCCAGGGTTATTGACGCGAGTGGCAAAACCATTATGCCCGGTATTATTGATGTTCACAGTCATTTGAGAGCCAGCTCTGATGGGGTAAGTCCGCAGCAGGACTGGAGTTATTATGCTAATCTTGCCTTTGGAGTTACCACTTCTCATGATCCTTCTGCAAATACAGAAATGGTATTTAGTCAGGCAGATATGGTCAGAACAGGGGCTATGGTTGGCCCAAGAGTTTATTCCACCGGTACCATTTTGTATGGTGCTGATGGTGATTTTAAAACTGTTGTGAATAGTCTGGAAGATGCACGATCAGCACTAAGAAGAATGAAGGCTGTTGGTGCTTTTTCTGTAAAATCATACAATCAGCCTAGGCGGGATCAGCGTCAGCAAATCATACAGGCTGCAAGGGAATTACAGTTAGAGGTTGTTCCTGAAGGCGGATCTACCTTCTTTCATAATCTGACTCATATCCAGGATGGACATACAAGTCTGGAACATAATATACCTCAGGTTCCTTTATTTAAAGATGTAAAGGCACTTTGGAACAAAAGCACAACATCATATACCCCTACCCTTATTGTAAGTTATGGTTCTCAATCGGGTGAAAATTACTGGTATGATCGTACCAATGTCTGGGAAAATGAGCGACTCCTGAGTAATACACCAAGGTATATTGTCGACTCAAGATCGAGAAGAAGAACAACATCCGAATTTGCAGATTATGGCCATATCAAGGTTGCCAGAGCTGCGAAAGAACTGTCAGATGGTGGGACTAAAATAAACCTTGGAGCACACGGGCAGCTTCAGGGTCTTGGAGCACACTGGGAGTTATGGATGTTCGCCCAGGGAGGAATGTCATCCCTGCAAGCAATCAGAAGTGCCACATTGAATGGTGCAGAGCATTTAGGCATGGCAAAGGAGATCGGCTCACTGGAGACCGGAAAACTGGCTGATATGCTTATTCTGGATGCAAATCCACTCGACGACATCAGAAATACCGAAAAAATCAAATATGTGATCATCAATGGCCGCATTTATGATACCGAAACTATGAATGAAACCATCAGTCGTGAAAAAGCAAGAAATTTATTCTGGTGGCAAATGAGCAGGTCAGAAAGCTATACAATTCCACAGGGCAATGTTGAGACTTATATTTTCACTCATCCGGAATGTGATTAAAAAGCACTCTTAAACATTATTTTGTTACTCAGAGTTACCTTCAGAGATTTTTGCTAAAGCAATTCCGTAAAAAGGATATCTTTCCTCATGAGATTAATTACAAGTTTATTATAGACTTTGAAAATATTTCTGCGGAATCATAAGCCTATAGACCATCAGTGACCCATGAATAACAATGGGGTGACGAAACACCTGATCCGTCTCCGTAAAATGACCAGCCTGGCCGTGCGGCTTGAATGGCTGGGCAGTGATCCGTTCAGAAATTATAAGTTCAAGTACAATAAGGTTGAAAACGATTTCCTTACTGAAAACGAGCTGGCAGCACTGAAAAGAAAAGCATTCGAAATAGACCGAATTAGTTATGTACGGGACATTTTTGTTTTCAGTTGCTATACCGGACTTGCCTACGTTGACGTGAGCAGCATGACAGAGAACCGGCTCATAACCGGTCCGGATGTTGAACTATTGATCAAAACCTTCCGGCAAAAGACGCAGATCCCGGTGAATGTCCCGCTACTGCCGAAAGCAAGGGCCAATAATCTAAAAGAATTCGATCTTGCTCAATCCCCAATCCCTAAAAAGCCTTATAAGCAAGTTCTATTATTTCAGTTTAATAAGGGAAAGTCAGTTCATGGTATAAAACTTTAGTTGAAGATGGCAAAGGCTTGGTTGGCATTTAGTATGGAAATTGACTTGATGCACTCGGCTTCAACTTATTTTAAATGGCGACTATAAGCCTTCGGGGTAGTACACGTATAATTTCAGGAAACTTACATAAGGATACGAAGATTATGTTAAAGCTGAAAAAAACTGCTTTGAAAAATATTTTTCAGATTTATTTGGATATATGCGAGTCCAGGAATACCTTTGTTTATAATTAATCTAAATAAACATAGAATGAATATACTATTAACTAAATTCAAAAATGCCGGATTCTTTGCCTTACTGGCAGTTTCAATTGTTTCATGTAAAAAAGATAATGACGTAAAACCCAACCTGCGTCCTACATTTGACTATGCAAAATTAACGGCTGCTACAAATTATTCTACGGCATTTGTGGATTCAAAGAATGCTACTACGGTCGACTTTACAACAGGAGGAAATAGATTTAAGATCTTCCAGGCAATTAATACCTATGCCGGGACAGCTACAACTACCACCATAGATGCTAATGTTTTAAAAAATATGTTAGCCAACACAGGAAGTCCGTTTACGGGCACCTATGTTGCTTTAAATAGTTCTGGTGTACAATTGCGTAATATTATAGCTTCTTCCAAATCAACAGCTGAAGCAGATGCCGTTCGTGCTAAACTAGACGCAGAATTTGCAGCAATGGCAACAATCAGCCAGTCTAACTCGGCCGTGGCAGAGAAAGGCAAAGCTGGAAAACTGGGCACGCGCCTGGTCGACTCCAAAGGAATAGAAACTGTCCAGATCATTCAAAAATCAATGATTGGATCGCTTCAATTGGACTACATCAGCAACGTACTGCTGACTAAGGGACTTGAGGCAGACAATTCCATTATATTAAGCGGTAAGAATTATACTCAATTGGAGCAAAATTGGGACGAGGCCTATTCTCTACTCACTCCCAGCCCTATATTCCTTGCTGGATCTACCGATGCTGTTCGCGGCACAACTGAGTTCGGCTTAGGGTCCTACGTATGGGAATACAATAAAACAAATTACGCAAAAATCTATCCAGCCTTCTTAAAAGGCCGGGCTGCAATAGTTAACAATGATATGACGGAATTAAAAGCGCAAGCCGCCTTCATCAGAACCCAGCTTGAAGCAACTATTGCTGCTGCTGCAGTAGGATATTTGGAAAAATGGGGTACAAGAACTAATGACGCCGACAGAGCCCATGATATAGGTGAAGGCGTCGGATTTATCTACTCCCTAAGATTTGCTTCAGTAAACGGTGCAGATGCCGCATTTTCTGATGGTATTATAACAAACCTGATCTCAGCCACCGGTGGGTTCTGGGATATAACACCTGCTAAAATAGCGTCTGCCAATGCAGCTATTAAAGCAAAGTTTAAATTATAGTAGGGCACTCATTATTAACCATGGGTTAACACAAATTGTGTTAACCCTTTTTATATTTGCAATCATGGAATTTTTTAAAGGGAAAAAGTTAGCTGTGTTCTTATCTATCCTGCTGATTGTGGCAGTTTATGCTTGTTCGAAAAAAGGAGATCCATCTCCATCTCCTGAGCATCCAGTTGATCAAAAATCCCTTGATAGGAAAGCTATCCTAACGAATATTGCCGATAATATGGTTATTCCAGCCTACGGAAAGTTCAAGGTAAAGTTTGAGCTGATGTTAACCAAATCCAATGACTTTACCACTGCGCCTAACAATGCTTCTCTCGTAGAGTTTAGAACAGCGTGGGCAGATGCTTATACCGAATGGCAAAAAGTAGAGCTTTTTGATTTCGGTCCGGGGCAGGTTCAAGCTATCAGGTCATACTTCAATATATATCCAGCGAGTGAAACTGGTATCGCTGCCAATATTGCTACCGGTGCCAATGCTAACCTGGACGTGCCCGCCTCTTTTCCTACCCAGGGATTTCCGGCGCTGGATTATCTTTTAAATGGTTTGGGAACAACTGATCAGGCAATTCTATCTTTTTACACCACAGATGCTAATGCGGCTAAAAGGATTGATTATATAAAACTGATCACCAATAGGATGAATACTGTTTTTACAAAAGTAAATACAGCCTGGATTACAACTTACCGCAACGAGTTTATAAATAACACAGGTATTGACGCAAGTTCATCAACTTCTGTATTGGTGAATAGCTACGTGCTGAATTTCGAACGTTTTATCCGCTCAGGAAAATTTGGTATTCCCTCAGGCGCCACGCTCAACGGCGTTGTAGCTGCCGAAAAAGTAGAAGCATTTTACAAAAAGGATATCTCTCTTGTTCTGGCGAAAACAGCTGCGCAGGCAACGATTGATTTTTTCAACGGCAAAAGTGCGACTACAGGAATTGAAGGGCCTTCATTAAAAAGTTACCTTGACGGTCTGACAGCCAAAGACAGCAGTACAGGAACCTCATTAACCCAGGTATTAAATGCCCAGTTCCAGGTAATTAACCAAAAACTTAATCTCTTATCCCCAAATCTGTACAACCAGGTTAAGACCGATAATCAGGCTATGGTCAATGTATACAAAGAAATGCAAAAAGCGGTAAGGCTCCTAAAAGTGGATATGACATCCGCAATGAGTATTACAATTTCCTACACTGACAATGACGGAGACTAGATAAACCGTGAAAACAGTGAAAGATTATTTTCAGAAGCTTACCTCTGCCGCCCCCCTTGCTGTCTTCAGAATAGCTACCGGATTTATGATCTTTTTAAGTATTATCAGGTTTTGGACTAAGGGCTGGATTGAGCTCCTATACATACAGCCCCGGTATTATTTCACTTTTTATGGTTTTGAGTTTGTTAAGCCATTGGGGGAATATACCTATCTGCTTTTTTTCATTTGCGGATTATCTGCATTATTTGTTGCCCTGGGATTTTTATACCGTATTGCCATATCAACGCTATTCCTCAGCTTCACCTACATCGAGCTTATCGATAAGAGTACTTATCTGAACCATTATTACTTCATAAGTATGGTGCTCCTGCTGATGATCTTTTTACCCGCACATCATTATTTCTCTGTCGATGCTTATCGCGATAAGCGCATTAATTCAGGTTATATTCCGCAATGGTGCCCTGATTCGATTAAATTGATGGTCTGTTTATTGTATTTCTTTTCGGGGCTGGCTAAGCTAAACAGCGACTGGCTTTTTGAAGCCCTCCCGTTAAAAATATGGCTACCTGCACGTAATGATATGCCGGTTATCGGCGTTCTTTTTAATTACTCATGGGTTCATTTTCTTTTTAGCTGGGCGGGGTGTTTGTATGACCTGAGCATTGGCTTTTTGTTATGGAATCGCAAAACCCGTTTGTGGTCATATGTTACCGTAGTGGTTTTCCATGGCCTGACTGCTCTTTTATTCCCGATCGGCATGTTCCCCTACATCATGATTATTACGGCTCTTATATTTTTCCCCGAAGATCTGCATAAGAAGATTATACTGTCCATTAACACTATGCTGAGATTACCCGGTGATGTTATCAATACAACCAGGCAATTTCGTTTCCCGCCGCAAATAAACCGTGTTTTACTTTCTGTATTATCATTGTTCTTTATCGTACAGCTGTTCCTGCCGCTGAGATATTTGCTTTATCCCGGTGAATTGTTCTGGACTGAAGAAGGATATCGGTTTTCCTGGCGAGTTATGCTGATGGAGAAAGCTGGCTACGCTCAGTTTACTGTTAAAGATTCAAGGGGTAAATTTGTGGTGGTTAACAACAATGACTTCCTGACGGTACTACAGGAAAAGATGATGTCAACCCAGCCGGATATGATCCTCCAATATGCCCACATATTACGGGATCATTATAAAAAACTTGGATTCAGATCTCCGCAGGTGTATATCGACTCTTACGTAGCCCTTAATGGCCGGCGAGGCAGAGCTATGATAAGTTCCGAAACCGATCTGGCTCAACAAGAAGAGTCACTTTATCCAAAAGCATGGATCTTACCATTAAACGATGAAATTAAAGGTTTTTAATACGATATTATTTTTTTGCTTAGCCCTTTCGGCTTCAGCTCAATATACCCTAAGAGGAAGAGTTATCTCTTCAAGGGATAGCACGGCTTTACAAGACTGCGAAGTCTACCTCAATGATAACAAGAGTAAAACATGGACAAACGCAAATGGAGAGTTTGAATTTCAAGCTGTCAGGAGTGGCACTTATGTTTTGCTTGCCGTTTCTCCACTGCACGATCCACAAGAAAAAGTGGTGACCGTTGATTCCAGCACATCCGCTATCACCATGATTCTTAGTTATCAAACAAAACTGCTTGCCGAAGTTGTTATAAGTGAGAAAAAAAATGATTT
Organism: Daejeonella sp.; assembly: GCF_030684675.1. Lineage (GTDB taxonomy): Bacteria > Bacteroidota > Bacteroidia > Sphingobacteriales > Sphingobacteriaceae > Daejeonella. The sequence goes on along the minus strand of NZ_JAUXXZ010000021.1, from coordinate 10,264 downwards.
TGGCTTCGGGCACCTTCGTGCAGTACAGGATATGGGGATATATGAAGGTAAAAAATCCGAAGTGATTATTCCTGACCAGCTCGTTGCTAACCTGGCGACCAACAACGCACGGCAGGTGTATTCGCGCGTTGCCGGGCTAAATATTTACGAAAACGAAGGCGCGGGCTTACAGCTTAGCATCGGCGGCAGAGGATTAGATCCAAACCGTTCCTCTAATTTCAATGTCCGGCAGAACGGATACGATATCAGCGCTGATGCGCTCGGTTATCCTGAAAGCTATTATACACCTCCTATTGAAGCTGTGGGACAAATTCAGATCGTAAGGGGTGCGTCATCCCTCCAATATGGAACGCAATTTGGCGGGCTAATCAATTTCATTATGAAAAAGCCAACTGTCGACAAGAAACTGGAGCTTGTTGCACGGCAAAGTTTGGGCTCATACGGATTCAGCAGTTCATTCCTAAGTGCCAGTGGGAAATTAAATAAATTGAGCTACTATACGTTTGCTCAATACAAGGCGGGAGAAGGCTGGCGTCCAAATACGGACTTTAATAGTACAACTTTATATGCTCATGTAAACTATCGGCTGGACACGAAAACTGCAATTGGTATGGATATAACGCATATGAACTATCTGGCTCAACAGCCGGGTGGTTTAACTGATGACATGTTTCAGGCCGATCCCCGGCAAAGCAACCGCCAAAGAAATTGGTTTAGCGTAAACTGGAACCTATTTGCGCTGCATTTCGACCATAAGGTCAATCCGGCCAATGAAATCAATGTCAGATTATTCGGGCTATCTGCCAACCGGTACTCTGTTGGGTTCAGACCGAACCGCGTGGCTACCATAGACGACAATAGCGAACGCGATTTGATTAAGGGAGACTTCTTAAACTGGGGTGCGGAAGGCCGCTATTTAAAAAGATACCCTATCGGAAAATATCCTTCGGTAGCATTATTTGGGACAAGATATTACCATGGGTTCAATCACAGTGTTCAAGGCCAAGGAAGTAAGGGGAAAGGTGCAGATTTCGATTTTGTCAATCCCGATCAGTTCACTGCTAACAACTATGAATTTCCTAATAGAAATCTTTCATTTTTTGTCGAGAATATTTTTAATCTCAGCCCAAAACTCTCTGTTACACCCGGCCTGAGATACGAAATCATCAGCACCAGGGCTGAAGGCTTTTACTCAACAATAAGCTACGATCTCGCAGGCAACGTTATAAGTAATGTCAGGACCAATGAAACGCGTAGTAGTCCGCGCCGCTTTCTGATCGGCGGTGTCGGAATAAGCTATAAACCGGGGTACAACATAAATATTTACAGCAACATCTCTCAGAATTACAGGTCTATCACTTTCAGCGATATGCGTACGGCAAATCCTTCCGCTACCATAGACCCCAATTTGAGCGATGAAAAAGGTTATTCTGTTGATCTTGGAGTCCGAAGTGAACAGACTTCGTTTTACAGCTATGATGTAAGTGCATTTTATCTAAATTACGATAACAGGATAGGCGAGGTTCAATATTATGATTCCAGTAATCGTGTACTGCGGCAGCGGACAAACATCGGTCAGGCGATAATAATGGGTATAGAATCCTATGGCGAAGCTGATATTTGGCGGCTCGCATATCCTGAAGAAAAAAACTGGAGTGCGGTTGTCTTTTCCAATCTCGCTTTGATAAAATCAGATTACAGGAAAAGCCAGATTCCCGGTGTGAAAGGTAAGGAAGTAGAATTTGTGCCCGGAGTGAATTTTAAGACGGGCATGCGATTTGGATACAAAAACCTTAAAGGATCCTTTCAGTACACCTATCTCTCAGATCAATATACCGAAGCCACAAATGCGATTGACGGAGGAGTGTCGGCAGTAGTTGGCCTGATCCCCTCGTATTCAATAATGGATGCCGGAATCTCCTATCAATTCAAGCGATTTAAAATTGAAGGGAATATAAATAACCTGGCCAACCAATTTTATTTTACCCGCCGCGCGACAGGTTATCCGGGGCCGGGTATTCTCCCCTCTGACAATCGAACTTTTTATCTTACTTTGCAGGTCAAACTTTAATACCACATTGAATTATCACAATTATGTACCATATCAAACTTAACAAAATGAAAACTATCAAATTACTTACCATTGCTTCGGTACTGTTTTTCTTCACAGCCTGTGAATCAAAAACGGATGTTGTAGAGTCAGGATCTTACACGGGAAAAATTGACAAGGTTGAGGCTGACAATCGTGAAATTTATGTCATTGCCGATGGAAAAAAACTTGAACTGTATTTCACAGATTCAACAAAGCTTACAAAAAATGGCGCTGAAGCACAGTTTAGCGAACTGGCGAAAGACAAAACTGTTGAAGTTGAAGTGAAAAAAGTGGGTAAGCGTTTAGATCCTGTTTCTGTTAATATTATTGAGTAATGGCAGAACAGGACTTTTGGCGTATAGACAACTGGCATCCGCTTTCTGTTCATTTTCCTGTGGCGTTCTTAAGCTTTGCGACTATCCTGTTTGTAGTAGCGTTAATACTAAAAGGTGATAAGGAGTTGTTTCTTAAAAACTGCGGAGCATTCCTTCTTTACACAGGGTCTGTTGCTGCCTGGATAAGCATTTATACGGGTGATATTTCGGAAAGTGCAGTTGCCAGAAAAATATGTGATCCAACAGTCCTTAAAGCGCATGAAATAGCCGCCTATACCATGGCCTATTTCTTTAGTGCAGCATCAATCTTAAATTTGATGCTGCACTTTAATATCTTAACTGGTAAGCTCGTTCTACTTCTCCGTTATATGGTTGTGTTACTGATGCTAGCCGGAACGGGCTATTTGGTCTATGTGGGTCATTTAGGCTCCTCGCTGGTTTATGATCAAGGTGCCGATGTAAAAAACCATGTTGTTGATTGCGGAGAATAGGCGCTAGTTAAACCTCAATTAGTCTGGGTTTAACAGTAGTACGTGATAGAAGAACGCTATGAGAAAAGAGATGATGACATCCATAAATGGAACATTTTTAACTCAGAACTTTGAACCTCTGAAACCAACTGACAATCTATTGCGCTTTGAAGGGGAAATTTATCTATTAATAGGTATAAAACATATTCGTCTGCAGCATGCTTCGCTGCTGCACTTAAATGTTACAATATAGCAACGATTGTCGGACAAGAAACTGGTGAGCTAACATGTTTTACTGCAGATTGGGTTGGTGTGCAGTTGCCCAATACTAAACTTAAATGTGCCATCTCGTCTAAACGTCTTTTGCTCGCATGTGGCAAATGTGATGGGACGGGAGTAATTCCAGATTATATCATACCCGGCTTAGATTCGAATAGGGACTTAGAGGATATGGAGTTCAATTTTATGAAAGACAGAATAGTCAACACTAAAAGGTAAATTGATGTATACATATCCGCCCAGATAAATAAGCACTAATTAACAATTTCAATTAAATTTATAAAAAAGAGAAATGTATAAATCTGTACATATGCGTTAGCTAAATCAATAAAATATTTGTTATGAAAGTAATATTAGATATAAAGGACAACAAAGCTGCTTTATATATTCTGCGCAATAACAAATCCACCCGACCATGCCCATTGAAAGTTATAACCACCCAGCCACCCCGTTACATCAACACATTCACCGCCAAAAAATAAACCGGGTACCTTTTTAGCTTCCAGCGTTTTGGAGGATAGTTCATCGGTAGCCACTCCTCCCCTCATCACCTCGGCTTTATCATAACCTTTATCACCTGCAGGTTTCACATCAAAATGATGAATATATTGATCAATTTTCTGAATATCTTCCTTAGTCAGGGTTGCCAGATTTTTTTCAACAGGTAAAAATTTTGAAAGTGCATCTGAAAATTTCTTTGTGAATAGGTCGGACAATAATCCTGAAAGGGTTTTACGGCCATTGATTAACTTCTGGGCCTGAATAAGCTCTGCAATACTATCAATGGGCAGCAGATCGATCGAAATATGTTCTCCAGGCCGCCAGTAAGACGAAATCTGAAGGATAGCCGGACCACTTAAGCCCCAATGGGTAAACAATATATTTTCCTCAAAACTGATCCGATCACTAGAAACCCTGCTGAATATCGAATTCCCAGAAAGCTGAGTATACCATTCAGCATCTTTGCCGGTAATGGTCAGCGGCACGAGTGCAGGCGCTGTTTCGGTAATCTTTAGTCCGAATTGCCTTGCTACCCTGAGTCCGAAATCAGTTGCACCCATTTTTTGGATAGGAAGTCCGCCTGCTGAAATTACCACCTTTGGTACCCTGATCTCTTTTAATTTCCCCGCCCTGGAATAACTGATTTTAAAATCCCCTTCTTCCGTCTTCAAAACCTCCTTTACTTCTGCATTGCAAATAATTTGTTGCTCGAGATCAGTACAAAGGGATTCAAAAACCCGCACAATATCTTTTGCATTATTGCTAACTGGGAATAACTGTCCCAATGTTTTTTCCTTTCCAAAAATGCCATTTGCCTCAAAGAAAGCAATGGTGTCATCCACTGTAAACTGCGAAAAAGCTGACTTACAGAAATGCGGATTCCCGGATATAAAGTTAGATTCGGCTGCGTATAGATTTGTATAATTGCAGCGGCCACCGCCTGAAATGAGGATTTTCGCTCCAATTTTTTCATTCTTCTCAAGAATAAGGGTCCTTTTGCCCAGATATCCTGCCTGAACGGCACACATTAGTCCGCAGGCACCACCACCAATAATTACAGCATCAAAATTATCTCCTATACTCATTCAGGCAGTAAATATAAACGGATATCCTCAGGAAAATTTATTCTTTAAGGCAGCCAATTTGATTGCGATATCGGTTTCCGGAGCAATTTCTTTCTCCCTTGGCTTTTTCACTAAATTTGCAGGTGCTGGCTTCGGATTAGGTTTTGGCTTTGATTCAGGTCTGTTCTCCGATTTCATTGAAAGTGCAATACGCTTTCTGTTCACATCCACCTCCGTTACTCTAACCATCACCTTCTGACTTACCTTGACCACTTCATTTGGATCTTTAATGAATTTATCGGCCATCTGACTCAGGTGTACAAGTCCATCCTGGTGAACACCAATATCAACAAAAGCACCAAAAGCTGTGATATTTGTAATAATTCCGGGTAAAGTCATCCCGACATGAAGGTCGGTAATTGCATTGATTCCATCAGAAAAACTAAAGGCTTCAAATTGTTCCCTCGGGTCAAGACCTGGCTTTGCCAATTCCTTTACAATATCATTTAGGGTAGGCAAACCAACAGTTTCGCTGACGTAATTCTGCAATTTAATTCTTTGACGAAGCTGTTCATCTATCATCAGGTCTTCAACTTTGCAATTCAGATCTTTAGCCATTTGTTCAACAAGCCCATAGCGTTCAGGATGAACCGCACTGCTATCAAGCGGATGTTCAGCATTCCTGATACGCAAAAACCCTGCTGCCTGCTCAAATGCCTTGTCTCCAAGTCGCGGAATTTGCCTCAGTTCGGATCTTCTTTTAAACGCACCATTCTTATTGCGGTATTCGACAATATTTTGTGCCAGTTGCGGACCAAGCCCTGAAATATAAGCCAGAATCTGCTTTGAAGCAGTATTCAATTCCACTCCGATCGAATTCACACAACTGATTACAGTATCATCCAGTGAGGATTGTAATTGATTCTGATCTACATCGTGCTGATATTGTCCGACTCCGATCGATTTTGGATCGATCTTTACCAGCTCAGCCAGAGGATCCATTAAACGACGGCCAATAGAAACGGCTCCCCTAACAGTAATATCCTTATCCGGAAACTCTTCACGCGCAACATCTGATGCTGAATAAATTGAAGCACCACTCTCATTAACCATAACTACAACAATATCAGTTAATTGTAATGATCTAACAAAAGTTTCAGTTTCTCTGCCAGCAGTACCGTTTCCAATAGCAATAGCCTCAATTCTATACTTTTCGACCAGAAATTTTATAGTTTTTGCCGCTTCCTTAGCGGCTTCAGCTCCATTATGAGGATAAATATTAGTATTCTCAATTAACTGTCCCTGATCATCGAGGCAAACAAGCTTACAACCTGTCCTGAAACCAGGGTCGATAGCCATTATACGTTTCTGGCCAACGGGTGCGGCTAACAACAATTGGCGGGCATTATCTGCAAAAACCCGTATTGCTTCTATATCTGCCTGCTTTTTGGTCATTAATCGGATCTCTGTTTCCATGGAAGGCTTGATCAGACGTTTATATGCATCGGCAGCAGCCTGTAAAACTTGCTCTGATAATGGGTTAGCCCCCTTTACAAATAAGTCTTCCAGGATTCTGATCGCATTTTCTTCAGGTACTTCGATATCCAGTGTGAGAATAATTTCCTTCTCGGCTCTTCTTAAAGCTAATACCCGATGGGAAGGTGCGGTTTTTACAGGCTCTGTCCAATCGAAATAGTCTTTGTATTTCTGCCCCTCAATTTCCTTCCCTTTAATCAACTTAGAATGAAATATACCTGCCTGTATGAACAGTTCACGCATTCGGCTGCGAAGTTCAGGCTGCTCTGCCATAAACTCAGCCACAATATCCCTTGCCCCGCTCAGTGCGTCCTCCGTATTCAATACTCCCAGCTCCTCATTAATGTATTTTGAGGCTTCCGTATCCAGATCTGCGCTATTCTGGTTCATTATGAAATCTGCCAAACCTTGCAAACCCTTTTCTCTCGCAGCAGATGCTTTGGTCTTACGTTTTGGCTTAAACGGAAGATAAATATCCTCCAGGATAGTCATGGTTTCAGCTTCCATAATTTGCTTTTCAAGCTCCGGAGTCAGTTTTTCAAGTTCTTTCATAGATTTTAGAATCGCTTCCCTGCGTTTATCAAGCTCCTCAAGCTGCTGCTTTCTATCGCGAATAGCCGCAATCTGCACCTCGTCAAGGCTCCCTGTTGCTTCCTTACGGTACCTTGCGATAAAAGGCACCGTTCCTCCCTCATCCAGCAGTTCAATGGTTACTTTCACCTGCTTCTCAGTCACTGACAGTTCATCAGCAATCTTTTTATATTTATTTAAAGTCATATTCAATCAGATATTCCCTGCGAATTTGATGCTATCTATTCTCATTTCAAAAAAAGCTTATCCACAATTAATGATAATTAATTGAGAAATAACAAACCGTTTGAATACTTTAATTCAATTATTCTTAATTTTGATCAATGGATGAAACTTCTCAGTTAAGCGAGTTCGGCAAGATATTTATCTACCTGATCATGGGTGTTTTATTCGTGCTCTTTACATTTTTTATGGGAAAGCTTGTCGCACTTAAAAAGCCTAATCCCGAAAAATTGGCTTCCTATGAGTGCGGTGAAGAACCAGTAGGAAATTCCTGGATACAATTTAATTCTCGTTTCTATGTTATAGCATTGGTTTTCCTGCTTTTTGATGTGGAATTAGCCTTTATTTTTCCATGGGCTACTGTTTTCAGTCAGCAGGAATTAATTAATATAGATCCTTATTGGGGTTGGTTAAGCCTGATTGAGATGTTCATTTTTGTAGGTATTTTATTGATCGGATTGGTATATGTTTGGAAAAAGGGTGACCTGAACTGGATCAGGCCTGAACAATATTCACCTATTTCGCCTTCGAAGATCCCACCTTCAGCATACAAAGCTTTGAATGCTGAAACCTATCAAACAAAATTATTTAGTATTGATTCTGAGATTCCAATGCCAGAAAAAGTACTGACTGAATCCCCTTTATCATCAATTAAACCAGGATTTATCCCCAAATTTAAAAGACCTGCCTTGTGAGTTTAGAAATGAAAAACGATACCGGTTCAGTAATGCTTGTGAAGGTTGATGATTTGCTTAATTGGGCTAGATTATCATCACTCTGGCCAATGAGCTTTGGTATAGCATGTTGTGCAATAGAAATGATGGGTTCCATGGCATCTACCTACGACCTGGATCGTTTTGGAGTATTTCCACGTCCTTCGCCAAGGCAATCAGATGTTATTATTATTGCGGGTACCGTAACATTTAAAATGGCTGAACGCATTAAACGTCTTTACGAACAAATGCCGGAACCAAAATATGTAATCTCTATGGGTTCATGTTCCAATTGCGGAGGTCCTTACTGGCAGCATGGATATCATGTGGTAAAAGGTGTTGACAGAATCATACCCGTTGATGTATACGTTCAGGGGTGCCCCCCAAGGCCCGAAGCACTGATTGGGGCAATACTTGAGCTGCAAAAGAAAATTGAGCAGGAGAGCCTCTTAAATAGCTGATTTCGGCTAATAAATCAATCTCCATTCTAAAAATGATATTTTATAGTCTCCTTTCAGGAAATGAAACCTACCCAAAATTGGATAATCTCACAGATTTCGCCTAAACTTGCAGCAATATGAAAGCATTTTACGGAGACCTTAAGCTTGGAATACTTGGTGGCGGCCAACTGGGGCGCATGCTTATTCAGGAATCAATAAATTATAACATTACTACCTATGTTATGGATCCCGACAAAGAGGCTCCATGCAAGGATCTGTGCAGGAAATTTGTCCATGGATCATCAACTGATTTTGAAGCGGTTTATAATTTCGGGAAAGAGGTTGATATTTTAACCATAGAGATTGAAAAAGTAAATGTTGATGCTCTTGAAAAGCTTGAGAAAGAGGGTTTAACTGTTTATCCCCAATCCAGGGTAATCAGACTTATACAGGATAAAGGAATCCAAAAACAGTTCTTTAAAGAAAATGATATTCCTTCAGCTCCATTTCAGGTATTTGGTAATAAGCAGGAGCTAATCTCTGCAAAGATTCCATTTCCATATGTTCAAAAGCTTCGCAGGGATGGTTATGATGGCAGGGGTGTAAAAACGATAAAATCAGCTTCAGATCTTGAGAAAGCATTCGAAGAACCATTCCTGATCGAAGAACTCATTGATTTTGACAAAGAACTATCTGTAATTGTTTCCAGAAATGAAGACGGTGAAATAAAAACATTTCCTTGTGTAGAAATGGAGTTCAATGCAGAAGCAAACCTGGTTGAATTTCTAATCTCCCCCTCTACTCTGGATTTTGAAATACTTCAGAAGGCTGATCAGCTGGCAATAAAGATCGCTGATAATTTAAAAATTGTAGGCATCCTGGCTGTTGAATTGTTCTTTACAAAGAAAGGCGATATTCTGGTAAATGAAATTGCACCACGCCCACATAACAGCGGCCATCAAAGCATAGAGGGTAATTTCACCTCCCAATATGAGCAATTGTTAAGAGCAATATTTAACCTGCCTCCCGGTGACACAAGGGCAATAAGTAATTCAGTAATGATTAATCTGTTGGGAGAAAAGGGATATGAAGGGGCAGCAGAATACGAAGGATTGCATGAAGTGCTTGAACTGGAAGGAGTCTATATCCATTTATACGGTAAGAAATTTACTAAGCCTTTCCGAAAAATGGGGCATGTCACTATTATGGATGATGACCGGCAGAAAGCTATTGAAAAGGCTAGATTTGTTCAAAATAAAATTAAAGTAAAAAGTTAAATAACTTACATAAGTTATTTATATACAGCATTATATCGATAAAATAACATGGCAATTGAAGCGATTAAAGTCGGCATTATTATGGGCAGCAAGTCTGATCTGGGTGTTATGCAGGATGCAGCAGATGTATTAAAAGAGCTTAAAGTTCAGTTTGAAATTACTGTTGTTTCGGCCCATCGCACTCCGGAACGGATGTTTGAATATGCAAGAACTGCATCTGACAGAGGCTTAAAGGTAATCATTGCAGGTGCCGGCGGGGCTGCCCACCTACCCGGTATGGTTGCTTCCATCACACAGCTTCCAGTAATTGGAGTACCGGTAAAATCAAGTAATTCTATCGATGGCTGGGATTCAATCCTGTCAATACTTCAGATGCCAAATGGTATTCCTGTTGCCACAGTTGCTTTAAATGCAGCTAAAAATGCAGGAATACTTGCTGCTCAGATCTTAGGCACATCTGATTCTGCTCTATCTCAAAGACTTCTGGATTACAAGGAAGAACTTAAACGGAAGGTTGAGGAAAGTGCGAGGGAGATGGAGAAAAGTTGACAATTGACAGTTGACAGTTGGCAAGGACACCGATAGCTATCGGGCGGAGAGTTGTGTCCTTGCCTGAATATGTTGACCGAAAATAGAGGTTTATAAACAATAAACCAAAATGAGATGGCAACAGTCAGTGAATATGAAAGATTAACAGTTCAGCAACGCAAGGTGCGTTATTTTAATGAAACCTTTAAGCGTTTG
>NZ_JAUXXZ010000016.1 GCF_030684675.1 Daejeonella sp. | reverse complement strand
GGGGGAATTAAAGGGGGTGGAACCTCCCCGTAGCCCCTCCAAAGGGGCACAGCATAGCGCCTAAATCCCTACTTAATAATAAATTTTGATACTTTGACACCTGTTTAAAGATGTGTCCACACGATAGGATAGCTATCGGGTGGGGAATAGTTATAGCCTGACTCCTCTTAGAAATTCATCGACTTTCATTCGCTTTTTGCCTTCTAATTGTAATTCAAGGACTGAAATTAAGCCATCGCGGCAGGCAAATTTGAGATAGGTTTTATTATCCGTCAGAACACTTCCGGGTTTATCGCTTATGTCTTTTTTTTCAGCTATCGCGCTATAAATTTTCAATGTTTTATCCTGTAAGTGGCAAAATGCCGCAGGATGCGGACTTAATCCCCTGATCAGGTTAAAAACCTCTTTAACCGGGCGATCCCATTTGATCAGGCAATCTTCCCTGAAAATCTTTGGAGCCTTTTTAAGCTCATTTTCCTGATGAGTGTTTTGCGATACCTCCTTGTATTTCCCCGCTTCTATTGCCTTAAGGGTTTTTACCAGTAATCCGGCACCAATTACCATTAATTTGTCATGCAGGTCACCGGCTGTGTCATCATCTTCAATATCAAGCTCTTCAGCAAATAAAAGATCACCTGTATCGATCTCCTGCTTCAGAAAAAATGTGCTTACACCAGTCCGCTTTTCCCCGTTAATAATTGCCCAGTTGATTGGTGCTGCGCCACGGTACTGGGGCAGGAGGGATGCATGTAAGTTTATTGTACCTTTTGGAGGCATATTCCATACCAATTCAGGTAACATTCTGAATGCTACAACTACCTGTATGTCAGCGTCTAATGATTTAAGTTCTTTTAAAAAATCGGGATCTTTTAATTTTATCGGCTGAAGAACCTTCAATCCCTTTTTAACCGCAAATCTTTTAACAGCAGACTCACTAATCTTTTGTCCTCTCCCTGCCGGTTTATCCGGAGCAGTAATAACTCCTACAATATCAAAATCAGCATCCAAAAGGGCACTTAAGGAGGCAACTGCAAAATCCGGGGTGCCCATGAAAATGATTTTCATAATGAGGTTTGAGGTATGAGGTTTGAGGTATGAGGACTGAGGACTGAGGTATGAAGTAGTCCTCCCGACCTCTGGCTTCCGACCTTACTGATAAAGCAAATACTTCTTCCTCATGATCTTATATTGAGAGAGCCCGGGTTCCCAGCTTTGGCGGATTTCTTCTTCAGATTTGCCGGCTATGATCTGTTGTTTGAGGTCGTAAGTTCCAGCCAACTTGTCAAAATTACCCATCTGGTTACTTTGTTTGAAATCAAAGAACTTCTCTTTGTACGGATAGGCTTTATATAGTTCTATCAACCAGCTAAGGTTTATCTTTCCTTCTTTCCTGATCTTATTGGTATTATACTGCCTTAAGTCGATTCCAAAGCAATCTTTATTCATATGCAATGGCGTTTCACTCATTCCTTTTATACTTTTTGGCATAAAAGAGAATTTATATTTATCATTCAGATCAGGATTGCCGAGTACTGTGAAAGGGAAGTAAGTCCCTCGTCCCTGACTGATAATTGTACCTTCAAAAAGACAAAGTGAAGGGTAAAGTAATATAGATTGACCTGTATTCAGGTTTGGAGATGGTTTAACCGGTAAAACATAGGGTGTAGCATGGGTATAATTCGCGATCTTAATGATCTTAATTTTACATTTAACTTTATTTGCCATCCATCCCTCTCCATTAAGCATTTGCGCATATTCTGCAATGGTAAGTCCATGTGTGATTGGAATTGGATTATAACCGATTCCCGACTTCAATCTTGGATCAAGAACAGGACCGTCAACATAAAAACCATTCGGATTGGGGCGATCAAGGATCAGAACTTCTTTATTATTCTCTCCGCAGGCTTCCATAACATGCTGCAGGGTATTGATATAGGTATAGAACCTGGTGCCCACATCCTGTATATCATAGACCATCAGATCCACATCATCCATATCTTCTTTTGTAGGTTTTAAATGTTTCCCATACAAAGAGATTACAGGTAATCCGGTTCTAGCATCAAAACTATCATCAACCTTAACGCCGGCACTTGCATCACCACGAAAGCCGTGTTCAGGTCCAAATATTTTTACAATCTTAACTCCAAGTTTAAGCAGGCTGTCGACCACCGTTGTATTTCCAATGACAGAAGTTGGATTTACTACCATTCCTATCCGCTTTCCTTTAAGATAAGGAAGATATTGGTCGATCTGTTCAGCCCCTGTGCGAAGTTTTCCACTAATAGGGTCAGTGGATCTGAACTCAGCATCTTTCATGTTTAAAGAAAAGATTTTTGATTGTTCAGCCTGAACTCTAAATGTATTGACTGAGAGAAATAAAATGACAGTTATAATGAGATAGCTTGATCGGTGCATGGTCAAAGAAAATTATAGATTATAAAATTGTTAGTTAATTGTTCTTATTAATTGGTTCGGAAACGAAATTAAAAAAAATGCATCTTTGTTAAAGGTACAAAAAAAACCATTTCAGGATTGAATTTACCCCTTTTCATTGCAAAACGCATATCGTTTAATTCCAATCGAACCTTTTCGAAGCTAATTGTGCGTATCGCAATTCTTGGAATTATGCTGGGCTTAGCTGTGATGATACTTGCAATAGCTATAGTCAAGGGCTTTAAATCAGAGATTCGTGAAAAGGTACGTGGATTTTCTGGTGATATTCAGATATCTAAACTGGATCTCAATACTTCCTATGAAAACACTTCATTTAGCATTTCTGATTCTTCACGTCAAAAAATCCTGAAGCAGGAGGGAATAGAATATATACAATCATTTGCTACCAAACCAGGAATAATCAACACGAATGAAGAAGTCGAGGGGGTTGTATTAAAGGGTGTTGGTCGGGATTATAAGTGGGAGTATTTCAAGAAAATTCTCGTAGAGGGAACTGTTATTGATTTTTCGGATACCCTGAAGTCCAGAACACAGATTCTGATCTCAAAATTTACCGCAGACCGCCTCAAGCTGAAGGTAGGCGATGATTTCCTGATGTATTTTATTGAAAACTCCCTGCGCAAACGAAAATTTCAAATCGTGGGAATTTACAATCTTGGAGTTGAAGAAGTGGATAAATTGTTTGTGATCGGGGATATCGGATTAATCCGGAGCCTTAATAAATGGGCTCCGACTGATGTTGGTGGGTATGAATTAAGGGTTACTGACTTCAATAAGCTTGATGAAATTGAAGCGAGGGTTTATGATGATCTTGATATTGAACTTAAATCATACACGATTAGGCAGTATTATCCAACCATCTTTGAATGGTTATCCCTGCTGGATGTCAATACTCAGGTAATTTTGATCCTGATGCTTGCAGTTGCGGTTATCAATATGATTTCTGCACTTCTGATTATGATTCTTGAACGAACTAATATGATCGGAATACTGAAGGCTCTGGGAAATACAAACTGGCAGATTCGTAAGATATTTCTTTACAATGCTGCTTACCTGATTGCATGGGGGCTGCTATGTGGCAATATTTTGGGTATCGGGCTTGGTTTGTTTCAGTCACAGACCCATTTCTTTACTCTGGATCAGGCATCTTATTACATTGATTTTGTACCCGTTCAATTGGATGTTCCGGATATTCTGATGCTGAATGCCGGAACCTTGCTGATCAGTTTATTCGTTTTGCTGCTGCCCTCAATGCTTGTAACAAGAATATCGCCGCTTAAAGCCATCAGGTTTAAGTAAATCATTCTTTTCTTATGATCAGTAAGGCTTTTTTGTCCTGTTTTTTACCGAGTTCCGGAAAAGGGTTAACTTCCTTAAGTAAAACAGTATAACTGTTATTGTTCAACCGAATTATTGCACTGTCTTCGGTATTGTTCCCGGTGTCACAAAAGCCCAGACAAAGCTCAGCGAAAGTCTCTGCTCCTGAATTATCTGACATCCTTAATTTAACCCGGGCATTACCGGCACTTATACATAAAGCATTTATCGGACAGCGGCTATCATTAACTGATTGTAATGTGATAGTTAAACCATTATTGTTTCCCTGCAGGACAATACTTTCATTTTCATTCAGTTCAAAGGGACTGTCAAATTCAATGGAATCTTTTTCACATGAGCTGATTAAAAGTCCCGTAAAACAAACCAGAACTAATAGGTATTTATTGATGTTGTTCATAGGTATTTCAGTTTATAATTTAATTACTCTTCCAGATCAATTCAATCGATCCGGTAAACTTCAGATTTTGGTAGTTGGCGGCGGATAAGTTCAGAACATTTCCATCACAGTTGTACAGCAGAGGCACACTATTTATATTGGGTTCACAGTTAGAGACAATAAAAACTGTTTGTTTCTCATAGGTAGATCTTGAAACATTGTAACACTGATTTAGTGAGCTCAGGCGACCGATCTCCTGCTCTAACCAGGGAAGATCATTCATTGGATCATTTCCGCCGCATGAACTGTTGGACTTTTCGCATGAGAACAATAGGCATACACCAGAAAGGAGTGCTGCTTTGAATAACAATTTAAGTTTCATCACGGTTTTTTTGCGGAGTTAAAATTCAGTTTAACATTTATTCCTGATGCTCCAAATCTGATGTTTTCACTCCCCAGTCCGCCCAGTGGATATTTTAAAAATGGTTCAATTGTCAGGCTTCGCTTTTTGCTTAAGCGGGTATTAAATCCAAAAGATACATTCAGGGTGCGCATCAGATCAAAGTCTTTCATTTGCCTGCTTATTTCCTGCTTGTTGGCGACTGCAGAAGATCCCACAAATGAGTTAAAATTAGATTGCTTAACAGCGTATTTTTCGCTCAGATAAGTGCCTGAGCTTAAACCAGCAAGGAAATAAGTGTTACTTTTCTGGGGATTAAACAGGTATTTAATGTTAACAGGAATATCGAGGCCAAGAAGTTC
Source organism: Daejeonella sp. (assembly GCF_030684675.1). Lineage (GTDB taxonomy): Bacteria > Bacteroidota > Bacteroidia > Sphingobacteriales > Sphingobacteriaceae > Daejeonella. Next base: position 121,234 of record NZ_JAUXXZ010000016.1, on the reverse strand, counting down.
TGCTTCATAATTACTAAGTGCTACAAGGGTTCCAACAATTGATGAGTTAGCATCCTGAAATGATCCATAATTATTTGACGGTTCATTTTGATTGTAGGCAAGGCTGTTTTTACTCAGGTTAAGGCCGGTCGAAATTCTCAGGTTCTTACTAATCCTGAAGTCGGATGAAAGACCGGCACCCACATTCACATTGTTCACACTGCCTTCTGCATAATTAATGAAGGAACCGACATAAACACTGAGTGAAAAATTCTTTTTGCTGCTCTTTTCAGACTTTTTCCCCTTTTCTTCCGCTAGTTTTAATTCTTCAGGCTTTGGTTTTAAATTGTAATCTGTCTGTGTGACTTCTCCAATTGCGAGAACCATTGTGTCTTGTTTAATTGTGGGTTCTTCGGTAGTTTTTAGCAATTTTGCAATAGGATTTTCATAGGTAGATGCTGAATCCTTAGCAGAAATCACCAATCTGTCTGATATTTTAGAATAATCAGCAGGGTGATTAATAAGTAATTTTTTTTCTTCCCGAAATGCGGAATTAAGTATAGTGGCAGGTTTTGTATCTGAGCCTGGTTTTAATTCTTTCGTAATTAATTTGGATGAGGCAGGAGCAGAGATTGTTAGTTGAGGAGCGGTTGAGCTGGCTTCAGATTCTGTTTTTTTACTCTCAATGGATGTTTTGTTTTTAGCTGTAATATGCTCCTTCTTTATTTCAGGAATATACAGCCATAGCCCGGAAAACAGGATTAATAATGCAGCAGCAGAACTGATCCAAAAGAACAAAGGTCTGCTTTTTTCTTCGGGATACTTCTTGCGCAGTTCCAGCCAACCCTCATTTGAGGCAAGATCTTCGAAATCATCGAAAACCTGGTGGAATTTAGCTGCAATTCTCTGATCTTCCGTTTCTTTCATGCTGATTGTTCTAAACTGAAGGCTAACCTTAATTTTTCTTTTGCCCTGCTTAAATTTACACGGGATGAACTGGCAGGGATCTGAAGTATATTTCCAATCTCCTCATGGCTATACCCGTCTATCTCATACATATTAAAAACCATCCTTTGTACATTGGGAAGCTTGTCCAATAATTTGCAGATGTCCCTGGCATTCAGGTTCTCTAAAGCCTGAGCAGGATAAGATAGTTCTGAGGCATTTTCGAGCGGACTCAGATACTGATGTTTCAGATCCTTTCTTCTCCTGTCTAAAGCTGTATTGACTACTATCCGGCTCAACCATGGTTTTAAATTCTGTTCATTTTTAAAATCTTTTATTGATTTGAATACTTTTATAAAGGAGTCATTTACAACTTCCAGCGTATCATCACGGTCAGATAAATACCTCATTCCAACACCCATAGCAAAGCTGAAGAAATGTTTGTATAGTATTTCCTGGTACTTTAAACTGCCTTTTTTGCATTCCTGAATGAGCTCTGATTCAGAAATGTGGAATGTTTTCGACATGTATCAATTTGTTCTCTTCAATCTGTATTGGTATGATCCGGGCAACATTCCCGGCTTAACTGAGCAAGTTTTGCAAATTTCAAATTTACGTGTCAAAATTAAACTGTCATTTTTAAGTTCATAGATAAATCTACCGTTCAGAATTAAGTTCCAGTCGAAATCGGCAGTCCAGACATGTTTATCATTAAACTGAACTTCTTCTTTGTCCACCAGGTTAAATTCACCGGCTCCTCCGGCCGGTATTCTTGAAGCACCACCTGTTGAAGTGTATTCTTTGCCAGAAAGATTGACTGATACAGTACTCTGGCTTTTTATAGGCCTGGTTTCGCCGGGACCCGCATAATAGTAATGACCGGTATAGTTTCCATCCAATAAGCTCAGATTAATTTTGTCTGAACAGGATGCTGCAAAAAGTAAAATCGAAAAAAGTAAAAGTAATCCCGTAGTTCTCATATATAGTGTTTTATATATCTAAGACGGATCAGGATACAGAAATGCTACAATGATTTAAAAAAAACATTTTGATTAGGGTAAGGGAAGGCTTAGAGCTAATATTTCTGAGGTTCAAGTCAATTTATGCATGACAAATAAAAATTTTCTACAATACTCAGTTGAATGTCATTGCGAGCGCAGCGTGGCAATCTCCTTACTAATAGTGCTAAACGTCATGGGATTGCTTCGTCGTGCCTCCTCGCAATGACACGGGGCTGTACTCGTAATTGGCAAGAGGCTGCGATCGAATAACAAAATGCATGTTATTTCTCCCAAAGAATTATTTCGATTCTTTTATTCGAGAATGTTTATTTTTGAGTTTTGGCTTCATTCCAGAAAACATCCATTTCGGATAAAGTCATGTCTTTGAGGCTTTTACCGAGTTCTTTTGCCTTGCCTTCGAGATACTGGAAACGTTTAATAAACTTCTTGTTTGTTTTTTCGAGGGCATCTTCAGGGTTGATATCGATGAAACGAGCGTAGTTGATCAGAGAGAACATCAGGTCGCCGAATTCCCCCTCAGCCTTCTCTTTATCAATGGTTGTATTATTATCTGTATTGAATTCATCCCTGAATTCCCTTAACTCTTCTTCTACCTTTTCCCATACCTGAGCCTTTTCTTCCCAGTCGAAACCAACACCTCTTGCTTTTTCCTGAATTCTTGAAGCTTTGATCAGGGCCGGCAATGAAGCAGGGACCCCTTCGAGTACTGATTTATTGCCCTCTTTTAATTTCAGTTGCTCCCAGTTACGTTTTACATCGGCTTCATCTTTAACCTGTACATCACTGTAGATATGGGGATGCCTGTGGATCAATTTATCACAAATGCCATTCAGAACGTCAGTGATGCTAAAATCATTGTTTTCAGAAGCGATGCGTGTGTAAAACACAAGATGAAGCATGATATCACCCAATTCTTTTCTGATCTCGTTCATATCCCCTTCAAGGATTGCATCAGAAAGTTCGTAGGTTTCCTCAATAGTAAGGTGCCTGAGTGTTTCCATCGTTTGCTTTTTATCCCATGGGCATTGCTCACGAAGGGTATTCATGATCGTTAATAAACGTTCAAAGGACTTTGCAGGTGTATCGGCGGAAGGAGGGATCGGATTTGCAGACATTTATTGAGATTAATATTGCAAAAATAGGATTTTGATCTTGTTATTTCGTGGGGTGGAATGATAATCAGCCACAGGGCGAAATTTACATTTTTATAGCCCGTAACATCTCACGCTTGCCAGCTGCGCCTGGTGCCTTTTCAATCACAAACCCTAAGCTTTTCATCGTTCTTTTCAGATCTCCCGTAATCGCATAAGTCACAAATACTCCGCCTGTTTTTAAGAATTTGGAAATATGTTTCAGGGATTCAAGATTCCACATCTCCGGCTGATGGACGGCCGCAAATGCATCAAAGTAAACAACATCAAAAGGCTCTTTAGAATTGAAATCAAGCATTTTTTCAGGTTCTATTTTAAGCTTACATGATTTGCCAATCTGTACCACAGACTTTTGCGCTTTCTCGTATTGCCCTGTGAACGAATCCCATAAGTCATGAGTGATATACTTCTCGTATCCGGTATCTCCAATAATTTCCTGTTTGAGGGGATAGGCTTCAATGCCGGTATAGTCGAGTTCAATGTTGTTTTCTGAGCAAAAATCAGCAGTAACCAAAAAGTTAAGTCCTGTGCCAAAACCTACCTCTATAATTTTGACTTTTTCAAGTTCGCTTTTTTCAAGGAAATATCGCATCCCGGTATTGAGGAAAACATGTTTGCTTTCCTGTAAAGCACCATGCCGGGAGTGATAATGCTCTCCAACTTCTCTATTGAAAAGAGTTTTTGAACCATCGGATGTAAATGCAAAGCTTAAATGATCCATGCCGGCTTATTGGTCGAAGTCAAATTAATTTACTTTGGTACCGCGTTCAGCCCAGCGATCCCAGTTCTTGTCGTAGGTATGGATTTCGGCAGTTTGAACTCCATTTTGTTTATACACAGGATGCCCCTGATTAACCCATTCAAAAATGCCACCATAGAGGTTGAACACATTTTTATAACCTGCGGCGATCAATTTTTCTCCAATTTTTTCACTTCGAATTCCTACTGAGCAATACACAATAACTGTTGAATTTTTGCGAATATCATAAACCTTGCGCATATCGAACCAGAAATTTCCAACATGACGCGCATTTTTTATGTGACTGACCATAAATTCATCTTCTTCCCGGGTGTCAAGAATATGGAGATTGTATTTATCGATCTTTATAAATTCATCTATTGTGATCAATGGGACTGTTTGCTTGTAAAGACTATCTAATGTCTGTTTGTATTCAGGATTGTTGATCTGAGCGATCAGCGGGCTGCTTAGTAAACAAAAAAGAATGAGCAAATACCTATGCATAGAAAGTATTTAATTGGTTTATAAATGATCCTGAAATTATAACAATAATATTGCCAGTTTGTTACGTGAATTAATAATATAATCGTTTTTAATTGGATAAGATGTGTTGCAAATTTAAAAAAAAGAGCAGGGCTTTTGGCTCTGATTTTGCTTTTAAGTATCAATTTCTAAATAACTGTGTGATCATAAGACCATTATATCCTCCATCCAGAATCCCTATACCAACTTTGCCAAATGATTTAAGTTCTATGTTTGCACGATGAGTAGGGGATTCCATCAGACCAATGTGTGCAAGACTCAGATTTTGAGCTAAAGCAAGGTTTTCGCCCGCTATTCTGAACTGAATTCCATTTTTTCTGATTCTGTCGAAAGGGCTTTTCCCCTCCGGGTTAAAATGAGAAAAATACCCCCTCCGAAACATGTCTTTTGAATGTGTTCTGGCCACTTCCGCCAGCTCTTCATCAAAGTAAAGATCAGGCAGCCCCAATTTTTCTCTTTCAGTATTAATCATATCTAACATTCCAATTTCCAGCTCTTTTCTAAGCAGGGGCTTTTCCACTTTAAAAGGTAATGGTATAATCTCCTTTCCATTTGGAAAAATAGTAAGGCTTCTGCCAAATTTATTTCTGAGGTCATTTAGAACATTATTGACCCTTTCTCCGGCCCAGTCCGGTTTTTGTGTCAATGTATTAGCTAATACGCTTTGTCGGGCTTCTTTTGTTGCATCCCCGACAGGGTAAAGGAGGAAAAAAAGGGACAATAAGAGGGCATAAAACAGACCTGAGAATAAGCCCGGGATAATTCCGCTCAATTTATTTAAGGGATGTTCATTTTTTGACTCAGGTATTTTTTCATTAATCCCGTCGCAGATTTCGTAGATCATCCGGCTGAATATGGCCAGGATCAGGATGAAACTCATGGGTCTTAACCAAATTATAGAAATGCTGAAAAGTCTGTCAAGAAAGGTGGCAAGAAGTTCTGAAAAGAGCAGTGCAGCGATGAAGCTGCCAAGCCAGATGAAAATTTCTGTAATGGATGCCAGAAAGCCATTATGCCAGCCCCGCCATGCTGAGAGCAGGATTAAACTTATTAAAATCAGATCGATATAATTCATTGCTGGCATAGAAAAAGCCCTTTGTTCGAAAATACTCAAACAAAGGGCTTAAATCCTAATTAACAATTTTTTTAAGATCAGATTACCATATTTTGATGCGATCTTCCGGCTTTTTGTAAAGTTTATCACCCGGCTTTATATCAAAAGCCTGATACCATGCATCCATATTTATAGGTGCGCCGATAGTGCGGTAAGGTCCGGGAGAATGTGTATCAGTTACAATTAACTGTGCAGCAGTTTCATTCAGGATATTACCTTTCCAAACCTGTGCCCATGAAAGGAAGAATCGCTGATCAGGGGTAAACCCATCAATTTTAACATTGCTTTTTCCTTGTTTGGTCATTTTGAAAGCTTCGTATGCAGCATTCAATCCGCCAAGGTCACCAATGTTCTCACCAAGTGTCAGTTTACCATTAACATGAACCGTGTCAAGCACTGTATAGGCATCAAATTGTTCCTGCAGGGCAGTCGCTTTAACTTTGAACTTAGTTCTGTCTTCGTCTGTCCACCAATTGCGTAAAGTGCCGTCTTTATCATACTGGCTTCCTGAATCATCAAAGCCATGGGAAATTTCATGGCCTATAACTGCTCCAATACCGCCATAGTTTACCGCATCATCTGCATTAGCATCAAAGAAAGGGAATTGGAGGATACCTGCCGGGAATACAATTTCGTTATTTACCGGGTTGTAATAAGCATTTACAGTTGGTGCAGTCATAGCCCAGCGGGTTTTATCAACAGGCTTGCCCAGTTGATTCACCATTTCAGTATAGCTCCAGGTTCCGGCATTTCTGACATTATTAAAAAATGTTCCTCTGTTAATTTCAAGTCCCTCGTAATTTTTCCATTTGTCAGGATAAGCAATCTTCGGAGTAAATGCATGAAGTTTATCCAGGGCTTTCTGTTTGGTCACACCGGTCATCCAATCCAGGTTTTTTATCCTGATCTCATAAGCTTTTACCAAATTGCTTACCAGTTCCTGCATTCTAGCTTTTGCTTCAGGTTGGAAGTGTTTTTTAACATAGATCTGTCCAAGAAGATCGCCAACAGAGCCGTCAGTTAAAGAGGACATCCGCTGCCAGCGGGGAGTTTGTACTTTCTGACCTGTTAATATTTGTGTAAAGGCAAAACTGGCATCAACAAAGTCAGAACTCAGGTATGGTGCTGAACTTTTCAGAACATTCCACTTCAGGTATGTTTTGAGGTCATCAAGTGGTGCTGAGCCTAACAAAGTATTCAGTTCGGTAAAGAATTTTGGAGAGTTCACTAATACAGTATCCTGTTCCTTAACCTTCATTAATGGGAGTAAGGTCTCCCAATTGAGGTTGGGTGTTGTTTTACTGAGTTCTGCTATGGCAAATTTATTATAAGTTTTATATGGATCGCGCATTTCAACACGACTCATTTGAGCAGCTGCCAGGGACTTTTCTATATTGAAAATTATACCAGCACTTTTTTCAGCATCGGCCTGAGAAGAACCTGTAAGCGTGAAAAGTTTGCTGATATAATTTTTATAGGATTCCTGAATTTTCAGGCTCCTTGGATCATTCTTTAAATAATAGTCGCGATCGGGTAGGGTGGCTCCGCCCTGAAAAAGCTGTGGGACAATGTTTTTGACATATTTTCTATCCTGTCCAACAAAAAAAGCAAAAAATGGGGAGCCGGCTCCGGATGTCCTCATTTCAGCGGCATGATTGATCAGGCCTTTTAGATCTGATAGTTGCGCTACTTTTTCAAGGTCATTATTGATTGGGCTATATCCCAGTTTTTCGATAGTGACACTGTCCATACCTGCCAAGTAGAAATCACCGACACGCTTTTCTATTGAGCCTGGAGCCGCACTTTTATTATTTGCAGATTCAGCAAGGATGGTCTTCACGGCATTGATGTTAAAGTCGCGAAGCAGGTTGAAACTTCCCCATCTGGTTTCTTTTGCAGGTACCGGATTGTTTTTTATCCAGGTACCGCTGGCATATTGGTAGAACTCATCACCGGGTTTTTTGCTCAGATCCATGCTTGATTTGTCGATGAATAATGGCTTTTTAACTGGTTTTGAATCATGTTGTGCGGAAACCTGCAATGACAGGGTACAGATGGCCCCGAAGAGCATTAATTTAATGTAATTCTTATTCATGATTTTTTGGTTAGTAAAAACAGGCTGTAAAAATAGCAGATAAAAGGATGAAGAAGAAAAATAATAGTATTTCTACTTATTAAACCAGGAAAGTAAACGGCCCAACTTCAGGTAATTGAGAAAAAAATAGGTAATATTTGACCAGGAGATGATTTTCATAGCTGAAAAAATCTGATTTATATAATAACACCTGAATGAGAATTATATTGTTTTATTGGTCAATAAGTTAATTAAAAAAGGTAATTCAGCATAAATTTTGTTGGTATTAATGGATTTTTATAAAAATTCAGAACCTGCATGTTCCAATAATACCTTCCAAAAACGTATTTTCGCATGTTAATTTTCCCCTTGATTAAATGAGTATTCCAAAGACGTATAATCCCAGAGAAACTGAGGATAAATGGTATAAATATTGGCTTGATAAGAAGTTCTTCCGCTCAGTGCCGGATGAAAGAGAACCCTATACTATCGTGATCCCACCACCCAATGTAACCGGGGTATTGCATATGGGGCATATGCTCAACAATACAATCCAGGATGTTTTAATCCGCAGGGCCCGAATGCAGGGCAAGAATGCCTGCTGGGTGCCCGGAACTGACCATGCATCGATAGCAACTGAGGCAAAAGTAGTTGCATTACTAAAAGAACAGGGAATTGAGAAGAAGGATGTTAGCAGAGAGGAATTTTTGAACCATGCTTATGAATGGAAGGATAAGTATGGCGGCATTATACTTAAGCAACTTGAAAAGCTGGGTGCTTCCTGCGATTGGGACAGAACCCGTTTTACCATGGAGGATGATCTTTCTGAAGCGGTAATCGATACCTTCATTCACCTTTATAAAAAAGGCTGGATTTACAGAGGCATACGTATGGTGAACTGGGATCCGAAAGGGCAGACTGCTGTTTCGGATGAAGAGGTTGTTCGTAAGGAAGTAAATCAGAAGTTATACTATATCAGATATTCAATTGTTGATCCTGCTCAGGGCTATCCTGATCATCTGGTCGTGGCGACAACAAGGCCTGAAACTATCATGGCCGATACCGCGATTTGTATCAATCCAAAAGATACCAGATTCGATTTTCTTAAGGGAAAGCAGGTGTATATTCCATTGATTAACAGGAAAATACCCATTATTCAGGATGATTATGTAGATATGGAGTTTGGTACGGGCTGTCTGAAAGTGACCCCTGCGCATGATCTGAATGACTATGAACTGGGTTTGAGGCATAAACTTCCGGTTATCGATATTCTGAATGATAATGGTACCCTTAACGAAAATGCTCAGATTCTCGTAGGTGAGGATCGCTTTGCAGCCAGGAAGAGGATTCATTTGATGCTTGATGAGGCCGGTAATCTGGAAAAGCTTGAAGACTATAAATCGCAAATTGGGTTCTCTGAGCGTACTGATGCAGCGATAGAACCCAAGTTATCGATGCAATGGTTCTGTAAAATGTCTGAAATGTCGGGGCCTGCGCTCGACTATGTTTTAAATGGCGAGATAAAATTAATTCCTGAAAAGTTTATAAATACCTATAAACACTGGATGGAAAATGTAAAAGACTGGTGTATCAGCAGGCAATTGTGGTGGGGACAACGAATTCCGGCATGGTATAATTCAAAAGAGGAGTGGGTTGTTGCAAAAACTGAAGAAGAAGCAAGTATAGAATTTAAAAAACTGTTCCCTGATTCAGATTCAACTCAAATCAGACAGGATGACGATGTGGTAGATACCTGGTTTTCATCATGGCTATGGCCGATTTCTGTTTTTGACGGATTTAAGGATCCTGATAATGCGGATATCAACTATTATTATCCAACAAATGATCTGGTTACAGCACCTGAGATTTTGTTCTTCTGGGTTGCGAGGATGATTATGGCCGGGCATGAGTTTCGGGGCGAAGTACCCTTTAGAAATGTATATCTGACTGGAATAGTACGTGATAAGCAGGGTAGAAAAATGTCCAAGTCATTGGGTAATTCTCCTGATCCTATCGGACTGATTGAAAAGTACGGAGCTGATGGAGTAAGGGTAGGTATGCTTTTGTGTTCGCCTGCCGGGAATGACCTGATGTTTGATGAAAGCTATTGTGAGCAGGGTAGAAATTTTGCAAATAAAATATGGAATGCGTTCCGACTGGTTAATGGTTGGGAAGTTGATCCTGCGCTGAGCAATACCAATCAACAGGCAATCAATTGGTTTGACTCTGCGTTTAATCAGTCATTGATAGAAATTGAGGACAATTATAAGCAGTATCGTCTTTCTGAGGCCCTGATGGGAATATATAAACTGGTTTGGGATGATTTCTGTGCATGGTATCTGGAAATGATCAAGCCTGCTTATCAGCAGCCTATAGATCAGGAGACCTACAAGATCACTGTTGACTATTTTGAGCGGATCTTAAAATTGCTCCACCCTTTGATGCCATTCCTGACTGAAGAACTATGGCATGATGATCTGTTTGCCCAGCGGGGAGAAATGGATTGTTGTATTGTAGCAAATTATCCGTTAGCAGGTAAGATTGATACAGCACTTGTACATGATATTGAGATTGTAAAACAGGTGATCTCTGAGATCAGAAATATCAGAAATACAAAACAAATTTCTCCAAAAGAGGCTTTGACATTAAAAATTAAGGTTAATTCAGAAATCAGGTATCAGGATTATTTTAATATTGTTTCGAGACTTGCTAATATCACTGAATCTGAATTTGTGAAAGAGCCGGTGGCCGGAGCTGGTACATTTATGGCCGGTAAGGATGAATTTTTTGTGCCACTTGAAAATAGTATTGATCCCGCTGCTGAGAAGCTGCGGATAGAAAAGGAAATTGAGTATCTCAATGGATTTTTACGTGCTGTGGAATCAAAACTATCTAATGAACGTTTTGTACAGAATGCAAAACCGGAAGTGGTTGAAATTGAGCGTCAGAAGAAAGAAGATGCTTTGTCGAAGCTGAAAATACTGGAAGCGGGGTTGAAAACGCTGACAGGGTTCCAAACCCTGTAAAAAACCCTGTCAGCCTTCTAAAGGCTGACAGGGTTCAATAATGTTCTGATCTTTTCTTTTATTTCCCAGCGTTTTTTCTCGTTTCTGATTACTTTCAGGTTAACCAGATGGACCCTTTCCTTTGTGTGAACCCTCAGTTCACAAAGTTTTGTACTGATATGAGTTATATCCTGTGCAGCAACTTTTACTATTTCTTCGCTCTCTGTATCGAAATAGTTCAGTGTTTTATCACTGATTTCAATAAAAGATACTTTATGTGTTTTCCGGAACTGCCTCAACAATAAAATAAAGAAAATAATACTTAGAAATAAACTTAGCAAAAAAAGTGTAAGTGAATAAAAATAGAAAGTTACTGTAACGGCATTCAGTAATAATATTGATAAAAGCACTATAGCAAACTTAGAATTAGCAATTTCACTGTTTAAGGGACGGTGAAGGCTGATTTTATGCTGATATGTCATAGGTCAGTATGTTTTGGTATACCTATTACGTTTGTTTAACGGTAAAAGTTATATCAAAATTGTCTGATGATCAAATGTTATCAGCAACATCCTCCTCCGGGTACGCAAGCCGCTGCTTGTTGCGGTTTCGTTGCGTAAACACTAATGCTGAAGATTCCGGTATTTCCTGATTTGAATGCAAGAAGTTCTTCTGCTGAAAGGTAGTTCTGCAGAATATCATCCGGAATGATAATTGGCTTTTCCTTTTGAATTTTCATCTCTGTAAAGCCGTTTAAATTGATTAATTCAAGATAGGTTTCCTTTTGTATAGCACCTGAAACACAACCTGCATACATCTCAGCCGCATTTTTAAGCTGATCGGGGAGTTTGCCGCTGAGTACCACGTCAGAGATGCTGAAATGGCCACCCGGCTTCAAAACCCTAAATATTTCCTTAAAAACCTTATCCTTATTTGGAACAAGATTGAGTACACAATTGCTTACTACAACATCCGCAGTGTTTGATGTTACCGGCATGTGCTCAATATCTCCCTGTCGAAATTCGACATTATTAAAACCCAGATTTTCTGCATTCTGTCTTGCCTTATTGATCATGGCTTCGGTAAAATCTACTCCGATGATTTTTCCATTTTCGCCTGCTTCAGATCTCGCAATGAAGCAATCATTTCCGGCACCTGATCCAAGATCAATTACCACATCACCATTTTTGATTACGGCGAACTGGGTGGGCAAACCACATCCCAGACCCAGATCGGCATCCGGATTATAACCTTTCAGATCAGTATAATCATCAGTCATGATATTGTACACTTCTGTGCTGCATCCACCGGCACCACAGCATGAACTTTCATTTGTTGTTTTATCCTGTAATGCAATTTCACTATATTTTTGTCGGACAAGTTCTTTGATCTCTGCTTCAGTTTTCATGGTATTTTATTTATATTATTGTAATATTACGATATTTCGAATTAAATTTTTTTAACAGCAGCTATTTGTACTTTTCACGGCTGAAAGAAAGTTTCCTATTTCTTTTTCCAGCAATTGCCAGGTTTCCGGATTAATACAATAGCATATGCTGGCTCCTTCAACGGTACCCTTTATTAAGCCTGAGTTTTTTAATTCTTTGAGATGTTGCGAAATGGTGGCTTGTGCCAAACCAAGCTCAGTAACCAGATCGCCACAGATACAGGTATTCGCTTTCATGATTTCCTGAAGGATTGCTATCCGTGCCGGATGTGCCAAAGCTTTCAGTAATTGAGCCAGATGGTTTTGTTCGGCTGAGAATATTTCTGATTTGGTTAGTCCCATAATTAATTGCAATATTACGATTAATATTTTATATAATCCAATTTGGGTCTTATTTGACTTTAGTACTACAAATTTATGTACATAGAGAAAGGCCAATTCACCCCTTAATTATTTTTTTTGGACATATAGTGAAGCACTTTTCTGTATAGTTCATCAGGGAGGAATGGTTTCACGACCACGTCATTGATTCCGCTAAGTTTGATTTCATCTTCAATCTCATTTGGTAAATTGGCCGTAAGGGCAATTATTGGTAAATTTATTCCATTCTCCCTCATTTTTCTACTGGCCTCATAACCATCCATAACGGGCATGTGCAGGTCAATAAGAACCAGGTCATGTTTCTCAGGATCAACCATGTTAAGTGCCTCAAGCCCGTTTGTGGTAGTTTCGATCTTTGCCCCCCAGCGCTCCAGGAATTTTTGGGCAACCAAAATATTAATGGGATTATCTTCAACTAATAAAACAGTGATTCCGCTTAGTAATTTATTATCTTCGGTTTGAAGGTTCATATCTGCTTCTTGTTGTTCGGGATTTTGTAAGCTTTTTTCAAAGGTCTGACTGAAATAGAAATTTGAACCTTTTCCTTCCTCACTTTCAAGTTGCAAGGTCGAATTCTGTAATTCAAGTATCTTTTTACTGATCGCTAGTCCTAAACCTGTCCCTCCAAAACCACGTGAAGTGGAAGAATCAGCCTGTGTAAATCGCTCAAAGATAAGTTTTTGCTTTTCCTTAGAGATACCTATTCCGGTATCTTTTATGCTAAACTGCAGGGTGATTTGATTTTCAGTTTCTTTAATTAGTGTAATATCTAAAATTACCTGTCCCTGTTCAGTAAATTTGATTGCATTATGAAGCAGATTGCTCAAAACCTGTGATAATCGGGTGGGATCTCCCAAAACTCTGGTATGTAAGGAACTATCCAGATGTAAGTTCAGTTCGATGCCTTTATCACTGGCAGAAACCTGAAGGCCGCGGACAATATTTTTGGTGATGGACGAAATATCCATTTGAATATGTTCAAATGAGATCTTGCCTGCTTCGATTTTATTGTAATCAAGGATGTCATTAACAATTGCTAATAAATTATTTGCAGAGAACAGCATTACATTAAGACTTTCAACCTGATCTTTTCTGGGATTCTCTTTAAGTAACAAGTGACTCATCCCGATTACAGAATTCAGGGGAGTTCTGATCTCATGACTCATGGTGCTCAAAAACTCACTTTTTGCTATCAAACCCTGTTCGGCTTGTTCCCTTGCTTTTTTAAGTGTAAATGAAACTCTGTTCGAGAGAATGAGTGATTGAAAGAAAAAGAAGCCCATATAGCAAATGAAACTGGGTAGCTGCAATAATGGTGAAAGGTGCCAATAGTTTAGTATTAGGATAATAAATATGATCATTAGCATAAGCGAACTGATCAATGCGAATAATGATCCCGGCCGTTTTTTATTATAGGCCTTAAAATAAACGAATGGTACGTAAATGATACAACTGAGCATTACAAATATGAATGGATTGATCAGTTGAGTGAAAATTACAGGAGGGAAAAACAAAGTAATAATTGCAAAAGTAAAGCACAAAATGCTGATTGTTCTGACGATTAATTTATTGACATCTCTGGGGTAAAGGTAATTTGTATAGAGAGTGAACAGGCCAATGCTAAAGAACAAACTTATGTATTCCATACGAATAGCAAAAAACCAGTCAATTCCCGGCATTATGGTATGCATCACGTAATTACCTACACCCATAATCCTGTAACTGTAAACAATGGAATAGAGAGAGAACAAAAGGATCGCTTTATCGCGACTCCCCAGGAGGTATAGGCCTAAAAAGAAGAGGCCCCCCATAAACAGACATCCTGTTAAAAGAAGATCGATGGCGACGGCATGCATCCTATAGGTCTCCATATTTGATTTGCTGCCCAACACAATTGATTTGGAGATACCAGCTTTGGAATGGGAAAAATTTGCGATCTGCAGAACCATGTTCAGCGTGTCGGGGCTTTCGCTAAGATCAACTGTCTGGTATTGCCAGTAGGGTATAAAATCTTCTTCATTATCGCTAACCCGCCCATTTTTAGCCACTTTTTTGCCATTAATAAACAAACTGAAGGCTGAATACATTTCGGGGACGATTATACGCAGCGGTTCGGTGGTTTTAGGAAGGAGTATAGTAAGTTTATAGCTGGCATAACCATAGGAGGGTAGCTTTTTACCGTTCAATTCATAATTTTCCCATCTGAACGGAAAATTAACAATTTGGTACTTCTGGTTTTGTGCCTGATTACTTCTGGAACCAATTAACTGGTTCCAGTAAAAATGCCATTCGCCATCCAAAGAAATGATATCAGTTAATCTGGATTTGCGCAGGTCAAGAATGCCGTTTTTAGCATTCGGTACACCGTCGTTGGAATTATGAGATCCATACGATTTAAAATAAGACAGCAAAAGCAGTATTATATAAATGTACCTAAGGAATCTCATTGTTAACAATCAAATAGAAAATTATAATACTAATTTCGATCAGGAATAATCAAAGGTAAGGTATATAAAAATAATCGCAGGGTTAAATTTATTTCGGAAGGCGAAAGTCCTCGTTTTAATTTAATCTATAAAATTGCTTTGATTTGGCTGATTGAAATAAGACTTAAGGCTAAAAGGGAACTTAAGTCCTAAACAATCAGACAGCCTTTTTTAAGTGAATGATTCCCATGGTATCCATTAGCTTCATAACCGGATATACCGGATCGATTTCAAACCATTTCTTGCCGAAATTTGCACTATTAGGATAGCGATGGTGATTGTTCTGAAATAATTCTCCAAGCATCAGAAAATCGAAGGGGGTAGTGTTCTTTGATTTGTCTTTATTGTCGAAATTGGAATAACCGTATTTATGTCCGCACCAGTTCACAATTGCACCATGCAATGGTCCCATAAGATAATGGATTGGAAGCAGAAAAAACATCCATTCCGAGCCTTTTGGAACAAATTCGATATAAAACCAGGTATAAGCTGCCCCAAACAGGAGTCTGGACGCGATAGAGGATCCAATCCGGTCAATTAATGGCCATTCAGGATAATAGCCCTGAAAACGAGCCTCCGGATCTTTGGTACGCTTTAAATGATCACGGAAAGTGATGATTGTGGCTTTCATCAGTTGAAATACATCAGTAAAAAAATGAGGTGAATGCGGATCTTTCTCTGTATCACTATAAGCATGATGCTCTCTGTGCATCATGGCATAGGCACGGGGGTTTAAAAAGGAAGCCCCTTCAAAAATAAATGCCATAAAATAAAAAATGCGTTCCCAGCCTTTCGACATCGTAAACATCCGGTGTGAGGCATAACGGTGCTGGAAAAAAGTCTGAAAGAACAGAGAGAGAAACCAATGGGCAATAAAAAAAATCAGAATGGCCATATATACTTAAGTTGTTGAACACAAGTAATGGCCACCTGTTAAGAGGTGAATTTAGAACGAGTGAGGGTTAATCAGATTATAAATAGATCGGTCATTTTGATCTATTAGCTAATATAGTTTTTTATATCAAAATTTATGCCTGAATATTTCTAAAGATAGAACATTCCTGTGAATGATAATCAATAATCCGGATCTCAAAATTTTATTTTTGGATGTTCAGCCGGAGTATTCCGGCAATTCCTCTGCAAATCTGTACGATTGTTTTTCAAAATCAATCTCACAGCAGAAATGCTGTAATCCATTGCTGACTAATAGCCAGGGTACCTTGTGTACAAAATTATATCGTGCAATCTGGTCAAAGGTATCCTGGTTAATCTTGACAGAGGGTGCTTTGCATTCAACAAGCAAGACCTTTTCCCCATGCCTGTTGAAGAGTAGAATGTCTGAGCGTTTCTGAAGGCTGTTCAGTTTCAATCCTCCTTCCAGTCTGATCAGTGATCGCGGGTATTTCTTGTCCCTGATCAGAAACTGAATCAAATGTTGTCTGACCCATTCTTCGGGGGTGAGAACCAAATACTTTTTTCGGATCTCATCAAAAATATAGCTTATTCCGTTTTCCTCTTTAATCTTAAGTGAATAGGACGGGAGATTTAATGGGCCGGGTTTGAACATTGCAGTAAATTTCACAAAATGATTTTAATCTGGGGCATCCCAGGGATATAATTTTAAAATATTAGATTAAACTTGAAATGTAGTTTGAAGAATCGCATTATCATTGGTGTCCGGGGTAATTATAATTGTAGAAATAATGAACTTATTTACGTCTAATAATTTTTCTCTTTTCTTTTCCTGCAGCCCGCCCGGATAAACCCGTTCGGACGGGCAGAAAAGAAACATGCCGAGGAGGTACGACGAGACCATGAGTGCCTTAAAAAACAATAGACAAAAACGAATAAATGCCGCCGCTGTCCCGAAGGTTCGGGAATGCTATTAAAGTTAATGCTTTGGCTTGGTCTGTGCCTGCCGCACCATCCGCCCTGGGCGGAGGAAAAAAACGTTGACGGAGATTTTGTGCTAAGGCCAAAGCTTATGAACAATTCTGTCAGTATAGGTAAAATAATGCAAGTTTTAAGTCAGTGAAAGAAGTAAAAAAAATGATACCATGATGAAGTGGGACTTGCTTTTTATGGGACAACAAAAACATTCTAAATAGAATCTAAATGGCTATTTTATTTCAAAATTTATTTTAACCAGGCAACAGTGATTGCATTATTTCGTAATTTCGAAGAGCAAAATGAATAGCAACGAACTTATTAAAGACCTGAAAAACCGGAAGTTTAAGCCGGTTTATCTACTGCATGGCGAAGAATCATTCTACATTGATCAGATTAGTGATTATATAGAAGAAAGCGTGCTTTCTGCAGCCGAAAAAGGTTTTAATCAAACTATTTTTTATGGTAAGGATTCCGACCTGATGAGTATTCTGAATGCTGCCAAACGGTATCCGATGATGAGTGATTATCAGGTGGTTTTGGTAAAAGAAGCACAGGATTTGAAATGGGGCAAAGATGGGGATGATGATAAGAAGTCGGCAGATCCTTTGTTAAGCTATTTTGAAAATCCCCTTCCAAGTACTATTCTCGTATTTTGTTACCGGAACGGAAAGTTTGATAAGCGGAAGAAAACATATAAAGCCATAGAAAAAAAGGGTATTATTTTCGAATCTGCATCAATTCATGAGAATAAAGTTCCCGGCTGGATTGAGGGATTTGTCCGTGAAAAGGGTTATTCAATTCAGATTCAGGCTTCGGCTCTGATGGCCGAATACCTGGGGAATGATCTTTCTAAAGTGGCTAACGAACTCGAAAAGCTGATGCTGAACGTGAAAGCGGGGCAGGAGATCAGTGTCAATGATATTCAGAATAATATCGGCATTAGTAAGGAGTACAATGTATTTGAACTTCAGAATGCGATTGCCAGAAAGGATGCATTTAAAGTGAATCAAATCATTAATTATTTTGCAGAAAATCCGAAGAATAACCCAATCCAACTCCTGCTGGGGGCTCTTAACTCATATTTTACTAAAGTATTAAAGTATCATTATGCTGGCGACAAATCCCCTCAGGGTTTAGCAAGTGCATTGGGAATAGCCCCTTTCTTTGTGAGGGAATATGAACAGGCGGCCAGAAATTACAGTAAAGAGAAGGTGTTTCGGGTGATTAGTTATTTAAGGGAGTGTGATCTGAAAACCAAGGGAGTTGATGCAAGTGGAAATACAGAACAAGGCGACCTGATGAAAGAGCTTATGTTTAAGATCATCCACTAAATAACGTGAGTTCGATTATTGAATAATTTTCTTTTGTTTTAGAAAGCAAGGTCTGTTTTCTTCGGTCATACCAGTCCAGTGTTCTGCAGTAGTTTTTTGCAACAGATTTAATTTATATCATGAAAAACTAGTATTGCAAAAAAACTACAGCTGCCACCCAGGTTTATTTCAAATGGCAGGTGGTCCTATTGCCGGGCTGCCCGTTCCAATGAAATACAACACCGGGTAAAATAAACCTTGCCGGAGGAGGTAGCTTCCGGCTGTTGGTATTTGAAATAGAACGCGATTTCTTGCCGGAACTACTCCGGAGGAAAGGGCTGAACTAGCCTATAACACACAGCTATTGCTTTCAAAAATTAAATTAATGTCTACCAGAGCCTTATCCCACCAATTTAACCGTATAATTTTCCCTTCATAATATCGAACTAGCATTAAATTATCGAGTCTTTTTGCTGTTAATTGCTTAAATCAATTCTTATGGTTTCCTCCCAATAACATGCAAATTGATCACACTTGAATGTGGAAAACCAAGGGTATTTCCAGGAATGATATCCAGGGTATTTCGCAGATAGACATCAATTATTCCCTTTGCCACTTTTGTTTTGGTTTCGATGAATTCGGGTTCAACAGCGACCAGAAATTGTTTGAAATGCATCCTGCCATTGTGATCAACTAGTACCGAAAATGAATATTGAAAATCCTGATAAGCCTTGTCGATCTTTATCCGGTATTCCGGATAAAGGTATTCTTCAGACCGATTGACATGGCCTAAATATGGGTCAAGACTTGGCATAATCTTTTCGACAGAGCTTATTTTACTTTTGCTTGTCAGTTTAACTGGATTTCGCGCGGCAAATGCACTATCCAGATCAGAATTTGCCTGTATTGCACGGTATTTAATAAATAAACTATCTTCCTTTGAAGGTGCTTTCAGCTTCTCAGCTGTAGTTTTGAGCACATTTTTGATGTAGTCATCAGAATAAAGAGTCATGGTAATAGTAGAAAGATCCTCCATCACGGCCCTGGATTCCAGTTCCATAACCTGGAAAATCAAACTGTCTTTACTCACATGTCTTACTCTGAACCATTCACGGGCAAACTGAAAAAGTGCTTTATGGCTGTGAAATATGCGATAGGTCATGTATTGTTTCTTCTCCGAACTGTAGATCCTAACAGAGTCATCAGCATTAAAATAGATATTCCATTCAGGTTCCAGTTGAAATCCCTGCTCAGTGAATGAAAGTCCGTTGTTAAAGCGGCGTTTTATTTCGGTGTATTTGATCCCTTTTATAGCGGTGAATGTCGGAGCCGGTTCTTCGTTTATCTTGCTGATATGGCCACAGGATATAAACAATAAGGAAAGAAAAAATGAGAAGACAGGCAGCAAAAATTTCATCGGGCTGAAATTAAAAAAAATATTCAGATATCAGACAGAACAGCCAGATCTCAGGCATGATGAATTATTGATACTAACTTATGCCGGTGTATAATCAGATTCCTGATCGTTTATATGATTAACCATAGTTCTGATGCGTTCATCTAACTGATTGGCTGATACTTCGAGAAGATCTATGCATTCAGAATCATTGGAAGCTAAAGACTCTTTCATCAGGGCTATTAAACCCAAAATAGAGGCAACTGGCTGTCGGATCTCATGCGACTGAATGCGGGCAATTTCCCGAAGTGAGTCGTGTTGCTTCTTTAGTTGGTTTAAACTTCGGTCAAGTTCCATGATATGACTTACCTGATTAGCAAGCGCTCCAAGACATTCCAATTGCTGTGCTGTCAGATCTTTTGGTTTGGTGTCGTAAACACACAAGGTGCCAACGTTAAATCCATCATACGATTTTAGATTTGCACTGGCGTAAAAGCGGATATGTGGATTATTGACAACAACTGGTGCATTTGCAAACCTGACATCCTTAGTCGCATCTTTTACTACCATGATCTTGTCAATCTGAATTGCATGGGTACAAAACGAGGTGTTTCTTGGCATCTCTTCAACGTCAACTCCAACTTTCGCTTTGATCAGTTGTACATCATAATCCATTAGTGTAATTAGAGCAATAGGGCTATTGCAGATTACAGAAGCGAGCATTACAATCTCCTGAAGATCTTTCTGTCTCTCCAGATTGAAATCAAGATATCGCTGAACCGCCTGTACTCTTTCTACTTCATTAATATACATTTTTTGTTTTTTAGGCCTTTGATATTTACGTTAAGAGAGCTGTCAAAGTTTTATTTATGCGGATGACAGGCATTCTAATATGAGTGCCATGTTAAAATTTATTTTTAAGGATAGTTTTAAAGATTCTGCTTTACAGGAACTTGTTATCGCTTATCCAATCTTTTAACTGGTTCATCCATTGAATTGCACTGGTTTTATTCTTCATGCCAAAACCGTGCCCTCCTTTGGGATAAATGATCATATTGCTATAAATCTTATGCTTCAGTAGTGCTTCATAATAAACAATGCTGTTTTTTACAGGAACAGAAGCATCATCACCTGCATGTACCAAAAATGCCGGCGGAGTTTTAGCACCCGCTGCCAGTTCATTGGAATATTTTTCCAGAATTTTAAGATCCGGATTTTTTCCAAGTAAATTTTCCCTGCTTCCCTTATGGGTGATCCCTTCCATAAAACTGATTACCGGGTAGATCAGAATCGAGAAATCAGGTCTTAAAGAAGTGTTTTTCGGATTCGCAATCACTATTTCACTGAACCTTGTGGAAGCACTGGCTGCAAGATGCCCACCTGCTGAGAAGCCCATAATTCCAATTTTTTGGGGATCAATATTCCATTCGGCAGCACGTTCCCGAACCATTTGTATTGCCCGTTGGGCATCCTGTAATGGCCCGATAGACTTATCCTGCATAGTAGTGTCATTCGGGATTCGATATTTTAAAACAAAGGCCGTGATGCCCCATTTATTCAGTTCCATGGCTACATCAGCACCCTCATGGGAGGCAGCCAGGATCTTGTACCCGCCACCCGGACAAATAATCACTGCAGCACCCTTATCAAGGGATTTTTCCGGCTTGTAAATACTTAGTGTCGGAATGGAAACGTTACTGATCCGCAGAACTCCGTCAGCACCCATAACAGATTTTTCTTTATTGGGGGCAGGTTTACTGTTTGGGATTTCAGCATCGTAAAGGGGTATGATCTCTTGTGCATTCACAGCATTGATGTTAAACAGCATAGTGGAATAAAGAATGGTCTTAAAAATTTTTTTCATCTGTATATTTTTTTATTTTTTGTCTCCGGGATGATACCTTGATTCAGCCCGTTTAAGTACATCCTCCCGATAAAAGGCAACGGTTTTAAACTTGCGATCGGCATACCGCTGCATTTGATCATCGAAATGAACTGATTTTGGATCAGCATTCTGACCACCTGCCAGCATGCTTTTGGCCTTAACTTTTTCCCCGAATTCAACTACTGCAACAAAACTATTGCCCGCAACTCCATATTGACGTTTAGTACCAGAACCTTTCCTCGTTCCGAAGGATGCCAATGCACCCCATTCACCTGAGGCCATGCCAATTGGGATACTGGGTAATGCATCATTGAAATTCTGGTTGATATCGCCATTAATTCGCTGATAGCGGTTGAATTCTCCCCATGCCGTTTCTACTGAGCCGAAATCCCGTTTCAAATCGGCCAGACTATTAGCAAATATTTCCAGACGTTCTTTAGCGGGCGACTTTGAACTCATATAATTTACTTTCTCCATGAGGTGTGTCCCTGCGGGGATTTTTCCGGAATTGATATAACTGTTCAGATAAAACTGGCTGATAGTCATGGCTTTTGATTCACTGGATACTTTAAAATCCCAGTTTTTAAGCAGGTTTATGGCCGTTTTCATCTCCTCATTATTGACCGGTTGGTTATCATAAGCTTGTATCAGTCCCCTGATCAATTCCTCTGCTCCCGGAAGATAAGGATCATAAGCAAGCTCAATCATCTTGTCAATAGTTAGATTTTTTGCCTTAGATAGCAATGAGATGGCGTGGACTCCCCGGTAATTCTCGGGGGAGTAGGACATATAGCCGGGATAGTTCTCAGGTTTCGGACTTGATGCTCCGGCACTGGTAAAGGGGGTAGAGTTACAGTTCTGAATCCAGCCGCTTGCCGGATTTAGGAGAAATATATTGTCCTTAAGATCGTGCAGGCCTTTCCAATCTGTTTTAGGATTAGTACCATCAACAGGTTTTTTATAATCAAAGTTTGTGTCTCTTTTAGGAATGAAATTCCCGTGGTAATAAGCAATATTTCCATCAGCATCAGCATAAACAGTATTGTTCGATGAATTTGTACGTATGTTCATCATCTTATCGAACTGCTTCTGATTGGAGTTTTTAGTACGCAGAAACGATTGCTGAAGTGCTTTTACAGGATCCCACATCATGGCAGTGCTCAGCCATTTATTTCCTGAAGCATGTGTTACCGGACCATGATGCGTGCGGTAGACCATAAATTTCTTTGAACTGGTATTGTCACCTTTTTTGTATTTCAAAACGACTTCCAATGAGTCGACAGGCCGTAATTCATTACCATATTTATAAGTGATACCATTTTTATTTCTGTAGATTGTTTCTTCAAATTCATCAATAATATCTGCATCAGATGTAGTGTGCATCCATCCTGTTTTTTCATTAAATCCCTGATAAATAAAAAATTGACCCCATGTTACTGCGCCATAAGCATTGAGTCCCTGTTCACTTTGTACATGAACTTCGCCCCTAAAGAAAAAGGAGGTATGCGGATTGATCAGCAGCATGGCATTACCGGATTCGGTTAATTTACCCGAAACAGCGAATCCATTTGAACCACGCGGCTCATTGTCTTTAAGAAGTATTGAGCCCGTCATAATTTTTGGGATCATACTTGCATCCGGTCTGCCGTAAAATTCTCCAAGTTTTCTAGTTGAAACCTTTTCTATATCACCACCAATTGATCCTTCACTGAAATACATGGGCATCCAGGGTTCAAAGCGTGTTAATAATTTGGGTTTTACTTCAGGATGCTTTGCCAGATAGAAATTGATGCCATCTGTAAAGGCAAGGCAAAGATTTTTAAGCCATTGGGGACTATTCTGATACTTGATTTCTGCTTCTTTCTGCGTCATGAATAACTTTGCACGGAGATCACTGTAAATGGCATTTTCGCCATCCAGTTCTGCTAATCTGCCGGTAGCCCAGATATAATTCTGCTCTACACGATTAAAATCATCCTCACATTGGGCATATAATAAGCCAAAAACAGCATCTGCATCGGTTTTACCATAAATATGCGGTACTCCAAAATCATCTCTTATGATTTCAGTATTGGAAGCATGCCTGTTCCATCGTTCACTTTCACTGAGGGAATTAAGTACAGGCCCGGTTGAGAATCCCGATGCTAAAATGAAAATGAGAATGAATGTGATACGAATCATCAGCACAATATTTAAAGCTAAATATAATGCTTTTGAACGAGGGAAGAATCAGGAAAATGGATCGAAAACAGATTTTCAGGTATTTCTGGAAGCAATTTCAGCCTGTATTTTCTTTAGATTTGTAACATTGATTATAAACATAGGTAGGAAAGCTACTGGCAGGACAGAAAACACGGAGAATCCTTGCAGACATAAAAGATAAACTGAGGCAGCGGCTAATACCACCAGCATCCCGCCCAGAACAGTACTGGCAGCTTTCAGGGTTTTTTCTTTTTTCAATAGATCTTCCTGATTTAATTCTGAAAGTGGAACTTGTTTCATTCTGTTTATTGCTTGATTTTTAGGGTATAGTCATCTAAAATAATAATTAAATCAATAATTATTTAACCTGGATATTAAATAATTAACGTTTCTTTCATGACACGGAGAAGGTGCCCATCAACGGGAGCCTATGCGACTAATCTTTGGTATTTTTACCTTTACAAAACAGCCAGGCTTCGTAAAAAAAGCTATGAGTTCCGCAATATCTTCTCCATTTTCCTGCCATTCGCCAATTCATCCACCAACTTGTCTAGATACCTGACATTTTGTGTCAAAGGATTTTCAATTTCTTCAATGCGATAACCGCAAATCATTCCGGTGATGAGATGGGCATTTGGGTTTAATGCCGCATTTTGAAAGAAAGTTTCGAATGTAACCCGTTTTTCAATCATTTCCTGCAGCTTGATATGGTCGAAGCCTGTTAACCATTCAATAACTTGTAGCAATTCTTCCTTAGTTCTGCCTTTCTTCTCCACTTTCGTGAGATACAAAGGATAGACCGAGGCAAAGATCATTTTTGCTATACGCTCATGATGTGTGTTGCTATTCATTGCTTATTTAATGTAAACTATTCATTTTTTTCTCTTCAGGAACGTGCGAGAGGAACGCAACAATGGGGTAGCCTTTACTTCTAAGTCAATTTACGCTAGCCATTTAATAAGCCTTGCGTTTTCTTAATTAAGCAATCGGTTCTTAGGTGCATTCGGCGCGATCACGCAATCTCTGAATTCGATCAAGCCAATTGCCTTTCCATCCTTGCTGTGACGCTTCTTCACAAATAGCTATAGCTTCTTCATACATCTTTTCTTTTTCAAGTAGGATTGCTAATTGATAGAATCCAAGATGCCTTGGCAATGGAGGGCCATATTCATTCAAAAAAAATCGGATGTTTCTGAGGCTAGAGAAATCTGCTGCGCACAATATTTCTTTGCCTTCTGATAATGTCTTATATCATCTCGTAGCTTATAGTGGACCTCAATTAGAAGATTAAGTAAGAAATGCTTATCAACAACGGTGCAATTACCTACAAACTCTTCTGCCTTGTTTAAGAATTTTAATGCTATACCCACATCTGACTTGTTGAGAGCATACCCTGCTAGCATTGTTAAAAACCAAACAACACTCGCTCTATACCCTCCTGAACCTTTGAACAAATCTTCATAAGACCCTCCCAAAGGCTTATAAAGTTCCTTGAAACGTGTTTTCTCTTGGTCGGTAAAAGAATTAGTCCACCAATCGGTTAAAGAATAAAAACCAAAACTCCCATTTCCATTCATATTTTATTGGCATCTACTTTTATTTCTTGATGATAAATCTATTACATTTATAAAAAACCTTCAATCTGAGGAACATTTACCATTATATAATCATTACACTTGGCTTGTTAAACTCCTATTAATTTGTACCCGGCCTTTCTTCGACTATTCCTGTTTTCTTTATCTTTATTGCCAATTGAGGGATAATTTCGAATAAGACTATTAAATCGTATCAAAAACAGAGAAAAACATGAACTATTGGTTAGTTAAGTCGGAACCTTTTAAATATAGCTGGGAAAAATTTAATAAAGATGGCCGTACTTTCTGGGATGGGGTGCGTAATTATCAGGCGAGAAATAATCTGAGAGAGATGCGGGTAGGGGATCTGGTCTTATTTTATCATAGTAATGAAGGAAAAGCGGTAGTTGGAATCGCCAGAGTAGTTAAAGAATCCTACCAGGATCCGACAACAGATGATAAAAACTGGGTTGTAGTAGATCTGGAACCAGTAGAAAGTCTTAAAAACCCGGTTACACTTGAAGTAATCAAAGCTGATCCCCGTCTGCAAAATATTGGCCTGGTAAAGCAGGGGAGATTATCTGTTATGGGGATGAAGGTTGAGGAGTTTGATAGGATTGTGGAATTGGGGAGCTAATTGATAGTTGAGAGTGGAGGATTGAGAGTTGAGAACCGATAGCTATTGGGTTGACAGTTGAATTCGGTTATCTGTTACCTGTTATCAGTTACCAGGTTGTAATACGCTTAGCATTCCAATTAAAGTGAAATTGGCTTGTTCAATTATTCTATAATAAATGTCTTCTTGAGCAGCTCAAACTTATAACTTATAACCTACAACTTACAACTCACTCTGGTTCAAAAACAAGGCCTTCAACTCCGTAGCATCGTGCGCTTTCATCTTTCCTGCAAGGATTAGTCTTAACTGACGACGGCGAAGGGCACCTTCAAATAGTTTTTTTTCGGACTCAGTTTCTGGTTCAATTTCGGGAACAGAAATAGGTTTTCCCTCTTTGTTCAACGCTACAAAAGTATAAAAGGCATCATTTGAACGTACTCTTGTTCCGGATGGGATGTTCTCGGCCCAAACGTCCAGACGTACTTCCATGGATGTGCTGAATGCTCGGGTTACCTTGGCTTCAATGGTGATTACATCGCCCAGTTTTATCGCGTGTCTGAAAGATACATTATCAACAGATGCTGTGACGACAATATTATTGCAATGTTTCTGTGCTGAGATGGCTGCTGCGATGTCCATCCAGTGCAGTAGACGGCCTCCCATCAGGTTGTTTAAAGGATTGGTATCGTTTGGAAGTACCAGCTCATTCATTATGGTGAACGACTCTTTAGGGCTTTTGGTAATTGTGCTCATGAGGCAAAGGTAGTGTTTTCCGGATCTAGTCCGGAATGACAATCGGATCTAGTCCGGAATGACAATTGATCGGGTCCGGAATGACAATCGGATCAAATCCGGGATGACAGTGCGCCCGGTACATTTATCCAGCCGAGCAGCCTTCCAACCTGTCGTGCCGAACGTTCCACCTGTCATCCCGACGCAGGAGGGAACTTAGCCAATCGAAGCAAAATTTTCATCCCTCAGTAGGATTTCCCTCAGCTGCTGATGAGCAGCTATTGGGGTCGTTTCCATAGGTACAATCTTTATGCATTTTGCATGATGTCATGGGTAGAGGTAATTAAGAATCAAAGGAAGTGTAAAGATTAAGTTTTTAGCGCTTTACAGTATTAATCTGACTATAGCCAATCAGTTCTTCCCATCTTCCACCCGGTTTGCGGTAATAGAAAAAGATCTGATAATCATTTTCAGTTTCATAATGCGAGCCATCGAAGATCACATCATCCCTGGTTTTGCCATCCGCGCTTACCCAGATGTAATGATAATCTGTCAGGCCCTGTTTTACAAAGATCATCCCGGTAAATCGCTTGCGGACATCATCATAATCCAGCTTGTCGCTAAGCCGGTAATCGTTGAACTGTCCGACTACATAGGCATTCCCTCCCTCAGATGGTTTCGGAGCATTCAGTGATAAGTAGACTGAGGCATAATCTCCATCAGTGCGGTTATCCCTGCCATCGGTATTGCGAATGAAAAAGGCGCCATTTTCATCGTAATTAAATGTATAGCCTGATCGGTTTTCTACAATATCGCCCTGGAGAGTCACTGTATTAGCAGTATCCTGAACAATGCGGGCAACCTCTTCGGTACGGAAGCGCAGACTGCGGATATCGAAACGTCTGAACTCATTACCGCCCTTAAAATCCAATGCTCTGAGGTCATTATACACCAGTTGACTTGGACGGATGAAGGTAGGGCGCTTTAGAGTTTGTTCATTGTCAAATCTGCCGTTTTGGAGCACCTTGATTTTTGCATCCAGATAGGGATTATTGATCTGTACCTGACCGTGGTTGACTAAAACATTAAGTTTCTGCATCTGATCGCGGTTAGCTACAGTATTGGATCTGTTCAGTTCTGCTGCAATGCCTACGATTGGCACTACAACAAAGAATCTTTTGGTAATCAGTATTTTGCGTGGATCATTATCCTCATAAACCTTCAGCAGATAATTGCCCGAGATCTTAGGTTTGATGGTCAGGTTGGGCAGACTTAGTTCATAATGGGTAAACTTTTGCAGGGTATTGAATGAATTACGGTAATCGATGATCCGGTCTTCACTGAATCCGTCTGCAAAATCAAGCGGAGAAAGGCGGCTGCTGTTCCATTCTGAATCACAATGTTCAATGGAATAGCTGATATTACGGCTTCCCGTACGCAGGTCGTCAAAGCCAAGGATCAAATTATCCTGACTACCCAGTATGTAAACCGGAATGGATTGTTCCTTATTCTGGTTATAAAACTCTACGGATTTGATCTCTGGGATATAAGTATAATTCTCATACCGGATTGTATTTTGAGGAGCTTCAGGGGGACGTACACGCACTTTTTTTTGTGCCTGTATGCCTGTTGTTACCAGTATAAAGGAGAGCAGAAACGATAATTTCTTCATAAGCTAATTGATAATGTCCCTGGCTCGAAATGGAAGAGGGGTCTTTTATTTCCCCTCGAGCTCCATAATCTCTTCAGCCATGTGTTCCCATTCAGTCTGGGCCTTTAATAAACGAGGACTCAATTGCTGATAACGTCTGTTTGCTTCAGATAGTTTCTCAGGATCGCTATAAATTTCTTCTTTGGATAGTTCTGCTTCAGCATCTTTTACAGACTTTTCAAGTTCAGCAATATCCTCTTCCAGCTTTTGAAGGGTCTGGTTTAGCTTTTTAAGTTCATTTCCCTTATTCTCGATCTGAACTTTAAGCTTTTCTTCCTTTTTTTCCTCTTTTTTAGGGGCCGGCGCTACCGCTTTAGGAACATAAACTCTTTTGGAGTTCCATTCCTCGTATTCAGCATAAGTGCCAGGATATTCCTTAATTTCCTGATCCTCGATAAACCAAATTTTATTGGCAACATTATCCAGTAAATAACGGTCGTGGGAAACCACGATAAAAGTACCTTCATATTGTTTTAATGCCTGAATCAGAATGTTAACTGATGCAATATCCAGGTGATTGGTAGGCTCATCCAGAATTAAGAAATTTGCATCAGCGGTTAAGGCTTTAGCAAGTGCTACCCGCGATTTTTCTCCTCCTGAAAGGACCTTGATTTTTTTGAAAACATCATCCCCGGTAAAGAGAAAACATCCCAAAATAGAACGCAGTTCCGTTTCCGTATGTTTTGGTGCAAAGGCCTGAAGTTCCTGAATCAGAGAGTTTTCAAGGTGCAATGCTTCGAGTTGATGCTGTGCAAAAAAGGTTTGAGTTACATTATGTCCGGTTTCGCACATGCCTGTAAAGTTCTTGTCTGCTCCGGCAATGATTCTCAATACAGTTGATTTACCACGTCCGTTGGCACCTATCAGGGCAATTTTATCACCTTTTTCAATAGTTGCTGTCGCATTGTGAACAATGGGAACACCAGGGTAAGCTTTAGTGAGATCTTCGATCCTAATTACATGTCGGCCTGACTGCTTGCTGAATTTGAAACTGAAGTTAACAGAAGGGTTATCGTCATCCACATCATCCACGCGTTCCATCTTCTCGAGTGCTTTGATACGGGATTGGGCCATCTTGGCTTTACTTGCCTTGGCCCTGAATCGTTCAATCAAACGCTCTTCCTGTTTGATTTTGGCCTGTTGGTTCTTGAACTGACCACTCTGAATTTCTTCCCTTAGTCCTTTTTCCTCTACATAAAAACTATAATTTCCGGCATAAGGGACTAATTTCCCCTTTCTGGATTCCACAATCTTCTTGACCACACGATCCAGAAAATACCTGTCGTGAGATACAATTACAATTGCGCCTTCAAATGCCTGAAGATAAGTTTCCAGCCATTTGATGGAAGGTAGATCCAGGTGGTTGGTAGGCTCATCAAGTAAAAGAATATCAGGGCTTTGAAGGAGAATCCGTGCAAGCATAACACGCATACGCCATCCCCCTGAAAACTCTGAAAGGGTACGATGCGTGTCTGTTTCACTGAAACCCAGACCGGCCATAATCTCATGGGCACGATATTCAATGCTGTATCCATCGAGGGCCTCAAATTCGTGCTGCTTGTCGCTTAATTTATTGATTAAATCGTCAGTATATTCTGTTTCTAATTTCTTTAATATAGCTTCAATTTCTGTATGCAATTGATTCTGGCGCTCAAATGCTTCCATAGCAACGTGCAAAATACTCTTGTCCGACTGGTAGGAAAGCAGATCCTGATTTAGGTACCCGATCTTGATATCCTTAGCCATTGAAATTGTACCACGTGTTGGTGCGTAGTCGCCAACAATTATTTTTAACAGAGTGGTTTTTCCGGTACCATTTGCACCAATCAAGCCAATTTTTTCTCCTGGTTTTATATGCCAGTTCGCTTCGTCGTATAATGCCCTTGCACCGATCTCGAACGTGAGGTTATTTATTGCAATCATTTGCCGCAAAAGTACTGATTTTATACATTTATTTTTGTTTTATGCGATCTGGGTTTGGCCTGGTATTGAATATTTGCTGTTTGCAGTATCATGTATTATTTCTCGGATTTAAATTCGGACACACTTTAAGCTGCCTGCAAGATATTGTATTACGGCAGGTGCTTGCCTTGAGGCCCTTTTAAAGGCCTGTTTTATAAATAAGAAAAAGCAATAATTGATCTTTGGCAACATTTTTGTTATGAATATCGTAAACAAGAAATAGGCTTTAAAAAATTAACTTAATACACATCAACTAAATCAAAAAAAATGAAAAACTACTTATTTAGCTATGGATCAGTGATACTGGTAGCCGGACTGATCCTGACATCATGTACCAAAGATAATTCTACAGGAGATGGTAAACTTTCTTATAAAGTTAAACCATCTAACTTCACAGCATCTATTGGTCCGACAGCTTCAGGGAGCGGTTTAATTATTGCTATTAATTCAAACTCAAGTTTAACCTGGACTTCAGGAAATGTAAATGTCAGTGAAATTGATTTTGAAGCAGAAAGCAAGAGCACCAAGATTGAATATGAACTTAAACAAGCTTTTAATGTCGATTTGTTTAATTTGAGCCCGGTTTTGGGTAGTATTACACTGCCAGATGCCACTTATGAAGAAGTAGAATTAAAACTTGTACTGAAGAAATCGGCCACTTCTAATATTCCCCTTACTTTAAAAGGCACTTATACTGATGGAAATGGTAATAAAGTTCCGGTTGAGTTTTACTTTAACGAAGACTTTGAAGCAGAGGTTGAAGCAGAAAATCTTGTTGTGAGCGGAACCAACGATTACATTGGTTTAATAAATATGCAGATGAATAAGTTTCTGACAAATGTTGTTTCTGCCGATTTGAGCGGAGCTACAAAAACCAACGGAGTAATTATTATCTCCGGTACATCGAATATGGAACTGTACGCCAAGTTAAAAACAAACCTGAATGTATTCGCCGATTGCGATTTTGAAGATTAACAAAATCCTTAAAATTTAAAAAATAGAGGCTGTAATTTAAATATAGCCTCTTTTTTTTATATTAAAATTCACTACCAGTTCAGATATCACTTGGTCTGAAAGTAATTTTAATAGCTTCTGCATGTCAGAATTCAGGTTTAGTGATCATAATTCATGACGAAAATAATATTGGCTCATATTTTGTTTACATAAAACGTTAGCATTAATAAATGGGTAATACCCACCTATGGAAATTTATTTTAAGTAATGTCGCGCTGGTTAAAAATATCTTTAAGAGTAGGGGGGCTGATTCTAAGTCTGTTTCTGGTTGCATGGATCCTGCTTGCGGCCTATGTTTATACCCACAAGAAAGAAATCCTGACAGCAATAACTACTCAATTGAATGAAGATCTGAGTGGCAAACTTACAATAAAGCGAATGGAACCCTCTCTGATTCGGGGTTTTCCGGGAATTTCAGTATCTCTGGAAGATGTTCTTTTAAGAGATAGTTTATGGTCAATTCATAAGCACGACCTCCTGAGAGCCAAAAATGTCTATGTGGCTATCAATGCATTCTCCATCCTTTCGGGTTCAATCAAAATCAGGGATATCGAACTAAAAAGTGCTGAAATTTATCTGCTGACTGATAGTTCAGGGCTGAGAAATACCGAAATCTTCAAAAAGAAGAAACCATCTGATAATAAGGGTGGCATTACTAAAAATATTAACCGGGTTCATTTAAAAGATGTAAAACTTACTATTGATGATCAGCAAAAGCATAAGCTATTTAAGTTCAGTATCATAAATTTCAGGGGTAGTATTAAACAGAGAATTGGGGGTTGGGAAGGAAATGTGAAAACATTAACCCAGGTCGATTTTTTTGCATTTAATCTAAAAAAAGGGAGCTTTCTGAAAGGCAAATTACTTGACCTTGACCTCGATATGAATTATAGCGATAAAACAGGGCAATTGAATATCCCAATGCAGGAGATCATGATCAATAAGGATGATCTTATAATTGGTGGGAATCTCAATTTTTCATCAGAAAATTCAGATTACCTGATCGAAGTACAGGCACCATCTATCCTGTTTAAAGATGCTAAGAGTTTGTTATCATCGCATATAATTTCGAAGTTACAGCCTTATGATGTTAAAAAGCCTCTGGATGTTAGTGCTGTTTTGTCCGGAAAATTTAAGCAGGGTGGTGATCCTTTAATTAAAGTAGATTTTACAGCAAAGGATAATATACTTAGTACACGGGGAGAGAGTATTACAGATTGCAGCTTTACAGGAATCTATACCAATGAATGGAAAAAGGGACTGCCTCATAAAGATCCTAATTCATTGATTGCCTTTTATAATTTGGCAGGAAATTTCTATGATATTCCCTTTAAAGCTGATTCAATTCAGATAACAGACTTAAGGGATCCGGTGTTTACTGGAAAGTTTAAGTCTAATTTTCAGCTTGAAAAGCTAAACAACATAGTTGGTGGCAACACTTTTCAGTTTACTGCGGGAACAGCAGATTTGAACCTGGTTTATAAGGCTCCATTCAATCAATTGGATACAGGCAGGCGATATATCTATGGTACGGTCAATGTGAAAGAGGGGGCAGCTGCATATAATCCAAGAAATTTGCTTTTTAAGGATATTAAAATGTTAATGAATTTCAAAGGAGAGGATCTGTTTTTAGAGAACCTAAAGGTTAAAAGCGGTACAACCTCTCTGGCAATGGAGGCAGTTCTAAAGAATTTCTCAAACTTTTATTACACTGACCCGCAGAAGATCCTGATCGACTGGAAAGTTAAAAGTCCTAACGTTAATTTAAATGAATTTCTGGCTTTTCTGGGTAAGCGAAGACAGGGCTCAAATCCTAAGGGAAAGCGTTTTACAGGTAATCTGGACAAGATGCTTGAACAGGCAAGCATGGTCATGGAAGTTGAAGTTGACCGATTGATCTACAAAAATTTTGAGGGTAAGGATCTGAGATCAAATATCACACTTAAACAATCCGGGATCTTGATTAACAGGATGAGTATTAAACAGGGTGGAGGGAGTATGGATATTAAAGGCAATATTGATCAAAGTGGCACAGTGAATCACTTTAATATGAATTCCAGGATCAACAATGTTAATGTGCAGAATTTGTTTTATGCATTTGAGAATTTCGGACAGGAT
Organism: Daejeonella sp.; assembly: GCF_030684675.1. Taxonomy (GTDB): domain Bacteria; phylum Bacteroidota; class Bacteroidia; order Sphingobacteriales; family Sphingobacteriaceae; genus Daejeonella. The sequence continues at coordinate 87,938 of NZ_JAUXXZ010000016.1, read as the reverse complement.
GCTATTACCGATAAGAATTTGAGAGGAACATTTTTCGGGGATGCATCGGTTTCCGGTTCCATGCTCCCAAGTGGGAAGATTGTTCCACTTTCATTAAGCGGTAAAGTTAGTTTTGATATCCGAAACGGTTCTCTGATTAATTTCGAGCCGATGTATAAAATCGGGAATTTTGCATTTCCTAACCGTAATTTTTCGAACATCACATTCATGAATTTGAAAAATACTTTAAGCATCTCGCAGAATAAGGTAACTATTCCTCCAATGGAGATTAGATCCAGTGTTTTGAATATATTTCTGTCAGGCGTTTATAGTTTCGGAAAAGGAACAGATATCGGAATGAGAATCCCACTCAGAAACCCCCGTAAGGATGAATTAATAACAGATATTGATGAGAAAAGGGAGCGATCATTAAAGGGGATCGTCCTCAATCTCCGTGCAGTAGACGGGGAAGACGGTAAAGTGAAATTTCGCTTAGGAAAAAAATCAGAAAAGGCTGAAGATTGATATTCCCTAGATTTAAACAGGATCCTGTAGCAATTCTGTTTTATATTTTATGAACTTTAATACGAAGTAGGTCAGAACAGAAAATATTCCAAACGATTGCAGGATTACATTGATATTTGGTTGTTCTTTGATCAGTTCACCTGCAATATCAAAAAGGCAAAAAATAATCATTAGAGCTGCAAATCCATTTTTTTCCTGACGTAAGACTTTTTTCCAGTTAAAACTATACTCGGATTTTACGAATGAGCTGAATCTGGGAATAATTATTGGCGTTTTTTTTGCCCAATTCAAATAGGTATCTCCGAATTTATTCTTCAGGAATTCCTCTTCTGTAAAAATGATCCTTTCGTAATAGAGAAAATAAAATAGAATAAAAGCAATTATGAACCAGAAATTACCGGTCAGCATTGCTATTCCGAGCCACATAAAGAAGTTGCCGACATAGAGCGGATTCCTAACAATAGAATAAATGCCGCTTGTATTGAGCTCATCAGCTACCTGTTGCTTTGTGTTCCTCCCTGATGTGTTCGGGCGGCTGTAACCTACTGTATATACCCGAATGAAGAAACCTAAGAAAGATATAATCAGGCAACTTAATTCGTATAAATAATGCTGGAGTTCTTCCTTAAGAATCCAGTTCTCCGGATTCGATTCATTCTTTAAAAACAGGCCTGCCCCAATCACAAAAATGATAAGTGGTAATACTCCACGATGTTTGAATAGCCATGTTCCCTGGCCTTGCATTTGTTCAGTTAAAGCCATTTTCCTTCTGCGATTAATCTAGTGTCATCGTAATGTAAATTATATATAATGAAATTGCAAGCCTGTGTTAAGATTTTGTTAAGTAATTTAATTGTTACGAAGAATTTTGATCTGCAGGAATTTTTCAGAATGGAATATTATGTTAAAACAGGGTTTGTTTTTTCGAAAGCCGGAAATGAAAATATAAATCAAACCTGTAACTTCGCTGCATGTATAAGCTGATCAAACCCATATTATTCCAATTTGACCCTGAAATTATTCACCATCTGGTGACCGGGGGATTGCGCAGAGTCAATCGTATATGGGGTGTTAAGTCATTATTGAAATCTTCTTTCCAGCTTGAAGACAAGCGTCTGGAAAGAGAGGTAATGGGTTTGAAATTTAAAAATCAACTTGGATTGGCAGCCGGTTTTGACAAAAACGCTTCTATGGTGGAGGACCTTGCTGAATTTGGTTTTGGTTTTATAGAGATTGGTACAGTAACTCCTTTGCCACAACCAGGCAATGAAAAACCCAGAATGTTCAGATTGCCATCAGACGATGCCCTTATTAATCGGATGGGCTTTAATAATCAAGGGGTTGATGTGGCTGCCGACCGTCTGAAGCGGATTGATAGGAAGGGAATGATTATTGGCGGAAATATTGGAAAGAATAAGCATACGCCCAATGAAGATGCGGTTAATGATTACATCAAGTGTTTTGATCGTTTATTCGATGTAGTCGATTATTTTGTTGTCAATGTAAGTTCTCCTAATACACCTGGTTTACGCGAATTACAGGAGAAGGAACCACTTAAAAACATATTGAACACTCTGCAACAACGAAACAAAAAAAACGATATATCTCGCCCGATTCTTTTAAAAATAGCGCCTGATCTTACAAATTCTCAGTTGGATGATATCATTGAGATTGTTAAGGAAACTAAAATAGCGGGTGTAATTGCTACCAATACTACTATATCAAGAGAAGGATTATCAGCACCTGAATTGATAAAGCACGAAAGCGGTGGACTCAGTGGTAAACCTCTAACTAAACGGTCTACAGAGGTGATCAGATATCTTTCTGAGCAATCTGGCAAAAGCTTTGTAATAATTGGAGTAGGGGGGATCCATAGTCCCGAGGATGCTCTGGAGAAGATCAGGGCCGGTGCATCTTTGATTCAGATCTATACCGGATTTATTTATGAAGGCCCGGGTCTGATCAAAAAAATACTGAAGAGCTTGTTAACGCAGACAGGGTTTTAAACCCTGTCAGCGTTTAATGAATTTAAACAGAAAAAAAACTGGAGCATGATTATGCCCGGAAAAATTATTTAACGGTATAATTTTAGAAATTACCGGGCAAAAAAAATCCTGATCTGAAAAGACCAGGATTGAATATTTCAATTTAGCTAATTATTTCTTAGCAGCAGCTTCAATAGCAGCAAGAACCGCATTGTTTTTAGCTATTTGTCCGGTAGCAGATTCTGCTGAACGGCTTCCGGTTTCAATATTCCGGCCTAATTTCAAAAACTGAACTTCTAAACGTGAAGTAGTTTTATTTTTTCTGTCTTTTCTCTTTAAACGTGTAACACCCATGGTTTTAAATTTAATATTTTAATTGAGGTCAGGAGCGGGTTCGAACCGCTGTAAAAGGTTTTGCAGACCTCTGCCTAGCCACTCGGCCACCCGACCTTATGTATTAAGGAATGCAAAAGTAGCAATTAATTATTGCTACCCAACAAATTTTATGATTTTCTTCTTAATTCTGAACAAAAGATAGACGCTGAAATGGCAACATTAAGAGATTCAGCTTTTCCATACCTTGGAATCGTAACCGGATAATTGATTCTGCTTTGAAGTTGATCACTAATTCCCTTCCCTTCATTACCCAGTAATATAATTCCTTCCTCTCCGAAATGGGTTTCGTAAATTGACTTCCCATCGAGTAAAGCGCCGTAAACCGGAAGATTAGTCTGACTCAGAAAGTCTCCAAGAGCTGTATAGATAATATTCACCCGCGACAATGATCCCATACTGGCCTGCACTACTTTAGGATTATATGCTTCAGCAGTATCCATTGAACATAAAATCGTGTTCAATCCAAACCAATCTGCAGTGCGAATAATCGTGCCCAAATTGCCCGGATCTTGTATGCCATCCAGGGCTATAAGGAATGACCCAACAAGTTTTTTTATGTTTAAATCACTTTGTTTGGGTATCTGAACAACTGCAAGTATTGCCTGTGGAGTGCTTAATGCACTTATTCTCGATAATTCTGATTCAGTAATTTCAACTAACTTTAAATTTCGTGATAAATTGCCCAACTTTGGCATCAAATTTTCTGTGTAATAGACAGAATCAACAACATAATCAGAATTTATAAATTCCTGAATTGATTTTAAGCCTTCAACAATGAAAAGGCCCAGTTCTTTTCTGATTTTTTTTTGATGTAAAGATTTTATAAAACTTATTTGAGACTTTGAGATCATACTTTATCTACCGTAGTTCCTTACTTACAAGTATACTGCTTTTGATTATATTAATCCTAGGCTCGTGTAATGCAACCCGATATCTTGCCGAAGATCAGGCTCTTGTGAAAAAGGTTGAACTGACAGGGGTGGATAAGCAATTTAAAGAAACTGCATTAACCTTTGTGCAAAGTGATATTCGCACAAACTCACGATTGAATCTGGCATTATATAATACCTTCAATACAAGAAATGGTAAATACAGAACAGACAAGGTTAAGGCCATTGGGGAAGCTCCACACCTGCTTGACAGTTCTCTGGTGGAGATATCCAGAGTTCAGATAGAAAAATTTCTGGCTACCAAAGGGTTTTTCAATGCCAAAGTTAAGAGTGAAATAGAAGTTAAGGATAAACATGCAATTATCAAATTTGTAGCTACTCAGGGGCCTGAATTTAAAATCAGAAAAATAGAATATAAAATTGCGGATTCTGCCGTTTTAGCGATCTATGAAAAAAATCGGGAGAGTTTCAGTAGGATGCGTGAAGGCAATCGCTTTGATTCAGATTCCCTTGCCTTAGAACGCGAACAGATTTACCGGATGATGAAGAAAAATGGGTATTTCGACTATGTTCGTCAGTATGTAAGATTTGATGTTGACAGTAATTTATCCGACAGTCAGGCAGATCTGAAGTTGTTTCTTACCAATCCCGAAGGGAAGTTGGCACACCAGGTTTATACTATTAATAACAGTCAGGTAACCATTCGGGCCAGTGAAGGTAAGTTTGAAGGATTAAAGGCAGATACCCTGCAGGTGGACTCACAGTTTCGTTTTATCGATTACTCCGGCAAATTCAAGCCAAAACCGATAAAGAAATATATCTTTTTGAAAAAGGATGATATATATAATATTGAAAATGAAGAACTTACTTATGACAGGCTTTATGATCTGAATGTTTTCAGAAACCTGAAAATTGATTATACTAAAACCAGCGACAGTACAAATAAGCTTAATCCCAGATATGATATTTCACCTCTGAAGCGGATGAGCAATAGAATTGAGGGTGAGTACACCTTTAACTCGGGGCGGAACGGATTTAACATTGGGAATACCTATACAAACAGAAATCTTTTCGGAGGAGCCGAGCTTCTTGAGGTAAAAGCAAAATACGGTGTTTTATTCGATGCTACCTCTGATAAAAAAATCCTGGATCGGGTTTTCAGCAGGGATCTTCAGCTCGGAATTAATCTGATCCTGCCAAAATTGCTTGTCCCTTTTAGAATTCCGGATATAGGGAGAAATGGAATGCCTCATACTACAATATCCAGCAGCATGCAATCATTTGACCAGCGGGCTGCTTTCAGAAGCCGGGTATTTATAAATTCCATTACCTACGACTGGGTAGAGACCAAATCCAAACTTCATTCGTATACCCCAATCAATATTGAGTTTAGAAAGGGTGTACTTGACCCTGTGTTTAGAGATAGTTTATTACAACGTGGATTTGGACTGTATGTTAAAACGAATGACCGTCAATTTTTCAATTTAGGTAGCCAATATGCTTTCACTTATAATGCCAACAGACTCGATAATTACAATAATTTTCTGTTTTTCAGGGGGTCGGTTGACTTAGCCGGAAATTCACTTGGTATTCTTGATAAGCTGATCAAATTTAAAAGGGATGCTGATGGATTTAGAACTATTTTCGGCTTACCCTATCAGCAATATGTAAAAACCGAATTGGATATACGGTACTACCGCTATTTGGGTGGCGATAAGCAATTCGTCGCGCGTTTGAATCCTGGAATTGGTCTGGCCTATGGAAATAGTGATCAGCTTACCTTTGAAAAAAACTTTTTTGCCGGAGGATCAAGTGGAGTTAGGGCATGGCAGGCACGTACTTTAGGCCCCGGTAATTATAACAGGGCTGTATTGGGAACAGATGGGAAGGCAGATACTCTCAGAGCAAACCTTCGAAATCTGGATCAGTTAGGTGAATATAAGCTGGAAGGGAATCTTGAGTATAGGTTTAAAATTGTTAATAGTTTCATGGGTGCAAAGGTAAAAGGTGCCACATTTACTGACTTTGGTAATATTTGGAGGAGAAAGGCAAGTGTCGAAAATCCGGGTGGTGAATTTAAATTCAATCAATTTTTCAACCAACTTGCGGTAGGTGTGGGAGCTGGTTTACGTTTCGATCTCAATTATTTTGTGTTCAGACTTGACGCAGGAGTTAAATTAAAAGATCCACAATTCACTGGTTCAGACCAATATGTGATAAAATACCTATTCAATAAAAAGGAATTTAAAGATAATTATGCCAGTACACATCGACCTGATGTTTATCGCTTTGTACAGTATAATTTTGGAATTGGAATGCCGTTTTAGTTTTAGTATTTAGTAGTTAGATATAAGATAACCTGAGTTCGATAGATGGTCCTGTTGCCGGGCCGTTCCGATGAAAAACAGCCCCGGCTAAAATAAACCTTGCCGGAGGAGGTATCTTCCGGCTATTCGTAATTTGAACCAGAACGCGATTTCTTGCTGGAAATACTCCGTAGGAAAGGACTGAACCAGCCTATAACTCACAGGTATTGATTTCCAAAATCTAATCATTGTAGCTCCAGAGCCTTATCTGACCAATTATAATCGCATTTTTTACCCTTCCTTATATCAAACTCAGGTTAAGATAGAAAGATTGTCTTCAGTTTCTTAAACTAATATTGCCTTTTACCTAAAATAAGTTCTTAAGTCCATCAAATACCGTATCAAAAAATGTAGAGATCTTCAGTCCATTACTTGTATTGAAGTAAAACATTACAATAAGTAAAATTCCGGCGATTATTATAAACTTTCTGAACATCATAGCGAGTAAAATAATTAGGGCAGGTACAAGCACCAATACCAGCCAACTAATTTTTATGGGGTTAATCATATCATATTTTTTAATCACATAATATAATTTGCCCCGATTTCCGGATTCATTTTCATGCCTTACATAAATAAACGTTGATTTGCTTATAGGCTGTGGGACAACTGCGGCCCCATTATTGAATTTTAGTTCCTGCTCAAATCCGTTGATGCTGAACTTAAATGTACCGCTCAGATTTTCAATCGGCTTATCAACCGAATCTGCAGCAATAATTGCTAACTGATTGTTCTTATAGAGGTTTTCCTTAACAATAAAATTGTTGATTGTAATCTCTGTTCCGGCAATTGTGTTGCTTTGAGTGTATGCTGATTCACAAATTAATAGTATTGAAAGTGAAAACAGTGCAAGTTTGATTAATCTCATTCGAATGATCGTTTATTATAAATTAAAAATCCGATATGAAACATTAGTCCAAATCGTTTTTGCTCCTCAGAATAATGATTGAGGCTTAAACTTAGCGGTCCTGCAAGCGTATTATAAACAAGTCCGGCAGTAGCAGCATAATAGCTTTTTGTAAATATACCAGCATAACTAACTGATTGTAAATTATCTAACTGAAATACTTTGAACGGCTGGAAAATATATCCTTCTGCCCGTAAATCAAGCTTTTTATACAGGTGAAATACATTTTTCATGCCAAAAGCCCCATAAGAATTCGCCCTGAAATTTTCAATGTACGAGGATTTTGAATCCTGTAGGGGATTGAATGCCGGGGCACTCAATAAGGTTGACTTGTATGTACTGAATAGCGGTTTATTGCTAAATACTGCTTCTGTTAAGAAGCCTAATGAATAGATTTTTGAGTTTAAAACATAGGATTCCCTGCTAATCATAGCTTTTATCCATTCACGATTGGTTTTTGTATTCTGTATTCTGGTAAACCCTGGTTCTTCCCTGAAGATATTTCCGGGGGAATATGATTCAGTGCCTGAATACATGTTAATTCCAACCTGAATAGATGACCCGCTGCTTGCATATTGTCTTCGATTTAATGAATTCCGGGTATAATTCAATGAGCCCATTAAACCATTAAAACTGTTGAAGTCCATGATATCTCCAAAGGTAAATCGCTGATTTGGGCTATACTGATCATCGAAGCTTATAAATCCTGCCTGAGCTTCCAGTTTTCCATTTTTGGTAAATGGTATTCCGAGCTTCAAAACGATTCTGCGATCTGATTGCTCAATAAAGGAGGGTTTTATGTTCTGAATAAAGATCTGACTTTTGTTGAAATAGTTCCAGTGGTTATAGGTCATCTCTGCTTCCAGATATACTGGAAGTTTGCTCGGGAAATCTACACGTGCACTTGTTTGAGCAGATTCATAAAATCCTCCTGCATAAAAATTGGCAGAGAAGGTATAAGACTTCTTTCTCAGATAGTTATACTGTAAACCTACATAAGCATTACTGATTGGCCTGGTTGAAATAGCACCCCCAAAATCTATTTTGAAGTTTTTTTCAGGTTGAACCTGTACCTCGAAATTATATAGATCCTTCTCAGATTCGTATTTTATTCTCGGATAAACAGTCTCGAAATTATCATCCGCGACTAATTTGTAATATCCTTTTTTAACCTCTTCCAGACTGCTAAATACATCAATAGTATTCTCAATAACCCGCTCTACATAATCTTTCTGCTTTGAATTTACTCCGCTTGCAATTATATTGTTGAACTCCAGAAACCCTAAACGCCCCTTAAAAGCTGCTCTTTTTTTATTCAGTTCATCTTTAGTAATTTCTCTTGAAATCGATTTTTTAATCGCAGGAATATTTGCTAGAGCTGCTTCATACCCCTTTTTAATTAGTTCTGCCACTGGTGAGAAATTAGTGGTAGAATATTCTTCAAGATCAGGCTGAATATAGGTTCCATTTTTTCCTATTGCAGATGAGTCAGTTTTTGACAGGAACATATATACCAGAAAACGGTTCATTAATTTTTCATCATTTTCTTTAGGATATTCGCTGAAGGTCTTGGAAGAAACATTGGTTCCAATAATATAATCAGGTTCGAAATCTTTCTTGAGCACATCCACCGGAAAATTATTGTACAAACCGCCATCAAATACATACTTATCATTCACTTTAATAGGACGGTAGACAAGGGGTACAGTAAAGGTCCCCCGAATAGCTTCTGCCAGATTTCCATTTGAAACCGGGATCATTTTTTGTGAAAATACATCCGCAACGATGCACCTGAATGGTACAAAAAGATGATTAAAATCGTCTTTTGCGATTGCTGAGGCCTGTCCATAAAGCTCGAGCAATGCAAAATTCAATGGGATGTCATTAATCAGGTTGGAACGTAACTTGACTTGAAATCCGGTATCTACCTGTAATTTGGCGGTTATAAATGAAGGGTTTTCAGGCTTTTTATTATAGAAATAGCGGTATTCATTTTTGTAATGGCCACTTACCCAGTTTTGAAAATCAGGGCTGAGGGCAATGGTTTCAATTTCTTCGGGACTGTAACCTGAGGCATACATTCCGCCGACAATCCCACCCATCGAGGTGCCTACGATATAGTCAATTGGGATATTGTTTTCTTCAAGAGCCTTCAGGACTCCGATATGTGCTAATCCTTTTGCACCTCCTCCGCTAAAAACAAGACCGACCTTTTGTGCATTTGCAGCTAAGGAGAACAGGAAAATAACTAAGAAATAAATATATTTATTCATGGTTGCCTTAATCAAAATTAAGGATTTTAACCATTAAACAGTTTTTTGTATTTGCTTAGTATATTTCAGATAGTATTCTTGAAGAAAAAAAAATTGAAATGTCATCAGTTGTCCTGAACCTGATTCACAAGGTTTACTGATTTTACCTTCGCAAGTAGTTTTACTGCCCTGTTCCTATGATTGGCTCCTGTAAGTACGATTATGCGCTTGCCTTTATTCTTTTTTGCGATTGCTTTGACGTTATCGGCTATTCGCTGATCCCGCATAACCTGAAAATCATCATAATATTGGTAGGGAGTATTTCTCAATATTTTGGCTTGTGATACTGTAAATTCTTCGGTTAAAGCATCATATTTTCCTGTCATCAAATCATTCGCGCCTAAACCGGCCATCATTTTACCTCTTTTACTGATCAGATCCGGAAGCCCTTTTTCAATCCGGGCTTTAACAATAGCACTATCGCGCATTAATTTCTGATTCATTAATCTGAATTTTCCAAACTCATTAACAGTATCTTTCAGAAAGTTTTCAGGCAATGGTTTGCCTGCAACATCAGCACCCATGAAATCAATTCCGGCTTTTCCTGCTTCAGGAAATTCCTTTAAAAACATGACCATTTCGGGATTATAGAACTTATGGAGATAGATCGTATCCTGATCCAGATCCTCAGGACGAATTTCCAGGGCAATGATATCAGGTTTGAAGTTTTTGATGATGTTTCTTACATGATTAAAATTGTAATTAACATTCTTTTTGTGTCCGGCATGAATAGTTGGCAGAATCAGTAGTTCTGTTTTTTGAGCAAAGGAGGGACTAATTAGCTGGCTAAGCATTAGCATGGATGCCAGGAATAGTTTTAGTTTCATTGTTGTTAGATTTAGAATTTAATAAATGATCAGTCCGTCATGATCAACACTGATACTGTTTGCACTACCATTTTCCCTGATCAGCACCAAAAATTGCTTTGAGGTTGCTTCCATGCTTAACAAATTGCTTTTTCCATCAATCAGAATCCCTGATTCAGGAACGTTCAAATCTTTCAGACTGTTGGCATATTTTTTATTAAGCTTAAAGAATTCCTTTTGCCTGTAATAAGCAAGCCATAAATATTTTCTTTGCTTTTCTGAATAGGGTAAACTGAATTTTTCTGATTGGGCAGCCGGAGCCTTATCTGAAAATACAGTATAAGCCCATCGCTCAGGGTAATGCATATTAATTATTCCCTGTGATGTAAAGCATGAATAATGGGGAGGGAAGGCTTTGCCATTGTTGTCCATTGCTTTCGAGTAAACTCTGTCCTTTACAATAAAATCAAAGTTGGTTCTTAAAAAATTGATTCTGAAGTTGGTATTTTGTTTACTGTTATGTGGGTCAAACTTTAATGCCGCAAGTGGTATTGCTACTTCTGCTACCCATCCCTGATCTTTATCGCCTGAATTATTGATCGTTCCTAAAAGTTTCACTCCTGATTTATATCCAATTGGATCCCAGCCTGTTACTGGTGTTCCTGCATCTCTGTATGGCTTATTCATGATTAGAAAAAGCATTTTATTCTGAGGATTTATCTGAATCTCAAAATCATCATTCATATTATTATCTGGGTCAATAAATATTTTGAACACATTATCTCTGAATATGATATCTTTTTCCGGTTGTTTGTTTGCCCATAAATGTGGTTCTTCCATCTCGGCAGCAACGTACAGGTAATTTGCATCCCACAACATTTTCACCCTTGTTTTATAGGTAGGGGCAGGTTTTAAATCTCCCTCTATATCAATAAAGTATTCAGTCCATAGAGCATCTGTCCAGCTTTTTTCGTTCAGTTCTCCATCCATGCTTAATGGAGCAGAGGCCCGAAAGAGCGTATAGGATTTTGGTTCTGTGAATAGCGGTTCAAGTCCGGCGAACGGATCTTGTGCAAATACATTCGATTGAGAGCATACTACTGATAGTAAGATCAGAATGCTTTTTAAATTGTTTTTAACTGACAATATGTTATCTATTTATTGTTAAACCTTGATTGTAGAATCTGATGATAAAACTAGCTTATTCTTATTCAAAATTGCCGACTTAGAAACGTAACAATGCTACTACCGGTAAATGATCTGATGCATAGTGCTCCTGTATTACACGATGTGAAATAACACTGAAAGGATCTGTTTTCTTAAAAGCAATGAAATCAATGGTTCTGTTTGGTGTTACAACTGGAAATGTAGGCTCACACTTACTGCAGGTTCGCATGAATACCTGATCAAGCTTTTGTATCTCTTCTGACTCGTTTACGGCATTCAGATCACCAGCGATAATGAATGGAAGTTTTTCTTCAGTTCCTGTTTTATTGATCTCATCAATCTGTACTACTCTGTTAACTGGATTCCTCAAATGATCGAGATGGGTCGCACCAAAACGAATATATTTTCCATTTTTTAACTGGATTCTTGCTGTTGCGATTACCCTGGGTTCGCCACCACTTCCTGCCACCGTGGTCAGGCGATGGATTTTTGTTTCGCTGATCGGAAATTTAGATAATAAAGCAACCCCGTAATCGCCGCCATCATGGTCGATTGCTTTTGCAAAGAAGAAGTTCATTCCGAGTTTCCTTGCAATGATATCTGCCTGATTAATCTTTCCTGACCTTAGAGTGTTTACATCCACTTCCTGCAAAGCTATCAGATCAGGATCTTCAGTTTTAATTGCTTTAATAATGGCTTCCATATCAATAAGACCCGGTTTTGAGGGAGGGTTACCGATATGTATATTATAACTCATTATCTTTAATTCATTGGATAAAGATTTTTGGGATGTTATGGCCTGCTCTCTGGAAACCCCGCAGGAGCACATAATTAGTATTGAAAAAGCAAAATAGAATCGTTTCATATGAGGTATTTTTTCGGATTGAAAGTAAGGTATTTTTGGAAGAATTTATAAAGGCAATTATCAGGAAGCTGACCCGGAGGGTATATATTAACGCGAGTTCGATATAAAATCTTGCCGGGCTATTTTAGATTGCATAATTTTCTATTTTTAGAAAGCAGGGGCTGTCCGTCCCCATGAAATACAGCTCCGGGTAAAATAAACCTTGCCGGAGGAGGTATCTTCCGGCTTTTAGTAATTTGAAATAGAACGCAATTTCTTGCCAGAAATACTCCGGAGGAAAGGGCTGAACCAGCCTATAACACACAGGTATTGCTTTCCAAAATCTAATAATTGTGGTTCCAGAGCCTTATCTGACCAATTATAAAGTATTTTTTCCCTGCCTTATATCGAAATATCAAACACAGGTTATATTATTGTCTTGCTTAGGTTGATTGGCAGGAATTTGTACATTTAATAAAAATAATTCTATGAATTCGAAGTTAATTACATTGTTGTTCCTGCTTGTTTCAGTGAACGTATTCGCTCAGCGATCTAATTCAGGCTGGGTGAACCTTTATAATGGAAAAGATCTTAGCGGCTGGAAGCTGCTTGGTGGGAAAGCAATCTACGAAGCCAAAGGAGACGAGATTGTTGGAACTACTGTATCCAGTACACCTAACTCCTTTCTTGCAACCGAAAAAGAGTATGGAGATTTCATTCTTGAAGTAGAGTTGCTGGCACATCCATTGATGAATTCAGGAATTCAGTTCAGAAGCCTGAGTAAGTCTGAATATCAGAATGGAAGAGTGCATGGTTATCAGATGGAGATTGATCCCTCAGCCAGGGCCTGGAGTGGTGGTGTTTATGATGAGGGCAGAAGAGGTTGGTTATATAATCTGGAATTGAATCCTGCAGCTAAAACTGCCTATAAAATTAATGATTGGAATAAGTATCGAATTGAATGTATCGGGAATAGCATCCGTACCTGGGTGAATGGGATTCCGGTTTCTCACCTTATTGACGATATGACCACTAAAGGATTCATAGCGATGCAGGTGCATGCGATTCCTTCATCTGAACCTCAGGGTCGTCAGATAAGATGGAGAAATATTCGTATTAAAACTGAAAACCTCAAGCTTTCAGCCCCCGAAGATATTTTTGTTGTGAATATGGTCACAAATGATCTGACAGCACTTGAGAAAAAGCAGGGATATCGTTTGTTATGGGATGGAAAATCCACAAAGGGCTGGACTGCAGCAAATGGATCAGCTTTTCCTGCTGAAGGCTGGCAAATTCAGAATGGAATTTTAAGTGTTCAGAAAGATATCCCCGGTGAGAAGGCAAAAGGAGGGGATATTGTTAGTGAAAAGGAGTTTTTAGCATTTGAGCTGAAGTTTGATTTTAAACTAAGCAAGGCTGCAAACGGCGGACTGAAATATCTTGTCAGCAATTTGGGAGGCTCAATTCTGGGGCTGGAATATCAGATACTGGATGATGAAAATCATCCGGATGCAAAATTGGGGATAAACGGTAACCGGACTCAGGCATCATTGTATGATATAATGCCTTCACAAAAGATCCCATATTCTTTAAAAAAAGTGGGTGAGTGGAATCAGGGCATGATCAGGGTTTATCCTGATAATAAAGTGGAGCACTGGTTAAACGGCATCCGGGTTCTGGAGTATCAGCGGGGTTCTGCAGACTTTATGCAAAACATAAGCCTTAGCAAGTTTAAAGCAGTCCAGGGTTTTGGAACTGCCGCAAAAGGCAAGATTTTATTGCAGGATCATGGTGATGAAGTATACTTCCGAAGTATTAAAATAAAGGAGTTGAAATAGAGGACTCAGAAATTATTGAGGCAAAAAAAAGCCCCGGAATTAATCCGGGGTTTGTGTACCCAGAGAGAGGGATTCGAACCCCCATCAGCCCGTCTGTACGGCCCTAGCTGGGTGGGCAGAACCGGAATCTGCAATTTTATCCCCGTCCGAACGGTGTTCAGCCGGTCGGGCATTGAACTATGGAAATTGTGTTTACCCGGAGACTCCCGAACCCGGCCCTAAAAAGGCTATATTTTATAATCCAAGGGCTTTTAAGTCTGTACTCACCGAACTACTCACCGCTTTGATTTACCGTTGGTATAGCTGCAAATCCTATGTATGAAGATACGGAAACCGCAGCTTTATTGCAAAATAAACTTAAATAAAGATCGCATTTGCTGTCCTTGAATTGTTCAACAATATTGATTAAATTTGTAATACTTATCTATTTGATATGTCGAGCTTAACTTTATATACTAAACTTGAAACACTTTCTCCTGATTTAAAATCAGAGGTAAGTGATTTTGTGGATTTCTTAATAGTGAAATCTTCTGGAAAGAAAAAAGATATTGTTCCGCAGTTTGGTTGTGCAAAAGATCAAATTCATCTGTCGGATGATTTTGATGAACCTCTCGAAGACTTTAAAGAATATATGTAATCAATGGACTACCTTTTAGATACCCATACATTCCTATGGTTCATAAATGGTAGTGAAGAACTTTCCGATAAGGCTAAATCAGCCATTGAAAATATAAAGAATACAAAATTTATCAGTATAGCTTCCTTTTGGGAAATTGCAATAAAGAGCAGCCTCGGTAAACTTAAACTGGATATACCATTCCAGGAGTTGAAATTCCTTGCTATTAATAATGGCTTTGAAATTCTTCCGCTGACATTTGAACATACAAATCGATTAGTTAACCTCGATTTTCATCATAAAGATCCCTTTGACCGACTGATAATTGCACAGGCAATTACTGATAAATTAACCATTATTGGCAAAGACAGGAATTTTGCACCTTATTCCGTTAAGATCATTTGGTAGGTTCTATCTGGAAACCCTTGTACCATTTTACAGAGTCAGCCATTTTACCACTTAAGCATCAAAAGCGGATAGCCAGATAATGTGTCAAAGCCGGGCAAGCCGATGAAAATAAAACACCTCTGCCCGCTGTGTATAGCCTTTACTCATTATCCGGCACCGCTAAATTTGTGTGGGTAGTGAAATGGATGTCTCGTGCTTTAATGCTTGTCTTTATTCTAAATGAAATCTTTCGAGCTCATTATTTTTTATAGCTTCTCTTTCAGATATCCTTCTTAGACTTGGTTCTTTAGGTTAATTTTCCTACGATATATCATTGTAGAGACATTCTGGCTATTATAAGGCGTTTACTGTCGGTTAGAGTTTGTTAGTTTTATTGTTTTTATTACCTCTTTGAATTCATCAATTTGAGTTTTTGTCAATTGAGGATCTGAAAATTGTCCTTGAAGTGTATAAAGCAGATTTTTATTCCACCATTGTGCTATTAGCTCATAATAAACTTTATCCTTTAAAGCACCGATCCCTTTGTAATAAGTAAATAGTCTGTTTACACCATCTATTTTTAAATTTTTATCAAATTCTATAAAAACTAAGTCTCGATAGTAAACAGCTGAACTTAAAATTTCCGCTTTGTAAATATCAGGTGTGTATCTCATGAATTCTTGCTTATTCGGCCATGGATTTACCTTAAGCACAAAGTTACCTATTGATTTAAATTTAGGTACGGCTATAAGACTGTTGCAAGTAGTTACTGTCATCCCCCTCTAAAGATAGTATTGTTGCAAGTCTTTTCAAATATTCGTTTCTCTGGCATGTTAAACTGCCAACAGAATGAGTTAATGCTAATAAAGGAGTTGAAAACGAAGCTTGAACCATATAAGCGAGATTACTTGGCACTATTGAAAGCACCTACTGTCCTAACCTTTGAATAAGTTCGCCTTTATTTAAAGGTTTATAACCTGTTGCCGTGTTTCCTGTACCAGTTCTTCCATTTCTTTTGCAGAAGTCATCAGGCCAAAGTGATCTCTTGCTTTAATGTAGCTATGCAGAATAGGCTGGTCAAGATATTCAGTTATAGAACATGTTGTTAATCAATTGTTTATGAGCAATTTGGTGAGTTGGGAATCCTTGAAAATTTACTCACCTAATCGCTCACTCTTTTGGTGGGAAAAGCGGAATAAAATGGCATTTTGACTAAAATACAAAAGTCTGCAATCATTTGATTTGCAGGCTTTTAGTTCATTTGACATTAAAATAAGTGTGCCCAGAGGGATTCGAACCCTCATCAGCAGAACCGGAATCTGCAATTCTATCCCCGTCCGAACGGCGTTCAGCCGGGCGGGCATTGAACTATGGAAATTGTGTGTACCCAGAGGGATTCGAACCCCCATCAGCAGAACCGGAATCTGCAATTCTATCCATTGAACTATGGGTACAATCTTTAAGACAAAAAGATTAGACTACAAATATAGTTATTCCACTATTAGCGGCAAGGTCTAAACATTAAATCTGAAATGCATGATATCTCCATCCTGCACAATATAAGTTTTGCCTTCAACACCCAACTTTCCGGCTTCTTTACATGCGGCTTCAGAACCGAGATTTACAAAATCCTCATATTTGATCACCTCTGCTCGTATAAAACCCTTTTCAAAATCGGTGTGAATAACTCCGGCAGCCTGTGGGGCTGTAAAACCCTGTGTAATGGTCCAGGCTCTCACTTCCTGCACACCGGCAGTGAAATAGGTCGCAAGCTTTAGTAATTTATAGGCGGCACGTATTAATTGGGTTACTCCCGACTCGCTCAGTCCCAGATCTTCCAGAAACATTTGTCTTTCTTCAAAACTTTCAAGAGAAGCTATTTCTGCCTCAATTTGAGCTGAAATAACCAGCACCTCTGCATTTTCTTCCTTAACTGCTTCACGAACCTTATCTACATACTGGTTGCCACTGACTACAGATTTCTCATCAACATTACACACATACATCACCGGCTTTTCTGTCAATAAAAACAGGTCGGCGATATATTCTTTGTCTTCTTCACTGATAGGAGCGGTACGCACAGATTTGCCTGATTCAAGGTGTGCTTTAACGATATTGCAAACCTCATAAGTCTTTTTAGCATCCTTATCATTTCCTGTTTTAGCCATTTTCTCAACCTTTTGGATGCGCTTTGAAACAGCATCAAGGTCTTTTAACTGCAATTCAGTATCAATGATTTCTTTATCTCTTATCGGATCAATCGAACCATCCACATGGATCACATTGTCATCATCAAAACAGCGAAGAACATGTATGATTGCATTGGTAGCACGTATATTTCCTAGAAACTGGTTTCCAAGTCCTTCGCCTTTGCTGGCTCCTTTTACGAGCCCGGCAATATCTACGATTTCAATAGTATTTGGTTGAACTTTAACCGGCTTTACCAGTTCTGCAAGCTTGGTTAAACGGTGATCAGGTACAGTAATCACACCGATATTAGGTTCGATGGTGCAGAATGGAAAATTTGCCGCCTGCGCCTTTGCGTTCGATAAACAATTAAAAAGTGTAGATTTTCCAACATTTGGTAATCCAACTATACCGCACTGTAATGCCATTTTTGTTTGTAAGTTATATTTGTAAGTATTAAGCTTTCAACTTTTAGCTTAATTGGCGCAAAGATAGAATTTTTGTTCTGAGTTTTTCTGTCAGCTTTGATTATCAGGATACAGGTTGCTGTTGGAATATTTTAGACAAGAACTCGATTTGAATCCTGGCCGGGTCAAAAAATGCAGGTATTGGGTTCTGTTCCTCTAACCTCCATCTTTAAAAAGAATACATTTCCGCTTTCCGGATATTTTTTCAGTTCATCATCATTCAGATCTCCTCTGGCGGTGGTAATGATCAGGTGATCAAGATTCTCACCAGCGAAAGCACAGGACGTTACATGGGGGACGGGTATTTCAATCTTTTCGAGAAGTCCCCCATTTAAGGGATTCCAGCGGTAAACACCAAAACCTCCCCAATGTGCTACCCATAACATACCTTCCCGGTCGATACACATTCCATCGGGTGTGCCCATTTCTTCAGGAATATGAACAGCGTTTTTCTCAAACAGGATATCTCCATTAATTGGGTCGAATGAATAGGATTGAACGCTTTGTGTGGGACTATCAATAAAATACATTCGCTTGTTATCGGCCGTCCAGCCCATCCCGTTGGAAATGGTCAGATTGCTCAGCTTTTTTTGTTTACTGAGATTTTTATCAATGCAGTATAATGATGCGGCACCCGGTTTAAAAGCCATATCCATCGTACCAATCCATAATCTACCACTGATGTCACACTTAGCATCATTACAGCGGTTTCCTGTAATCTCTGACTCAATATCCAGGATCCATTTCAGCTTCTCAGTATTCAAATCAAACCTGGCAATTCCTCCGTTTAAACCCAGAATCAGACAATTTGCTGTGCCGGGGCAAACCATAGTGAGCCTGCCTTCAAATTTCCAGGTTCTGGTTTCCTTGATGATCCACTGATACTCAAATAAAATACCACGCTCAATATCAACCCAGAAGCATGAATTTCGTTCGGCATGCCAAAGCGGTCCTTCGCCCAGCAGGCATTGGGCAGGGAAAAGGATTTTTGCTTTCATTATTTGATTAGGATTCCTTAAGATCAAAAAGGGGAAGGACTGATACAGGACCAACCTCCATCGATAACAAGACATTGACCGGTAATCTGTTTTGCTTTATCGGATACCAGAAACAGGGCAGCATCGGCAACATCTGTGGTTGTTCCCGGTCTACCCATGGGCGTTAGTTTTGACCAAACTGTCTCATAATCAGGGTCATTTGTTGTTCTTTCTGTTATGGTGGCTCCGGGAGCAATTGTATTTACATTGATTTTATAAGCAGATAGTTCGATCACCAGGTTCCTTGCAAGCATATCCAGTGCTGCCTTGGTCATCGCATAAGCGGCCAGATCTTTATGTGCCTGGCGTCCGGTAATTGATGAAGTGAACAGGATTGAACCCCCACCAGCCTGTTGTTTCATCTGCTTTGCAGCAGCCTGTGTCAGGAAGAATGTGCCTGCCATATTCACATTTAGTACTCTGTTAAAGGCTTCCGGACTGTAAGTTAAAAAGTCGCCAAATAAAGTGATACCTGCATTTGCAATCACTATATCCAGTTTTCCGAACTGTTTTACGGCAAGATCAACCATGCTTTGAATGAAGTCCAGATCACTCGAATCACCCGAAAGGGAAATGCAATTACCATCTTCCTCCCTGATTTTCTTTGCTGCACTCTCCGAAAGATCTGAATCAAGATCGTTTAATATAACCGCAGCTCCTTCCTTTGCTAATTGTCTGCAAATTTCGAAACCAATTCCCTGACCTGCACCTGTAACGATAGCTACTTTTTTGTCGAATGACTTATAATTCATATTCAGTGTCCTAATTTAATGGGAGTCTCTTGTTACCTCGCTGCC
The DNA here is from genome assembly GCF_030684675.1 of Daejeonella sp. GTDB lineage: Bacteria > Bacteroidota > Bacteroidia > Sphingobacteriales > Sphingobacteriaceae > Daejeonella. The sequence continues at coordinate 68,432 of NZ_JAUXXZ010000016.1, read as the reverse complement.
AGAGCCTCCTTTAAGGAAACCAAGGTCGGCGCCCAAATGTGCCTGTTCCACGTTATTGATGTACAGACTGGTATAGCCTCTATCAGTAAGCGCAGGGGAGGGCTTCCATTTATCTTTTCTCTGCTGAAGTTCTTCTGTACTGAGGTCGACATTCAGTGTACGGGCATTCAGATCAAGGGTGATCAGGTCTCCGGTTTCAAGTACACTGAAATTTCCTCCCAGAGTCGCCTCAGGCGATATGTGCAAAACAACTGTTCCAAATCCCGTACCGCTCATGCGGCCGTCAGAGATTCTGACAATATCCTTAACTCCCTTTTCAAGCAGTTTTAATGGTAAGGTCATATTCCCAACCTCCGGCATTCCGGGATAGCCTTTGGGGCCTACATTCTTTAAAACAAGGACGCTATTTTCATCTACAGGTAAATCAGGATCATCAATCCTTAATTTATAATCTTCAATATTTTCAAAAACGACTGCTTTTCCGCTGTGCTGGAACAAATGCGGACTTGCTGCAGTTGGTTTGATTACTGCGCCGTTTTCGCAAATATTTCCATAAAGAACTGCCAATGCAGTGGTATTGTTAAATGGTTTATCGATTGAAGCAATTACATCACGATTATAGCATTTTGCATTTTGATAATTTTCCTGAATTGTTTTACCGTTCGCAGTAATGCAATCCGTATTGAGGAAGGAATCGAGTTCCTTAAGAAGTGCAGGTACTCCGCCGGCATAATACAGATCTTCCATAAAGAACTTTCCGGAAGGTTGCAGGTTCGCCAGAAGCGGAATAGAAGCAGACAGACGATCAAAATCTTTGATCTCAAGGGGTATACCAATTCTGCCGGCAATCGCTAATAAGTGAATCACAAAATTGGTAGATCCGCCGATTGCGGCATTGACTTTAATGGCATTTTCAAAAGCTTCTTTAGTCAGGATGTCTGATAATTTTTGGTCTTCTCTCACCATCTCAACTATTCTTTTGCCTGAAAGCTGAGCCAGTACTTTCCGTCTTGAATCAGCAGCCGGAATGGCCGCATTCTGAGGCAGGGTTAGCCCCAAAGATTCAACCATTGTGGCCATAGTCGAAGCTGTACCCATAACGGCACAATGCCCCTGACTGCGGCATAATCCGGCCTCGGCAATATTAAGCTCTTCTTCAGACATGATGCCTGATTTCACATCATCTGTGAACCTCCAGACATCACTTGTACCTATATCCCTGCCATTATATTTACCGGTGAGCATTGGCCCGCCGGATACTACGATTGTAGGAATATCGACACTGCAGGCGCCCATAACCAGTGAGGGGGTGGTTTTATCACATCCGCACAATAAAACAACACCATCCATTGGATTTGCACGAATCGATTCCTCTACATCCATACTGGCAAGATTCCGGTAAAGCATCGCTGTTGGTTTGATCAGAGTTTCGCCTAATGACATTACCGGAAATTCTACCGGGAAACCACCGGCTTCAAAGATTCCCCTTTTAACGGACTCCGCCAGTTCCCTGAAATGGGCATTGCAGGGGGTCAGTTCCGACCAGGTATTGCATATTCCGATGATCGGTTTACCCTGGAACTCATAGTCGGGTATACCCTGATTTTTCATCCAGGCCCTGTAAATTATCCCATCCTTACCAGTCTTGCCAAACCACTGCTGGCTACGTAATTTTTTCTTCATTTTAAATCTTTTTAATAATCCATGCTTAATCAATCAGCATCGAAATATATAAATGAGTAAACCTTTTCCTGATCAAAAGATTAAACCAAATCTTTCAATTAATACCCGCTAACTAAAGGTGTTGAAAAATCCTTAAACACACAATTATGAATGAAAATATTGAGCTTTTCAATTGGTTTTTTCGGCCCACATTTCATCAATTAATTTAACCGTTCGGTCGACAAGAATTTGTCCGCCCTCAGAACCGACGATATTACTCTGACAAACAGCACTGTAGCCACCACCCCGGATAGCTTTTTCTGTTGCGAGATAGGTTCCCGGACCTGCAAGCTGGATAACAAATGTTTGTAAGGCTTTGCTGCGTGCCTGAATGCGTATGCCATAATCTGTAAACAGCTCGAATTGATTGGTACATATTACAGCATCTCCGATACGCAAAACATGTATTTCTGTTTCATAATCCGGATTTGTTTTTTGCTTTTCAAACCGTTTGAGAACATCTCCAAACCAGGTCATTTTTGCATAATGCTGGTCTGCAGCTTTGGGATCCTTTGCAATAAGAGCTGCCGCTTCATCCTGCACAATTTTTGATTCCTCGTATTCCTTTTCTGTGATTATCCGTACAGGTAGCTTAATCTTTTCAACTTTATGGACTAGCTGAAGATTGCGATACTGATCATTCTTTACTGTCTTATAGGTTTCCTCGACAGCTGCTACAACACGTTCGGCGATATCATCCATGCGGCTCTTGTTACTTAGTTTAAGCATCCGTTCATCGGCTGCCTTGCGGTACATAATATGTGGAGACTGATCTCCTGCAGCACCAATCCAGCTCAGTACTGTTAAATCATCACCGAATTTTTCCTTTAGAGCCATTCGAACCGGATGCCAGTAATCTGCATTGACCTCCGAACGTCCTTCAACCTCCTGTGCCGGGCATGCAACATCAATACTCATCGCAATCAGTTTTCCCTCTTTATTCCAGAAGAAAAGGGAATTAATATCATGATCTTCATAGCCTTCGAGGTTCCGAAACTCAGGCACATTAGTTTTACCATACATTGTGGTCGTATTATTGGCATAAGATGCGCGACGGTTATATGGGATTGCAGCTCTGTTAAGTCCCCAGCTTACACTACCGGGACTCCGGCTCTTCCATGCTTTAACGATTGCATCGGCCACATTCTTCACAAATAAAGCTCTGTAAGCACTTACCGGACTGACTCCCACCGGGATCTTGTACAAAAATGAGGATTCATCTAAATTGTCTTCCAGTACCGGTGCTGTATGGGTATGTGTCGCATTCAGAATAATCTTGTTGCCATCGAAACCGGCCAACTGTTTTGAAACTTCCATCCGAATCATTGAAAGTAATGGCGTTGGGATATAAACCAGGTCACAGGATACGAAAACAACCGCATCAAGAGATTTTGCACCTTCTCTTGATTCCAGTGCCACTACATTGGCAGTCAGAGGGGTGGCTGCCGTATTTGCAATCCTGAGATTAAACTGACCCATTAAAGCCACGGGCAGGGTAGGACTGATATTTGCCTCAGACTTCCCAATGTATATTTCTGATGCAGATGAATTTAAAGCGCAACATAAGGTAATTGCTATCAAAAGTGTCGAAAATGGAATAATGAAAGGCTTGAGCAAGGATTGGAAAGTAAATCCCGAAGAATAGAATTTAGGAACCTGAATTATTTCCAGATTTAAATTACGGTAACTTCTTAAACGTTGCATAGACTTAAAAGCTAAGTATTATTTAACAGATTTTAATTAGATCTGTAAAAGCTCATTTTATCCCTTCTGTCCCTTTATATATTTAGCTACAGTCCCAACCGGAGCAATCCAGATCCCATTTGCCGGGTTTTGTGAATACTCAATTAGCTTTTTCAGCATACTCAACCGGGTTGTTTGGTTTCCTGAAGTACCCATTTCATGTCCTGCAAGAACCAGCCAGGCACCTGATTTTTTTGCATTTTCAATTAGCGGTAAAATTTGCTCAAAATCTTTACCATCCATTTCCATTCCGGTTAACTGGGCAAGATCACAGAATTGAGGAGCATTTGGACCCTCATCCAACCAGCCTCTGCCGCTGAGAAATAGTTTTGATACAACAGGCACATAGCTTTTCGTGTTTTCCCCTCTGCCGATATAGGTTTGTCCGCAAGGATAAGCAAATACCTCAGCTTCCACTCCAAGTAATTCCTTAATATCCTTATTGGCCAGAATTAATTCATTCCGCATTATTTTCAGGGTATAATTCTCTATGGCCTTTTGTCTCGACCATGGAAAATTACCTGTACAGGGATGGTTAAATGAATGATTCCCTATTTCATGACCACTGGCAACTGCTTTCTTCCAGCCCTCCAATCTTTGTTTTACAGAGTTAGGAACCACATAAAATGTGCCTTTAACTCCATACTGATCGAGCAGTGCTGTTCCGGCATCTACCTGACTTGCACGGGCATCATCAAAACTTAAACTGATCGCTATTTGCTTTCCCTCAGGCCAGGCAAATGTTGATTCATTTTGTTGCGCCAAGAGCATTTTTGCAGAAAGAAAAATAGATAATGTAATTAGAAATAAATTCTTGTTGAAAGAAATAATATTTCGTTTTACTATTGTTAAAAAGGATTTCATAGTAGGTTCAGTTTGCTTTCTTTTAATTGACTTTAGTATATAATCCCTCGAAGTATTTCTTTCCTGCGATCACCTCGGCGAGGTTATTCTCCATTTTATGCTCGCATTCTACATGAATCACACCCTTAAATTGCTGACGTTTTAATTCGTCTATTATGGGAGGGAAATTAATGACACCTTTGCCAATAATGACATCATTTGCATCAGGATTATTGGATTGATGGATGTCTTTCAGATGGACTCCAAGTATATTTCCCTCCAGTTTTTTCAAACATTCAACAGGATTTAATCCGCTTCTTTCCCAATGCCCAAGATCGGCACATACACCAAAATTTGGATGGTCTTTCATTGCGGCGATTACAGAATCAGGATGCCAGTAAAGGCTTTTTCCTTTCGCATGCTCATGAATGGCTATTTTGATTTTGTATACTCCTGCCAGACTATCCAGCATATCCCATGATTCCTTTTCAGGTTCACATACCAGGTGCTGCATATTCATTTCCCTGGCCAGCTCAAAATAATACTTCCAGTCGGCTTCATTTTTTGCACCACTAACATACATAGATTGCATTTCAAGCTTTTTAGCGCTAAGCATTTCCTTCAATTTACTGATGTCTTCATCAGTCATCGCAGCCATAGTTTTATCATTGAACTCCTTACCCATATTATGGAAAGAAAAGCCTTCCACATAACTCACTCCGGCACTGTCAGCTTTATCAAGGGCATCTGCAAATGAAAACCGGTTAAAGGAATATAAAGCTACTCCCATATTCCATTCGGCATTCTGGTCCTGAGTTTTTTTGAAACTTTCAGCACATCCAATGAATGAAACAGCGAGAAGGCATAAATACCAGAGACTATTTTTTAAGGTTATCATTTTATATTGATTTAGAATATGAGTGTTTAATTGCTTTTGACCAAGCTAAGTTTAATTTCCCGCAGGTCCAGCATTCCGGCATCTACAGTAGGCTTGTTTGATCTGAAGACGATTTTCTGCCGGCCAGGCTTTAGTTTGATTGTACCGATATTTTTTGATTTAAAGGTTTCCCAGGAACCGCTGCGGTCAATAGTTCCGGTCAGTTTTTGTTTGCCGGCTTCAAGCAGAAACTCATTACCTGCTGTTTCATCAGAAACTGACCAAACCAGCTCGGCATTGTATTCACCTTCAAGATCTACTTCAATATCCCATTCAACCCTGTCTAAATTAGTAAACCATCCAAAAGCCCACCATTCGGGCATGTATTTAATTTTCGGTCCAATGCCTTTCCCATTTCTGGCGGTCAGTCTGAGCATACCATCAGTTTCTGGTTTTACAATTGCTGGTTTATTGAGAGTTTGTGGCTGGGATGCTGGTGTGCTCTTCATTTCACCTTCCAGGTAGCCCAGAACGGCTTCTTTTAAATGTTTCTCTACAGCAGGTGTGTATGGGGAAACGGTTTCGATTTCATAGCCACCATGTTTCCATTCCTTTTCTGTAGGCAGATATCCGAGCCAGCCATTTGTGTAGCCATAGAAAAATGTAAAGGGGAATGGAGAACGATCGCGGATCTCGTTTGAGATCTCACAAAACAGCTCAACCGGTAAACTCCATATAGCCACATCTTCATTGATCTTCAGGAATCTTGCCGGTAGCAGCACCATATTTTCTCCATTCGAAGAAGTCTGGGTATATCTTGCTAAATCCTTAGGCCAGCTTAAATTGGGTTTTCTTGGGGTTTCTATGATCAGCGATCCTGTAAATAACTTTATATCAGAGCGGCCGGATACTATTTCTTTATTTGCAGAGAGAATCTTGTCGCCTAATAATACTTTAAACTGACTCAGATGCCCTGCTCGGGGATTTGGATAAACACTGTAAATAGGTGCCAGATTGCCTGCTGCACCATTGATGAATAGGAGTGGGACACCTAATTTTTGTTCGACATATTCAGATACGATTCCGGGGGCATCACCACTGATCTCAGTTTGAGCAGGGCCAAGCACTGTTCCATGGATCGCATAATTGGCGATCAATGCAAGCGGACTTCCATCTTCCTTATCCAAACGGATTAAACCTATTTTGCGGTCAACAGCGCCTTCCGGATTTAATCCCAGGGAAGCTTTTCCATCCACATCTATTGCCCGACGGTTAATATTTGCCTGTGAAAATCCCCAGCCAACTCCAAGCTTAGCTTTAACCAGTTTGCTTCTGGCTTCTGTGATACCTTTTATCAGGGAACGTTCAACCAGGGAGGTATAGGCGGTATCTACCTCGTGCTTATAACGATCTCCCATAAATACCTCGGGAAGGCCGGGAACTCCAACCTCGGGTGCGGAATGGGTATGGGTCAATGTCCACCAAAAATTCTCGGGATCAATACCATGATCTTTCTGAAGAATAGCAGCAACATGGTCATATTCAGAAGGTGACATCACACAAATATCTGTTGAAACTAAAAAAAATTGCTTCACTCCATCATCCATCGCTACAATCCGATGGTAAATGCGGTCATTGACACCTGTTGATTTCCGCGCAGCATAACCCAGTAACATTTTTGGTTCATCAGGGGTTATGTCAACTTTGACCACTGATGCCCTGAATACTTTATCAGGCACTTGTCCGTAAGCAGTTTGGGTAGCAATTATTACAAGCCCTGAGAGCAGAAATTTTAAACCTTTGAGTGACATGCTTATATGATTTATTGTAAGACGATTATTCCTTTAAAATTTGCGTAAAAATGCCAGAAGATCTGCCATTTCCTGTTTGTTGATCTTTTTCTCCAGTCCGGAAGGCATTGCAGAAATTTCCATGCTTTTTATTTCCTTAATATCCTGACGATTGATCGTCTTTTCAAGTTTTCCATTGTTTTTGAGCGCTATAGCCACATCTGTTTCACTTGAAATAATTCCCTGATGGGATTCGCCATTTTTTAATTCCACATTCCAAAGATCATAACCACTTGATATTGAAATATTTGGATCCAGAATATTAGCCATGATGATTTCGGCAGTCCAGTTATGAATGGTACCCAGATCAGGACCAAGTTCAACACCCATTTTCCCTCTCACCTGGTGACAAATAGCACAGTTCTGTACATATACATTCTGACCATTTGTAGCATCTCCCTTAAGCTCAAGAGCTTCCTGATAGGCTTTATTTACCTTTTTGCCTTCTTCTTCATTTTTGGTAAAGAGCGTTCTGGCTCTGTTCCGTAAGAGGTCATCTTTATTTTGCATTAGTTGAACACTTCTGCTGAAACTAACACTGCTGGCCTGAACCTGATTTTTTTCAATTGCACTTAAAAGCAGATTGATCCTTTCATCATTCCCAAGAAATGTTCCGATAGCAGCATCCCTGATTTCAGGTGTAAGAACAGCCCATTTATGCAAAACATACTCACTAACCACAGTTCCCGGTATTTTACTCAGGGTTTTTAAAGCTGCCAGCTGAACGATCGGTTGTTCCTGCGGAACAATTAAATTCTTTAACAAAGAACTATATGGGGCAGGCTCAGTCAATGCGAGGAAATTAATGGCTTCAGTTCTTTTTTTATCTGTAAGGCTGCGGTCTGTCATAATTTTCAATGACCTGTCTATGGCAGCTTTTGTTTCAGGCCCGGTACTTAATCCGATTACCCTCAACATATCGAGAGATCCTTTTCGTACTTCATCAGATGGGTGGCTGAAAAATGTGCTAATTAATAAGTTCTGATCGTTTTTAAAGACATTAATAGATTCAGGAGATTTTGATTTCAGGGATTCCATTCCGATGGCAAGCCCTTCAAGCATAGCTCCCTGCCAAGGCATTTGCTTCCCCGAACCATTAGATATAGATTTTTGAAGTAGCTTCCTTATCGCATTTTGATCACCACCATTTGCGGTCATCGTAGCCAGCCGCTGAACTAATAATGAATAGGCAGGTACATCCACCTGGTACCTATTGAGCACTTCTTTTAAAATTGATTCTGTTTGTGAAGAGGATGCTGTTAAAGCAGCAATCTGAATCCATTTATCATTGATATCCTGAAATAAAAGTTTATTCCTGACTGTCGCTGATTCTTTTGAATTATCATATCCCAGGGTTAATAATAATTGCAGCCTGACTTTGGGGTCATTATCATTTTGCATGGATAGGAGTGCTGTAAGCAGTTGAGAGGACTCCTGCAAATGAAGCTCGGCAAGTTTGATTGCATTGCTGCGGATACCTGCTTCATTATCTTTTAAAGCTTGTTCAATCAAGGCAGGGCTTAATTCAGCCAGGCCCTCAAGCGTCCAGAGTGCATGTAGCCTGCCCATAGGGGATTCCGGATTGCCGGCCATTTTCATTAGCGCAGGTACAGCTTTTTTATCATTTCGGTCGACCAAAAGTCGTTGAGAGTTAGTTCTCCACCAACGGTTATTATCTGCAAGATGCTCCACAAGTTTTTCACTGCTTTCATCACCCAGTTTAAGACCTTTCGTCCATTCTGCAGCTTTCTGGCCTGTTGCACTAATCCTATAAATACGACCCTTTTCAGAGCCATCATACAGTCCTCCGGCTTTTACTGCCTGTTCCGACATCCATTCGGGTGACTCGATTACTCTGCGGTAATAATCTAGCATGTAGAGTGCACCATCCGGACCTACATAGAAATTGACCGGGCGTGACCAGGCATCCGTTGAAGTCAGAAACTCCTTATTATTTAACAGAGCACTTGCCTCAAAGCTTGTCCCCTTGTCTTTCAGGATGTCCACATGCACAAGGTTGCTTACCGGTTCTGCCACAAAGCTTATATTTTTATCAAATGGGGCAGGGAAGGCACCTCCGTCATATACGGTTATGCCGCATCCGGAAGTCATTACCCCCACATCGGTGAGTAATTGCCTGTCGGGATGAGTGGTAGTAGGGAAGACCTCCGGAGCATTCAGATGGTCTGACATCGACTGGATTGAACTGGAAATAACCAGATCTTTATTTCGCTGGAAATAACGGTTAGCTATTACCTCATGATAACCCTGGTTAGAATTATTACATCCGAACCAATGCCCATATTGATCAAAGGCATGCCCGAATTGGGTTTGATAGGATAGAGTCTCTATCTTTTTCTTTTCTGGTTGAAACCTGATGGATAGCCCCTTGGCATTTTTTGGTAATTTTTGAGCGTTCAATTCGTCCGGAAAAATAATTTCTGAACCTTCATCCCCGAATTCTTCTTTGTACTCACGGGTGGATGTTGCACCCTGATGCCCAATGTAAATCCAGTTATCTAATCCGTACATCGGGTTATTGGTATTATGCTGAGGATTTGATAGCGCAAATCCACTAAGGACTGTGTCACGGATATCCGATTTTCCATCATTGTCAGAATCTTCGAGGTAGAGCAAATTAGGGGCATCAGTAATCAGGATGCCCTTTTTCCATCGCATAACACCTGCCGGAAGTGTTAATTTGTCGGCGAAAACAATTCGCTCATCCATTTTTCCATCCCCATTAGTATCCTTCAGCAGAATTACATTGCCACTTCCGCTTTTATCCAGGGGATAACCGTGCATTTCAACAACATACATATTGCCGTATTCGTCGATTTCCATATCTACCGGATCTGAGATCAGGGGTTCTGCGGCGACTAATTCGATTTTAAAACCGGGAGGGACTTCAAACGTGGATAGGGCATGATCTGAATCTACTGCTGATGTGCCTGATTTTTCTTTACAGCTGGCAAAAAATAGGGGTATAAATAGGAAGGGAATAGACAATCGAAAAAAATCAGGGATATAAATGCGCATAGAATATTCTTATTTTGAGGATGTTAAATCGTATTTTATTAATTTAAAGCTAATTATTCTATTCCTTGTTTTCATTCTTAATTTATCAATGTTCAACAGAATTAATTAAATTGCTTCCAGGCTTTTAATTTTTTTGATACTTTACTTTTAAAGTACATGAAAATAGTAGTTAGATTTGATCAGCTGTGATATTAAATTCCAGTTATCTAGTACTTTATAAGATTAATTTATTATTTGATCAAAATAGAATTTTAATCCGTTCTGTTTAATTATTCCATTATATGAAGAAAGAATTATTGTTATTAAGCATGTTTCTGTTTATACGGCTCGCTGGTTTTGGACAGGAATCTGTTTTAACAGCTACTCGGTTTATTGCCTTGCTCACTGAGGCCCAAAAGACCGAAACCGTTTTCCCTTTTGACGTGGAAGAACGATATAATTTTCATTTTGTGCCAATGAAAAGGAGGGGCATTACTTTCAATGAAATGAATCCTCAGCAACATAAGCTGGCATTGGAATTATTACGATCATGCCTTGGTCAAGAAACTTTTCAAAAAACCAATGAAATCATACAGTTAGAAATTGTTTTGAAAGAATTGGAAAAAAGAAAGCCGGAAGATAATTTTCGGGATCCCGGCAATTACCACTTTACGATTTTTGGGAATCCTTCCTCAAAAAGTATTTGGGGCTGGCGGTTTGAAGGACATCATATCTCATTCAATTTCTCTTTCAACAGAAAAACGCTTGTGGCAGGTACTCCCGGGTTCATGGGAAGTAACCCGGCAATTGTACTTAACGGACCAATGGCTGGCAAACAAGTCTTGAAACAGGAATCTGACAGAGGCTTTGCTGTAATCAATTCATTTACTTCAACGCAGTTAAAAAAGGCCATCATTGATACAGTAGCTTTTAAAGATATTTTGACCTTTGATAAGCGCAAGGCTCTTCTGGGTAAACCCGAAGGAATCAGATTTTCAGAATTATCAAGAGAACAACAATCTTTATTGTTACAACTAATCAGAGTTTATGTTCACAGATACAGGCATGATTTCGCTAAAAAAATGATGCAGGAAATCCAGAAGGAGGGTTTAGACAATATTTGGTTTGCCTGGGCGGGATATACTAAGCCTGAGATAGGTAAAGGATCATATTACCGCGTTCAGGGTCCTACAATCGTCATTGAGTATGACAACACTCAAAACAATGCCAATCATGTTCATTCCGTAGTCCGCGATTTAAAAAATGATTTTGGCGGGGATCTGTTATTAGAGCATTATAAAAAGGGCCATTCGCATTAATTAGAGATTGTTAATATAGCAATGAAAGGAAAAGCCCCAATACAATTTCTTGTTTGGGGCTTTTTTATGAACGAATAATTTATTCTGTCAGAATAAATCTGAATTATATTTCAAAAGAGAAATCATCGCTTTCCTTTGCAGGCTCAGTATGATTTTCTGAATATTCATAACGCTTTTCTACTACTTCCTGGTGAGCTTTGATATAATCTATAGTTTCTTTAAGACCTTCAGCAAACTTTTCAAAGTCCTCTTTGTAAAGGAATATTTTGTGCTTGATAAAAACACCATCTTCTAAACGCTTCTTACTTTCAGTTACTGTAACATAGTAATCGTTTGAACGTGTAGCTTTAACATCGAAAAAGTAGGTGCGCTTCCCGGCTCGTACCTTCTTCGAAAAAACCTCTTCTCTTTCTTTGTTGTCGAAATCTCCCATAGTCATAATTTAATTTGGTAGGGGTAAATATAATAGATATTAGTAAAGTAACAAATTGATTTTTTTTTGAACAAAAACAGATTTCAGTTGATAGTTGAGAATGGAGAGTTGAGAATTAAATTGATAATTGACAGTGGATTTTAGCCATTGAACAAAATCCCATTATCCATTCTCCATTTCCTAATTGCTATTCCCCCGCCGTTTGCTCCTCCAAAAGTTGCTTTTCAAACAAATCAAAATAACTGCCTTTAAGATCCATTAGTTCGTCGTGAGTGCCCTGTTCAATGATTTCTCCACCATCCATAACCAGTATTCTGTCCGCATTTTTAATAGTTGATACCCTATGAGCAATCAAAATGCTGGTTTTGTTTTTCATTATCCTGCTCAAATTATTAAGAATTTCTTCCTCTGTTCGGGTATCTACGGCAGAGAGGCAGTCATCAAAAATAAGAGTCTGTGGTTCTTTAATTATTGCCCTGGCAATAGAGAGCCTTTGTTTTTGTCCGCCGGATAAGGTAATTCCCCGCTCTCCAATCATTGTTTCGAAGCCCTTACTAAACTCCATGATATTTTTGAATACTGCTGCATTTTTTGCTGCCATTTCAACTTTGCCAGCATCAGCTTCCATCATTCCAAAAGCAATATTATTATAAATTGTTTCAGAGAACAGGAAAACTTCCTGCGGAACAAAGCCTATTTGCTGCCTGAAGTGTTGCAGATCAAGCTTTTCAATGGTTTTGCCATCGAGTAATATTTGTCCATCATCTGCATCATACATTCGCATCAAAAGATTGGCAATGGTGGATTTTCCTGAGCCTGTTCTACCAATAATGGCAAGAAACTCACCGCTTTTTACCTCAAACGAAATATTTTTTATCGCCTGTATACCTGTATCAGGATACCTGAAGCTCACATTCTTAAAGCTAACATTTCCTTTTAACTCTGTTTTTTCTCCGGAGACGGAAATAATCTCTGGCTTCGTATTTAAAAATTCATTTATCCTTTTTTGGGATGCAGCTGCCCTTTGTATCAGGGAGGTAACCCAACCGAGAGACATGACCGGAAATGTAAGCTGATTAACATAGACAATAAATTCAGCAATATTTCCGGAAGTGATATTGCCGTTCATAACTTCAACACCTCCGATATAAACTGTTACGATCGTACTAAGTCCCACAAGCAAAAGCATCATCGGATAGAAAAGTGCCTGAACCTGCACCAACGACATGGAATGTGATTTATAGTTTTCGCTTTCATTATTGAACTTTTTCCGGATATCACCCTCCCTGACGTAGGCTTTAATCACCCGGATACCTGAAAAGGTCTCCTGAACAAAACTTGATAATGATGAAAGCTGCTGCTGTATTTTTTCACTGCGATGGTTGATCATTGAATGAACATAATAGATCGTAATCGCCAGAAGAGGCAAAGGCAGCAATGAAAATACAGTAAGTCTTGTATTAACATTAAACATGGATATGATGATCAGAATAAAAAGTACGCTGGTATTAATTGTGTACATGATCCCCGGTCCAAGGTACATTCTGACTCTGCTTACATCCTCAGTTACCCTATTCATCAGATCACCTGTATTATTTCTGCGATAAAAGGCCATCGACAGTTTCTGATAATGCTGATAAATCTCATTTTTAAGATCATACTCAATATGTCTTGACATCAGAATGATGGTCTGACGCATAAAAAACAAGAATATCCCTCTGAGCAGGGCCAATAGCAGGACAATTATTCCAAACAGCAATAAACTGTGGCCAAAAACCCTCGAGATTAGTTCCTGTCGGTCGAATCCATCAAAAAGCCTGAAAAGTGCTATGTTTTCATTCACAAGGTCAAAAGCTATCCTTATCACCTGAGCCGGAAGTACTGCGAAAAGGTTTGAAATTATAACGAAAAGTATGCCGGGCAACAAGCGCCAGCGATATTTATAGAAGAATTTATTGAGATAAGCCAGTTCTTTCATCTGATCCTTGTCTTGCAAAAGTAGATAGAATTTAGGGAATTGGTAGCTGACAATGGACAATAGTGGAACGAATTTTTTGCGGGTCAAGCCCGCCATGACAATGTATTGCTGAGAGAATAAGGAGATCTCCAATCATTTCTGACATCCGACATCTGACAACAGGTAACGGGTAACAGGTTTTAAGAAAAACTATTACAAACCATTATGAATAATTAAAACAACATTTTTTACTACTTTTGTGGCGTAAAGCCAGGCATCCAACATGATTTTATCTCAATTTGAAGAACATTCAGTTTTTAGTCAGCTTGACACATTCGGTCATCAAAAATTAGTTTATTGCAGTGATCCGGGTACCGGATTAAAGGCAATAATTGCAATACATGATACCACACTTGGCCCTGCATTGGGTGGGACCCGTATGTGGCCTTACAAATCAGAATCAGAAGCACTTCATGATGTTTTGCGTTTATCACGAAGCATGACCTACAAAGCAGCCATAACAGGTTTAAACTTGGGCGGAGGTAAAGGAGTAATTATCGGGGATAGCCGAATACATAAATCAGAGGCTCTGATGCGCAGGTATGGCCGTTTTATTGAAAATTTGAACGGATCATTTATCACAGCCGAAGAAGTAGGAACCAATCCAAGGGATATGGAATATATCCGTATGGAAACAAAATATGTTACAGGTGTACCAGAATCTATTGGTGGAAGTGGTGATCCCTCTCCGGTAACCGCCAGGGGTGTATTTATGGGTATTAAAGCCAGTTTGAAGGAGTGTTTTGGGAATGATAGTTTGGCTGGGAAAGCTGTTGCGGTGCAGGGAATCGGGCATGTTGGTGAGAGTCTTGTTTCCTTACTTAGAAATGAAAATGCTAAGGTTTATATCAGTGACATTAATGAGGAGCGTTTGGGCCAGATTGCACAAAAATATGGGGCAATAGCTGTTGCCAATAATAAACTGTTTGATCTCGATATTGATATTTATTCACCCTGTGCATTAGGTGCTACGGTTAATACAGAAACTATAAACCGTTTAAAATGTTCCATTATTGCGGGATCTGCAAATAATCAGCTTGCTGATGAAGTTGTTCATGGCAATATGTTACTCGAAAAAGGTATTATGTATGCCCCTGATTACCTGATCAATGCTGGTGGCCTGATCAATTGCTATTCAGAAATTGCCGGTTTTAATAAAAAGAAAACATTTCAGATGGCCGAAAATATTTATGAAGCCACCAGAAGGGTGTTACAAAAATCAAAACAAGAGAATATTCCGACCAATGAGGCAGCAAATAAAATTGCTGAGAAGCGGATTGAGGATATCAGAAAAATAAAAGCTTCCTATTAATTTAGGATCAACAAAAAAAAATCGTTCTTATACATGTTAAATAGAAGGCATCTGAGGGTTAAAGCATTGCAGGTTTTGTATTCCTACCAGCAATCGGAAGTAAAGGAAATATTGCCTTTTGAAAAGGCGCTTTTACAGAGTGTTGATAAGGTACATGAGATGTATTTCTGGTTACTTTCACTTTTAATTGAGGTTGCAGATTACAGTATCATTGATGCAGATGAACGGGCCAATAAACATTTGCCCTCTGAAGCTGATCTTAATGCTAGTGTTAAACTCCAGAACAATCTCTTTATCAGCTTATTAAAGCAAAATTTAGAATACCTGGCAGCTGTAAAAAAATATAAAATTTCCTGGAATTTTGACCCTGAAGTAAGTAAATCAATTTTTATTTCCTTAAAGAGTTCTGCTGAGTACGCAAGCTTTAATAGCCTTCCGGTACATACAATTCAGTCAGACAAGGATATCATCAAGTATATCTTTAAAAAGCTGATTCTTAAATCACCGGGTATTGAGCAAATCTTCGAAGAAAAGTTTATTAACTGGCCGGTAGATAAGGAAGTACTTCAGGCACTGGTGGCTAAAACATTCAAAAACTTTGCAAGTGAAAATCCTGATGATAACAATCTTGCTCAGGTTTGTCCTAACTGGGATGAAGACCGGCCATTTATGCTTGACCTTTTTAAAAAGGCAGTCGCTTTTGAATCTGAATATCAGGAAATGATAGCACAGAAGACAAAAAACTGGGATTCTGAGCGTATTGCGGTGATGGATACCCTATTGATGCGAATGGCCATTACTGAACTCATTCATTTCTCTTCAATACCTGTCAAAGTTACCATGAATGAGTATATTGAAATCGCAAAAGAATTTAGTACACCCAAGAGCAATTCATTCATAAATGGTATTTTAGATAAAATTTTAGCAGATCTGAAAACTTCAGGAAAGGTTCGTAAGTCAGGACGTGGATTAATGGAGTAAATTTGAACATATATTTTTCATAGTGTTATTTTGTAAATCATAAATATTAATTAGTAATGAGAAAAATTTTTTTATCAATCGCTTGCCTTGTTGTTTTAGCAGCATGTAATAATCAGAAAACAGTTGAAAGCACGGCAGATTCGAAGGAAACTAGTGAAATTGCAGCAGTTGACACAGCCAGTGCACCCGCATTCAAATTTGAAAAGGAAGTTTATGACTTTGGAAAAATCACAGATGGAGATGTTGTTACCTACGATTTTAAATTCAAGAATATTGGGAACAGCCCTTTAATTATAAGTAGTGCAACAGCAAGTTGTGGTTGTACCGTACCGGAATATCCTAAAGAGCCCATAGCTCCGGGTGCTGAGGGAGTTATTCGTGTGGTGTTTAACAGTGCAGGAAAACCGGGGATGCAGAATAAAATAGTAAGTATCACAGCTAATACAATACCATCGCTAACCGAACTGAATATACTTGGAATGGTTGATGCGGCTAAAGCAAAATAAAAATCAAAATTAAACAAGAATAATATGGATATGCAACAGATCGGCCAGTTTTTACCAATGCTACTAATTATTGTGGTGTTTTATTTTTTTATGATACGCCCGCAAATGAAGAAAGCAAAGGATCATAAAAAGTTTGTGGAGGAACTAAAGAAGGGTGATAAAGTTATCACAACCTCGGGGATACATGGTAAAATTGTTGACTTGAACGAAACTACATTTCTAATTGAAGTTGAGAGCGGTACAAAGATTCGTTTTGAAAAATCTTCTGTTTCTCTGGAATCTTCAAAAGCTCTTAGTCAGTCAGCAGCTAAATAATACGATCGTTAAATTAATATGAACGCCGCTTCATTTTTGAAGCGGCGTTTTTATTTGACTAAATTTGATTAATTCATCTGATATGCCTTTAATTAAATTTACTAAAATTGAAAGACGCAGGATCTCCCTGTTTTTCCTCTGCTTACTATTGGCAGTGGGAGCATGGTTGTTTTTTGCACTTTCCAATAGGTATGTTTATCAGGTTCAAACCTTGGTTCGGTTTGTTGATCTGCCTGAAAATAGGGCATTTCATCCGCTTCAATCAGATACCATCAGGCTTCAGGTTGAAGGAACGGGCTGGCAATTATTGTTTTCCAAACTAAGGATAAGTCCACCTTCAGTTAATATTGAATTGAAGGAATTACAGAAGCAGACTTTTATCGAACTTTCTGATCAGATTCAAAAGATCAACACTCAGGTCGGCTCTACACAGAAAGTGGTTTATATTCATCCGGATACACTTTATTTTGATTTTTCTTCAAGTACAGTCAAAAAAATCCCTGTCGTATTGAAACAGGATATTCAATTTAAAGCGCAATTTGGTATTTCAGATTCGGTTCAGATTAGTCCCGCATTTGTTACTATTACCGGACCCGTTAAAGAACTTGCAAACATAAAAGGCTGGGAAACAGAACTACTGAGTTTGGATAAAGTGAGTGAAAGTGTAAATATGAAAATTAATTTGAAGCGACCATCCAAGGCGAATATTACAATTCATCCTGGCTTTGTTGATCTCAGATTAAATATAGATGAGTTCACTGAAAAAGTAGTTGAAATACCTGTTAAGGTTCTGAACAATAAAGAGTTCAGGAATGTAAAATTACTTCCTGATAAAGTGAAGGTTACTTTGCTTAGCCCTTTGAGTAAATATCCGGAAACTGATAGAAGTGATTTTGAATTGTTTGTTGATCTGAATAACTGGAAGGAAAATGGATATACCCAGTTGCCGGTAAGAATAATCCGCATTCCTGAATTTTCCAGACTTGTAAAAATTGAACCTCAGACATTAGATTTTATTATTCAAAAATGATGCTGAAGATTGGTATAACAGGTGGAATAGGTAGCGGTAAAACTACGGTTTGTAAAGTATTCGAACTGTTAGGTGTACCTGTGTTCTATGCTGATGACGTCGCCAAGTCCATAATGCATACTGACCCGATATTGAAATCGGAGGTTCTTGATGCATTTGGACAGAATTCTTATACCCAAAGCGGTGAATTGAACCGAAGCTATATCTCATCAATAGTATTCAATGATAAGTATGAACTGGAGAAATTGAATTCGCTTGTACATCCGGCAGTTTTCAGAGCATTTGACACCTGGGTTTTAAGTCAAAAGGAAGCATCCTATGTAATTAAAGAAGCAGCGCTCTTATATGAAAGTGATGCCTATAAGATGTGCGATCAGTCGGTCCTGGTAATCTCACCCATTGAAACCAGAATAAGCAGAGTTAAAGCCAGAGACGGGATTAGTGCGGAAGATATTCAATTGAGAATGAACCGCCAGTTTAGTGACGAGCAGAAAATGAAGTTTGCAGATCATGTTCTGAATAATGATGAGAGGCAATTATTAATACCCCAAATTATTCAATTGCATCAGCAGTTTTTGATGATTGGATCCTGATATGATTATTAACGATTTTTTGGTCATTAACGAACGTGGTTTGTATTGCCGTTATGGCGATTTTTACCTGGATCCCCAATTGGCTTCTGCGCATGCTGTTATTTCACATGCACATGGTGATCATGCTGCCAGAGGCAATGATAATGTGTATTGTACACCAGCAACTGCTGCCATTATGCAGCATAGGTATCAAAAGAATGCCGGTAACAATATCCGGACTTATACTTGGTCAGAATCATTTGATTTAAATGGAGTATCCATCAGCTTCATTCCAGCCGGGCATATTCTGGGCTCAGCCCAGGTGCTGATGGAGTACAAGGGTATAAGATATTTATATACAGGTGATTATAAATTACAGGATGATGCTACCTGCGAGAAAATTGAGTTTGTCAAAGCAGATGTTTTGATTAGCGAATCTACTTTTGCAGATCCTGCTGTTCAACATCCTTCAGCATCTGATGAGATCAAAAAACTGAATTTATTCAATCACAATGTTTTACTTGGAGCCTATTCACTGGGTAAGGCACAAAGGCTTATTAGTCTGATGTCTGATTATTGTCCGAAGCGTCAGGTGCTGGTCCACCATTCTATTATCGGGCTGAACAGGATTTACGAGCAATTTGGCTTTCATCCGGGTAAGTATGAACTTTATACCCGTAAACGAATGAAACAGCCAGATCAGAATTTAGTTTATATAGTACCTCCTTTAACATTTAATAGCTATATCAGGGCTAAGAATGTGGTCAGGGCATTCGCATCGGGATGGATGAATTTGCAGACAAATAATGACCTTAAAATCTTGATTTCGGATCATGTAGACTGGAATGATATACTCAACATGATCAAAAAAGTTGAACCCTCTGAGGTTTGGACACTTCATGGTAATGGGAAACATTTGAAATCTTATTTCAAAGACCAGTTAACTGTAAAATTGCTTAATCATGCTGATTGAAAATGTAGACTTTTACATCAACGAAGAGGGTAATCTTGTGTTTACAGAAAAGTACCATTTAAAAAGAGGATATTGCTGTAAGAATAAGTGTTTAAATTGCCCCTGGAAATATGGGCAGGATAAAAATATAAAGGCTAAGGTTAAATAATTTGTTATTAATTTTGAATACCTTTTTGGTTTTAACACTCAAATTAAGCCAGCTAATGTACTAAGCATCAAAATGGAAATAGAAAAGGAAATTTACAACAAAAAATTTGAGGATAATCATCAGAAAGTGGTTGTAAACCTGATATATACCTACGGATGGATAACCAATTTACTCAAATTAAAGCTCAATAAACATAGTATTACGCTCCAGCAATACAATATTTTGAGAATTTTAAGAGGCCAGTACCCAAATCCGGCAACGGTAAACATCCTGAAAGAACGTATGCTTGATAAAATGTCTGATGCCTCCAGAATTGTTGAGCGTCTGGTACAGAAGGACCTTGTTAAACGATGTGTCAGCAATAAGGACCGAAGAGCAGTGGATATCCTGATCAGTCAAAAGGGTTTGGATATCCTTCAAAAACTCGATAATGAAGTCTCTTTGAAGGATCTGCTTTCCAAAAATATCAGCGATGAAGAGGCCCATACCTTAAGTGGATTGCTTGATAAGATGAGAGGATAGGATTTAGTTGATAATTGAAAATGGAGAGTGGAGAGTTGAGAGTTGAGAGTTGACAGTTTGTCCGTTGACAGTTGACAGTTGACAGTTGACAGTTGACAGTTGACAGTTGACAGTTGACAGTTGACAGTTGACAGTTGACAGTTGACAGTTGACAGTTGACAGTTGACAGTTGAAAAATGCGTACTTAATATAATAAATTTTCTTCGAAATCGGAAATTCCTGCTTTTAACTTTCGGCTTTAAGCTTTTGGCTTTGAGCTTTCTGCTTTTAGCTTAATTAGTGTAAATAAAACCCAATCAGTGCGATACCGATACCAAGCAGTACTGCAGCCATTTTCTTAAGATTAAATTTATGATCTACGCTCGATTCAAATAGGATTGTAGTTGAAATATGAAGGAATATGCCAATAACTACTCCCATAATCCGATCGAAATAAGCATCTATATTACCTATCGATCCTCTGCCAATCTCAAAGCTTAACCAATAGCCCATCGGACTCATAGCAGCAAAAAGAATTAGTAATCCGATGACCTTGGTCTTGCCTAAATTATTCTGCATCAGAACACTCCCCAGTGCGAAGGCGGCCGGTATATGGTGAAGGGCAATTCCAAAAACAAGCTCATTATGCTGTTTCTGAGCTAAAGGCATCCCTTCCAGAAAGGCATGTAAGCATAAACTTGCCATGATCCCAATCGGGAAAACATAGTGTTGATGATTGTGCTTATGGATGTGGCCGTGTTCTATACCCTCAGAAAACTGTTCCATCACAATCTGAAGCAGAAAGCCCCCCAGAATATATAAACCGATCTCCGGGTTCCCCGAATGATAAACATCCGGCATGAGGTGTAAGATTGTAATGGCAAACAGATAGGCTCCACTGAAAGACAATACCAGTTTCAGACGGTTGGTGTTATCCGTCTTTAGAAGAAAGATCCCCAGGCCACCCAGCATGGAGCTGCTGAATAGCAAAATTAATTCCCAGATCCCCATGCTTTAAATGATTTATTCACCATCAAAATTGTACTCATTACATATCCAATCATAGAACCCAGAATAGCTCCTCCCATTATGTCAAGAGGGAAATGTACACCGACATAAATTTGGGCAAAGCTGATAGAAAAAGCCCAGAATAAGCCAATTGGCAGAATTAACCTCCATTTACGATAGAAAACGAGGATTAGAAATACAGCTAATCCAAAATGGTTAGCTGCATGAGATGAAGGGAAACTGTAACCACTGCCACAGGCAATGAGATTTCTGACTTCTTTTTTAATCTCGGGGTCATTACATGGTCTTAATCGTTCAATAGTGGGTTTGATTACTGAGGATGAAAAATAATCTGTCAGACCAAAGGTTAGTATAGTAAACAGCAGGATAAGCCAGCCTTTTTTACCATAGTTTCTTACTAAAAAGATTACAATGAACAAGTAAAGAGGAGTCCAGAAAAAGCGGTTTCTTAAAGCTGGCATAAGCCAGTCGAAAAAAGAATTACTTAGGCCCTGATTGATGCCAAAGAATAAATTCTGGTCAAACTGAATAATCTGTTCAAACATTGGCTTTTTGACAAATAAATATCAGACGGTCTGATTTTGTTTCATTGAATGGATTTAAGGAAAAATCGCCGAAATGATTTAAAATCTTAAAGCCACTTTTTTCGAACATATGTAGAAAGTCTGCCAGAGTAAATGCCTTTACTTCTTCCTTAAATGAATAATCTTTATTCTTATGTTCAAAGGAAATGCTTTTAATGATCTTGCCATCAGCTATTTTTTTGCTGATATAAAAATCTATGCCATCTACATGTTTCACTTCCTGATTGGTAAGATGATGCATGATTTTATGACTGTTAAAATAGTCAAGGACCAGAATACCGCCTTTTTTTAGTGATTTTCTGAACGTTTTTAAGGCATTAATATGATCTTTTTCTGTTTCAAAGTAACCAAAACTCGTAAAAAGGTTAAATGCAATATCAAAGTAATTGATGTAAAATGGATATCGCATATCATGTACATAAAATTGAAGTTTCTCATTTTCAAACTGTTGGGCAAACTTCACATTAGATACTGACAAGTCGATTCCTGTTACATCGTACCCTTTTTTGTTCAGGTATACTGAGTGTCTTCCGCGTCCACAAGCGATATCAAGTAAATTGGAGTCTGCGGTTGGCTTTAGGTATGCACATAGGTTGTCAATAAAAAATTCGGCCTCTTCATCATTGCGCTGATGGTACAGAATATGATAATAAGGAGAATTAAACCAGTTTTGAAACCACTTCTTTGGCATATGCAGATCACAGGATATGGAGGCAAATATATACATTTACTGTTTTACAGTTATGAATAGGATGTAATTGTTATTTTTGCTCAATAATTTTAAATCGTGGCTTTAATAAAATCGATCTCCGGAATCAGGGGTACAATAGGCGGATTGGCAGGAAATGGTTTGACACCATCTGACATCGTAAAATTTACTTCAGCTTATGGCCGTTGGGTCGTAGCAAGTACAGGCAAGAATAAGGTAGTAATTGGCAGAGACGCCAGAATTTCGGGTGAAATGGTCCGTAATCTGGTGGTTGGTACCCTGCAAAGTATTGGAATTGACGTGGTCGATCTGGGCCTGTCAACCACACCAACTGTTGAAGTTGCGGTGCCTGATGAAAATGCCGGTGGTGGTATCATTCTGACTGCCAGTCATAATCCAAAGCAATGGAATGCCTTGAAGCTTCTGAATGATAAGGGAGAGTTTATTTCTGATCAGGAGGGGCAATTAGTGCTTTCTATGGCTGAGGAGAGCGATTTTGAATTTGCTGATGTTAATAGTCTGGGAAAGGTTAGCTACGACGATAGCTATTTACAAAAGCATATAGACAAGGTGCTGGCATTGCCGCTTGTGAATGCTGAAGCTGTGCGGAATGCTAATTTTAAAATAGCAATTGACTGTGTAAATTCTTCGGGTGGGATATTTGTACCTGCACTACTAAAAGCCTTGGGTGTAAAGACCATTTATGAGCTTTACTGCGAACCTGATGGTGAGTTTCCTCACAATCCTGAGCCACTACCTGAAAATCTGATTGATCTTTCACGTATGGTAGTTGCCAAAAAGGCTGATCTTGGTATCGCCGTTGATCCGGATGTTGACAGATTGTGTTTCGTATGTGAAGATGGTTCAATGTTTGGTGAAGAATATACGCTTGTTGCGGTTTCGGACTATGTTCTCAAGCATACCCCCGGTAACACGGTTTCCA
Organism: Daejeonella sp.; assembly: GCF_030684675.1. Taxonomy (GTDB): domain Bacteria; phylum Bacteroidota; class Bacteroidia; order Sphingobacteriales; family Sphingobacteriaceae; genus Daejeonella. The sequence goes on along the minus strand of NZ_JAUXXZ010000016.1, from coordinate 45,007 downwards.
ATTTATCATCGACCCGTGCTTTAAGGGATGTAACCGAATCTGCAGGTGGAACTTATAATGCTGCTGCTGTAGGTGAAGTAAATGTGGTCAATAAGATGAAAGAGACTCAGGCTATTATTGGCGGAGAGGGAAATGGAGGTGTTATCTATCCTGAATCTCATTATGGACGGGATGCTTTGGTTGGGATTGCTTTGTTTTTGACCCATCTTGCAATAAGCAAGCAATCTGTATCGGTGCTCAGAGCTTCTTATCCTGCTTATTACATTTCAAAGAATAAAATCACACTGACTCCTGAAATGGATATCGATTCTCTCTTAATTGAGGTTGAAAAGAGGTATGAAAATCAGCCCCATAGTACTATTGATGGCTTAAAAATAGAATTTGATAAACAATGGGTACATCTTCGGAAATCGAACACTGAACCAATAATCAGAATTTATTCTGAGAGCAGTTCAGAAACGGGTGCCGAATACCTTGCACAGAAAATCATATCAGATATAAAAGAAATATTGCGTTTAACCTAATAATCTTACCAAAGAACAAGTATTAATTTACTGAGTATATTTTCACTCATTTTTACATCTGCTTTAACCAATTGCTGGTGTAAACTGATTTAATCTGTTGAATAATTTATTATTATGCGTGTATACCTGGATAATGCTGCTACTACCCCTTTAGACAAAGAGGTGCTGAAGACGATTTATGAAGTAATGGAAAGTCATTATGGCAATCCTTCCTCCATTCATGCTCATGGGCGTGAAGTACGTACATTGATCGAAAAGGCGAGAAAGAGTGTTGCATCACTTCTGCACGCTTCGCCCTCCGAATTTTTCTTTACTTCTGGTGGGACCGAGGCAGATAACATGGCTATTCGCTGTGGTATTATTGATCATGGAATCAAACATGCAATTACCAGTGCTATTGAGCACCATGCTGTTTTGCACACCCTTCAGGCACTTGAAAGTAGTGGTTTGATCAAGTTGAGTTATGTAAATATGGATGAAAAGGGGACTATTGATTACCAGCATCTTGAAGAAATCCTGAATACAAATGAACGCAGTTTTGTTTCACTGATGCATGCCAATAATGAATTAGGAACACTTACAGATATTGAAAGGGTAGGTGAATTATGTGAAAAGTATCATGCAATCTTCCATTGCGATACCGTGCAGAGTATGGGGCACTATCCACATGATCTTAGCAAATTGAAGGTACACTTTCTCGTTTGTGCTGCACACAAACTGCATGGCCCAAAAGGAGTGGGCTTCCTGTACATTAACCATAATATTAAGATCAATCCGATGATTTTTGGTGGTTCTCAGGAGCGAAATATGCGGGGTGGGACAGAAAATGTCTATGGCATTGCAGGTTTAGCAAAGGCACTTGAAATTGCTTATGCAGAGATGGCTGAGCATCATGAATACATTCAGGGGCTTAAATCTTATATGATGCAGGAGTTAGTAAAAAACATACCCCGAATTGAATTTAATGGTGACACTGAACCTGAGAAAAGTCTTTATACTGTACTAAATGTTTCATTTCCTGAAATGGAGATGGCAGAAATGCTGCTTTTTAGTCTGGATATTTCAGGTATTTCTGCATCTGGAGGCAGTGCGTGCAGCTCCGGAACCAATATTGGCTCGCATGTTTTAAATGGAATTCAGGCTAATCCAAATCGTCCTGCGGTACGGTTTTCCTTCAGCAAATACAATACAAGGGAAGAGATCGATTATGTTGTTCTGAAGCTAAAGGAAATTGTCATGTTGAGGTTTAATGCTGAATACTGATTCTTTACATCAAATCAATCTTGCTTTTTTATTCAATTTTTTGTAAATTGTATAAATACTTAAGAAAAGGAGGAAATCATGGCTAAGAAGCATGTCCCCAAACATTCAGTAAAAGGTATTCCTAAAGATGAGCAGACAATGCTGATACATGAAAAGCATTTTATTACAGGCTTAGTTCGGGGATACAGTTTCAGTCACCATTCCCATGGGCGTGTTAATCATCATTCGATCGGATTCAATCATGAACCCGGAACGATGTAAATTTTGAATCCCGCAGTAGCGGGATTTTTTTTTATTTATATTTAGAATCATTTAATCTGATTTTTGATGCAACGTAGAAAATTTTTACAAGGTACAGGACTTTCATTGGCTATGTTAGCCATGGCGAATAATAAGACTCTGGCTAATTTTTTAATGCAGCCGGCGTATAAATTTACTCTTTTGAGAAATGATGTTGGAATATTTACCGAGCAGGGTGGTACAATAGCCTGGTTATCAAATAATTCGGGAATGGCAGTGGTCGATACACAATTTGTTGACCCGGCAACTCATCTGATAGCAGAACTTAAGAAAATTTCGTCAAAGCCATTGAATTATTTGATCAATACCCATCATCATGGTGATCATACAGGTGGAAATCATGCATTTAAAGGTTTGGCTGAGAAGGTGGTTGGACATGCTAATTGTCTTGCTAACCATCAAAAAACAGCAGCTGCACAGAAGTCTGAAGACAAACAACTATTTGCTGATACCGTATTCCATGATAAATGGAAGGCTAAAGTAGGTTCAGAGCGTATTCAAGCTCATTATTTTGGGGCAGGACATACCAATGGAGACATCATTGTGCATTTTGAGCATGCCAACATTGCCCATATGGGAGATCTTATGTTCAATAAACGATTTCCTTTTATTGACAGGCCCGGAGGTGCAAATATTCAGAGCTGGGTGAATGTCCTGGATAAAACTATTGCTAAATTCGATAAGGATACCTTATTTGTATTCGGTCATTCTGCTGATCCTTTAAAAGTTACAGGTGGCAAAGAAGAAATTAGAGCCATGCAGAACTACCTTGAAAAGTTGCTTCTGTTTGTAAAAAATGAGATGAAAGCAGGAAAATCTAAAGAAGATATCTTAAAAGTACAAAGTATTCCTGGTGCCGAAGATTTTCATGGTCAGGGTATACAAAGGAGTTTGACGGCTGCTTATGAAGAATTAAGTTCTTAGTTATGGTCAATTAGACCCATAAAATGCGAACATGACGCTTCTTATTTGATAAAACGATTACCTTGAAAAAGCAAAATCATACTAATCAAAAAAATCATACTAATCATAGTTCAGACAATTAGGCAAGCATCTTCAGGAAAGATCCCAGTTTGGCCTTCATTTGCCTTCTGTCTACAATAAAATCGAGAAATCCATGCTCCAGCACAAATTCTGAGGTTTGGAAACCTTTAGGAAGATCTTTTTTGATGGTTTCTTTGATTACCCTTGGTCCTGCAAAGCCTATTAAAGCGCCAGGTTCTGAAATATTAATGTCACCAAGCATCGCATAAGAGGCGGTAACTCCACCTGTTGTCGGATCAGTCAATAATGAAATATATGGGATCTTAGCTTTGCTTAACAGCGCTAATTTGGCCGAAGTTTTTGCCATTTGCATCAGTGAAAATGCAGCCTCCATCATCCTCGCTCCACCTGATTTTGAGATCATCATGAAAGGAATCTTATGTTTGATACTGAAATCAATTGAACGGGCGATCTTCTCGCCAACAACAGAACCCATCGAACCTCCAATAAAATTAAAGTCCATACAGGCAATTACCAGATTCTGCCCGGCTAATTTACCTGATGCAGAGCGTATTGCATCGTTTAAGCCGGTTTTCTCATAACTCTCTTCTAGCCTGTCTGTATACTTTTTAGTATCGGTAAAATTCAAAGGATCAGCTGATCGTATATTTGGAAATAATTCAGTGAATTCGTTATCGTCGAAAAGAATTTCAAAGTATTCTTTTGAGCCGATACGTAAATGGTAGGCACAGTATTGGCAAACGTATTTATTCTCTACCTGTTCTGCGTAATGCAGTGGTTTCTTACATGATGGACATTTATTCCACAACCCATCGGGTGTCTCTTTCTTTTCCTCTGTGGAAGTTATAATCCCCTTTTTTTCTCTCTTAAACCAGGCCATTTCGGATGTGTGTATAGCCTACAAAGAAACAAAAATTTTAAGAAAGCAATGCCCCTCAAAATGACAGAATGAAACTTATCCATAAATGGATAGATTAATTAAGCTTATTGCTTGATTTTGAGCCTATTTTTCATAATTTCGATCATCTTATAAAAAACTAAAATCATGAGTTTAAAAGAATTTAAGGGGGTTTTGCATGGTGATGCTGTTCAGGAATTATTCGAAGTAGCCAAAAAACATCAGTTTGCCCTGCCAGCGGTTAATGTAATTGGTACAAATTCAATCAATGCTGTAATGGAGACAGCCAAGGCTGTTAATTCCCCTGTAATTATTCAGCTTTCAAACGGGGGGGCACAGTTCTATGCCGGCAAATCCCTCAATAACGATAATTTAAATGCCTGTATACTTGGAGGAGTATCAGCGGCCCAACATATCCATCTTCTGGCCGAGCATTATGGAGTAGCCGTTATTTTACATACAGACCACGCAGCCAAGAAACTATTACCCTGGATTGATGGTCTTATGGATCATGGAGAACGTTTTTTTGCTCAACATGGTAAGCCACTTTATTCTTCGCATATGCTCGATCTGTCTGAAGAACCGATTGAAGAGAATATTGAGATCAGTAAGAAGTATTTAAGCCGGATGAAGGGATTGGGAATGACTCTTGAAATTGAACTCGGCGTAACCGGCGGGGAAGAAGATGGTGTTGATAATAGTGATGTTGACAGTTCAAAATTATATACTCAGCCTTCTGAAGTTGCTTATGCCTATAAAGAGTTAAGTACTGTAAGTGAGAAATTTACCGTTGCTGCTGCCTTTGGGAATGTTCATGGCGTTTATAAGCCAGGAAATGTGAAATTACAGCCTGTCATTCTGAAGAATTCTCAGGATTTTGTCCGTTCTGAGTTCAATATAAGCTTAGAAAAGCCTGTAAATTTTGTGTTCCATGGCGGCTCAGGATCCTCACAGGAAGAAATTCGTGAAGCGATATCCTACGGAGCTATTAAGATGAATATTGATACAGATATGCAATGGGCATTCTGGGAAGGTATAAAGGATTATTACAAGTCAAAGGAGGCTTATCTGCAAAGTCAGATCGGTAATCCGGAAGGGGATGACTCACCAAATAAAAAGTATTACGATCCGCGTGTCTGGCTGCGAAAAGGAGAGGATAATTTTGTTAAAAGACTGACCCAGGCTTTTGACGACCTTAATTGCATTAATGTCAACGACAAACTCTAAACTATTTTAAAGGGCTTTTTTGTACAGAAAGGCCCTTTTATTCTTTTTTAAATAATTTCAGGAAAATGGAAGATCAAATAAAAGTTGAACGGGTTGCTAATGAGGCAGATCTTCGGCAGGTTTTTGCCATCCGGAGAAAAGTGTTCGTTGATGAGCAAAATTGCCCACCTGAGCTGGAATGGGAGTTCGAAGATGAGTCTGTACATTTTCTGGGTAAGTTCAATGGTGCTCCTGCGGCAGCCTCGCGCTGGCGAAAAACTGAAAAGGGATACAAACTCGAGCGTTTTGCCGTGTTAAAAGAATTCAGAGGAAAAGGAATGGGACAGGCACTGGTGGCTGCGGTTTTAAATGACCTTCCCCAGGATGCTGAGTATGTTTATCTGCACGCACAAATTGATGCAATGCCATTATATGCCAAATTTGGATTTAAAAGGGCAGGTGAACAATTTGAGGAGGCGGGCATACGGCATTTTAAAATGATCCTCCAAGCTTAAAGCAGAAAGGTTAAAGCTGAAATAGGATACCGTTATCAACTGTCAACCCGATAGCTATCGGTTCTCAATTCTCCACTCTCAATTAATAAAACACCTTTGAAGAATAGCTAACAGCTTCCTCCCATTTTTCAATGTTCAGCCCATGATCTTCTCCTTTTGCTTCCAGAAACGAAATGAGGCCCTCTGTTGCAATATTTCCGGTGAGTTGATCAGATGCCATCGGACAACCTCCGTAGCCTTTCAGTGAACTATCAAATCGTCTGCAGCCACTTTTCCAGGCTGCCTCTATTTTTTCGTGCCAGGTAGATGGGGTGCTGTGTAGATGAATCCCAAATTCGATTTCCGGGAAGCAGGATACCAGGTGTGGATACAGATAGCTGATCTTTTCAGGGCTGGAAACCCCTGTGGTATCGGCAAGTGATATGATCCCGGCACCTCTTTTTGCCAGTTCAGCAGCCCAATGTTCTACAATTTCATTACTCCATGGATCTCCATAAGGATTTCCAAAGCCCATGGATAGATAGATAACCGCTTGTTTACCAGACTTTTCACAGTAATTAAGTAATTCTTCAACTGTTTTTAAGGATTTTTCAATTCCGGCATTGGTGTTTCGCTGCTGGAATGTTTCAGAAACCGAAAAAGGAAATCCCAAATAAGAGATTTGTGGATGCTTAATGGCCTCTTCAATACCTCTCAGATTGGCAACAATTGCCAGAAGCTTTGTTTTTCCCGCACTGAGATCTAGTTTGTTCAGTACTTCGCTGGTGTCTTTTAGCTGTGGGATGGCTTTTTCTGAAACAAAACTACCAAAGTCAATCGTATCGAACCCTACCCCTAAGAGCAGATTGATATATTCGGCCTTGATTTGAGTGGGAATAAAATCATGAATTCCCTGCATTGCGTCACGCGGACATTCGATCAGTTTTGTCATGGAAGCTTAATTAACTACTAAATGTCACGAGATTGCTTCGTCGTGCCTCCTCGCAATGACATTCTTTTGATTAAATTACTAAATTATACTTTGTCATTCCGGACTTGATCCGGAATCCGGAACCGAATCATTTAGCCTTTGTATCCTCAGTCATCGATTCCCTGCTAAATCTCCTGATGATCAGCCTTGTTCCACGGTCATAGCTGAAATAACTCCAGACCCAGTTTACAAAGGTGACAACTTTATTCCGAAATCCAACCAGCGACATCAGATGTACAAACATCCAGACAAACCAGGCAAAAATACCCTGAAAGCGAATTTTACCAATATCAACTACCGCAAGGTTGCGGCCAACAGTGGCCATTGAACCTTTGTCAAAGTATTTAAAAGGCTCAGGATCTTCGTTATTAATGATATGAATGATATTTTTTGCTAGTTGAGTGCCTTGCTGTATCGCCACCGGAGCAACTCCCGGTAAGCCATTTGGTTTTTCCGCACTAATGCATGCTGCCACATCGCCAATTGCAAAAATATGGTCTTCTGCCTTCACCCTGTTAAATTCATCTACAAGGATTCGGTTTCCACGGGTTATTGATTCTTCTTTCAATCCTGCAGGTGTTGCACCTTTAACTCCTGCCGACCAAAGGACATTTTTAGTATCAATTGCCTGTCCGTTAGAAAGCTTAATGATTTTACCATCATAACTTTCAACCCTCAGATCCGTAAATACCTCAACCCCCAGTTTCAGCAGAAAATCTTTTGCTTTTCCTGATGCCTGGCTTGACATAGAGCCTAATAATTCCGGCGATCCTTCAATCAGATATACTTTGATATCCTCAACGCGCAGCTCTGGATAGTCTGTCGGAAGTACGTGTTTTTTTAATTCTGCCAGTGAACCTGATAACTCCACACCGGTGGGACCACCACCAACGATAACGAATTGCAGGAGGGCACTCTTTTTTACCGGATCAGATTCAATTAATGCTTCTTCAAGATTCTGAAGAATCATGCTTCTGAGGTTTAATGCTTCAGGGATGGTTTTCATCGGCATTGAAAAATGCTCAATTTCCTTCTTTCCAAAGTAATTTGTATCAGAACCAGTGGCAATGATCAGGAAATCATATTCAATTTCGCCAATTGTTGTATGAACGATCTTTTTTTCAGGCTCAATACGCTCCACCTCGGCTACCCTAAATGTGAAATTTTTCTGATTTTTAAATATTTTCCGCAAAGGGAATGCAATAGAATCAGCTTCAAGACCACCTGTAGCCACCTGATAAAGAAGGGGTTGAAAGGTATGGTAATTATGCCTGTCGAGCATAATAATTTCAACTTCCATGTCTTTTAAACGTTTGGCTATTTCAATTCCACCAAATCCACCGCCAATAATTATTACTTTGGGAAATGCAGTCGATTTATTCATAGGTTTTTCCATAGCAGCAGTTTTATTCTTTGAATTTATTTTAACAGAGTTAAAGTTCATCCCCTCTGATTCGAAAAATCATGCCATTCAAATTCTCGGTAATTCTGATCTGGCAGGCAAGTCTGCTATCAAATCCAGCATCAGGTAAGGTGTCGAGCATGTCCATTTCTTCATTGCGGGCTTCCGGAAGATCTTCCAGCCCTTTGAGAACCTGCACATGACAAGTTGCACATAAAGCCATTCCGCCACAGGTCGCCAGGATATTGTAATCTGAGGCCTTCAAAACCTCCATTAAACTCAGGCTTATTTCTTCTGGAATCTCAATGGGCTGCTGCTCCCCGTTTCTGTCTTCAATTGTAATGTTTATCATTTTAGAATGCGTTCACGCCGTATACTGTCGTGTATTTAAAACTTAATTTCTGGTCTGGATACACATATTTGAAGGCACTTTGTACCATTAATGCTGCTTCATGGAAGCCGCAGAGAATAAGCTTTAGTTTCCCGGGATATGTGTTTATATCTCCAATGGCATAGATACGTTCCACATTGGTGGAATAATCAAAAGTATCAACCTGTATCGCAGATTTGTCAATATTTAGTCCCCAGCCCGCTATCGGACCCAGTTTCGGGCTTAATCCAAATAAAGGGATCAAATAATCCGTTTGAACTGTTCTTGTAAGCTGATCACGTCCAACAAAGGATACTTCTTTCAGACTGCCATTACCGCCAACACTCAACAGGTTTGATTGAAGAATCAGATCGATCTTGCCTTTGCTAGCCAGTTCATGAACTTTTTCTGCTGAATCGGGTGCTCCCCTGAAGGTGTCACCACGGTGGATCAGTGTAACCCTTTCGGCAATATCAGCCAAAAATATGGTCCAATCCAATGCAGAATCACCACCACCTGCCAATACAACCCGTTTGTCTCTGAAGTTTTCAGGTTTCTTAACCATGTATTCCACTCCCTTGCCTTCAAAGTCAAGTAATCCCTGAATTTCTGGTTTGCGTGGCTCAAAACAACCTAATCCGCCGGCAATCACCACCACCTGGCAATGTACCTGGGTTCCATCATTTGTTCCAACAATAAAAGAACCATCATCCTGCTTTTCAAGAGATTCCACACGTTCTCCTAAAGTAAATCCGGGATCAAACGGTGCAATCTGTTCCATCAGACGTTCAACCAGTTCCTGCGCCTTAATTTCAGGGTATCCGGGTATATCATAAATGGGCTTTTGAGGATAAATTTCTGATAACTGTCCTCCAATCTGTGGCAGGGTGTCAATCAGATGGCATCTCATTTTTAGTAGTCCGGCTTCAAATACGGCAAAAAGTCCCACAGGACCGGCTCCGATTATGCAAATGTCTGTTGAAATCATTTTAATATGTATTGTGTTAATGTTTGTCTATAATTCTGGTAAAAGTTTCTCCTGCTCGTCCAGATTCGTATAAATCGTATCCAGAATCCGCTTCAGATTCTTATAATCTTCTTCTGTAAGATTCTGCCACGCTTTCATTCTAATCTCAGCCATTTTTGGACTCCACTCTGCAACACGCTGTTTGCCCAGTTCGGTAAGGTGTATGGTGAAGCAACGGCGGTCATTCGGCTGAATCTTTCTTTCTGTGAGGCCTTTCTTGCATAAGAGGTCGATGATACGGGTTAGGGTTGGATGATCCTTACCTGTAATCTCAGCTAACTGGCTTTGATTCATATCGTTAGCGTTGTTCAGGTTTTTTATGATTAACCATTGGTCAACAGTGATATCGTAGTTTGCAGCATTAAAGCGTCTTTGAGCATATTGCTTTACTTTTCGTGCTGTGCGATCAAGCAGATAGGAATAGGTACTGAATAATTCTGTTGCCATACTTATTGTTCGTATGACAAATATCTTAATAAATTAATTATTAAACAAAAAAAAAGCATCCGCCCGGGGGCGAATGCTTTAAAAATATTTCTGGAAGAAAATTATTAAGCCTTTGCTTTGTCTTTGTCTTTTTCTTTAATGAATTCTACAACGAATGGTGTTGCAACGAACAGGGAAGAATATGTTCCGAAGATCACACCAATTAACATCGCAAAAGAGAATCCTCTCAGGATCTCACCACCAAAGATGAAGATGATTAATAATACAGCAATAGTACAAATACCAGTGATTACTGTACGGCTTAATGTACTGTTCAGCGCATTGTTGATTACAGAAGGAAGATCCTCGTTTTTGGAGTGATGCTGCCCGATATATTCACGTACCCTGTCAAATACAACCACGGTATCGTTGATTGAATAGCCCATCACGGTTAATATAGCCGCTATAAATGCCTGATCAATATCCAGTGAGAAAGGTAACCAGCCATTAAATATGGTGAAGATTGCAAGTAATACCAGCACATCGTGAACAAGTGCCAGAATCGCAGCAAATCCAAATGCCATTCGCCTGAATCGTGCCAATATATACAGGAAGATGACCATTATAGCGAATATCGTAGCGTAAATAGCTGAGGTTTTAATGTCTTCGGCTATTGTTGGGGTCACTTTTTGTGAATCCTTTATCTCGTAGACGGGATTAATTTTCTTAAGACCAGATGCAAGTTTTTCGTTAACCTGGTCATTGGCCTGATCTGAGTTGTCATTGATAAGGTAGGCAGTAGTGATCTTAACCTGATTGGAAGAACCAAAGGTTTTTACTTCAACCGCTGTTCCGAATTCATCAACTAAAACAGAACGTACATTTTCAACTTCAACTGGTTTGTCGAATGCAACAAAATAAGCTCTACCACCCTGGAAATCTACTCCGAGGCTGAATCCCTGAGTAAAGGCAGAGATGATTCCGGCAACGATTATTGCTGCTGAAAGGATATAGAAACGTTTTCTGCCAGTGATGAAGTCAAACTTCGAATCTTTAAATAAGTTTTGTGTTGCTTTAATTGAGAAGCTGATAGGTTTTTTTCTATCAAGAAGCCATTCAAATACCAGTCTTGAAATGAATATTGCTGCAAACAGGGAAGTGATAATACCGATCATCAGTGTAGTAGCAAAACCCACAATTGGTCCCTGTCCGAAGATATACAGAATTACACCTGTTAAGAAAGTGGTGATGTTGGAGTCAAGGATAGAAGGCATTGCTTTCTTGAAGCCTTCAGTGATTGCTAATCTTGCAGATTTCCCTTCTGCAAGTTCTTCCCTGATTCTTTCATAGATCAGCACGTTTGCATCAACAGACATACCCAGAGATAGAACGATACCTGCAATACCAGGTAAGGTTAATACAGCACCTAAAGATGCTAGTACGCCCATCAGGAAGAATAAGTTTACCAATAAGGCAATGTTTGCAACTAATCCGGCTGTACTATAATACATTCCCATGAACAGGAGAATAAAGATTATACCTGCGATGGTAGAAATTAAACCTGCAGAGATTGAAGCTGCTCCTAAGGATGGACCAACAACATAATCACTCACAATTTTTGCTGGAGCAGGTAATCTTCCTGCTTTCAAAACGTTTGCAAGATCCTGAGTGTCTTCAACTTTAAAGCTTCCACTGATTGATGAAATTCCGTTTGGAATTTCTCCCTGAACTGTAGGAGCAGAGTAAACCAGATTATCAAGTACAATAGCAACACTTTTTTTATTGTTTGGATCAGCAGATGCAGCAGCAGTTATTGAACGCCAGGCACGTGCACCATCCGCATTCATAACCATTACAACTTCAGGATTGCCTTTCTGATCGTAATCAGAACGTGCGTCAGAAATCACATCCCCCTCTAAAGCAGGACCACCACCTAAATTGCTGGTTTTAAGAGCATAAAGTTCAAAAACCTTGCTGTCTTCCGACATGGGCTTAACGCCCCAGTATAATCTAATATTTTGTGGGATAACAGCTCTGACAGCTGCTGAAGAAAGGTATGAGTTTACTTTTGCAGTGTCTTTTAAAGCAGCATATCCAACAACCGGACCCGGGCGTAAATTAACCTGTCCGTCCTGACCCTGATAAGTTGCGGGATTTAAAAGGGCAAACAGTGGATTTTGTTTTGCCTGCTCAACTTGTACTTTACTCAAAGCTGCAGCACTGTCGACAGCAGAACTATCTTTCTTACCTAAAGCGGCTAGTTTACTTTTGCTGGTATCCTGAGTGGCAGATGCACTCGCAGTATCTGTTGATTTAATAGTAGATGCCAGAATACTGTTCACATTCTGAAGTAAACTGAAGATCTCAGCATTATCATAGGTTTCCCAAAATTCAAGTTTTGCAGATCCCTGAAGTAATTTACGTACACGATCCGGATCAGTTACACCAGGAAGTTCAATCAGAATGCGGTTGGTGCCCTGTTGTTTTTGAATGTTAGGAGAGGTTACTCCAAACTTATCAATACGGGTCCGAAGAATATTGAATGACAGGTCGATTGCCCCATCAGCTGATTTTCTCAGGAAGTTTAATACATCCTGATTGCTTGCATCAATCTTCAGGTTTGCTGAATTCTCTTTTGTAGCGAATAATGGGGATAGTTTACTGTTTGGACTTATTTTTTCAAACTCTTTTCCAAAAACGCTTATGAAATCACTTTCGCCTGTTGCCATAGCGGCCTCAGCATTTTTGATTGCCGCATTAAAGTTTGCATCAGTACTATTATTTGCAAGGTTACGAACCATGTCGCTCAAAGAGATCTCCATGGTTACGTTCATACCACCCTTAAGATCAAGTCCTAGTGGAATTTCACGTTCCTTTGCGTACTGATAGGTGATATAACTCAGGCTGCTATACACTGGTAATGAGGCTACTGAATCAAGATAAACTTTCTCTTTTATAGCATCACCTTTTGCAAATTCCTGTGCATCTTTTTCAACTTTATTCGCTATCCACGTAAACGAGAGGGAATACAAACACGCTATAGTGAGCGCTATTGCTGCGAATTTTACTAATCCTTTACCTTGCATTTTATTTTAATTGTCTATTAATGTTGATTTAAGCCTATTTTGGTTAAGACGCCAAAGCTAACTAAATTTTTGTTTTTTGGAATAATTCTTTAACACAGAAAATTACAGAAGAAATTCAGGCTTTTTTATATTTGATAAAACTATAAGAATATAAGTTCTTTTCATCAGGTTCATGAAGAATTTTTTCTTCCTCAGTCCATTCATTCATGTTAATCACGGGAAAAAATACATCGGCATCAAAATCCTCATGAATAATAGTAAGGTAAAGGATGTTAGCAACAGGAAGTGCCTGTTCAAATATTTGTGCTCCGCCAATCACAAATATATCTTTCTCGTCTTTGCATAATTTAATTGCATTATTCAATGAACTGCATAATTCAGCTCCCGGGATGACCAATCCGGATTGTCTGCTTATGACGATATTTCTTCTGTTTGGCAGGGCTTTCCCGATAGAATCAAAGGTTTTTCTTCCCATAATAATCGGATGCCAGGTAGTAATCGTTTTAAAATGTTTCAGATCTGCCGGTAGATGCCATGGTAGGAGATTGTTTTTGCCAATTCCGTTCTTTTGGTCAATGGCAACAATCAGATTAATATTCATATGCTTAGATTAGATAGCTACAGCTCCCTTTATGTGGGGATGCGGGTCATAGTTTTCCAGACTGAAGTCTTCAAACTTAAAATCAAAAATATCCCTGATCTCCGGATTTAGCTTCATTATAGGAAGCGGTTTGCATTCCCGGCTTAATTGTAGCCTGGTTTGCTCCAGATGGTTATTGTAAAGATGTGCATCTCCAAAAGTGTGTACTAAATCCCCTGCTTCCAATCCGCAAACCTGTGCTACCATCATGGTCAGCAGGCCGTATGAGGCAATATTAAATGGAACCCCCAAAAATATGTCGGCACTACGCTGATAAAGCTGGCAGCTTAATTTTCCATCTGCAACATAGAATTGAAAGAAACTATGGCAGGGTGGAAGTGCCATATTTTCAATTTCTGCAACATTCCATGCAGACACAATTAAACGTCTTGAATCCGGATTATTGCGAATCTGTTTGATTACTTGTGTAATTTGATCAATATGTCCGCCACTAGGTGTAGGCCATGAGCGCCATTGGGAGCCATAAACAGGCCCAAGTTCACCATTTTCATCAGCCCATTCATCCCAAATACTGACCCCATTATCCTTTAAGTATTTAATATTGGTTTCACCTTTCAGAAACCAGATCAATTCGTGAATAATAGACCTCAGGTGCACTTTCTTAGTGGTTACCAGCGGAAATCCTTCCTGAAGATTGAAACGCATCTGGTAGCCAAATACACTGATCGTACCGGTTCCTGTGCGATCATGCTTTTGGGTTCCGTTTTGCAGAACATGCTGCATCAACTCGTGATATTGTTTCATTCTTTTAATTCTTGGTTTGTTGTGGCCGTACTTTCAACTTTTTGCTTTCAGCTTTATGCTTTTCAGTGCAAATAAAATAAATGTAATTTTGGCATCCTAAAATTGTTCATAAATATATCAGTATGTTCACAATATGATTCTTTTTCCGAATGCTAAGATCAATATAGGCTTAAATATTATCAGTAAGCGCGCTGATGGATACCATAATCTGGAGTCGATCTTTTATCCCCTCGCAATCAAAGATGCCCTGGAGGTGATCGAGGCTGATGAGCTAAATTTTAGTTCCTCTGGCGTAAATATTCCGGGGAATGCAGATGATAATCTTTGTCTGAAAGCCTATCATTTGCTTAAAAAAGATTTCACTGAGCTGCCTCCGGTCAGTATTCATTTACACAAACATATTCCAATTGGTGCCGGAATGGGAGGTGGATCTTCAGACGCTTCATTTTTCATCAGGCTAGTGAATCAAAAATTCAGCCTGCGTATGGAAAATTCCAAAATGGAGCAATATGCCTCAAAAATTGGTTCTGATTGTGCTTTTTTTATTCAGAATAAGCCGGCTTATGCTCTTGAAAAGGGAGATCAGCTGAGTCCATTGGATCTGGATCTGAGCAATTATTTCATTGTATTGGTGATGCCGGATGTGCAGGTGTCGACCGCAGAGGCTTATCAGGGCGTTCGTGCTGCTCCGGTTTCTACTCCCTTAACCGAGCTGATCAAACTTCCAATAGAGGATTGGAAATTACATATCAAAAACGACTTTGAACTTTCAGTATTTTCAAAATATCCTGCGATTGCCCGAGTAAAGGCTGTATTGTATGAGTCCGGTGCCCTTTACGCCTCAATGAGCGGCAGCGGTTCATCGGTTTACGGAATATTTGAGGAGGCGCTGAAATTGCCGCAACTGGAGAAGGAAAATAAGGTTTATTATGTATAAAGTTGATAATTGAGAGTGGAGAGTTGAGAATGAAGCTAATAATTCTCCACTCTCAACTAATCCCTATCATTTCATCAGTTTTCTTCTTAAAAAATCAGCAGTAACCTCAGTAACCTTTAATGCATTGGTAAATTTCATCCAATGGTGGGTATCATCCGGAATTGCAAGGTATTCAAAAGCGAATTTTTTGTCTTCAAATCGTCTGGCTAAATCCACACTCTGACTAAAGGAAACATTACGGTCATCATCAGCATGAATGATTAAGGTAGGAGAGGCCCATGTATCCAGATAGCTCACAGGAGAAGATCTGATCATCGCCTGTTCTGCTAATTCGGCATCCGGAGCAAGTGCTCTGGAGCTTGAATTTGCACTGCTAAAACGGTTATTGACTCCATGTATATCAACCCCTGCAGCAAATAGCTTTGAATCCTTTCCTAATCCCAATGCAACGAGGAAGCCTCCATAGGAACCTCCATAAATACCGATCCTTTCTGGATCAATACCTGGCTGTGCAGCAAGCCATTCACCTGCAGCTTTAACATCCTGATATTCTGAAGCTCCTAAAGCACCTGCGTTTATAGCTTTCTGGAATTTGAAACCATATCCGATTCCCAATCTGTAATTGACCGACAAGACTGTAAATCCTATGCTTGTCAGATACTGATTCAGAGCATAGTCGATTGAATAATAATCCATGAAATGCCATCCTAGAAGCATTTGCCTTTGCGGTCCGCCATGGACATAAACAATGGCTGGTCTTTTAGCTGAAGAGGGATTTTTGGGTTCAAATAATTGACCGTAAACTGTTTGACCATCCGCCGCTTTAAAAGTGATATGCTTCGGACTTACCAGTTGTTTTTGAGGGAAATCTGTAGGTATCAAATCCTCACAAAGTACTCTGTGAGATTTTCCATTAGCATTCATTACTGCTGGTAGAACAGGCCTTTGTGCTGTTGAACTTAAATAAGCAATTGTATTCTGATCACCGGTAAACACGGGATTTGATTCGATCCCGTTTCCCTGAGTCAGGATTTCAATTCCCGGTTGATCGATACTGACTTTGCCAATATGTCTTCGATCCAGGTCGAATCTGTCTTTACCTGTATTGGCAGCAAAGATGAGAGAGTTGCTGTCAGGACTTAATTTTATATGTTCTACCATGAAATTTCCCGGACTTAACAGCAGTTCTTTGCCTCCTTTTGCCGGAATAGAATACAGATGGGGCCATCCATCCTGAAATGAGACGAACACGATCCTGTCTGTTTTGGCCCACATTAAGTTTGTGCCGCCTTCTGTGGATGGAAATGAGCCTTCGAGAGTCTCCGGAGCTTTCCATATTTGTTCTCCACTGCCAGCTGCGATATCTGCATTCCAGATTGCCCAGGGCTGATGTTTTCTTGCGAAGATAGAATCAGGAGCACCACCGGAACCTGGTGTTCTGATAAATGCCAGTTTTTGTCCGTCAGGTGACCATCTGGGCGATGTGTCCCTTGAAAATGATGGCAATATCCAGTTGATCGGAGTTTCATCGTTTGTGTAAATGCCAATGAACGAATGATCACCCCTTGAAGATACAAATGCTAATTTTGAACCATCCGGGGACCATCTGACCGATCCATTCGAACCACGGGCATAAAAAAGAGCTTTGGCAGGAGCAGAATTATTTATTGCGGCTGACCATACCTGTCCGCCTTTTATAAAGCTTACCCGATCGCTATTCGGTGAAATTTCAGGATAATCAGCTTCTGCAAGGACGATAGGCATCCCTCCGTCAAATGGAATACTGATCACCTGTACCTTTGCTCCAAGTGGGTCGAAAGCGGCTTGTACGGGTACACTAGCTTCCCTTGAGCCATGATCACCACCACGGACAAATACAATCCATTTCCCATTCGGAGAGATCGAAAGACTGCTAATCTCCTGACCATCATCTTTAGTATAGGCCGTTAATTTTCTAGGAGTAAAATCGGGCCCTTCAGCGACATAAACATTTCTCAAGCCTTTTTCATTCATTGCCCAGGCAATTTTAGATCCTCCTGAGCTACTTACAAGTTCAGATGGAAATGGATAGCTTAATATACTTTCTACTGAAAAAGATTGGGCTGAAAGCTGTGGACTGAGAAATATAAAGTTTAGTAGGAGACAAAAATATAGCTGTCGATTTTTCATAAAATTTTGATTTTCAGGTACAATTGAAACTATTTCTGAAATAATTTTGCTTTGATTGCACTTTAAGACATAAAAAAAGCCCCAATTGATTTAGGGCTTTCTCATTTATTATTCGGGATTAATTATAAATCCCACCATAGTTTAGTAGTTCTTGCCACTCCGGCAGGAACGTTTGCGCCATTTTTGCTTCTTTCTCCCAATGGATAATCAAGTCTTCTCAGGTAAGTAGTAAGCACTGCATTTAGTGGCATAGTGAAATCCTTGTATTTGAAATCATTTCTGCGCACATCATTGAATGCTTCAGGATTCAGGTAAGTTGCAACATATTTCTCTTTAAAGATCAAGTCCTTTGTAAGATTAGCCGAGCCTACTGCAACAATTGGGTCTGCAAGATATGCATCACGCTCAGCTGCAGGAACGAGTAATTTATCCATGTTGGCTTTGATTCCGGCTAGGTAGGCTGAATATGCTCTGGTGCGGTCTGAGGCGAATGCAGCTTCAGCTTCAATGAATTTCAATTCGGCAAAAGTTACAATCAACAATGGCGCGGTATCATTAGTCCATGGAGAGTTGAAAGAAATGTAGTTCTCATCCTTCACGGTATTGTTGTGTGGAGGATTAATCCGGTTGCCAGCACCGTTTACCGTACCTATATAAGCAGGATAAGTTGAATTTCCGGGAACAACGGTTACATCAGTAATTTTCTTGATCCTTGGATCTAAAAGACCATAGGTTTTTCCGTTCAGGTGGTCAATAAATTGTTCTGATAACCATCCTCCAAGACTTAAAGCGGCATTATTTCTGGAAACAGTTGCCCAGTTATTGCGCAAAACAAATGTAGCCATACCAGCGTCGTCGGTATTTGAAGTGTATGAACTTCCCAGAGCTGTTAAAACAGATGCAGCATTGAAGGTGGTAGTTTTGCTAGCTTTAATCAAAAGGCGGGCTTTCAGCGCATAGGCTGTTTTTAGCCATTTGGCGCGATCTCCGGCATGAATCAAATCACTGGCGGCGGCTAATTTAATGGTCGCAGTAGTTTTAGCCAATTCAGTAATTGCCTCATCAATAAGAGACATGGTCACTGCATAAACTGCCTGATCTGTATCATATTTCGGTGTAAAATTACTTGGATTAAATGCCTCAGAGTAAGGTGCTGCACCCCAAAGATTGTTAACCAGCATCAGGTTATATGCTAGTAAAACATTAGCAACACCAAGGTATTCACTTGAACTCTGACTGACAGCAAGTTTTTTCATCTGATTAACATCAGCCATAGCGAAATAAAGGGCATCCCACATTCCAGTATAATCAATTGTTTCATAGATATCGCTTGCAGCAGCAGCAGTGGGGTTGGCTGTATACTGTACATAAGCCGAGGTATTACTACCAACCGTAAAGGTATTGATTCCAGCCTTACTCGTTGAAGTAGCCAGAAGAGCCGGGAGTGTAGCATTAGTTACCTGATTTGGATTGGTACTAAGCTCATCAAAATACTCCTTTCCGCAGCCATTTAAGGCAAGTACGGATGTGGCTAAGATGATCAGGGTATATTTATATAATTTATGCATTTTCATATTCTTTAAAAGCCAACATTAAGTGAAAATAAGAAAGTTCTTGCAGCAGGGTAGGTCATACCGGCAGAACCATCTACGTTACTTCCGCTATCCGCAGATAAGGATTCCGGATCCAGTCCGTAGTAATCTGTACGTAAAAACAAGTTATTACCTGTAACTGCTACAGATGCGTTACGAATTGCTTTTTTAGGCAGCCATTTTGATGGTAATGAATACGAAAGGCTTGCAGTACGTAAACGAATCCAGGACGCATCCTGAACAAATGGCTCAGAAAGTGATCTGTGGTAAAGTCTGTAATATCCTTCACCATAATTCACTCCATCAGGACCCACTGCCTGACCTAACCAGACTTGTTTGGTATTTGGAGTACCATCCGCAAGATTTCCAGGGAAAGTGTAATAGCTTCTGCGATTAGCAGTATAATCTGCAATACCAAATGCTGAATTAAAGTTTTCCAGTCTGTTGAACTTTTCAAAGCCCCAGCGTGCATCTATCAAAGTTGACAAACTCAATCGCTTGTAAGTGAAGTTATTTGATAATCCACCTATCCAATCAGGTTGTGAATTTCCTAATAATTTTCTCCGGGTTAGGGATGAAATTGGGAAACCGTTAGCACCAATCAATAAAGGTTTTGATTTATCGGTACGGTTTGGATCTTCTACATCAGTTCCATAAGAACGAAGATAATAAGAACCATAAATATTGCCATAAGGCTCTCCAGGGATCAATTTGAACTGTACAGGTGAGTTAATATAACCACCCGTTCCAGCACCATAAATAATCTCAGTTAAACCCTCTTTGAGGCTCATGACCTTATTTCTGTTTGCAGAAAAGTTAAGTGATGCATCCCATGTGAAATTCTTAGTTTGAATTGGTGTTCCACCTAATACAAGCTCAATACCTTTGTTACGGATAGAACCGGCATTGATTGATGCAGTTACATAACCTGTTGTAGAGGATATTTGAGCCTGTGTGATCTGATCCTTACTTAAAGAGTAATAGTAAGTAAAGTCAAAACTCAGACGATTTTTAAGAAATGCCATTTCAAGACCAGCCTCATAGGTGTCTGTAAACTCTGGTCTTAAATTGATATCACCCAAATTAGATGACATGGTAAGTCCGGTGCTTCCTGTTGGTAATCCTGTATAGTTTGAAAAACCGGAAGATGTAGAATAAGGAGATGCGTCCTTACCAATCTTAGCATATGATAATCTCAGTTTACTCTGACCAATAAATTCAGGTAGTTTAACATTATCAGAGAATACATAACTCAAACTTGCTGAAGGATAAAAGAATGATCTGTTATCTGCAGAAAGGGTAGAGGTGATATCATTTCTTCCTGTTAAGGTTAAGAAAAGGTAATTTTTATAATCAAAAGTTGCCTCTCCAAAGAAACCATTTGAACGATACTGATTTAATCCCTGACTTACAGCAAGTGTTTTTGCGTTCATCAATCTGAAATCGTTGTAAATGCTTAATACACTACCTAAAACACCATGATCTTTTGTACTTCTGTCATACAATTCATAACCTAATCTCAATGTTCCATTGATGTCTTTTGTGATTTGTTTTGAAGCAGTTGCCAGGAAGGTAGAGTTGATTGCGCGATATTGAGTAAGGTATTCACCTACAAAACCATCGGCATTATCATATACTGCTTCACCCGGAATACCTAATCGTCCAGGTGCAGTGCGTTTACGTGCATCTGTATAGGTATCAACACCCATACGATAATTGAAATTTAACCAGGAGGTTGGTGAGTAACCAACATTTGCTCCTGCAATAAAACGGTTTACATTATCTTTCAATCTGTTTGTAGCCGCTCCGAAAATCGGATTATTAGTTCCTCTGTATTTTTGAGTTCCATTTTCATTTATGTAGTCTCTCACATCCCAGCGACCTGAGTAGTAAGTTAAACTTTCTCCAAATCGGTCGGCATCAAAACGATAACCTCCTGAATTGTTATAGCTCATATTTACTCCGGCAATAACCTTAGGACTAATTTTAATATCCGTATTTAACCTTGCAGATAGATTTTGATAATCTGTAAATGGAAGCATACCATCGTGATTAAACTGAGATACTGATGAAAAGAATTTTACAGCATCTGAACCTCCTGTTACTGAAACTGAGTTTCTAAGCTGGCTGCCGGTATCAAAAGCATTTTTGTAGTTCTCGTAAATAAAATCAGGGTGAGTAGGGTCTAAAGCCTTCGCTTCTGCGATGGTTGGTCCCCAAGCCGGACCAAGCCCTATTGGAGTATAGACACCTAAAATACCTGCGGTATACTCTTTCTGAATTGCAGGCGTTTTGTTAATGTTCTCTAACCCATAAGTACTTGAAAAATTGGTTCTGACTTCATTTCCTTTTCCTTTTTTTGTAGTGATTAAAACAACTCCGTTTGATCCTCTAAGACCATACATTGCTGTTGCAGCACCTCCTTTTAGAATATTGATGGTTTCAATATCATCCGGATTTATATCAGATACCCTGTTTCCTACAGAACGTACGTTTGCTCCTGCTCCAGCGCCCTGTGTAGAAGTAGAGTTGTCAATCTGTACTCCGTCAATAACATAAAGCGGATCGTTTGATGCTGATGCATCAATAGAGTTGATACCCCTGATGCGGATGTTTGCACCCTGACCGGGACCTCCACCTACACTGCTGATGGTTGCACCTGCAACTTTTCCCTGCAATGCGTTCAGAATGTTTGGCTGACGGTTAATGTTCAATTCTTCTGAATTTACACCCTGTGCAGCATATCCCAGTGATTTTTGTTGACGACTAATGCCAAATCCCGTGGTTACGATAACCTCCTGAAGTTGTTTGCTGTCAGTATTCATTGCAATATTTATTGTGCTCTGTGTGCCAACAAGTACTTCTTGTACAGAAAAGCCAATGAATGTGAATACAAGAGTAGATTCATTACCCGGAACCTGAATACGGTAGGTACCGTTAGTACCTGTAGTAGTCCCGATACTGGTACCTTTAACCCTTACGCTTACTCCCGGAAGACTGGATTGGTCTTCGGCGATGGTGACTTTACCACTTATCTCCCTAACCTGTGCATTGACGCTTATGGTTAGAAACAACAAAATGGGTAAAAATAATAGTGTAGAGATTTTTTTCATAATTGATTGGTTTAGTTAAGGAAATGTGAAATTATGAATATTTAAGGAAATGAAACATTCTTGATACAAATTTTTAAGGAACTGATATTATTTTCTAAAAAAAATATCAAAATAATTTGTTGAATAGTGAATTTTGAAGTGAATCAATTGAAACAGGGGACATTGTTAAATTGAGTTCATTGAAAAAATAAATAAACCCAAGTCACAATGGCAAGTGTAATAGAACTTAAACACTCAATTAGAATTGGAAATCAGTTATAAAAATCAGAATCTATACTACCTAATATAATCACGGTCCTCATCGCTCAGTTGGTCAGCATCATTTCTGGTATATTCATGATCTTTATCCTGAAGAGGTTCTGCTGAGTTGAAAGAATCAGGTTGGATTTTCTTCCGTGGCCTTCCGGCCATGAATCCTATAATCAGACCAAGTCCGAACATTACCCCAAGGACAGCTAGTTTGGGTACCCTCGCATTGCCAAAAATCCAAAAGTTTACCTCATCGGTATTATTCATGAGTACGATGGTCACAAGTACCGAGACGACGATTATGAAGATAGTTTTAAAGGTCATACTGTGAATAATTTATTAATGTGCTGAATATCGGAATTGAAATGTGAAATTAATAAAATTATCTCTGTCCTCCGAGTCTTAGAAAAATCTCATGAGTATTATGGTTCAAAATTTATACCAGTATTTTGTTTGGTCGGATTATCTGTCCTGATTCCTAGAAATCATATGCAAATCCAAGTTCAAAGATCGGCTTGTTAAGTGCTTTCTCTCTCACAAATATCAGTTTACCGGCAAGTTCAAAATTCGGAAGCATGAATCGCATAAGATTCATATCTGTGCTTAATTCCAGTCCGAAAGTGCGTGGCTGGAATGGGTTTCCCTTTCCGATATTCTCAAAATCAGCAAAAAAGCCGCCCTTCAATCTTTTAATGTAGGCAATGGGACCTAGCTGGGCATCTGGATAGAATAGTGGAAAACGATAATCAAGCAACAAAGTGTTTCTAAGACGTGTATTTAAACTTAAATTTCTGTATCCGCTGATTCTTGGGATCTCTACACTAAAATCATAAGCTCCCCTGCTTTCCTGATAGTTGAAGCTTGCCTGAAAAGAATGGTTGTTTAAAAGTCCGGGAGTATAAAAGACAGTTCTGAATGAAAGGAGGGAGCCATCGAGTAAATTCTGGAAGGGAAGATGAAAATAGGACAATGAAAAATTTTGTCCCCAGCCTGGCGCGAGATCCCTGGCACTCCGCTGGGAATTCCGGCTAAAGTAAAGCTGATATTTCATCGGGAATTTCAATTTTTCAATAAAATTAGCGGGCTTATTCTGAATTTCATACCTTGAAGTGAAGCTACTGGAACTTCTGATACCCATGCTGTAATTCTTATTGAGACGATTAAATGTAAAGGGAACACTCAGTTCAGCTTCAGTGATATTCTCGCGCCAGCTTACCGGAACCAGACGATTGTTTTGCCTCGAATAGATCAAATTGGCCCTGTTTGAATAGGTAATATCCAGAATAGGATAGAAGCGTTTATATCTTAGCCCTGCCAGGTATTCACTTTTCCTTAGTCCCGAATTAAATTGGTAGCCACCATACAGATCGAGGGTATTTAGCTGATTGTTTGATTTGAACTTTAGGCCAATGCTCAGATCATCATTAGTGTCGCTGTTTTCAGCAATCGGTGACAGACTATGGAAATTGAGCAAATTACTGAATTCCCTGTAAGGTTTGGATGGGTAATTTTTTTGAGGTATTGAGTCGAGGATATTAGCGTTTGCCTCCTGACTCACCAGTGGTGATGCATAATCAATGAAGGTGTCAGTGCTTTCCTGTTTCTTTTGTAATTCAAAGGGTATGCTGGCAATATCATATCCCCTTATTTGATAATTATTGAACAGCACCCTGTTTCTTTCCTGATCATAGGACGGATTTGTAGCCCCGTAGGGCGCCGAAGTAAGCGGTATGGTCTCTTGTTCAGGTGTGAGGCAGTAAATATTGTTCAAGCCCTTATAATGAGCCCTGAACAGAATATTATTGCCGGCATAAACCGGACGGATAATCTGCTGCCTTTGAAATGGGCTGATGATTTTATTGCTTGCATCTGCTCGCTTGAATTCCATTAAAGCAGCACCATCTTTGCTCATCACAACACAGATTATTTGATCTCCATGTTCATTATATGATGGGTTTTGCAAACTGAAACCCTCCTTAACCGGATATTCCCGGAGGACACTTCCATCTTCAGCATTCAGCTCAATTAATGAGAACAGGTTTGAAGTACTGATTTTTACAGCCACAATTTTTTTTGCATCGGCCGAGAGGCTGGGGGAGAATAAGCGGCTTTTGTGGCTGATTTGCTTAACCTGATCAGTCGCTAAATTAAAAATATTGATCACATTGTAAGATCGTTTTCGATATCGTTTGTCAAATCTGAGTTCATCCCATACAATTTTTCCTGCGGCGTACCTGAAATTATATTCCGTTTGATAGCCGATTTTACGAAGTATGCGCTCCCGGCCTACCGAATCGATGAGAATTAGTGCAGGTGTATGAGTCAGATTTTGTCTTAGAGCAATAATCTCACCATTGAGATTGCTTACCGGTAGCAGGTAGTCGGCAGGTATTGAATCTTTTCTTTTGTTAATTGCAGTATAATTTACCTGCATCAGATCAGCGGACTGTTTTTGCCAAAGTGACTTCAATTCAGCAATGGTTGAGTCATGAAGCATTCTGCTGTTAAGTCCGGTAAATTTTTTAATTGAATTACTAAGACTGTAAGGTCTCAAAGGATTTCGCTTAATCCTTGTCATGATGCTGTCGATTATTTCTTTGCCGTAGTCCCTTTTTAGTTTCGTGGTCATAAAATAACCTAACTGATAATAGCCCGGTGTCAGATCCCTGAGTGAACCAAAATAATTCTTTGAGTAAGAGTAAGGATGGGTACTTAGTGTATTAGTTCTGAAAATTAACTCCCAGTCGGGAAGCCTTCCACGACCGGCGTGACTCAGTGCCGTTTCGATACCGACAGCGTCCCCCTCATAGAACCAGGGAGGGAGGGTGATTCCGAAAATGGCAAGTGCTAATTCTTCAAAAAAAGGAGCTTTAAGTCCGCTGCTTAATTTATCAAATTGAACCACATGTCTGAGTTCATGTATAGCCATACCATTGAGCCAATCCTGGAAGTCGAGGTTCTGGGGTGGGGTAGTGTAGAACTCCGAGCGCCGGGGTGCAAGCTGTACAAAACCATTCGAAATGACACCTTGATTTTGCAGAATAATCGTTATGGGCCGGGGCCTTTTATTAAGGGATTTGCTGACTCCGGCTATCAGATGTTCGAGGGTGTTTGACATTCTCTGAGCTTCATCTGACAGCTCTCCGGAGTAGATGATCTGAAAATTTTCTGTCCTGATCTGCATCCATTTTATGCCAGGAGGGTTCTGTTCAGCATCAAAAATCTGAGCAAAAACAGATGCTATATTTAAACATAATATAAACAATACAAATGCACTGATATATAGTCTATTAAGTATTGATATTTTCATCTATTTTATGCTTTGCTAATGATTTTAGTTTTTTAATGGGATTTAATGAATTTTAATTTAAACTCATTATTTAATATTGTATTGTAAAATATTGATTATTAATTATTTATGATTATTTTATTTTGTCTTTACTTCATTAAAATTCGATAATTTATCAAAAAATATGCCCTCTTAATGAAATTTTTGCGCAATTGAAAAAATACTTATTTCCCGGGCGAAAATGAATTTAGATATTTTCTTTATTATGAATTACGATAAATGATAGCTTTCAGGTTTCCATCAAATAGGACTTTAAAATTCTACTAATTCCGAAATGGAGTTTTGATTTTATTCAGCACTTTATCGCCCCATTTTTAAAGGTATGAAGAAGCTCCTTAATTTTCGTGTTATTTAACTGAATCTTCTTTTTTCATGAGTTGGTATTTCGCCTTAATGCATGATTTTCTTTTGGCTAAATACAACGTCCCTAAAGGAATCATTAAGGCTTGTAATAAAAGCAAATTCGCATTGCCTCTGTCCTGAAACCTTCAGGAAAAATGGAAACTAAATGCGGCTAATATCTATGACTTAAAGCACCATTTTTTTCAACGATCAAAGCCCATTTTAAGATAGGCTTAGTGTAAAAACTCCTCCCCTACCCGATGGGGGTTTTGGGATTTGGCTTTCTTTTTATGTTTTTTAAATAGGGGTACAGGAAGATTGTACCCAGCACAATTATTGCTCCGGCATAAAATCCAGGAGTCATTTGTTCCTTCTTTCCAAAGAACATGAAGGCCAGAATAATACCATAAACAGGCTCCAGGTTCGTGATAAGAGCAACCCTGAAAGCAGATAATTCTTTCATCACAGCCACTCCTGCAACGTAGGCAAGTGAGGTACAAACGGTTCCAAGGATCAATAAAAAGAACAAATCAGAAGGATTGAGGCTAACAGGGGCCTTCAGGCCTTCTGAAATTAATAAATAAAGAGAAATCCATACCCATGCTCCAATGAGCTCATAGAAGCTTATAATCGGTGCAGGGCGATTTTGAATTTGTTTCGAATTTATGATTGAGAAAATACTGGCGCACAGAGCACTTAGCAAACCGCTGATTATTCCTATAGAGTACCGGGATTCAAACTTAAAAATCATGTAAATACCGGAGATGATCATCAAGCCGGTGAATATTTCGAGACCTGATATTTTTTGTCTTTTCAGCAGGGGTTCTAGTATCGCCGTGAACAGGGTAAGGGAGGAAAGACTGACCAAAGCTACCGAAACAGTAGACAGTTTAATTGATTGAAAGAACAGAATCCAGTGAGCTGCTACAATAGCTCCAGTGAAGAATAATTTCAAAAAGGTTTCTTTGGATACCCGGATCGATATTTTCTTAAAAAGGAAATATCCATACAAACTAACAAAGGCGATCAGAACCCTGTACCATACGAGATGCGCGGCATCGATAGAGATCAAGGCACCCAGGATTCCGGTAAATCCCCATATAAAGACTGTGATGTGAAGAATGATCAGATTTTTACTGATCTCAGGTTTTTGAAAAGGCATGATGGTTTATTTTGGTGCTTTCATCAATAAATAGATGCCCAGAATTCCAAAAACTATATTGGGGATTAAAACGGCAATTAGAGGTGGTAATCCGCCTTTTAAGGCAAACATGCTTGAGAATCTGATGAATAGGATATAGGTGAAGCTTAAAAATATACCTATTCCAAGTGGAAGGCCAACCCCGCCACGTACCTTGCGTGAAGAGAGGGAAACGCCCATTAAGGTTAGAACAAAAGCCGACAAGGGATACACAAAACGCTGGTATTTTTCAAGTTTTAAATCCGCCATTACCCCGGTGCCTCGTATTTCTTCCTTCTTAATACGATCGTTTAACTCACCCATATTCATCGCCTGGTAAATATTATCATAAATTTCGAAGTCTTTCGGGCGCATATCCAGTGTGGTATCCATTTGTAAACCTGCGGTCATAGACTCCTTCAAACCATCAATTTTCCGGATAGAATAGTTTTCAATTTTCCATTTTGTTTTAACTGAATCCCAACTGATTCTATCGGAAACGAGCTTTTCTTTCAGATCCATCCCCGAGAATTTTTCCAGCGTGAACTTATAACCGGTTTTTAAATTATTGTCGAAATTTTCAATGTATACCAACGTGTTTTTATCAATCTGCATATGCGTATACATCTTGGAATTGTCTGATTTCGGATTCACATAAACATTCTCAAAATCAATCTTCAGCCGGTTAGTTTCAGGAATGATGAAGAGATTAAAGATCAGTGTAACTAGAAAAATGACTGTAGATGAGATCAGGTAAGGCCATAGAAATCGTTTAAAACTTACCCCGCTGCTAAGTATCGGTACAATTTCTGTTTGATCGGCCATTTTAGCCGTAAAGAAAATAACAGCTATGAAATTTATTAAGGGAGATAGAAAATTGAGATAAAATGGAATAAAACCGACATAATAGCTGAAAATAATCTCTTTCATCGGTGCCTGATGCCTTAAAAAGTCATCAAGTTTTTCGGAAACATCGAAAATTACAATAATCACAGTGAAAATTGTCAGGGTAAAGGCAAATGTCCCCAGATATTTCTTTATGATGTACCTGTCGATAATTCCGATCATATTCTAATGCTATAAGCGTTGTGCTAATTGAACAACCATTTTGTTTTTCCAATCGTGAAAATCACCGGCTATAATTTTCTCTCTGGCCTCATTCACCAGCCATAAGTAAAAGTGCAGGTTATGTAAGGTTGCAATCTGAGCACCCAGTATCTCTTTTGAATGAGCCAGATGTCTAAGATACGCCTTTGAATAATTTCTGTCTGTAAAAAGATCACTATCTTCTTCCAGTGGAGAGAAATCGTTCTTCCAGCGCTCATTACGGATATTAATGATGCCATTTTTAGTGAATAACATCCCGTTTCTGGCATTTCGTGTTGGCATTACACAGTCGAACATATCTATTCCCAATGCAATATTTTCGAGGATATTTACAGGAGTACCTACCCCCATAAGATAGCGTGGCTTATCTTTTGGAAGTATATCGGTAACGATATCTGTCATTTCATACATCTCTTCAGCAGGTTCTCCAACTGAAAGTCCGCCGATTGCGTTTCCTTCCCTTTCAAAAGAGGCGATAACTTCTGCAGATTGTTTTCGAAGGTCTTTATAAACCGAGCCTTGAACAATAGGAAACAGGGTTTGATCAAATCCATATAGGGGATGAGTTGTATCAAAGCGTTCACAGCAGCGCTTCAGCCAGCGATGAGTCATTTCCATTGAACGACGGGCATAGCCATATTCGCAGGGATAGGGTGTACATTCATCGAAGGCCATGATAATATCAGCACCAATAACCCTCTGGGTATCCATTACCGATTCAGGGGTAAAAAGATGTTTTGAACCGTCTATATGTGATCTGAAGGTCACACCTTCCTCCCTGATTTTTCGTACTCCCGACAGAGAATAGACCTGATAACCGCCGCTATCAGTCAGCAGGGGTTTATCCCATCCATTAAATTTATGCAATCCGCCCGCAAGCTGGAGGGTTTCCAAACCTGGCCTGAGGTATAAATGGTAGGTATTGCCAAGAATGATCTGGGCCTTAATATCTTCCGAAAGTTCATGCTGGTGCACAGCCTTTACCGAACCTGCAGTGCCCACAGGCATAAAAATGGGGGTTTTGATGATGCCATGGTCAGTACTTATTTCGCCTGCCCGTGCTTTCGAAGATTTATCTGAAGCCTCTAATTTAAATTTCATTCAATTGCAAAATATCAGCCGCAAAAATAGCAAAATATAAACTGTAGCAGGTGAGAGCCAGAAATATGCCCTGATTATTTCTTTTATTTTTTAAAAATGACAATAGTTAGCTGAAAAATTAGAAATTTACCCCTGTTTAAAGCTCATTCTAACGCGTGGATTATTTAGTTATTTCGATTTCAATTTCCCTACTGATTTGTTTGATCCTGCAGTTATATTATACTCTTGCAATTCATAGAAAATTAGCGGTTTATAAAGGTTATGAAGGCTATAACCAGGTTTTGGAGCCGATCTCGGTCATCATTTGTGCAAAAAACGAGCTGGAGAATTTAAAGCAGAATCTCTTGCCATTTCTTGAACAGGATTACCCTGATTTTGAGGTGGTAATTGTAAATGATTGTTCAAATGACGGGTCCGACTGGTTTTTACGCGACTTATCCCTGCAGCATAAAAACCTCAAGGTCGTTACAATTAACGATCATCCCCGTTTTAAGCACGGAAAGAAGTTTGCAGTAACTCTCGGAATAAAGGCAGCAAAAAATGACAACCTGGTCTTTACCGATGCAGATTGCAGACCTGCATCAAACCAATGGCTAAAGTGTATTCAACGAAATTTCAATGAGCATACCGAAATTGTCCTGGCTTATTCACCCTATGAATTTAAAGGGAGTCTGCTTAATCGCTTTATCCGTTATGAAACATTCATTACTGCCCTTAATTATCTTTCCCATGCTTTAAAAGGTAATCCTTATATGGGAGTAGGAAGAAATATGGCCTACAAGAAATCCCTGTTTTTTAGAGGTAAGGGCTTTGCATCACATATGCATATTTTATCGGGGGATGATGACCTGTTTGTAAACCAGAACGCCACCAATACTAACACAAGAATTGAAATCGATTTTGATTCCCATATCTGGTCTGAACCCAAAAATTCACTTTCCAGCTATTTTTCACAAAAATTTCGTCATCAGGGTGCCGGAAAAGCATACAAAAGCAGCCATAAAAAAATGCTGGGAGTGCAGGTGATATCAGGTTTTCTGTTTTATGTATTCCTGATTGCTTTAATTGTAATTAAGGCCGATTGGTGGATTATTGCTGCATTTTATTCGATCAGGTTATTGGCGCAAATTCTGGTTTATATCCCTGTTTTAAAGAAATTAAAGTATATTGATCTGATTTGGTGGGTACCGGTATTTGATTTCATTTATTACATTTATATAGTGATTTTAAACTTTATAGCCTTATTCAGAAAGAGGGTTGAATGGAAATAAATCCTAACTTTTCGGCAAATGCCAAAAATGATTTTATGCTGGTCATCAGAGCAAAAGATGGGGATCAGAAGGCCTATGCCGAATTAATGCAGAGATACAAGGATTCCATTTACTTTATGGCCCTTAAAATGGTCAACAATAAAGACGATGCAATGGATCTTACAGTTGAAACATTTGGGAAGGCATTTGAAAATATTGAGAAGTACAAACCTGATTTTGCTTTTAGTACCTGGTTATTCAGGATAGCAACTAATAATTGTATAGATTTCATTAGGAAGAAGAGACTAAATGTGGTTTCCCTGCAATCTTTATCTGAGGAGGGTAAGGATGAGAAGCAATTGCAGATTGCATCTGATACCTTAAACCCTGAACAAACGTCAATAAAGAAGCAGGAAAGTGAGAAACTGAAGAGTATTGTAGATCAGTTACCTCAAAGGTATAGAACCCTGATTGTTTTGAGATATTATGATGAACAATCCTATGAAGAGATCGCTCAGCAGCTCGATCTGCCTTTGGGTACTGTAAAGGCACAGCTTTTCCGCGCAAGGGATCTGATGTCGAATATAATGAACCGTAAAAAGAAAAACTTGAGAAGTGACTTCTGATATCATATCATATTATTTCCCTGACCTCAGCCAGAAACAAAAGGAGCAGTTCGCCGAACTGGATGAGCTCTACCGTTTCTGGAATGCCAGAATCAATCTGATTTCAAGGAAGGATATCGATATGCTATATCTTCATCATATTCTTCATTCCCTTGCTATTGCAAAGCTTATTTCATTTTTGCCTGGTGAAAAAGTGCTTGATGTAGGTACTGGTGGGGGATTCCCCGGAATTCCACTTGCCATCATGTTTCCGGAAACTGATTTTCATCTGGTAGATTCTATTGGAAAGAAGATAAAGGTTGTTCAGGAGGTTGCTTTGGGATGTGGGTTGACAAATGTTCGTGCAAGTCATGCAAGAGCTGAGCAGATTGATGAGAAATTCCATTTTGTGGTTTCCAGAGCTGTAACCCGACTATCTGAATTTTATCCCTGGGTAAAGGGAAAATTTGAGAAAAAGTCGATGAATACCCTTCAAAATGGTATATTGTACTTGAAAGGTGGTGATCTGGCTAAGGAAATTAAAGAATCGGGTTTAAAAACAGAACTTATACCTCTTTCAAAGTATTTTAAAGAAGATTATTTTGATTCTAAATTTGTGGTTTATATCCCTCAATAAGTTTTAGTATTATTTTGACTGAATGCGACATCCCCAAATGTCCTTTCTGTTGTTTGCTCTATTTTTTATTCTTTCGTTAAATTCTTAGAATATGGCATTGCTTCATCAGCTTGCATTATCATGTATCCCTGGCATAGGCTCAGTACTTGCCCGAAATCTTCTTAGTTATTGTGGCAATGCCGAGGAAGTGTTTAAAGCAAAAACTAAGAATCTGGCCCATATCCCGGGTATTGGTCCTAAAACTCTCGAATTTCTAAAGGAACATTCAGCATTAAAACGGGCTGAACAGGAACTTAAATTTATTGATAAGTTCAAGATCAAAGCATTTTTTCTTACAGATGATGATTACCCGAAACGCCTTAGAAATTGTGCAGATGCACCCATAGTAGTATATTTTAAAGGAAATGCCGACCTGAATGCCGGCAAGGTAATCAGTATTGTAGGTACCAGAAATGCAACTGATTATGGTAAGGGGATATGCAGAACACTGATAGAAGACTTGAAGGTTCATCAACCTTTGATTATCAGTGGACTGGCTTATGGGATTGATGGAGCGGCACATAAAGAAGCTCTTAAAAATGATATTCCTAATGTTGCTGTTCTTGCACATGGGCTGGACCGTATTTATCCGGCGCAACACCGGGCAATGGCCGAAAAAATTCTGGATTGTGGCGGACTTATCACCGAATTTATGTCGGGTACAATTCCCGATCGGGAGAATTTCCCTAAGCGGAACCGGATCATCGCCGGTTTGGCCGATCTGACCATAGTCGTGGAGGCTAACATCAAAGGAGGGGCATTAATTACTGCTGAGCTGGCCAATTCTTATAACAGAGATGTATTTGCTTATCCGGGGAGGATTAATGATGAATTTAGTCAGGGATGTAATTTTCTGATCAAAACCAACAGAGCAAATCTGATGACCAGAGTGGCCGATCTGGAATATCTGATGGGATGGACCAGAGATCAGTTATCACCTTTAAAACCTCAACTTAGTCTGCCAATCAATCTGACAGCTGACGAGCAGATCATTGCAGATATTCTATATGCCAAAGGAAGTCTTGGAGTTGATGATCT
This sequence comes from Daejeonella sp., assembly GCF_030684675.1. Taxonomy (GTDB): domain Bacteria; phylum Bacteroidota; class Bacteroidia; order Sphingobacteriales; family Sphingobacteriaceae; genus Daejeonella. The sequence continues at coordinate 11,902 of NZ_JAUXXZ010000016.1, read as the reverse complement.
CGCTATTTTAAGTGGGTTTCAGCAAAGTAAGCTGGTCATGATCATTCTGGGCATGGAAATGCAGGGAAGTATCATTTCATTACCCGGAAAGTTTTACAAAATGACTTAATGCTCATTTTTCGGATAATCATAGAGAATCAATTCTCCTGTCCTCCCACTTAGCATTTTCCAGCTGTCGAAAGGGAATAGTATCAACGCGATGCCACATGTTGGAATATTGTCAATATCTGCTCCACAGAATTTATTGACGAGATCAGTGATTGACGGATTATGGCCAAACAGGGCAACAAAATCTGCCTGATCATCCAAATTGTTAGTACAATCTAGCAGTGTATCCGTCAGCGCATCATATATTTCTGGATCCTGAATGATTTCTGATTGTGCTATTCCTAATTCATGTGCAAAATACCTGGCAGTCGAAATGGCCCGCAATGCCGGGCTACTATACAGTATTTGAGGGTGTAAATTCTTTGTTTTTAATCTTTTGGCCATTTCCTGAGCATTTTTTTCACCCCTGTGACTTAATGCTCTTTTGAAATCCGGTTTTTTGAAATCGGCTTCTTCTGCTTTTGCGTGGCGAATGATCAGTAATTGTTTAGGCATTGCTTTCTTTGATAATTTGATTCAGATCTATAAGATTCATGCATTTAAAATGACCCTTTGGACAGTTATTAAATCCAATTTTTGAACATGGACGACAGCTTAGACCATTAACCTGAATAATTTGTGAATGATCTGCTTTGTATGGATACATTCCAAACTCGGGAACCGTATTCCCCCAAACGGATACAATAGGCTTATTGAAGGCTGCTGCGATATGCATGAGGCCGGTATCATGTGTAACTACTTTATCAGCTCTGCTGATAAGAAATGCAGATTCATCAAGTTTAAATCGGCCACAGCCGTTAAATACATGAATGCCTGCCGCTTGAGTAATTTCTTCAGATTGCACTTTGTCCTCAGGTCCTCCGAGCAACACCACAGGGCCATTAATTTTGCCGCAAAGTTCGGTCAACTTATTAACAGGAAGCCGTTTTGTTGCATGCTGGGCACCAATAACTACTGCAATGAACTTCTGATGTGAAGCTGGTAACAGTTCAGTAAGATTATATTGCTTCAGTAAAAAGTAATCAAGCCCTTTAGAGTCGTTTTTTACACCAAGAAATTCTACAGTCTGAAGATACCGGTCAACAATATGAACAGGAGGGAGGACATTCATCTTAAAATTGACCAAAAGCCACTTTTGGCGGTTTAATTTGTCAAAAGAGCTTGATCTTACACCCAATTTTGTCTTGATCCATAATGTTCTCAGATTATGATGCAGGTCAATTACATAGTCAAACTTCTCTTTTTTCAGTTCTGTAATACAATCAGAAAGGGATTTCTCAAGGTAATGGATTTTATCAATGTGCGGATTTCCAGTTAATACAGTTTCATAGGACTTCTTGGTTAAATAATGCAGTTCAAGACCTTCCAACTGCTCTTTCAGACATCTGATTACCGGACTGGTAAGTACAATATCCCCAATTGAACTAAAGCGGATGATCAGTATTTTCAGTTTTATGTCTTTCAAAGCTGCTGTTTCTTTTTTTTCTGTTCAAACAGGATGCTGATCTGATCAAGATTCATTGCATTGAGACAATTTTCCTTGCTTAATCCTCCTTTTCTTGCGACAAGAGTCCCGTATTTCATGTCATTAAATCCTTCTTTCCTGTGAGCATCCGGATTTATCGACAAAAGCACACCCCTTGATATCGCATATTGATGCCATCTCCAGTCCAGATCGAGCCTGAGTGGGTTGGCATTTATTTCAATGATTACCTGATTTTCGGCACATGCATCAATAACCTTTTTATGATCAATTGGATATCCGCTTCTGCTGAGCAGTAACCTGCCGGTTGGATGTCCCAGAATCGTTGTGTATGGATTTTCAATTGCTTTTATCAAACGCTCAGTTGCTTTTTCCTCATTCATATTCAATATGGAATGTACGGATGCGACAACAAAGTCGAAGCTGGCCAGAACCTCATTGGAATAGTCGAGAGAGCCATCATATAAGATATCAGATTCAATTCCTTTAAATATCCGAAATGGGGAAAGCTTTTTATTCAACTCGTCAATTTCACGTTGCTGGGCTGCAAGCCTCGTTTCATTAAGGCCATTTGCATAAAAAGCCGATTTCGAGTGATCGCAAATCCCAAAATACTCCAGTTTTAAGTCGTTTTTACAGAAAAGTGCCATTTCTTCCAAAGTATGGATTCCATCGCTCCAGGTACTATGGTTGTGCAGGCTACCTTTAAGGTTAGAATATTGAATTAGTTCGGGTAAGGAATTTGATTCTGCGAGTTTAAATTCACCATTGCCTTCCCGTAATTCAGGTTCAATGAAAGGCAGGCCAGCCAGTTCATAAATTTCTTCTTCTGACTTACTGGACACATCAGCTCCTTTAAGCATAGCTCTTAGAGTTTCCACATGCTCCGGATTTCCTGTTTGAGAGATTAATTCCCATCCCAGCTCAGCTTTTTTGACAAAGATTAATTTAATTTTTATGCCCTGTTCGGTCTGAGAATTTATCTGATTATCAATGACTTCCAGATCTTTCAGATCCCAGCTTTCGAGTTTTTGTAAGATGCTATTATCAAGTTCTTTTACCAAAAGAAGATCAATGCTATCAATGATCTCAGATCTTCGGCGGTATTGCCCTGTCAGACAAGTTAAATCAGGCTGGATTTCTACTTTAATTCTTTCAAGGATGGCTTCAGCAAAGCTTTCAACCTGTGCATAGAGAAAGCGGCCATTGCTGGCCATATTAAATTCGATGGTCTTCTTTATTTCTTCCTGAGTTTTGAGTCCGAAACCTTTGGCCTCAATCAGGCGATTTTCATTACAGGCATAATACAACTCCCCAACACTTTCAATACCAAGATCCTTCCAGATAACCAGGATTTTTTTTGGTCCAAGGCCTTTTATTTTCATCATTTCAACTATTCCCGGGGGAGTTTGCTTGAGAAGATCCGAGAGGTCCCCAATGGTATTTGAATGCACAAGTTCCCAGATTTTGGATGCTATACTTTTACCAAGACCATCAAGCTGTTCCATTTGATCAAGCGTTTTGGTCGCTATGGGATAGGGAAGTTTATCAACTTTAAACGCGGCATTCGCAACAGACTTCACCTTGAAGGGATTTTCATTATGAAGTTCCATCAATTGACTTAAAAGTCTTAAAGTCCGGGCGATTGTTTTGTTTTCCATAAAGCTAAAAGCTCAAAAATAAACAACCCTTCCCTGAAAAGGGAAGGGTTTGATTATTTTTTAAGGAGAATTTGTTCTTTAATTGAATTATTTCACCTGAATATTGTATGGCATACGAGCCTGGATACCAGAAAGATTAATTGCTGACTTCATTTGCTCATAATAAATAAACTGATCACCTAATTCCTGTTTCATAAAATAGGTTTTTACTTTATCGCCGGTATGTTCAAACAGTGATTTAAGAGGATCAACCTGATCAGGATAACTTACAAGTTTATAATCAGTTATCTTGGCTTTTTTTGCTGCAGAAGCTATAGCATCATCAATATTCCCTAATCTGTCAACCAGGCCGTTCTGTAAGGCTTCAGTACCACTCCATACTCTTCCCTGGCCGATACTGTCGATATAAGCCTGAGATTTTTTACGCCCATCAGCCACCTTTTGTGTAAAAGTACTGTAGACTTTATTTACTTCCTGCTGAATGATCATTCTCTCAGCATCTGTCAAGGGGCGGCTCACTGTACCCAGATCTGCAAATTTGCCGGTTTTAACTCCGTCAAAAGTGATTCCAAGCTTGTTTTTAAAGAAATTCTGCATATTGGGAATGATACCAAAAACTCCAATGGAGCCAGTAATTGTATTGGGCTGTGCAAAAATTGAATCTGCTGCACAGGCAATATAATAGCCTCCTGAGGCTGCTACATCACCCATAGAAACGATTACCGGTTTAGATTTCTTTGCCAGAACCATTTCTCGCCAAATGACATCTGATGCCAGGGCACTGCCACCCGGAGAGTTTACCCTGAGGACAATAGCTTTAACCTTAGTATCCGTCCGTGCTTTCCGGATGGCCCTTGAAATTCTTTCTGAGCCAATTGATTCATCATTACCTTCACCACTGATGATATTACCATTAGCATAAATAAGGGCAATACGATCCGATGAGGATGCTTTCTTTTCATTCGGAGCTGGAGCGTATTCTTCAATACTTACCGATTTGAGGTCTTTTTTCTTGTCTGTTCCAGTACGGGATTTTAACTCATCAAGTACCTCATCTTTATACTTAAGGCCATCGATCATCTTGTAAACCAGGGCGTCTTTTGGATTTCTGACTTTAGCACTGTCTGCGAGAGAGAAAAGTGTGCTTTTCGGAATTTTTCTACTTTTTGATATTTCTGTAAGGAAATGGTCATACATAGATCCAAGGAAAGAATTTACCTGCAGACGGTTTGGCTCACTCATCTTATCCAGAATAAATGGCTCAACAGCACTTTTATAGGTTCCAACTTTTATAATCTGTGCTTCAATTTCAAGCTTCTCAAGTGAACCCTTAAAAAACATCAGCTCTGAGCTCAATCCCCTGAAATCGATCATTCCTTCAGGATTGAGGTATACTTTATCTGCTACAGAGGCCAGGTAATAAGCCCCCTGAGTATAAACTTCACTATAAGCCAAAATGAACTTTCCGCTCTTTTTGAAATCGATCAACGCATTTCTGATCTCTTCAATTGTTGCAAAACCTGCAGCTAAGGATGAAACATCAAGATAGATGCCTTCAATATGATCATCATTCTTGGCCTCTTCCAGACTTAAAAGAATTTCGTTAAGTCCGAGAGTTTTTTTATTGTCAAAACCCATGAAACTGAATTCAGAAAATGGATTCTTATCCGTTCGCTCTTTGATTGAGTAATCCAGACTGATATGCATGATACTGTTGGATGTTGGAATCACTTTACCATCACTTCCTGCTGAGGAAACCATCCCAACAATCAAGGCAATCAAAAGTATGAAAACAAGGAAAAACGACAGGATAAAACCTACCATTGAAGCGAAAACAAATTTGAAAAACTCTTTCATATTCAGAAACAAATATATTATCTATGCAAGTATACTAATTTACAGATTCAGTATTTGGCTATTTGTTACATGGAATTACTTAATTAGATGTATATCACCTATTTATTACTTGGAAGTAATCTTGGTAACAGGAGAAAATACATCGCATCCGCTATTTCTGAGATAGAAGCAAAGCTCGGAAGTATTGGTCAGCGCTCATCCATCTACCAGACAGCCTCATGGGGGAAGCATGATCAGCCTGATTTTTTAAATCAGGTTATTGAACTTAAAACGATTCTGAAACCGCAGGATTTGTTGTCCGGAATCTTGAGTATTGAGGCCGATTTGGGTCGTAAGCGTGTGGAAAAATGGGGTTCCAGGATCATTGATATTGATATTTTACTTTACGAAGATCAGATAATTAATGAACCTGAACTAAGTATTCCTCATCCTTACCTGGCCTTCAGAAGATTTTGCCTAATGCCATTGTGTGAAATTGCTCCCGAATTCATTCATCCGGTCTTGAAAAAAAATATTCAGGAATTGCTGCTTGAATTGTCTGATGATTTATTTGTAAAAAGGCTATCTTAGAAAATTGTTTTCAAATTAAAGATTAAAGATGGATAATGCTGGTTTCAAGGTAGATTTAACATACCTGAAAGATGTTGCAAGTGGCAGCGATGAATTTATGATTGATATGATTGATCTGTTTCTTGATCAAACCCCTGCTTATTTTGAACAGCTTGAGCAGTTTATTATTGAAGAAAACTGGTCAAAAGTAGCCGATATCGCACATAAAATTAAGCCAACCCTGGCTTTTATGGGTGTCGACTCTGCCAGAGAGAGTATGGCCGAAATTGAGCAGAATGCCCGAAATTTAATAAATCTGGAAACTATATCCCCGTCTTTTCAAATACTTAAGGAAATGTCTGTACAGCTATACAAACAATTAGCTGAGGTGAAAGCCAGTTTACAGAATCCTTCTTAAATCTATATCCGCTATACAGTATGCCAATTTTGTCTGAACCGTGATTTAGATGATTTATTTGATTAATATGATTGTCTGAATCATATTAATCCTAAAATCCTAAAAATCATAATTCAGACAAATAGCTTTAATACTGTTTATTTCCTCAATAGATCTTTGTCTCCTGTTCTGAACTGAACCAGAGATACCAGAAAATAAATTATAATAATAACCGGAACTGCTTCAAATTTTAAGAACAATAATAGGAGCACAGATGAAATGATCAGAATATAGCGAAGCAGATTCTCCTTAAACTTTAATGATTTAAATTTCAGTGAAATTAATGGAACCTCTGCTACCAGCAGCAAGCTCATGACCAAGCTGAATATCGCCAGAAACCATTGATTCAGGATAAAATCGGCAAAATAAGTACTGCTATCACCAATAATTAATGGAAATGAGGCGATTAAAAGTGCATTCGCAGGAGTAGGAAGGCCTATAAAATTCTCGGATTGCCTGGTGTCTATATTAAACTTGGCGAGTCTTAAGGCCGAAAATACAGCGATTATAAATACCGAAAAGCTCAGCCATGAAGCTCCAAAATCTATTTGCGGAGAAAGGGCAAAGAGTTGGTAGACAATTACTGAGGGTAAAACCCCAAAACTTACCATATCTGCCAGTGAATCCAATTCCTTACCGATATCTGAATAGGCTTTTAACAACCTAGCCAGCATCCCATCAAAAAAATCAAACACTGCTGCAATTACTATCGCATAAGACGCCCAGATCAGATTTCCCTGAAAGGCAAAAACAATCCCAAGACAGCCGCTGAACAGGTTCAGGCAGGTTACAGAATTAGGGATGTGCTTCTTCATCTGAAATTAAGGTTGGCTCTAAACTAATAAATACCCGCTGCTTTTAATCAGTCAATTGAACGATGAGTTTTTCAGATCAGGAGTTCATTGATATCAGGAATTCCTCATTTGTTTTTGTACCACGCATTTGTGATTGTAAAAACTCCATCGATTCCTGAGAATTCATGTCAGCCAGGTGATTACGCAAGATCCAGATCCTTTGCAATGTATCCTTATCAAGCAGCAAATCATCACGACGCGTACTTGAGGCGGTAAGGTCGATCGCAGGGAAAATACGCTTGTTAGAAAGTTTCCTGTCTAACTGAAGTTCCATGTTACCTGTTCCCTTAAATTCTTCAAAGATCACTTCATCCATTTTAGAACCGGTCTCGGTAAGAGCCGTCGCAAGGATAGTTAATGAACCGCCATCTTCGATGTTTCTGGCCGCACCGAAAAAGCGTTTAGGTTTATGTAATGCATTTGCATCCACACCCCCGGATAATATTTTACCTGAAGCAGGTGCTACAGTATTGTATGCTCTTGCCAGACGGGTAATGGAATCGAGAAGAATAACCACATCATGTCCGCATTCGACCATACGCTTAGCTTTTTCGAGCACAATGTTGGCGATCTTAACATGGCGTTCTGCAGGTTCGTCGAAGGTAGAAGAAACTACCTCAGCACGTACGCTTCTGGCCATATCTGTAACCTCTTCCGGACGCTCGTCAATCAGCAAAATGATCAGATAAACCTCAGGATGGTTTTTAGCAATGGCATTCGCCACATCCTTAAGAAGCATTGTTTTACCTGTTTTGGGCTGTGCCACGATCAATCCACGTTGTCCTTTACCAATAGGGGTAAACAAATCAATGATGCGTGTAGAGTGATTTGCAGTATCTACAAAAAGGTTTAGTTTTTCAGTTGGAAATAATGGTGTAAGGTAATCAAACGGTACTCTATCGCGTACCTCTGCCGGAATACGGCCATTGATTGCCTCAACTCTTACTAAAGGAAAATATTTTTCACCTTCTTTCGGCGGACGGATGCTGCCTCTTACGGTATCCCCAGTCTTAAGTCCGAAAAGCTTTATTTGTGATTGAGAAACATAAATATCATCAGGTGATGAAAGATAATTATAATCAGATGATCTTAAAAAACCATAACCATCTGGCATGATTTCCAAAATTCCCTCATTGACAATAACATTATCAAAATCCATATTGATTACAGGAGCATCCTGAGTTCTTGGGTTTTGATTTTGCCTGCGTTCAAATTTTCTTGGCTCTGCCTGTTCTGCTGGTTTTACATCCTTACTTTCCTGTACTGTATCCATAGGACTTTCAGAATCACTTACATTCTGAACAGGATCAATTGCCGGGATATCATCATCTTCAGGAAAATCAAATGTGCGGGTATTATCCAGCGGGACTTCCTTATGTTGTTTGCTTTCAGCAACAGGTTTAGTGCTGCGAAGACGTTTCCGTGGTCTTGCACCCGAATCAGAAGATTCAGCTGCATCAACACTCTCGGTTACTGCTTCATTATTTTCGGTCGCAGGGGAGGTTTCTGCAAATTCAAGAATCTTGGATATCAGATCCTGCTTGCGTAGGGTATCAGTATCCTGTACACCTAAGGTTTGAGCAATTTCACGTAGCTCAGAAACGAGCTTATCGTTCAATTTATTACTATCCAGCATTAAATTTGGTTTATATGTTTTTGGGATTTTAGTTCAAAACATCTATCCTGGAAATCGACGACACAAGAATTCTTGCAAAAGAAATGCTTTGAGAGAATTTTTGTGATTTCCTGAATTCAGGGATAAATTGAGATTATGACACAATTCTATGCAATAATATCAAATAAAACAAAACTTTATTTATTTTTTTAATGCCCTGCGCTCATCTTTAATTATTTTCGCTCCAATATTGCAGGAAATAATGAACAGAGAACAGTTAATTGAGCAGATAAAAATCAAGAAATCCTTCCTTTGTGTTGGTCTGGATACCGATATAACACTCATTCCAAAGTTTTTACTGGATTTTGAAGATCCTGTTCTTGAATTTAATAAGAGGATCATTGAAGCCACTCATGATCTTTGTGTAGCCTACAAGCCAAACAGTGCATTCTACGAAAGTCGGGGAATTGCTGGCTGGAAAAGTTTAATCGAGACTTCTAAACATATACCTTCTTCCTGTCTTGGGATCATAGATGCCAAACGTGGCGATATTGGAAACACCTCATCCATGTATGCCAAAGCCTTTTTTGATCCAGCCTCTTCAGGGATGAATTTTGATGCAATCACCATTGCCCCCTATATGGGAAGTGATTCGGTGAAACCATTTCTCGCATTTCAGGATAAATGGGTCATTTTATTGGCATTAACATCCAATGAAGGAGGGAAGGACTTTCAGTTTATTGAAACTGGAACCGGTCGTTTGTTTGAAAATGTGATTCAAAGGGCAAATACCTGGGCAGGAAACGACCGCCTGATGTATGTAGTTGGTGCGACCCGCGGAGAAGAGTTCCTGAATATCCGTAAATATGCACCTGATCACTTTCTTCTCGTTCCCGGAGTAGGAGCACAGGGTGGGAGCTTACAGGAAGTTTGTAAATACGGCTTATCCAAAAGCTGTGGTTTGCTTGTAAATTCCTCGCGATCAATAATCTATGCCTCATCAAGTGAGGATTTCGCAGAGCGGGCAAGGGAAGAAGCGAAGAAACTTCAATCTGAAATGGAACTATTGCTGGAGGGTATTGGGTTTTAATAGGGAATATGCCACCCAGAGTTAGGATTTAATGATTCATGGATTTTAGGATACCTAAATCCTAAAAATCCTACCATCCTAAAATCCTACTAATCCTAATTCAGATATTATGCTGTTTGCCTGAACCGTGATTCAGGTGATTTATATGAATAATATGACTTAGAAAATCCTAATATCCTACTAATCCTAATTCAGATATTATGCAATGTTTGTCTGAACCGTGATTCAGGTGATTCACGTGATTCATATGATTTTCTAAATCCTACTAATCCTAATATTCCTACTAATCCTAATCCAGACAATTTGGACAAGCCACATATTCCTTTAACAAACCACTTAAACAATCCTTAATACCGTTTAATCATATTTTTTTACTGCCGTAATTATTTTCAGCATATTAATTCATGATTCTCAATGAAGATTTACTGCATTTTATATGGAAATTCCGGCTTTACCATGTATCAGGTCTTAAAAGTACCTCAGGAGAGAGCCTGGATATAATCCGTCCCGGACAGCATAACCACCATGCCGGCCCCGATTTCTCCAATGCAAAAATCCGGATTGGAGGTACTTTATGGGCTGGGAACGTAGAAATTCATATCCGCTCTTCAGATTGGTACCGGCATCAGCATCAGTTCGACAAAGCCTATGACAATGTGATCCTACATGTGGTGGCTTATCATGATCAAGAAATTTTAAGGACTGATGGGACAGAGATTACTGTTTTGGAGATCGGAAACCTGATCCCTGAAGATATCGCTCAAAATTATGAGGACCTGATGGCCGGATTGAACTGGATTCCCTGTGAAAGGAAAATAAAACAGGTTGAGGAATTTTTCATAAACACTTGCCTAATAAGGGTTTTGATAGAGCGTCTTGAGGAAAAAAGCGATATGATTGATGCACTCCTCATTGAAGTAAAAGGCAGCTGGGATGATGCATTTTATATTAGCCTGGCCCGGAATTTTGGTTTTAAAACTAATGCCTTACCCTTTGAGATGCTTGCCCGATCCCTGCCGCAGTCTTTACTTGCAAGATATAAGGACCGTCCATTTCAGATTGAGGCTCTTATCTTCGGACAGTCAGGCTTTCTGGACACTAAACTAAAAGATTCCTATCCGCAATTGCTCAGAAAGGAATATCAATTTTTGCTTAAAAAGCATGATTTAAAGCCTGTGGATAAGTTTTTATGGAAATATATGCGATTAAGGCCCCGTAATTTCCCCTCTGTCCGGCTCGCACAGTTTGCAGCTCTGATTATCCGTTCAAACCATTTATTCTCAAAAATTATTCATGAAAAGGATATTGCTGTCATTACTGCGATGTTTAATAAGTTAAAGCTCAATGAGTACTGGAATACCCATTATCGCTTTGATCAGGAATGCAAACATTCGGCTGTTACCTTGGGGGAGGAGGCCATAAATAATATTCTTATTAATACAGTTTCAGTTTTTTTGTTCGCATTTGGTATCAGAACAGGAAGTGTAATACACAGGGAAAGGGCATTAATGCTGCTTGAAGGCCTCAATCCCGAACGAAATGCAATTATCAGAAAGTTTAATGAGATTGGAGTAAATTCAAGTAATTCTGCAATAAGTCAGGCACTTATACAATTAAAAAAATCATATTGTGATCAAAAGAAATGCTTATCTTGCGGGATTGGAATCAAATTTTTGAGCAAGTAAAATGTTTCAGCAGTTTCTTACATTTTTCGAAAAACGTTCTTTTGGGGTATGTACCTATCTTGGGGAGCGATTTAATATATCCATTTCCAAGATCAGACTATTTTTTATTTACTCCTCATTTCTGGCCGTAGGCTTTCCATTGATATTTTATGTATTTGCAGCCATTGTTTTGGATGTGAGGCATTATATTAAAAGGATCAGGGCCAGTAGTGTTTGGGATTTTTAACCGCGGGTCAAGCCCGCGGTGACAAAGGATCAAGTCCGGACCCGGATCGAGTCCGGGGTGACAGCGGATTAAGCCAAGGTGATACTTAAGTTTCACCACAAGTATTTTTTCACAACGAATTTTATTAATGAACCGATTCCAGGAAGGCTGGAATCTCTTCAGCCCACAACAACGTTTGTCATTCCTTTGGTCAATGAAAGAATATTTATTAGCTATTGTTATTGTTGAAATGGGGGGTCCGGGGGGTGTTAAAAAACTAAAAGCATTGTGGATAACGTTTTAATAAAAGGCAGGGTGAACTATTGTCATTCCTAGTT
>NZ_JAUXXZ010000009.1 GCF_030684675.1 Daejeonella sp. | reverse complement strand
CCCTAAAACAAAACTCGCAATCAGGTTGGAACACTAGTGTTCAGACTGTTATACTGCTCTAGGTTTTTTGCCTTATGCAAAATTAACGTCATTAATATTGATTTTTATACAATAAATTACCCCTCGCAATGACAAAACGCTGCACCCACAGCCCATACAAAGTGTAATTTAATAGTATTTTTATCATGGATGTCATTGCGAGGAGGCACGACGAAGCAATCTCATGACTTTAGTACTATTAGATTTAAGATTGCTTCGCTACACTCGCAATGACAAAAGGGTGACTCAAAATCAATGAATCCGCCCTCTTAATTTATTTTGATCAAAAAGATATATCAATAGGTATACACCGTTTTTATTTTAAATAAATGCTCTCCGTTTAAATAGTTTTTAAAGCTTTTTATTAATTCTTTTGGATAGCCTTCATCATCATAGCTGTACTCAAATTTATAAGGTTCTGCTGAAGGAATACTTCCCGAATAGGTCTTCTCCTGTGCAACCATATTGTTTTTAGACAGAAAAGATAAATAGATATTTGGCAAATTCATATGTACATAAGGGTTGATATTAAAATCATACTGGTAAGTTCCTCTTTCCCCTGCGTTCATACTGCTTCCTGAATCCTCTACCTTGTTACCTCCTTTTATCTTTAAGTTGTAGACCATAGTCCTACCGTTGGCAAAACATAATTAAAATTGATCTTTGCATGACCAGAAAGAAAGGTATGTTCAACATTAGCGTTTGTAAACTGATCATAAGAACTCTCTTTCATAGCAACAATTTTAGTCCCCTGAGCATTATAAGTCATTTCAAGATATCCAAATGGTACTCCCTGATCGTTTAAATAATTAATACGGCCGAGTTTTCCATTTGTATAAACATAAACTTTACTCCAGCTTAAACGCAGGTCACTATACTGTGGCAGTTTGTCATAAAAATCAATTTGCTTAAGATTGCCGTTTGGATCATAACTGTATATTGTTTTACCGGATGGCATATATCCTGCCTGGGTGAAGGTAAATTGCTCTTCAAGTCGCAATTTTTTTGATGACTTAGCTCCTCCCAAAGTATATACACCAGCTTCATTAAGCTGGTCTTTATTGAGGGTCATCTCATCTGACACTCCCCATTTACTGAGTTTAAACTGATATTTTACGCCAGATTTTGGCAGGAACACCTCATTTACTCCCCCTGCAAGCAAAGTATCCTTCTCGCTCAAATCCCCCCTTGAATCCCATCTGCTAAGTTTGAATAAAGCGGGGATATTATCATAGTTAATATCCCCTACCGTAATTACAGCCTGAAGTTTCACCTTAATAAATTTATTTTCATCCATAATTTGGACTTTGAAATCAGCAGTCTGATAGCCAAAGTTCTCTGCTTTATCTTGATTCAGAACTTTTGCAACTTCAACAGGAAGGTCAAAAATATCAGCATTCTCGAGTTTAAAACTGATGTTCAAAGGCTTTTGTACTTCTGAAGCTTTAGCAGAATTGGCCTTTGGTGCAGCAAATTGGGTGAAACTATCCCCATTGCTGATTATAAAACTGCTTATTTTATAATTTCCGGGATCAAGTTTAATTTTCTCTGTGACATACTTTCCGTTGAAGCTAATGGCCAGTTTTTTATTGCTCAATACATCTTCGTCCTTATCATTCTTAATCGTTACGAATGCAAATAAATCAGAAGTGTCATAAGCAGAACCATCAGGAAGGGGATCGAGCATGATTCTGAATGTATTCATCTCAAGCGGAGCCGGCAACTGCAGGTTACTCTCCTCTTTCACACATGAACTTAAGCCGATTAGAAGGCTCAATAGGTAAATAAAATTAAAATATTGTGATTTCATTTGATTGATATTGTACCATCAGGTGCAGATTTCGGTCAATAGGATTCCTGCACCGGATGGTGTTCTTTAAAAAATAGATGATTTGTTAATTGAGACCGGATATGAAATATTCCGGCAAGCCTGATCCGGTAGATTTTAATTCTTCACATACACCGGCAATTTTCTCGCTCTTAACTTTCGCTCAGAGCTGATTCTCGCAACTGCTTCTGATTTTGAAGAATGGTATAAAGAAAGACTCATATCATTCTCACTCGCACGTGCTCCTGGCACATAACCCGCAGAAGAACCGTTATTTAATACCCCACGCAATACTGAAGCACCAACATTAATACCGGCTGCAGCCGCTTCTGACATTATGCGCCTATTCTGCACCCTTGTACGGATGAGCATATCTGCACCCAGAATCTTTGCTAATTCGTCGGATGGAAGTTTCCAGGAATCTTTTATCGAAATTCCATTCTCCTGAAGTTTACTGTTGATTAAACGATAATCCATAAGCTTAACACTCCATTTATTTCGCAGATCAGCGCTTGTAGCATGGAATAAAAGGTCATCATAAATAGATTCCTGAATTTTGCTGCTCTGCTCAATTTCCATTTTGGAAACACGATCCGGTCCCCAATTCTTTGGCAAATTGCCTGTAAATATTACTTCAGCAGGAAGTACTGCCAAAATCTGGGTACCAGGTTCAGGCTTTGAAAAAAATGCTTTGTCTATATAGACTTTTGAACTACATGAGGCCAATAGTAAGAGGCCTGGCATTAAAAATTTAATAAAATATTTCATCTCGTAAAAAATAATAAAAACAGCCAGTCTTAATAAATATTGCATATTCAATAATCCGGAGTATTGAACATGTAACATCGGAATTCGGCTGCAAATATCCGATTGTCACATTTATATAGACGTTGAGGAATCGCTTTTCGTTACAAGCAGGTTAAAATTCTCTTCAAATATTTCATTTTGAGCAAAAAACCGAACATTAATAGAGTTTAAGTTCAAAATAACTAAATTCGCCTAATGAGTAAGTTAGCCACCGATTTCATCCATACCTCCGATACAAAAGCCTTTGATCTGGATCATCGCCGTATCATAAATTATAATATTGGTAAATATCATGTAGCTGTTGAACGGGGATTGTCAAAACTTGCCAATCTTGAAAATTCTAAACGAAAAGCTCATACCATAAAATGGAAGGTGATGGAAAATCTTGACAAACTTCTTCCAGAGTTTGAGTCAAATTTCCAGAGAAAAGGAGGCAAAGTAATTTGGGCGAATGATATAGAAGATGCCCAGAATGAAATCCTCCAGATCATCAAAAAAGCAGGGGCAAAAACGGTCATCAAATCCAAATCAATGGCTACTGAAGAAATTCATTTAAATGAATTTCTTGAAAAAAATCATATTGAGGCATTGGAAAGTGACCTCGGTGAGTACATCGTTCAACTATTAGGTCAGAAGCCTTATCATATTGTTACTCCTGCAATGCACCTGAGCAAGGAGGATATCGCAAAATTATTCAACGAAAAATTCGGAACTCCGATAGATTCTACTCCGGAACAGCTCACCATGAAAGCCCGCGAGCTATTGAGAGAGAAATACACTTCGTACGATATTGGTATTACCGGCGGAAATTTCCTGATTGCTGATAGTGGTAGCATTGCCCTGACAGAAAATGAAGGAAATGCTAGATTAACGACCACTTTCCCAAAAATCCATATCGCTATAGTTGGTATTGAAAAGGTAATTCCTACAATGAATGACCTGGATCTGTTTTGGCCAATATTGTCAAGCCATGGTACCGGGCAAAATCTGACTGTTTACAATACGATTCTGGGTGGTCCAAGACAAGGAAATGAAAGTGATGGACCAGAGGAAATGTATGTAATCTTACTGGACAATGGCCGTACCAACCTGCTTGCCCAGAAAGAGCAACGCCAGGCACTTTACTGCATACGATGTGGTGCTTGCCTTAATGCATGCCCTGTTTATAAAAATATAGGCGGTCATACCTATGAAACTACTTACAGCGGTCCGATTGGTTCGATCATCACCCCACACATGGCCGGCATGAAAGAATTCAAACATTTAAGTTATGCTTCAAGCCTCTGTGGAAAGTGTACAGAAGTATGCCCTGTAAAGATCGACATCCATAAAATGCTATTATTGAACAGAAGAGATTCTGTTCAGCAGGGATTAAGTCCATTTTCAGAAAACATGGGATGGAAAGGATGGAAAACGGGTATGTTGAAACGCAAAACGATGGATATGTTCGGGGGTAAATTCAAAAATTTAATGCTCCGTACTTTCTTTAAGAAAAGCTGGGGTAAACACCGTGAACTTCCAAAGGTGGCTGAAAAATCATTCAGTAAGCAGTGGAAGGAGAAAGATAAATTGGTTGGTTAATTGATAGTTGTTAGTTGGTTAGTTGTTAGTTGGTTGGAGAAATACTACTAATTGTCAAATGAGTACTATTTGTCTTGATTCCTGGTTCTTGGCACCAGGTACTCAATACTCAATACTCAATACTCCTCTCACGCACACTCAACCGACGTTCTGTTTGAAATTACGAGCCATCTACCTGTACTACCTACCTGAGGGACATTGACATTTGATGTCCTTCGATATTCACTTGGTGTCATATTCTTGATCTTCCTAAATTGTCTGTTAAAATTGGCCAGGTTATTAAAACCGCATTTGTAGGCAATTTCAACAACATTCTCATCCAGTTCACCCAATAATTTGCAGGCATGTCCAACTCTTACCTTATTCAAATACTCAACAAAAGTAACCCTATAATGCTCTTTGAAATAGTTGCAAAAAGTACTGACTGCCATATTCGCAACAGATGCGACTTCATTAAGGGTTATATCATGATCAAAATTTCTCAGGATGTAAGCATTAACCTTACTGAACTTATCCGAACAATCCAAAAGTCCGTGTTTCAGATAGCCCGGGCTTGCCAAAAGCTCATATTCATTACTTGCACACAGAATATCGAAGATCGACAGCAAGGAAGCAAGCCGCTGGATTCCACTCATTGTCTGCATTTCCTGCATTAAAGCGGCAATTTTATTCCTTGTATTTCCTCTTATTACCATCCCATGTTTGGATAGCTTTAAAAGGTTATTTATAGGTTCAATCTCGGGGAGGTTATAAAATTCTTTTCCCAAAAAATTTTCAACGAAATGAATAACAGTTGCCTCTGCAGTTAAATTAGCCTTTCCTTTAAAATATTGCGGATCATTAGTCCAGAGGTGCGGGAGTGATGGCCCCATTAAAACGAGATCACCTTCCATAAAATATCCGATATGATCTCCAACCTGGCGCACACCGGTACTTTTATTGACTAAGACCAATTCATATTCAGAGTGATAATGCCATGGACAAGGGAAAAACGGCCCTTCCTCCTTGAAAATAATGAACGATTTATCTAACTCTAGCGGGATGTGATACTGTAAAGCTTTCATGATAAAATCCTTTTAATGACCTAAACTAATTTAAACTATAAAATCAATAGAAATTGAATTAATAGAAGATAGTATCATAAATGTAAATAAAAGTAGCAGAAAAATGGCCTCAGGTAAGATAGTTTTGATAAATAGTTGGGAGGATAATACTTTATTATTGAAAATTCCGGATTAAGAAAAGGGCTTTGGTTTGATAATTATTAATCAGGAATAAATTTATCAGTTAGAATTTATAATGTCTTTAAGTTTAATGATAAATGTTATTTTAGTTAAAGAATAAATAATTTTTAATTAATTCTTGATTTAAGAGAATCCTACACAAAAAAATAAAAAAACCGTCATGCAAGCACAACTCAAAACTAAACTAGCATTATTTATGTTTCTGCAATATTTCATCTGGGGCTCCTGGTATGTAAGTATGGGAACATACCTTAGCAAAACGCTTCAATTTGAGGGAGCACAGATTGGGCTAGCCTATGGTGCCTTTGCTATTGGTGCAATGATTGCCCCATTCCTGGTTGGATTACTTGCTGATCGCTATTTTGCTTCTGAGAAGCTTCTGGCATTTCTTGGAATTACGGGTGGATTAATGCTGTTCGCTCTTCCAATGATGACAACATTCAGCTCGTTCTATCCAATGCTGATTATCTATTGCTGTACTTATGTGCCTACACTGGCTCTTGGTAATTCTCTCTCTCTCCGTCATCTGGATAACCAAAAGCGGGATTTCCCATTGGTTAAAACCCTTGCATCAATCGGCTGGATTGCTGCCGGTATAACCCTTAGTGTGGTCTTTAAAGGTGAACAGTCGGCTGTTCAGTTTTACGTTGCAGGAACAACTTCAATTATTTTCGGGCTTTTCTCACTCACTTTACCGCACACACCACCAATGAAAACCGGCAAGGATGTGAGTATGAGTGAAATTTTAGGGCTTGATGCATTGGCTCTACTCAAAAAGCCATCTTTCGCCATATTCATTTTATGTATGTTCCTGATCTGTATCCCGCTCTATTTTTACTTTGTGAACATGAACCAGTATGTGACCGAGTTGGGATGGGAGTTTAGTGCAGCTAAAATGTCATTAGCCCAGGTTTCGGATGTTGTTTTCCTGATTCTGCTGCCAGTAATGCTTAGCAGATTGGGCTATAAGAAAACCATCTTCATCGGTATTCTGGCATGGGCAGCACGTTATTTCCTTTTAGCCGGAAGTGTTGACGCAGTTTCAATGCAAACAATGATGGTCTTTAGTGCAATTTTACTACATGGTGTTTGTTATGATTTTCTATTCATTGCAGGACAACTTTATGTTGATGAAGAAGCCAATGAAAGGATGCGCGGTGCCGCTCAGGGACTAATTGCTTTCATACTTTGGGGGGTAGGTGCCTTTGTTGGGACAAACCTGGCAGGTATTTCTCAGCAAGCCAATACCCTTGCTCAGCCGATTGGGACAATTGCCCATGACTGGAGCAGTATATGGATCTACCCGGCCTGGGGGTCTGTTGCTGTACTTGTAGTGTTTCTTATATTCTTCCGTGAACCTAAAAAAGTTGTGAAAGTGGAGGTGGATAATAAATAGAAATGAGAAGGGGAAATGGGAAATAGTGAATAGGGACTTGATATCTATCGGGTGGGAAATTCGTAATTCGTAATTCGTAATTCGTAATTAGAAATTAACTATGGCCTTGAAATCTAAAATTCGCTGGGGGGTACTTAGCACTGCGACCATCGCATTAGAAAATGTTATCCCGGCTATGAAACAGGGACAATATAGTGAAATTGTTGCCATTGCCTCGAGGAATGCTGATAAAGCAATTAATGCTGCCACTTTGCTGGAAATTCCGAAAGCTTACAATTCATACAATAAGCTTTTGGCTGACCCGGAAATTGACGCAGTTTATATTCCACTACCGAACCATATGCATGTAGAATGGGCAATCAAGGCCTTGGAAGCCAATAAACATGTATTGCTGGAGAAGCCGATTGGCGTTTCCTCTAAGGAGGCCGAAAGATTAATAGTGGCTTCGCAGGGAAAGCCAGAACTAAAAATAATGGAGGCGTTTATGTACCGTCATCATCCTCAGTGGCAAAAAGCAAAAGAACTGGTGGAAGATGGTCAAATTGGAAAACTTAAATCTATCCATACATTTTTTTCCTATTATGATATCAATCCGGATAACATTTGTAACAAGGCATTATATGGTGGAGGAGGTTTATTGGATATTGGCTGTTATTGTGTTTCCTTATCACGATACCTTTTTAATCAGGAGCCAAAAAGGGTTATCGGTTTAACAGAAATTGATCCGGTATTTAAAATAGACCGCATGGCTTCGGGGATACTTGAGTTTTCTACCGGCACTTCAACTTTTACCTGTTCTATACAATTGATCCCATATCAGCGGGTTAATATATTTGGAGATACCGGTCGTATTGAAATAGAGATTCCATTTAATGCTCCATGTGATAGGGCCACCAGGTTGTGGCTTCATACCACAGATAGAACAGAGGAATTCACTTTCGATATTTGTGACCAATACGCAATTCAGGGTGATCTCTTTTCAAAAGCAATTCTTGACAATACAAAAGTTCCTACCCCACTTGAAGATGCCCTTAATAATATGCTGGTGATTGAGGGGGTTTTTAAGAGTTCTGAAAGTGGCAAATGGATAAGCCTGTAGCCTAAATTATTTTGAGATAATTAATTTCTTTTTAATTAATATAATTTCTTTTTAAGAGATTTTTATATTTTTCCTCTGGTCAGTGTTCTCACCGTACCATAAGCAATTTAAGTCAAATCCCATTCCTTCCGATTTTCCCTGGATAATAGCTGGTTAGCCTCTCTGTCATTTACAAACCGCTCTCTTCTGTCATTCCATTCCAGCTTTCTGCCTGATTTATAAGATATTATTCCGAGGTGCATAGGCAATGTAAGTTTACGGGCATATTCCAGATTAGACTCGGGTTGTGTACGTGATTTAACTGCATTCACAAAATTCTGCTGATGACCCGGTGAACGTTCAATTGTGATCGGTACATGGGTCAAATCAGGCATTAGCTCTCCTCCTATTCTGACTTCATGGGTATTATAATCACAAATCAAAGTACCCTTATCCCCCTCAAAATAAGCCCCAATATTAGAACGAGTGGCAGCTCCCGAAACATTTGGAACTGTGCTCGTCCAGTAAATATTTAAGTCTTCATACTCATAATCCACATCAATCCAACGCTGAACATTGGAAATGCCGGTATTTTGCTCGCCTCTGGAGTGGATGCTTTTTAAGCCCTGAGGCTGGAGTGCCCAATAAGCAACATCAGCGATATGCGACCAGAAATCACCGAAGACACCATGTCCGTAATCAGAAAAATAACGCCAGTTAAAATGACAGCGTTGAGGATCATATTCAGATACAGGAGCCGGGCCAAGCCACATATCCCAATCCAAATTCTTTGGAACAGGCAGATAGGCTGCAGGACCAAAATCGGGAGGAACACCGGTTTTCCATAAACGAACGGTATGAATTTTACCCAGGATTCCCGAACGAACAAGTTCCACCACACGATGATAATTATCGCCGGCATGAATCTGTGTGCCCAGCTGGAAAATCCGATCGTAACGCTTTAAATTCTTAAGCATTTCTTCGCCTCCCTTAACATCATAAGAAAGAGGCTTTTCACCATACATATCTTTACCGGCCTTAAATGCCAGAGTTGCAACCTGACTATGCCAATGATCAGGAGTCGCACAGCTTATCGCATCAATATCCTTGCGATCCAGTATATGCCTGAAATCTTTATAGGCCTGTGCTTTATGCCCCGGACGAAGGGTGTTCAGGGTTTGCATAGTTGAATCTAAATGAAGCTGATCCACGTCGCATAAAGCTACGATTTCGACTTCCGGAATTGCCGCAAACCACTTCATATGTGCATTGCCCATTCCACCCAGACCAATATGGGCGATTCGCAAACGATCACTGGCTGCTACTTTACGCAACATTCCAGGTAACATCAACATTCCCATACCGGCAATGCTTGTATTCCTGATAAAATCCCTACGGGTTGAATTCAGTTTCATAAACTAAGTATTGTATTTTATGATAAACAATGGTGATTTTTGCTTTGGGCTGTGGGTTGTGAGGTATCAGGTATCAGGTTTCAGCTATCAAATCTTAGCCAATACTCAAATTATTGCTGTTTTCTCAAATCCTATGCCCACCCAATAGCTATCGGGTCTCAATTCTCCACTCTCAATTCCCCATTCCCTATTACCTATTCCCTATTTCCCACTCAAATCCTTAATCCTGATATTCCTGAATTTCAACGGATTTCCATGCCCAAGAAAACCGATATGACCGCTGTCACGTAATAAGCCGGGATGTTTCTGCCCATCTGCGGCACCATTTTTCCTGGCATCCGTAATATCTGCATCAAGTATTACCGTACCGTTTAAGATGACCTTGATCTTTGGTCCCTGGACAATTACCTCCTGATAGTTCCATTCCCCTACAGGTTTCAGATAGCCTCTTTTTGCAGGTATAGTACCATAGATAGAACCGTGATACTGATAAACTTTCAAATCCTTATAAACAGGAGCATCATTATCCAGTATTTGCAATTCCATTCCTTCATAAGCCGCATCACCGGTTATTGGAGATCTGATACCCAAGCCATTATTCGCACCTGGAGTCAGTTGAAACTCAAAACGCAATACAAAATCACTGAATTCTTCCCTTGAAAATAAGTTATTACCCAGGGTACTTTTGCCCGGTTTCGGGATGACAGCCATATTGCCATTTTCGGTGATATAATCCCGGGTATTACCTATCCAGCTGTGCATATTGGTTCCATCAAACAATACCTTATAACCTTCTTTTTTTTCCTGTGCACTAAGCTGGAATGGTTTTACACGTGGAAGTTCTTTGATGTAAATATTCCGGTAGTAAACAGGAGAACCATGTGCCTGCAATTCTATTTGCTCTTCCGCAAAAATAGGCAAGTTTCTGTCCCAGTAATTTTCAAGGATCACATTATCAGTTACCAGAACATCATTCAGATAAACCGTAACCCGGTCAGCCTTCATGATAATATGAAAGGTATTCCATTCCCCCAATTTCTTATCAGCAACTTGAAGAGGTTTGCTTTCATTCACTTTATTGTTGTACAAACCACCTGATCCAACCTGGGCTCCGACCTTTACACGGGCATTATCCCAGATCTGCACCTGTGGCGTACCGCGAAGATAGATCCCGGCATCACCTTCCTGCTTCCCGTCATCAATAATTTTCCAGTCGACCATCATTTCAAAATCACCATATTTCTTAACTGTGGTAATATTGTTTCCATGGCCGGTAAACCGCAATTCGCCATCGACCACTTTCCAACTGTCACGCATTTCTGCATCAGCCTTTTTTTGTTCCTCTGCCAAAGTTTTGGCATCCATCTTCGACCTCTTTATCGGGTCGCCTACTAAGCCTTTCCATCCTTTAAGGTCTTTCCCATTAAATAAAGGAACAAAGCCCGCCTTTTGCAGCATTTCTGCCTTATTTTCCGTGCGTTTTGGATCTTCCTTAAATGATACCAACACCGGAAGAATCAATGCCAGCAGAATGAGTGACCTGAGTTTATTTGAAAGATTCATTTTTTTATAGTTTGAGTTTCTGAATTGAATTTAAGAATTATATCAGCCAATTTATCCTAAGAATTAAATTAATCTGAGTTCGATACAATTTTATTTAACGAGTTGGTTTTACTTGCTTTTCTGTAGTTGTAAATTAGTTTTTATCATTTTGAAATATACTGAAGCGCATTTTTTAAAGGCAGTCCCGCTTTTCGCTCATACTACACAGGCCTTAACCACAGGCCGGTATCCGCTCCAATCGGGTTTAAGAACTTCAGAATTGCTAATTAAAACTAATCTATCTATCAATTATATCTAATAAGTGAATGGCGAATTTAAGGGCGCATTTGCTCATTTGCTCATTCTCTAATTTGCTAATCTAAAGGTATGTCTGAATCCTACTATTTCGCAGCTAAAGGAATAACTTCAACCTTCCGGACAAACATTTCGGCACCCTCAGACTGAATCTGAATCTTCCCTCTGCTCGGTTTTACACGATAAGCCTGATTAACAAGTACCCCATTGAGGTAAACTGTCAGATTATCTCCATCAGCAATACATTCAATTCTATTCCATTTACCCACTTCTTTTTCAACATCCTTTTCACCCCTGAAGCCTAAAACATCTTTCCAGTTCGGATCACGTGCAAACCAATCAATCCGGCCTTTATTGATAGTCAAAGGCTGGCCACCGGGCATATAAACATTGCCACCTCCAGGTTTTTTAGGAGCAACATTACTTGTCAGGGAGAACTTATCAGTACCATCACCTACCACCAGAAAATCTCCTGTACCACCCTCAATGATCTGACATTCTATAGAATACATCCAGGTTCCTGAATAACCCCCATCCTCACCAGTTGAGTGCAGCAGTATGCCATTGTCTCTTGCCCTATCTACCCGTGGTGCAAAAGTTCTTGGGCCCCATTTGAATTCAACGATCAGTTTATAGTCGCTGTACTCCTCATTTGTGGTGATACAACCGTACTCCTCACCTGAAATTTTAATCAAACCGTCACTCACAGTGAAGACATTTTTAGGGTCAATGCCCGTTCCGCGGCCTTTAACAAAGGTGTACCAGCCACTAAGATCTTTACCATTAAACAGGCTGATTGCCTTAGACTGGTCGGTTTTAACCTGACTTGAATTTGTTTTTACGGTGCCGCAGCTCCCAATGAATATCAGGGAGGAAAGCAGGGCAATAGAAAACAGAAGTGTTCTTTTCATTTTATTTTTTTATATAGTTTAATTCTTAGTTCTGATCGTTCCCAATCCATCTGGAAGCGAGTTAAGGTAAGCCATCAGGTCTGACAGTTCTTCTGATGTTAATTGTTTATCAAGTCCCGGTGGCATCATCGATATGCTCATCGGTTCAATTCCTGTAATTTCAGAACGCTGAACACGTACAATTATACCCGGCCCGATTTCAACTGTAATTGCATCGGGAAATTGTTCTTTAATCACACCAACATGAGTGGTTGATTTCGTAATCACCTTACTGGTCTCATATTCCCGGGCGAAACTTGCCCCAGGATATAAAATAGCTTCAAGTATATCATGACTTGAACGGATCTGGCCAATATTTGTCAGATCAGGTCCAAATTTTCCGCCCTCATTTGCAACCGCATGGCATGAAGAACAGATTCCCTTTCCGAAGAACAATTTTGCCCCCTGTGCTACATCACCTCTGGATAAACGAGCTTCTACTGCATGAAGTTCTGTTAAGCGGGCGGCATTCCGTTCACTTAAAGTTGCAATCAAAGGTTCGGCAGAAGTTTTGATGTTCTGGGGATACTTATTGAGCAATGACTTTAAATCCTGCTCTGAGAGGTTGTCTAATCGGTCGGCAGAACTTCCAAGTGCAGCTACCAGAGCGGCACCTACATCTGCATTTTTACCTGCCCCAAAAGCCGCCACCAGATTTGGCATTAGGAAAACATCAGCTTTAGCAACCTGCTCCTTTGCTAATTTAATAAGCTGATCATCATTTAACTTCGCTTTTGCGAGCAAACGAGCAGCCATTTGTCGGATTGGTGATTCGTTCTTATTATCTAAATAATTGAGCACCATCTGAAATTCCCCATCAGAAAGATTTGGTTCAGAAAGAAGTTTTGAACTGAGTGCTTTCAGTCTGAAGTCGGCTGAAGTAGCCGGATTCTGAACAATCATTTTCAATTGTTCATTCAAGGCCTTAATTCCTCTCGCTTCAATAAGTCCGAGTATTTGTGATTTAATTTCTACAGTCCCATTATCAAGCAATTTACCTAATTGCTTGATCCAGATATCAGGAATTACTTTTACAGGTGAATGGGTTATCACATCAATTAATAAAGCTTGCCTTGCTGCCGTGGTTGACGGGTCTCCAAGTTGTTCTCCCAAAAACTGCTGCAAAGGTTTATTTTCACTGAAGGTGATCATCAGATCCCGAACTGCTGTGATATCAGTTTCTGAAAGGTTTGAACTGCCTAAGCGGGTTTTCAGGAAGCTGATTACTATATCCGACCATTCCGGACGATGGGAAGCCACCCAAATACCTGTTTTCCTTGATTCAGGATCATTACTATTCAAAAAAGGAACCAGATTTTCTTTGCTTAGAATGGAGCCATCCATTTGATCAAGAGCAATAAGTGCAGATTTCCTCACGGTTGATGAGGGACTCTTTAATGCAGCGATCAAAGGTGCAGTACTCCTGAGCGTGATCAGTGAATAGATGATAGCATGGTCTACAAAACGATCTTTATTTGCTGCTGCCGAATTTAAAAGAGCGATAACAGCACGCTGATCTCCAATCTGCCCCAGAGCAGTTGCTGCCTGCCGACGAACCGAAGGTTTGTCTTTCTGCACAAGTTCCATCAGTTTATCTATGGAGGCCTTATCTTTTGCAAGGCCCATAACACGGGCTGCAGAGGTTCTCACGACCATACTGGCATCGCTCAGACCTAAACGTGCTTCTTTTATCGCATTGGTTGTGCCAATCCGGTAAAGTGCAAATATGCCGGCGGCACGTATCTCTTCATTTTCTGAACGGAGCAGGGTATTTTTTATTGGTAAAACAGCAGATTCGCCCTTATCAACCAGACCTTCAAGCACATTGTCGCGGACTGCCAGACGAGGGTCTTTGATCGTTGCCGCCAGAGTCTGAACAGGCATAGATTTGAGATTCAGTTTCTTCCCCCATGGATCAGCAATTTTTGGTGTTCCATTTCTTCTGATCCGGTATATGCCGCCATTTACATCCATTTTAGCCACTCTCGACAATGGGCATCCTAAAATGAACCAGCCTCCGGTATTTAGTACCAGCATACTCCCATCGGCATCCTCAAGTACATCGGTAAGATGAATATCCTGAACCGTTGAAGTAATAAATGGCTCATCTACCGTTTTATATGAAGCACCTTCAGCGCTTACCTGATGACGCATAATTCGTCCGGTATTAAATTCAGCACTAAAAATATTGGTGCTGTATTCTTTGCCCAATGCAGATCCCCGGTAACGCATCAGACCGGAAGGAGCCACCCTGGCCATTTTAGTCATTACGGGCATCAGATCACCTGTCATTTTGAATTTATCCTGTTGGATAACTGGTCCCGATTTTGGGAATACCCCACCCTCAACCCAGTGCATCAATGCATCTCTCATTCCACCTTCCGGATTCACAAAATAGGTCATTGTACCAACCGTTTCACCCGAAGGCATAAATGCTAATTCGATTGCATTATCATAACCACCACCAGCCATAGCTTCCAAACCGGAACCATCAGGTCTGCATCTCCAGATCCGTGCAGAACCACCTTTAAGATTCTGACCTTCCTTAGTTGTAATATCAAATCCGCGCCTCGCATCAGTAAGGTATAACCATCCGTCGGGGCCCATAAACGGTCCGCCCAGTAAAGCGGCGTTGGAATTCAGTACCCAACCGGTCAGAATTACTTCCCGTTTATCAGCAACACCATCATTATCGGTATCCGTAAGGCGTATCAAATCAGGAGAAGAACTTACATAAAGACTGCCTTTGTAGAATACACCACCCTTCGGAAAAGTAAGGGAATCGGCAAAGATCTTACTCTTATCAAAAATACCATCACCATCCGAATCCTCAAGAAGGCGGATATGGTACGGCGGTTTTTTTAACATTTCCTGGTTAGTAGGTGAACTGCCATCCGACTCGAAAACAAAGAGCCTGCCCTGACCATCGAAGGAGGCAAACATCGGATAGGAAAGCATAGAAGGATCAACTGCACGTTCGATTGAAAAGCCTTCAGGCACTTTTAGTCCATCTAATTCTGTTGCAATAATGGTCTTTTCTTTACTGGCAATGAAAAACAAAACAGTACAACAAACTATAATAAAACCTATTGTGCTTTTGTATTTGTTTTTCAAGCTTAATGAAAAATAGTTCATGGGTAATTGTTAAATAAAAAATAAATAATCTCTGCTGTAATCCTTGTATTATACAATCTTATGACCTTTGAGAAAGTTTAAATCCCACATCGCTTCAAAAAATTGGCAGTTATTTTCTGCACCCGCTCGTCAGCACCATGCGGACGGCCAAAGTGGGAGTTTGGAGTAATTACTCCGGGAGGGACTGCAAGCCCAAATGACCAATAAATCGTTGCTGCATTAAAAACCCAGTTACCCTTTGGTCCGGGATATATTGTTGCAGTATAATAGGATTTTTGTTCTGCACCGTTCGTTGTAGTCCCTTCAGCAACAACTTCCAAACCTGGAATTTTCGCCGGATCGCCATGATGTTCCCAACCCACAAGTCCGGGTATCCTATCCCCCTTACGCATTCCCGTACCCTCAAATATCCAGTGATCGGGCTTTGTGACAATCCAATCAGCTGAGCCATTGAACGGATACACAGTTCTGGCACCGATCAGGGTATTTTCATTTGGCCAGTCATCCTTCGCAAAAGGACCCATAATTCCAAGTTTCTTCTCGGCTTCAGAAAAACCGCCGAAACGCCCGATACGTTGAATTGTCCGGTAAGGAGCTCCCGATGCATCAGGTTTCAAAGGTAAACGTCCAACACCGGCCTTACTCAAGCCTGAAGCCAGATCGAGATTTGCAGTATCTACAGCTACTTCAGGTTTAAGATCGATAACCCACATCAAAGCATTTCCGGATAAAAATGCTGCATTAAGTCCCCGATCAACCGCCTTTTTAACGTTTTCGAACATCTGTAATGTCCAGTATTCATCATGGCCTACAGAAAGAAAACATTTCACACGGTCAAGACCTGAGGGATCTGTATGTGTGTCAATATTGGAGCAATAGGTAACATCGTATCCCTGCTGTTCCAGCCAAAAACATAAGGAATATTCCCATAGCAAAAACTCTCCGGATCCCTGAGACAATGGCTGGTCTACAACCTGGGGATATTTGGCATAAGGACGATTATAACTCACCCATGTTCTGCCGCTAAGGGATTGCTGAGGTGGGTCACTATCGTAAAGTGAAAAGGTATCAGGCCATTTATTGTAGGCCTGCCAGGTATTATCACTGGTTTGAAACATGACATCTGCCTTACGGTCATCACGTACTATGAAAATTATATAACTCTCATAGCGATGTGTAGAGCAGGATAATTTTCCAAGATATACGCCACTGAGCCAGTCCTGGGGTATCTTGAAAGATGTTGCACTCTCCCATTCACATTGGCGTAAGCGATTTTCAGCAATTGGTGGTACAACTTGAGGACTCACAGGGAAGGGTCCCAATTTTTGGACAAAACGGCCACCTTTACCACCATAATAGCCCATCCTGTAGATATCAATACTAATATCTGTTTGAGAAGCCGCGTTTAAAAATATATCGAGGGTCTCTCCTGAGCGGACACTTGTTTTTGAGCAATAACCTTCAATAAGTTTCGAGCGGAATTGCTCTGATTTAATAAAAGTGAGCTGCCAGTCCGTAGTCCCTGGTTTTTTATTCTCTACTACAATCAGTCCGCTTTTTTGCGGCTCAGTATTCGAAAAACCAGATAATGGCAGCAGTGCAGCCGCCAATCCTGCATGTGCAGCCCCTTTAAGAACATCCCGGCGACTTATTTTATTCTTTGATTTCTTCATCCTGTTTCTGGCTAAAATCTAAACCCAGTTAAAATTTTCTTTTCAGTTCCTTTGATCAAGTTTATACAATAATTCTAACAGCAAATCTCCATTTAAGCCCGGATTAAATGACCCCGATAGGTGGTCACATGTGGTTGAATTTGTCACATACGACCACCTTCGGGGTCGAAAATCACGTCAAAGATTATATTCTATAAACATGCGACCCATTTTGGGTCGTAATTACCAGCAACATTTAATATTATTATACATCAGAAAAAATCTAATTACCGGACACTACTGAATCCCATATCGCAAAATATAGAAAAGAAGCTAAATTCCAGGCCTTATACCCCTCCCTTCAGGTAGGCGATCAATTTTGCCATTTCATCTTTACTAATACCTTGCTCCAGTCCATCAGGCATCAGCGAAAGTCCGGAATTACTGAGTGATGAAATATTTCTCCTGAGAATTGATTCATCAGTACCAAAAGTTGTACGAAGTGTTAAACTATTCTCATTTTCTGAAACCAGCCAGCCGGAAAATGATCGGCCATCGTTTGTACTGATGGATATTGATTGATATGCCGGTAATACTTCATAATTTGGAACCAGGATGTGAAGTAATAAAGCATCAGCAGGCTGATTCTTTACACCGGTCAGATCCGGGCCGACCTTGCCTCCCACGTTCTGATAGGTATGACATGCTGAACAGGCTTTCTGAAAAACTGCTTTCCCCATTTTAGCATCAACCTGTGCTGTGAGAGCTTTTTTATATTCCTGATATACCGTCATCCGGTCGCCTCCCTCAAGTTCCTTGAACAATATCTTTGCGCGGTCACTGATCTGTGCATTTTTATCTGATATCAGTCGCATTCTGTCAGCAGATGACAATTCGGCTCCGCTTATTATACCCTTTTCAATTGCCAGAAACAATTCATTGATAAATGAGGGTTTTGATACTACGGCAGCCACTACTGCTGATTTTATTCTTGGGGTGTATGCCGACCATGCCTTTTTCTCTAATAAGATTGCAGCTCCGCGTGGATCATCCAATCGCGCTAAAGCGGAAATAGCTTCCAGCAATAATTCTGGTGGAGTACTTGGAACCATCATTTTCTGAAGTGCAGAATGACTTCGTTCAAAGTCTGTATAGCCCAGTAAAGCAGTTGCCGATATTCTTAGTCTGGTACTTTCAGTCTGTTTTCCCGCTATATCAAGTGCTCTGTTAACAAAATTATCAAGTGCAGAAATATCAGAACCTGAAGCATTATTCCCCAGAATGGCATATAATAAACCTTTTGGAGATGTGCCAAACTCCTTTGCTCTGCCACTGATCCCCTCGGCTAAGCCAAGCATCGTAGCGATTCTCCATTCCGGATCAGCATTGGATGCCAAAACCTCCTGCAAAAGCACACGGCAGGCTTCAGCAGATGCACCATTCCCAAACAAGCGCCCAAGATCTTTCATAACTGAAGCAAAAGCTACCGGTTCTGCATTTTTCTGATCCCTGAAAGCTGCTAAAAATTCGGGCATACGTTTTTCGATACCGCTTAATACTGCTGCACGAAACCACTTATCGGCCCCATCCCTTGCTGCTGATTTTGCTAATGCCTGTACAACCTGTGGCCCTTCCATTGAGCCCAGAACCAGGGTGCTGTTATAACGAACACGAATAGCTGCATCATTTGAGGCAGAAACTATCGATTGTACCAGTTCAGGGTGTTTTTGAAACATACTCCCTGCCAATAAAACAGCCTGTTCACGCACTCCGCCTTCTTTATCTGCCAATACCTTTTTCAGGGTAAGCAAATCCAGGGATCCGAGTGAATTAAGTAACCAAACGGCACGGGCACGACTTTCATGAAAAACAGATTCGACAGCAATCTTCTTCAACAATGGAACAGAACTCTTATCCTTTCGCTCCAGCAAAAGCCTGTGAGCAGTATTTCGTTCCCACTCCTCTCCGGAAGCCAGATACATGGTTAAAGCTGCTGTTTTTGAGTTAGAGCTCAATCCTGTTGCAGCATTATATTTCTTTGAAACAAAATCCTTCCGAACAATCCGATAAATTCTTCCATCGGTCTTTCCACTTTCCCAATCCAAACCTGGTCGGGCTTCCTCGGGAATATAAGCCGGATGATCAATAACCTTACGATGCATATCAGCCAGATATAATCCTCCCTCTGGACCATGCTGCAGGGATACCGGACGGAACCATTCATCTGTTGAAGAGAGAAACTCTCTGCCTTCATACGGCGTTTTAGATTTGAAGGAGACCCCTTCAGGAGAAACAATCTGTCTTTGGATTAGATTCTGGGCTGATTCACAGATAAAAATATTACCCTTGTGAGCGGCTGTAAGTCCGCTGCCATTGAAAACCATCAATCCACTGGCGGCAGTAAAGGTACCCGCATGCGAACGACCGATCAATTTTGGGATAAAATCGGCACTGGTAACCGACCTGCTAACTGGATAGACTGTTGCTTCAGCCTCAACCTTTGAAACATTTTGTACGGTTTCGTTGAACAGAAGATTAGCATTCCGGCGAAGGAACCAGGGTTCCATGACAGAATGCATAATCGGATGCCTGTTTGAGCAACCGAATCGCCGTCCGTAAGCATCAAATGTCAATCCAAACTGACTTTTTCCACCTGTAACCTCAAACTCGAAAGTCTCCGGATTAAAGCGACCATCAGTCTGCTTAAATGATACTGCAGGGCGATCAGGGTGCTCTGGTGAAGTCACATTCCCTCCGTTCAGTCCAGCTGTTACATAGACCCAGCCATCTAAACCCATAGTAGGATGACTCATCCTGATCTGAGCGGTTTGAGTTGCAAAAAAACCAGTAAGGACTACCTTTCTAATATCTGCAATACCGTCATTATCAGTGTCTTTTAAATAATAAATATCAGGGGAACAGGTTACAAAAATTCCTCCCTTCCATGGCATCAGGCCATTCGGATAAGTCAAACCCGTGGCAAATTCAGTTCGTTTATCATAGATGCCATCCCCGTTGGTGTCTTTTAAAAGTGCTACCCGTCCAAGTGTGGTCGTAGAACCCCCTTCAACCGGATCAGGATAACCTCTGTCTTCAACAACATACATTTGACGATTTTCATCAAAAGCAAGTGCTACCGGATCGATGACAAGCGGTTCGGCGGCGATCAGGTCGATACGCATCCCGGGCTCAATCTGAAAACTATCCAATGCCTTCTTTAGTCTGACAGTGCGCGGATCAGGCTGTAAGGCCGCTATGGTAACTGTTAGAACTATCAATAACAATCCAAAAATCTGGTATCGTCTGAAAGAAAATTTATTCATGTTTATTTTATATAAAATACTGGAAGACAAAATGTACTAATCAAATATAATGGCTTATGCAATGTTAATATGGTACTTTTCTTGAGATGTAATATACTATTTTATGAGATCGGAGATGTGAGATGTAAAATATGAGCTACATACTCCATTTCCTATTCTCCATTTCCTATTTCCTTGTCTTGATTCCTGGCTCTTGGTTCCTGGCTCATTTTTTAAGTTGTTCATATTTAAGCTTTTGCAAGAGCTCAAAAAGCACATTGCTAATTTTGGTAGAGGCATCAACTTCCAGATAGCTTGAACGTGCTCTCCAGGTTTCATATCCTCCCAGTTTATGATGCTCTGGAGTTGGTAAATAGCCATTATAACCATTGGCCAGGGAAGTTGTAAAAGTTGGTTTAAAAGGGCTTTTCGCCTTGATATCTAATCCAATTTCAACAAATATTTCACATGGCGCTGCGGCGATTGCTAAATCTCCGACACGGAAAGCCTGAATAATAAGAGGAACTTGTTTTGGAAAATCCTTAATCAGCATAGTCTCACGAGCGTAAATTTCTTCCATCGTATTCATAACAGGGTCATTTGTCTTAGCGATGATTCCTTTTGCCCGTTCAATTTCTTTTTGATTCGGAAGACGTACCCTCAATGAAATTTCCTTTTGAGCAGCACTCAGGGAAATCCAGTTCTGGTATTTTATATTCTGATAAGTTTTATAGGCTTCGGCAGCTACAATATTAGCGACTTGCCGCATTTTCTCATAAGGAGGCATGCTTGGGGGAGATTCATTTGCAAACCAATTGATATTATTAATATTGCCACTTGTTCCATTAGACAGCATCGCTACAAATGGAGGAAATCCGTCATTATCCGACTCCAGCAATCTTTTCATCTGTTGGGCGAACATTCCAAAGTAATCAGCTGATATTTCACCAGGGCCTGTTCCTCCAACATAATGCAGCGAGTAATTGGCAAGCAAGGCTATCGGTCTTCCTTCAGGAGTCTGAACTGAAATAATAGGAAGTTCCGGATCTGTGGGACCGGATGGCTCAAGTCGATCGGGATTACCCACCCCCGGATTCATCTTTACCTGATCTTCTGTACCAAAAGGATTCATTAATGGTTTGCCGGGTTTCATTTTCCAGCGACGATTAAACACCTGACTTGGCTCATTACCAACTGCCCAGCCAATACGGGCCGGGACAAGATTATTATTGGCTCTTACCACCGCATCAGCGATTCTTTCCCTGAGAAATTTAAGATAGTCTTTGTCGGGATCACTTTGGAAAACAGAACATGCCGTTCCACCCGAATGAGCATGAGTTGCCGACATCATCATATTCTCAACAGGAATCCCGGTTATTTCATGGGCTCTTTGTTTGGCTGCATCCAACTCCTCCTTATAAATCATACAAAGATCTACAGTTACAAAAACCAGGCGCGTTTGGCCATCATCCAATACTATCGAACGGGCATGCGTTTCATCATGTATCTGTTTAATTGTACCGTCCTTCATGTTTCCATTGATGGATGTCCCTATTTTAGGGGTAATATTACTGGTTGCTGCACCTGCCCTGAAAACTTTGGCAGGTTGCGCAAGTCCAGTTTGGGCATTAATCAAGATGCTACTTAATAATAATATTGGGATGCACAGGAGAGAAAAGCTTGACTTAACAGTTTTTACTAAAAATGTATTTTTAGCTACTTCGGACACAGATCTATGCACGTCAGAACTATCAGATATTATTAGAATACCCGATTGAGTTTTTAAACTTTTCATATATTTTTTATTTATCTATTGTTTTCTTAATTGTAAAATATTGAAATCAAAGCCGCCAGTGCAGCATCAACCAAAGCTTCCCCCCCACCTGAGCTATAGCGCACACTATTAACCTCATATTGACCTTCAGGGAATGCCTTTTTATTTGGCATATAGCTTATCGTTCCATTCCCGGATTGTTCATTCACTATTGTAAACGGAAAAGGTGAGTTTAGCTTTATACCAAGGCCTAGTTCCACAAAAGCATCACCGGGGAAACCAACCAGCGCCATTTGATCGCCGAATGCTATAACAGAAACTTCAGTTTCCAGTGCTTTACCATCCTCAGTAAGCGGTACGGTTGTGGTCGATTTATGTCTTGACTCCAGTCCGCCCTCGTATTTTACGAGATCAAGAATTCTCCAGGCGCTTACTACATCTGCAAATCCGTGACTATCCGGCTTCCCAAATTTTGAAATAACTCCCTTTGCCCACTCTGCTTCACTTTGTTCAACAAATCGAAAAACCGGTAAATGGACAGTTTGAACTTTAGCTTTTAAGGACTTAATTGAAATTGCATGCAATGAAGGAAGTGTAGAAAGTACCCTGCCAGCCATAATAGTCCCTATGCGTCTGGATTCATCAAATCCACTTGACTGATCGGGATTTGAAACATTTACATGATTGATGTTCCCTGAGGTTCCATTCGTAAAAATGGTCACGACATCCTCCCCCTTTACCTTCTCAATCAATTCAGACATTACACCGGGGAAATCGGATGAGAACCGGTTCCCCCCAACAATAGCAACATGCAAAGCGAAATTAACCAAAATAGCCACCGGCTTCTTATCCAGAGATTCGAAATAAACTATAGATAATGCCGGATCAATTGGTCCGGCAGGCCTGACTATATTCGGGTTCAATTTTCCAGGATTGGTTTTGAAAGACCCATCATTCATCAAATAGCGTCTGTTGAAACTTATTGTAGTTTCCTGAACGCTTCCGACTGAAACCCGAACCGGCTGAATTTTTGAAACTGCCGATTTTACACTTACCAAAATGAGTTCAGGCAGACTTCGAGTAAACTCCTGACTTTTTAACTTTGCGGATCCTCCCACAACATCCCAAAAAAGAGGATTCATCTGGGGACCGGCATGTGCATGAGTGGCATTGAGAATAATATTGCTTAATGCTATTCCGGTTTGCCGATGAATTAATTGTCTGCTATTCATCACGAGCGAATGCGGTAGGCTGACCACATCCAAGGTGATAAATGCAACCTTCTCATCACCCTGTTCAAATACCAGTGTTTTGATATAAAGTTCATCATGTACCCCTTCAGCAACGCGTATACCATAAGAATCTCCAATTATACTCCCCACAGGAGGTGTCATCCTGGTTTTAGTGGCTCCAAGTTTGAATTCCTCAGTCTGAAATGATGAATTAGCTGATAATAGTACAGAATCCATCATCAGAAGCAATAGGAAAGTAGATGAAAGAAGATATTTTTTTGTCATTTAAACCGGTTTAAAATGTCTTTACACCCCGCATACACTGAATATTATCATGTGGTCGGTGTTATCACCGTACCACTAGCTCTCTGGTCGGCGAAAACACCGACTACAGGAGCGAAATTTTTCTCTCGCAATGACAACACTCTTAATACTAACTCTCACAAGATTGCTTCGTCGTACCTCCTCACAATGACAAGCACCCTATTATTTCAATTCCGGTGGCAGGTTACCATAAGCCCATGGAGCCTTAAAAGGTGGTGGTGGTGGCGGCAAAGGAACTTTACCCGGCACCATTTGATTCGTCAGTTCAATTCCTGTATTGGCAAACTGTCTTCCGGCAGAAACTTCCAGATTACTATAAGAAGTCAGGCGGGTTTCATAACCACCTCCATTCGGACCTAATGCTTCTTCAGTCGGCACATATCCTGTGATACCATTAGCCAGTTCAACCACAAACGTGAAAGGAAATTTACTTCCTGCTTTGATGTCCAATTGGTACTGAACAAAATATTCCGCTGGATTTGATACGAACACCATCGGACCAACCTGTATGGCTTGAACTTCAACTTCCACTAATGGCCTGGCTTTTATGATCGCATCCAAAACGAGAATCTCTTTTGCAAAAGTCCATTCAGTGGTACCTGACTTTTCAGGGCCTGCCTTTACAAGTTCCAACGACTTCTGAACTTTCTCGGGTGTTGGGATGCGACGTTTAACTGTCCACACCCGCTGCCTGCTATCAAGCGGAATTTCACTTCCTGCACCACGACGAATTAAAAGGAGGGTTTTATAAGCCTCGGCACCAACGCGGCCACCAACGATATCCCACCACTCTTCTGCTCCCGGATTCTGAAATTTAGTCAGGTTATCAACCTGGGTGATATCACCACAAGCGCCCTGCATGAAAACGACAGGTAAAGCAGCATTTCCGGTTGCCCCGCGTATTGTCCTTTCCATTGATCCAATCCAACTTGCTGAAATACCCCCGGGACTGGTAGTGGCATGGCATGCAAAATTCACTACAGTTCCCAGCAAATTACCCTTTAAATCCCATACACCAACAGTACCTACCTGCGGATCAATCGGACCTGCATAATCAATAATATTAGGATTGCCGGCACCAGGATGTGAGTAACTCAATCCGTTCTTCATTCGCAAGCGACGGTTATAAGAAACTTTGTCCTCATGCCCGTTCCCAACAGCGAGTTTAGCATCCACACGGTTCTCGTTTGCCAGCACAACCGCATCAACGATCTGTTTCTTAAGGATTTGAGTATATCCTGGATCAGAAACTATTGAATGATTATTCACAAGATCTTTAACCAAAGGAGAGGCCTTATCAAAATCTCCCGGTTCACCCATGCCGATCGGGCCGGAAGAATGGGAATGAGAAGCACCAATCATTACATCAGAAGGCAGGATACCGCAACGTTTCTGGATCTCAGCACGTACTTCCTGTACCAGATGCCGGGTTATAAAAAGCAGGTCGATTCCAACAAGAGCTACACGCTTCTGGCCATCATCAAATACTACTGCACGAACTTTACAAGGATCATGAAAAGACTTATGGTGAGCCTTGCCATAGTTACCAGGTGATTCCATACCAATATCGGGGGTAATATCTTGCTCAGCAAATCCAGCTTTAAAAATACCTGCAGGTTTTGGTCCGTCTGCTGCCATGGTCGACAAGGCAAGAAGACAAGAATAGAAGATTATTAAAAAATATTTCATTGTTTTACTTTATTAAAAAGATTAAGGATTTCAGTTACAATTTTCCTGGAAGCTACAGTTTCCACCCTGTTTGTACCCAACCATGTTTCATATCCACCCATTTGATGTTGTTCGGGTGTAGGAAGGTACCCATAACTGCCATTTGCCAGTTCAATGGTAAAGGAAGATTTAAAAGGACTTTTTGCTTTGATCTCAAGGCCGATTTCTGTAAAAACCTCGAATGGAATAGCGGTTACGCCAAGATCTCCGATACCAAAGGTTTGCATAAGCACATCAATATTCTCAGGCCATCCATTCATTTGAATGGTCCGCTCTGCATAGGTTTTCTCAAGACGGTGTACCGGCGTTTCTGTCTCAGGTTTTGCAAGAACCTTTTGGGCATAAGCAAGCATTTCAGGAGTAGGACGGCGAACCTTCAAATTCAGTTCTGACTGTGCAGCACGCAAGGGCACCCAGTCTTTGTATTGTAAGGTCTGATAAACCCTTAGAACTTCGTTGGCTACATCATTAGCAACAATACGCATTTTGGCATAGGGCTCATGCTTTTCTGCCGGGCCGCGAAAATTGATATTATTTACATCTCCCGACGTTCCATTAGACATAATACCTACAAAAGGAGGATCCTGACGATCTGACTTTAATAATTCCTGAATACGGTCCGCAAAGACTGCAAAATAATCTGCTGAAATATGGTCTCTGGGTACTCCACCTACATAATGGAGGGAATAATTGGCAAGTAAACCAATCGGACGCCCCTTAAGAGATTGTACTGAAATGAATGAAACCTGAGGATCTGTAGGACCGGCCGGCTCAACTAAATCAGGATTAGCAACCCCAGGATTCATCTGAACCTGATCCTTCCCTCCGAAAGGGTTTACTACCGGATTTTTCATTTTCCAGCGGCGGTTAAAAAGATGTTGGGGTACATTTCCCACACCCCAGCCAATGCGGGCCGGTTCCAGATTATTCAATGCAATACGCACCCCATCTGCTATACGGTGGACAAGAAAACGCTGATAATCATCAAGAGGTCTTCCGGCATTCCATCCTCCTCTAATCTCCCCAACTCCACTGGCACTGCTGGCAGAATGTGTATGATCAGAAGATATAAGAATCTGAGCCGTTGGAATCTTTGTTTCTTCAAAGATCAATCGCTTAGCCTCATCAAATACTTCACGAATAATACCCACATTATCGACAACTACAAAAACCAGTTTTGTTTTCCCGTCATCCAGAACAAGGCTGCGCGCATGCAATTCGTCATGTACATAATTTGCAGGAGGTGGTACACCAAAATTTCCCACCAAACCTGAGCCCAGGGGTGGGGTTATGTTTGCAGTAGATGCACCGGCCCTGAAAGTAGCATTCTGAGCATAAAGCCGGGAATCAAAACTGAAAATCAGAATAAAACCGAAAATCAGTGTTAAAAGCCTCACATAATGGCCATAAACATAAAATTTAATTATTCTTTGCATTGTTATCCTTGTTTTGCCTTGTTTTAATTAAAAACATGCAGGTGAAAAATTATATTGCTAAAATTATTTTATTCTGATTCCCAAAAACCATTCATCACTTTACCTGATTGAAAAGCTTAAGAACTTCAGTCACAATCTTTCGGGAAGCTTCTTTTTCGACCTTATTGACACTCATCCATGTCTCATAGCCCCCCATCTGATGCTGTTCAGGAGTCGGGAGATAACCATATCCTCCATTTGCCAATCCTATGGTAAATGACTTTTCAAAAGGACTTCTGGCTTTGATCTCCAAACCTGTTTCGGCAAATACCTCAAATGGGATTCCGGCTATTCCCAAATCTCCAACCTTGAATGTTTGGAGTATAACATCTATCTTTTCAGGCCATTCCTTCATTTGTATGGTTCGTTCAGCAAAGACCTTTTCTATCGGATGATCAGGCTTTGCTTTCTGCATTGCTTTCTCAGCCCAGCTAAGCGTTTGTGTATCTGGCTTCCTTACATTTAGTGTAAGTTCCATTTCTGCGGCACCAAGCGGCACCCATTCCTTATACTGGATGTTCTGATAAACCCTGAATACCTCCTGAGCCACATCGTTTGCGACAAGCTTCATTTTGGCATAAGGCGGATATTGGGCAGCCGGTCCCCGAAAATCAATATTATTAATATCTCCCTCTGTACCATTTGACATGATGCCTACAAAAGGAATATCCTGACGATCGGCTTTTAGTAATTCCTGAATCCGGTCGGCAAACAGTGCAAAATAATCTGCAGAAATATGACCTTTTGGAACCCCTCCAACATAATGAAGAGAATAATTTGCAAGTATGGCAATAGGGATTCCTTTTAGAGATTGAACCGATATAAAGGAAACTTCAGGATCAGTTGGGCCTGCAGGTTCCGATAAATTGGGGTTAGCAATACCCGGATTCATCTGAACCTTTTCACTTACTCCAAAAGGATTGATAACTGGTGCTTTCAATTTCCAGCGACGATTGAAAACATGTTGTGGGACACTCCCTGCACCCCAGCCTATCCGGGCAGGTTCCAGATTATTCAAAGCTACCCGAACTCCGTCAGCCATACGACGGACAACAAAGCGTTGATAGTCATCAAGAGGTTTAGGATACTGTCCGGTAGAATTGATGCGGGTGCTCATTGAAGGCTCCGGTGGATTGATTTCATGACCCACCCAGGTGGAAGAATGGGTATGTGTTGAGGACATCATTATCCGCTCTTTAGGAATTGATGTTTCTTCAGTAATAAGTAGTTTAGCTGCATCAAACACTTCGCGGGGGAGCTCCACATTATCCACAACCATAATCACCAGACGAACTTTACCGTCGTCCAAAACCAGGGAGCGGGCATGTAATTCATCATGAATATGGGTAGCCAGGGGCAATGGCATCCAGCCGCCTGCAATTCCCTCTCCAAGAGAAGGACTGATATTTGCAGCCGAGGCTCCGGCACGAAATACTACTTGTTGTGCAAAAGAAGAAAGCTGGAAAAGTAGCATGATAATAATGCTGAGAAATCTCAGCGGGATAAAACAACCCTCTAATTTTAGAAAGATCAATGCTCTTTTCATCAGTTCAATTTTCTTTTTACATTATTAATCATCTTAGGAAGTGAGTGCTATACTAAACTTTATTAAATTGAGATAAATTCAATCCCGGATCAATCCGCTCATTTGAAAAATGCATTCTGTCCCAGCTTAACTCTTCCTGAGCCTCTGCTGCATTTCGCCCCAGAATAGCTGTCAGGGTTGACTCAGCTGCCTGCTTTATTTCGTTCAGATAATTACCGCTCTCTATACTGTTGATGAAATTCTTATGCTTGTTTGCATCGGCATCATGTAATGATGAAAGAAAAACCCCGGCAGCCTTTTGTTCAGCACTTAGCTCCGTAGGGCTCCTCGCAACACCAGAGTCCCATTGGTTTTCACCGCTAATGAAAACACCACCACTATAATGTGCTTCAGCAATACCTTTTGTGCCTATAAATCTGGCACATACATCTCCAAATTGTTTTCCAATCTGAATAGAATGATAAGAAACATTGACATCATTTGGATATTTATAGATTACCTGATAGTGATTCCACGCATTCCCAAATTCCACTCCCGAATTTAGTCCGCCATAGCCGGAAGCACTTAAAGGGTGAGATTGCAAGGCACGGTTACAGATATCCATCATATGGATTCCCTGATCTACCAATGTTCCTCCCGATAGTTCCCGGAAATGAAATTGGTTCCTGATTCTTGCCTCATCATAGATATGTCCTTTATAAGGCTTCAGAGGAATTTCAGAGGCAAGATAATAAACCTGGGCATTCACAATCTTTCCAATATCTCCTCTGTGAATACGTTTAATCATTTCAGCATAAGGGCTCGCATGCGGAACCTGAAAACCAATGGCAACACTCACTTTACCATTGATCCGCTCAGCTAATTGCTCCATGCGCCTGCAACCTTCAACATCGATAGCTACGGGCTTTTCACAATAAACATGTTTACCAGCAGAAACTGCTGCCTCTAAGAATTCAGGATGGGTATAGCAAGGGGACGAAATCAGGACTGCATCTACCTCTTTGTTATTCAATAATTTAAGATAAGCATTGGATCCCTGGTAAATATTCGATTTGGGAATAGCAGAAAAACCCTTTGCCGCGTTAAGCTGGTCAAGTTTTGGTTTGGCCGCATCCAACTGATCCTGAAATAGGTCAGCAATAGCGACAATATGCACATTGGCATTTCGCGACATGGAGCTTATATCAGCTGTCCCTCTGCCTCCGCAACCAATAAATCCTAAACGAATTGCCGGCTTTGCACCTGAGGCAAAAACTGCATCCGGACTTAAAATTGTTACCGCCGATAATGAAGCTGCGCTTTTTATGAAATTCCTTCTTTCCATATCATTTTTTAATCTAATGCTTTAATATACCGAGTTTATGTTAATAATCAAATGGTGATAAGTATCAGGAGTCAAGAGCCAAGAACCAGGACAATGAACTACTATTATGACATTTTAGCTCCACTATCAATTATCAACTGTCAATTTTCAACTATCAATTACAAAAGGTATACCCTCAAACTTCTTGCCCCATGCGCCCCGATTACCAGATTCTGTTCAATATCTGCCGTCTTGGAAGGTCCTGCGATAAATACTCCGAAGCCCTCTGCTGTGGCATCAATCTGCCGGTAAGCCTCATGCATGTTATTTACAACATCCCCCGGATCTAATACAATCACAAGATGCTGACAAATGAAGGGCAGAAGTCTGTTGGACATTTGCTTTTCAGAAATCCACATCGCACCGTTCTCTGCAACACCAAGTTCTGCCCGAAGGTAGCAAGTGTCCAATGCTTCTAATTCGGATGCTGTCAGGCTTGCCCATTCCTCAGCATTCGAATCCTCCAGAAGATTAATCATAAATTTTCCTTCTGCTTTTACCTCGGCTATGTCATTAAGCAAGTCTTGCCTGCTATTTTCATAATATGCCTTACCCCCTGCAGCTTCCATTATGCCGATAAATTGCTGAATAAGATCAGGGTATTGAATAGTCAGGGAGAGATCCATATCCGGCAGCTCAGTGAGTTCCGGCTTATTCATGGCCACAGTCTTTAAAATTGTTTCTCTGGCATTCATTATTATTTATTTTCTTTAAACCAGTCTCTAAAACTTTTTTCAGGTGCACGAGGCATTTCCCGCTGCTTGTACCAGACATTCAGGCGATTATTCAGCATGAAGGGAAAGGTTCGCATAATCCAGCGGCCAATTTTTCCGGCCATGCGGTAAACCTGAGGATTTGAAAGAACCCAGGCCATTCCCTGCATTCCTGCTTTCTTACCTTTATCAACATATCCATTAGCAACGATAACTTGTCGCCATTTCCAGAGTTGCTCATGGATATCAATTTTCACCGGACAAACGTTGCTGCAGGATCCGCAGAGCGTTGAGGCGAATGGCAAATCTGAATTAGCCTCCATGTCCAAATTAGGATTGAGGATTGAGCCGATTGGACCTGCCACTGTTGAGTGATAACTATGCCCTCCGCTCCTCCGGTACACCGGACAGGTATTGAAACAGGCCGCACAGCGGATGCATTTCAGGGAATTTCTGAAATCAGCTCTTCCCAGCTGCCTGCTCCTGCCATTATCAACAATCACCACATGCATTTGCTGCCAGGGACGGGGTTTATTGAAATGACTGGAATAAGTTGTGATGGGTTGTCCGGTTGCACTTCTTGCCAAAAGACGAAGAAATACCCCAAGATGTTCGGTTTTCGGAATCAGTTTCTCAATGCCCATACAGGCAATATGAATACCCGCAGAATGTACTCCCATATCCGCATTACCTTCATTGGTGCAAACCACAAAGCTTCCAGACTCGGCGATCGCAAAATTCACCCCGGTAATTGCGAGATCTGACTCGATAAAACGTTCCCTTAGATGATGACGGGCAGAGCCTGCCAGATATTGTGGGTCATAATTCCCTTTCTCTGTGTTCAGATGCTCATGAAAGGTTTCACTCACATCCTGACGTTTCAGGTGAATGGCGGGTAACACAATATGACTTGGCGATTCTTTCCTTAATTGTACGATGTACTCACCAAGATCAGTATCCAAAATCTGTATACCCTTATTCTGCAAATACTCATTCAAATGGCATTCTTCAGTGAGCATACTTTTGCTCTTAACAATTTTATCAATCTTGTTATCAGCAATGATCTTATGAATGATCCGGTTATGATCCTCTGTGTCAGAGGCCCAATGAACGATGATTCCGTTCGAAGCCGCTTTCTCCTCGAAGTTTCTTAAATAATAATCAAGATTGGAGAGGGTATGATTTTTTATCCGGGAGGCCCAATCGCGAAGGATTTCCCATTCAGGAAGGGTATTTACTGCTTTATCTCTTTTATGCCTGACAAACCAAAGTGTTTCATCGTGCCAATCGGTACGTGCTTCGTCCCTGATAAATTCCTGTGCAGCCTCTGCATGTTGCTTAACACTCATATCGTGCTGTTCAAGATCTCGGCCAGATGAATGGTTTTCACGCCAATCCCTTGTCTCTTTAATATTCCTTCCAGATGCATCAGGCAACTGGTATCTCCGCCGCAAATGAATTCCACATCGTTGACAAGATGTTCTTTGATTCTGTCCTTTCCCATCTTCACACTCACAGCCTCTTCAAATACGCAAAATGTACCTCCGAATCCACAACATTCATCTACCCTTACCGGCTTTAAAAGTTCCAGGCCTTCGACCATGTTTAGCAAGTGCTCGGATTTTGAAAATTCAGGAGAAACAAGTTCTGACATTGATGAAAGATTTAAACCTCTCTGCCCATGACAACTGACATGCATTCCTACTTTATGAGGGAAAGACGCTTCCAGTCGGTTAATTTTAAGAATATCAACAAGGAATTCAGAAAGTTCATAAACACTATGCCGGATTTTGTCAAGTTCAGCCTTGTCACCGCCTTCCTTTAAATGTTCCTTAATATGAAGAACACAGCTCCCCGATGGAGCAACGATATAATCAAAATCCTTAAAGTTCTTTACAAAATTCACATCACAGCCTTTTGTCAGGTC
Source organism: Daejeonella sp. (assembly GCF_030684675.1). Classification (GTDB taxonomy): domain Bacteria; phylum Bacteroidota; class Bacteroidia; order Sphingobacteriales; family Sphingobacteriaceae; genus Daejeonella. The sequence goes on along the minus strand of NZ_JAUXXZ010000009.1, from coordinate 141,785 downwards.
CGAAAAACCACTGTTGGCCATAGGTTGACCACAGCAGGTTTGGTTCATCGGATAACTTACCTCACAGCCCAACTTCTTTAGAAGCTGATAAGTGGCTATGGCAACATCAGGATAAAACTGGTCAATATAACAGGGAATGAATAAGCCTACTTTCATCTAAAATAACTCCTCTTTTTTATTTTTAAACTGGCACTAATATTTAGTAAATATCTCAATATCAGAAACATTGTCAGCTTTTAATTCACAACTATTGCTGTCCGGTTAAAATTAAATGTTTAAAAATATCCTTTTAAAAAGTATCGTGAACGATTTTATTTCCTGATTTCAAAAAGCAAGCCCCGCTGTTAGCGCACTCGTTCAATAGGCCCCGCTTTTAAGCGGGGTATACAAGGGGGATATTCCGGGCTTCAGCCCAAATAATCCGTTTATACCGGAACACCCGCATCGGGCTTCAGCCCGATTAAATGTTGTCGGCGCTGAAGCACCGGTTTACGTTATTTCCTAACCTGCTATATGTGGGGCTGAAGCCCGAATTGAATCACGCCGATTACAACCCGCCTAAAGGCGAGCCCTATTGAGCGGTACGCCTATTCCCGAGATTAAAATAACTCAATCATTAATAAAATACCCTCTTTCCTAAATATGGCAAGAGTTTCAATTCTGCTGCCGGGCTAAACCTTAATAAAAACTTTCCCCAGACACTAGTGATTATCAACCCGATAGCTATCGGGTGTCCATTAATATATTATGCAAATCAAAATCGAATCAAACTTCATTAAATCCTGAATTCTCCCCAAGCTTTAAACAGTCCTGCCAGGATACAATACTTTCTGAAGAACTCGCATCCATCAAACTTGCAGCAGCAACATTTACACCCAATAAGAGGCTTTTTGCCATTGTCCAGTCTTCGTGAACTCCTGCTAAAACACCGGCGGCAAACGCATCTCCTGCACCCACTGATCCTTTAATCTTCTCTACCGGCATTTTGACGCTTGGCTGAAATATTTTCTCCCTGCTTTTGTTTAGTGCAATTGCACCTTTAGGGAAATGAATAATTACCCATCTCCGAACCCCCGCATTTAAAATAGCATCGGCTGCCTGATATGCAATATCGATTGAGCATCTTCCGTCATCATCACAAATTTCAATACCTGTTAACATACCGGCTTCAAATTCATTAACAAACAGGATATCAACAAATTGCAATGCTAATGGAATAACAGTTTTAAATCGTTCAGATTGCTCACTAACCAGATCTGCGGATGTAATCATCCCGCATTGGCTGGCTTCACTTAAGACTTTTGCTGCCCCTGTCAGGCCATCTGTACCGACCGCATCTAATTTATCGAGCAGAAGGAGGTAACCTAAATGAAATATCTTCGCTTTAGAGCCGGTAAAATTAAAATAAGACTCATCCAAAAAGGCATTTGCGCCCCTGGAATGAAAAAAAGTACGTCTGCCGGTACCTTTAACAGTCATAACATCAGTATACGAAGTATTACTGTTCTCAACCTTCATCACCTGACTGGAATCAATCTGTAGTTCCCTGCATTCATTTAAAATATAATCCCCTCTTTCATCATTTCCGATTGCTCCAATCCCCTTTAGAGGAAATTGGAATCCCATCTTACTTATGGCTTTTAAAACATTGTATGGCGCACCACCATTACTGGTGCTCTCTTTGAGGATATTAGCCAGTTTCTCTTCTTTTGGGTAGACATCTACGATCTTCACATTGTCAATGATCCAGTTGCCCCCAGCCAAAATTCCCACTCCGGTATTTTCTTTCATCCGTTTTTTTTATTGTTTCTTATCCCGCGCGTGCGGTATGTAACCTTTAATGATTAAAATCGAATTCATTGACTTCTTAATAAAATATACTTTTGTGTTTTGCATTGAACGTTTTTAGCCGGTTTTCAAATGAATTCCCTATAAAAGAACATGCAAGTTTGACCCCGAAGGTGGTCACATGTTTATAGAAAAATTAATTCTAACCGTTTTCCCGACCCCGTAGGTGGTCGTATGTGAAAGTTTCAAATACATACGACCACCTACGGGGTCGATTGGTTAGGTATATCAATAAACTATAAACATACGACCACCTTCGGGGTCGACGAGCAAAAATATTTACCCAGACACTAGCGATCGCTTTTTTTATAATTATTAAAATTTAAGTCACCCTATATCAACAACAGATTTTGTATTATGAGATTTTAAAGCAGCATTAAATAACTTATGGCTAATGAGTGCTTCCTCAGGAGTAACACAGCCAAAACGGCCATTTAAAAATCCCTCGCGCTCAGCAAAATATGCCGCCAGCATCTGAAAAAAACAATCAGAGAAGCCAGGTTCGAATATTCCACCGGTGCTGACCGGAAAGGGAACTTGAAATCCAAGATCCACTCGTTGCCATAACTGCTCCTTTTCACGCCTAAATGTCCATAATGCCTTGGTATCCTTCGTATTATAGCGCACCCCGCCCTCGGTCCCAAGGATTTCAATATACCAGGAATTAGTCTCACCAGGTTTTAATCGCTTCATTTCAAGAGACATTGGAATATCATTTTCCTCAATTTTCACAGAAGTTGACAGTGTTGCATTATTCCAGGTGTCGCCTTCAGCCCAACCACCTTTACCATCAGGTCTGGTAGTAATTATCTTTTGCAGATGAGCATAAACCTTATCAGGTATCCAGCCCATTCTGATTGGGATGTGCATAACATGCATACCCAAATCGCCCATTACACCAATTTCACCACAGAATTTTGACTGTCTTTTCCAGTTAATTGGTTTAAGAGGATCCAAATCACTTGAATGACAAAAACCTGCATTTATTTCAATGATCTCTCCGATTCTTCCAGAAAGGACTTCGCTGATCACTCGCTGAGGGCCTGGAAAAAAGGGCATCTCTGAGCAACATCTTACAAAACTCTTTGAATTGGCAATTTTTTCATTGATCTTTTTTGCTGCCTCGAGATCAATTCCAAAGGGCTTTTCAGCCAGCAGATCCTTACCTGCTTCAATTACTTCGATGTAATATTGCTCATGAAGAAAATGAGGAAGGGCAACATAAACTACATCAACCTTGGATGAGGCCAATAGTTCTTTATAATCTGTAGTCAATAATTCAACTGAAGGAATTTGCTCGTACCATTTTAAGGTATTTGCATCCAGATCACAGACAGCCTTTAACTCTACTTTAACAGGATAATCGTTTAATGAAAACCAGCGTCCAAAAGCGCTGGCTACTTCCTTACCCATTAAACCACCACCAATAATACCAACGTTTACAACTTTCATATTGTATTTAATATTTTAAATGATAATAAACCAGCCTGCCGATACTGCCCTGCACACATATTTTTTTATTTATTCCCCTTAACCCAACCTATTACATCCTCTGGTTTTGCACCATCATGAACAATTGCCATTAATGCCCTTGTCATTCCACCAGAATTAGCATGTTGCACTACATTTCTGCCATACACAATACCTTTTACACCCTGTTTCATCAATTTATAGGTACGATCCAATAACTCTTCGTCATCAGCACGCCCACCACCTCTTACCAGAATTGGAACAGATCCGGCTACCTCAACAACCTTATGATAATCTTCTACGTTTTCACAAGGGTCCGCCTTAATAATATCAGCTCCCAATTCTACAGCCTGCCTAACAAGAGGTAAGATAATATCTATATTACCATCAACCATATAACCTCCTGCCTCGCTATTTGGGCGGAACACCAATGGCTCAATCATTAATGGCATAGAGTAAAAGTCGCACATTGGCTTCAGCTTCAAAATATTCTGAATACACTGATCAGTTACCTCAGGGGCTCCCGGGATACGAAACAGATTGACAACCACACAGGTAGCGTCAAGACGAATTGCCTGAAGCACCGGCTCTTCAATCATTCTGCTATATAATACGGATTGAAGTTCAAGACCATAAACATTGGCAACATCTGTTCTAAGAACTAATGATGGTTTTTTCTTTCCTGGTACAGACTGTAAATGGTGCGCCTGTCCAACCGTTAACTGAATCGCATCAGGATCTGCATCAATCAGAATTTTAACAGACTTTTCAATATTTTCTATCCCACCTAAAAATGTTAATTCATTAAAAAAACCATGGTCAAGAGCTACATCAAAACACTTACCTGATTTTTCATTAAATAATCTATTTAATCTACTCGCTTTCATCTTTCTTATTTTTATTTATTAATTAATTATTTTATTTTAATTCAATATTCTCTTTTACCTAAAGACCGGGGGATCCTTCAGAATTATAAATACAATATCCTGCCAGCTATCCGGCACATATATTTTGAACCTATATCAATCTTAATCAGAGAAGGGTAAAAACCTCTGTGCGAAATTCAAAACTACGATCCTTCAGGATCGCACCAGCACTATTTACTTCATTTTTGTCTGCGATAAAACATCAGACAGCTTAACCGGAATTCCTCCAAGCCTCTTACTTTCATCCGCAGCCTCCATAAAGGCATAAATTTCTATCGTTTCTTCATCACTTACCGGTACTATACCTGAGCGAAAAAACGTTACAATGGCTACCACCAGTGGGCGGTAGCCATTAAATGCTCCGATTGAAGCTATACCTTTATCGCCGAATGCTGTACCTCCGAAACCGCTTCTTCCTTTACGTATTCCACGAAAAACACCAATACGGCCATCTTCCCATGTTCCGACAACGACATCGGCATCATCTGCAGTTGTCCTGCTGACAGTTTTACATCCTGTTCCTCCTAATACGGTATACAGAGATTCAACCGCATGAATACCATCCCAAAAGAGATCAACATGCGATTTCTGCAAAGGTGCAGGGCCAAAGGTATTTGCTCCCAAAACCTTACCTACTATTTTCCCTTCACGGATATCCTGAGCTTCTTTAACATAGCGAAGCGGTGAACAGGAAAACATAGGCACATTATATTTTTTCGACACTTTGAAGATTGCCGATACATCCGATAAGCTTGCCGCAAGTGGTTTATCCACATAAACCGGTTTCCCTGCCTTCAATACCGGAATGATCTCTTTCAAATGAGGTCGCCCGTCGTTGGTTAACAGCATCACCGCATCAACCTTTTTAAGTAGCTTTTTAATAGAACTTACAAATTCTACACCCTGTCCTTTAATCGTATCAGTGAAGCTCTGCAGCTGTTTTTCGGAAAATTCCACATCCGGATTACCCTTGGGATGAAAAATCGCTACTACTCTGCATCCAGTAAACTCAGGACTCGAAGCACCGGAATTAATGATTTCTGTATAAGCAGCACTATGAACTGAAAGCCCAATAACTCCAACTTTAATCTCCTCCTGGGGAATGGCCTCTGCAAAGGCTGAAGCATGTATTCCGATACCTGCGCCCATTCCAAGAGACTTCATTAGAAGATTATGCCGTTCACTATTTCCCATTTTTGAATTCGAACTCATTAGTGCAGAATATCTGTAGTTTTTTCAAGTGTTAATGCTGAATACCTTAATTCACAATTACTTTACCACCTTCATAATCCCACGCATCGTGAAGGAGTGACCAGGGAATGTACAAACGAAAGGGTAATCTCCTGCCGCAGTAGGAGCCGTAAATTTGATGGTCTCCTTGCCTCCCCCCATTAATAGTTTAGTTGCATAAAGTACCATATCACCATCAGGGACATAATTCTTTAACATACCTTTGTCTCCTAATTCTATGGCCTTTAGCGCAACATCATCGGCTGTTCCTGGTTTTGTAATCAGAAGATTATGGGGCATTAATCCCTGGTTGTCCACTGTTAATTCTACAGATTGTGCTGCTTTAACACTAAACTCCGCCAAAAGCTGTCCCTTAAGATTGAAGCGCAATTCATCAGTAGCCTCTATTGTCAGGATTGCAATTTTTTCATTTTGCAATTCCGGACCCTTAGTACTTATAGCTGTTGAACTTGCAGGTGTTGCAGGCTTTGGAATTGTCGTTTTGTGATCCTGATGGTTTGTACTTGGATCCATGGATCCGGGAACTTTCCAGAATTTCTCATAACCAGTTCTATTTTGCATCCCGGTAACACTAGCTTCGGATTTAGCAGGTTTGAATGTGTCCTTGCCACTCCAGAAGAAGTTTACCCTTTGAGCTGCCAGTCTTGCCTGATACTCAGGTGAACTAAGTACTTTAACAAGCAATGGTCTGTTTATGACATTGTGCTGCTGATGCAACCAAAGAATCTCAAGCATAGGTAATGCATCTTCTTTTTTCTTTGGATCCAATTTAGCAACCCACTCCTGTGCTTTCTGGATCACTTCATCCGTGTTTCTGGCACTCAGCTCAACACGTACAGCATGACGTATTCCATCAACGGGATGTCTGAACAGCTCCAAAAGATTTTCAATTGGCTCGCCATAAATTGAAACCGGCTTCTGCAGAGGTCTGTTAGTAGCTACCATGCGATAGATACGGCCATGCTCGTGGTCACGACTTAAATCTCTCAGATTATATGGAGAGTGTGTAATAACTGCCTGATGCCAGTCTCCAAAGTAAAGGGCTCCATCAAATCCCACCACACCATCACTAGGACGGAAATTGGGATCTCCGCTATAATCCTTACCGATGACTCTGGGAGTAGCTTCTGAACTTGGAGCAAATGCAGGATTGCTTCCGGTGAAAATCAGGTTCCCGGCTTCTTCACCCTCAATGACACCTTCATCCAGGTAATTCAATTTGTACCTTTTAATCCCTTGAAAACCAATAACATTGTAAACCAATAAGTTATTTTGGTATTCTTCTGGAAAATTTCCACTGGATAATATCTGGCTAGAGGTATAAGGCCTGATGGTTTGTTTAAATAATGGACGCTTCTCAAAATCGCCTTTGTCAGTAGTAGACGTCACAGTACGCTTGAAATATACCTGAAAAGCCTTCCCTGTGGTTCCATCAGTGATAAATTGGTTCCCCCATTTATCAAAACTAATCCCATGTGGATTAGGGCTGTTATCCACTACGAGTGAAAAATCAAAAGTACGCGGATTGAAGCGATACAAACCTGACTCACCTGATTCAGCACTCTTGCGCCATGGCGTTTCAATATTCTCCAGGATGAAAATCCCTCTCTGATAGTAAATATTGCCATCGGGACCATAAATAAGATTGTTTGCGGTATGATGGGTATCATCAGAACCCAAACCACCTAACATACGATACCGAACATCAGCCACACCATCTCCGTTGGTATCCTTGAGGAATAAAATATCAGGAGCTGAAACCACAATCACACCACCATTCCATAATTCAAAACCTGTTGGATTTGTTACATAAGCAAAGGTTGTGGCTTTATCCGCTACCCCATCTCCATTCTCGTCTTTCAGGGTAACAATTCGGTCCTTCATTGGTTTCATCGGCTCCCATTTCGGATAATCGGCCCATGAAGCTACCCAGATCTGACCTTTAGTATCAATCTGCATGGCTACAGGATTGGCGATCTCGGGAAACTTATCTTCAGAAGCGAATACGGTAACTTTAAAATCTTTAGGTATAGTCATACGCCCGATCGCCTCTTCAGCACTCAAATATTTTATGTCACGCGTAATATGCGTGCCAACAGGATATGGCTCTGGAACATTACTGTCATCAACCTTAATATCTTTACCCTGTGCTCTGGCCCAAACACGTTTATCACGGTTGGCAGTCATGGCTTCAAACATTTTCAATTCATTCTGCAGTGTAACATGGTTACCATCCTGAATAGTACGTGTACCCCATACATCATTTCCACTGGTTGAACGATAACGATTAAACCAATGCCAGTTTTTATCTACAACAGAACTTCTTAAGGAATCCAATCCAACCTTGGCCATACTTACTTTTTTACCAAACAGGTTTTCAGTTATGTAAAGTCCCAATCTTCTGTTTCCTTCATTATTCAGATGAACCCCGTTAATAGTTAAAGGCTCAGTCGTACTATCATACATTTTTTGTGTAGCGCTGAACAAATCAAGGAAAGGAACGCCCTTTTCTTTGGCTACCTGCGACATGGCAAGCGTATAGGCCGCTAATCGACGATTGTTCTCTTTACCATCAGGTAGATTTTTGGAGTTCAGGTTTTCGTGAGCTATTGGCGAAAACAGTACCAGACGTGGAGCAGCTTTCTTATCATACTTTTGCTTCCGGGTATAGTCTATAAAAGCAACTAACTGCTTCTTAAACTCTGCAGGTTTGTCTTCAAACGACTCATTATAACCAAAAAAGGCGAAGATAACGTTAGCACCAACATTTGTTAAATGCGTGTCGCTATCTCCAAAACCTTCGTGTGCACGTGGACGATAGTGAACCTGGTCGCCGGTATAACCCAATTCCCTGAAAACTAACTTTCCATTTGGATAAACAGATTGCAGATAGGTTTCGAGCCAGCCATCGTGCTGCATTCGATCGGCAAGTCCATTACCAATAACAGCAATTCTATCACCTGCCCTGAGTTCAAACTTTGGACTTTGTCTCCAGCTGGCCAAAAAAATTATCAAAGGGATTAAGAGAGCTGGCGCAACCAGTTTTAAAACATTACTGCCATTAAGAAAAATAGGTCGCACCAGTAATTTTCTTAGTTCTTTGAGTTTATTCATCTTTTCTTTATTAATCGTTATTTCTTATGTAAGATACCTGCTTTTTATTAGTGCATTTCCACTGAACATGTACCCAAACCTGATCTCAAAAAGTTGAACTGAACATTTGGATGATCTGCAAGAACAGACATCGGAACAGATACATCAGGAATATTGTTTGAAATCATATAAGTCGTTAACCTTTGTCCAAAAGGGTTATCGTGAGCACCTGCATGCCAGATTGAAATTTTATCTGCCTGCCAGGTTTCCTTAGGGCCTACTGTTACTGCCTGTGTTGGTATTGTTGGTGCATTTCCGCCGCAATGTAATCTTGAGTTTTGTGCAATAGTTATTGGGTGAAGATCAAGAACACGCGTAGTCAGTTGTTTGTATTCTTCAACTGTAGGCGGATTGTCGATGTATTTTCCTTCACGCATAGGCGGCTCGTTGAATGCCCAATGCTTAACATCACCCTGTCCACCCTGCATAATCGCACATTTAGCTTTTGTCCAGCTATTGATGTACTCTGCGGTATCTGCCTGGGCAAAATGAACGTTCTCATCAGGCATCACTAAATCCTTACGGATTCTGTTCAGACATAATGATTTGAAAGCTCTCTTAAACGATAAAGGATGGCTCTCTGACACTTCCTTACCATCAATTACCCATTCATCCATGCACCAGAAGTGTGCATGTTTAAGCGATAAGCCCATTTCATTAACCAGCATAGCAACCAGGGGCAACTGCTCAGTTGGACCGATTGGCCCGCAAATGCCTACAGGATTAGCAGCTGTAGCTGATTTCCATGAACTAATAAACTCAAGGGCTTCAGCTAAGTAAAACTCTTCTATGGTATCATAAAAAACTACTTTGAAGCCTGGTCTAGACATCTTAATCATTTCTTCAGGAGTCAAGGCTGCTATTTTATCTGTTACTTTCTGACCTAAATCCAAAGTGGTATAATCCCACCAACCCGGAGCAATAGAACTTTTCTTACGCATAATATTCTTTTAAAATTGTTATAGTATTTTGTTGTTTATTGTTTTTTTATTCGAATTTGTAATCTTCATTTGTTAAATAACATGCCCCCAGTTCTTTCAAAGGATCAAATCCACCTTCAGAGAAGCCAAAATGCAGGTGTCTCCTCCATCCTTCTGCATGTTCAAAGCGATTGGACATGCTGCCAACTGTTAAAGAGAAATTTTCCATTGACTGGATATAGGAATTCATTTTCTGACTGTCTTCTAACCAATTCTGCTGACTTTTGTGAGCCCCAAGAGCTTCACGCTTTTTAGCGTGAACAGCACTGGTATCTATAAAAATCTCAGGGATTACCTTACGTCTCAAAGGATCTAAAAGTGAATGAGGCAGGGCATGATAAACGGCACAATCGTAATTATTTACCGCAGCATGATCGGCAGGAAAATTGGGAACGCCGCGAATAAAAGCAGCTGTAACAGCTAAACGGCTCGTATTCATATGGTCTTCCATATAATCAGACGGCGAATGTGTTAAAATCACCGAAGGCTTAATCATACGAATAACTCCTGTTAACTTTCTGAGTAAATCAAGTTCATAGAATATCTCGAAATCATTGCAAATGGGACCATGGAATTGGGCGCCTAAAATATCGGCTGCATTTTGGGCTTCCTTGAACCTTATTTCAGTAGTAGTTAAAGAATCATATTCTATGCTTCCACAATTACCAGTTGAAAGATTCATGTAGTGAATCTCATAGCCTTGATTTTTCAATAAGACCAATGTTCCGGCCATCATGAATTCAATATCATCAGGATGCGCGGCTACTGCCAGTGCTGTCTTCTTCATTTAGCCCTATCAAATAATATTATAATCTCACTGGTTTTCCGGTTGCAGCTGATTTATCGGCAGCAAAAATGATTTCATGAGTTTTTATCCCGTCGCTCAAACTTGTAAGTGGCATATCTGCTCCTTCAAGCAGGCATTCAAAAAACTTATCAAACTGTGCCTGATAAGGATGATCTGCCACATCTCCGGTATCCAGCATTTTCATGGCTAATGAACTCCATAAATGATGGTCTGTTCCGAGTTTCTCAGAGTGAAACTTATCGTCCAGAAGACTTCCTTCACTGCCAAAAAGATGGGTATGGAAATAATAAGGTTGAATACAATCAATAATAGCTGAAGATTTACCAACTCTTCCATCTTTAAATTTGAAAATACTTACCCTACTGGTGGTATACTCATAAGCCTGGAAAATTGGATTTTTAGATTTTGTTTCATAGCTGGTAACTTCCTCAACGTCAGTTCCCATGAATAAAAGCATAGCGTCTAATGCATGGCAGCCGGCTGTAAGAATAGAGCTACCGCCTTTATCCTTTTTAATATTCCAGTGGTACTGACCATACCATGGACCAAGTCCATGGAGGTAATCAACCTCAGCATAATGAATATCACCAATCAAACCAGTATCGACAAGTGCTTTAGTAACCATAAATTGATTGGAATAACGGCACTCGAAACAGATGCAAACCTTTACTCCTGCCTTTTTAACTTCAGATTCAATCAGTAAACAGTCTTCCCATGAAAGTGCCATAGGCTTTTCAAGAATGATATGCTTGCCAGCTCTGGCAGCGGCAACAGCCTGAGCGGCATGCTGATCAGAATAACTGGTAATTGATACTGCGTCAATACTCTTATCGGATAGCATTGCGCTTAAATCGGTATAGGTTTTGATTGGTGAACCCCATTTTTCACTTTCAGCTGCATCGTCATGCGGGCGCGATGAATAAATAGCTGTAACCTGAGCATTTGGACTTTTATTAATAGCTGTGATGTGTGCAGTAGCAACCCAGCTATACCCAATTATACCTACATTATACTTTTTCATAAATGCTTATTGTTTAAAAAATTAGAAATTATTGTTTTATTTAAAAATTATTAATAGTGTGGTTAAAATATTTCTTAGTGGTTAATTGGCTTTTGCCAGCACACTTGCTAAAGTCACCGGAACACCCCCAAGTCTTTTACTCTCATCAGCCGCTTCCATAAAAGCATAGATCTCAAGTGTTTCTGCGAGATCAACCGGAGATTTCTGGGTCCGAAAGAATTCTGCAACCGGAACAAGCAATCTCCGATAACCTTCGAATGTCCCAACATTGGCTATCCCTTTTTCTCCAAAAGCCGTTCCTCCATAACCTCTGGTACCTGCCCTCAATCCTCTGAATACCCCAATCCGACCACCCTCCCAGGTGCCAACGATCACATCAGTATCCTGAGTGGATGTACGGGTAACCTGCTGACAACCTACACCTCCCATAATTGTATACAGTGATTCAACACCGTGAATTCCATACCAATACATATCGGTATGAGATGCCTGCAATGAGGCAGGGCTATAGGCCTCTGCACCAAGGACCTTACCCACTTTCCCATTTCGGATTTCCTGTGCTCCGCTAACATATCTCAGCGATGAGGAAGAAAAAACAGGCACCTTGTATTTTTTTGCAGCGTTCAATATTTGCACAACTTCCTTTAAATTCGCTCCGATTGGTTTATCAATAAATACCGGTTTCCCTGCTTTAAAAACCGGCAATACCTGCTCCATGTGTGGTCTTCCATCATTGGTTTCAAGCATCACCACATCCGACATAGCAAGCATCTTATCTACAGAATCAACAAGTTCAATTCCCCGTCCTTTAGCCTTTGCGGCCCAGTCGGCCAGCATCTCAGCTTTGAACTCGACATCAGGATTACCTTTGGGATGATAGATAGCAACAACCCTGAAGCCCGCGATATCCGCATCAACTACCTCCGCATTAAGCATTTCTGAAAAAGCCTCAGTATGTACTGATAGTCCGATAATACCTATTCTGATCTTTTTCTGAGAAGCATCATTTGCAAATAACATTTGGGACATACTGCTCAGTCCAATACCAATTCCTGCTAAGCTTGCGGTCCTAAGGAAATCACGACGTTGAATTCTGTTCTTCATTTAATAAATGGATTTAAGGGAAATCAAATTTCACTTTCTTTGACAAATTAATCAGATACTCCTGTTTACATTAATGATACTTTTTTCTATAAATTTATCGACATAGAAGATTGTACCATTTATTGTAATTAAATATAATTCTAATTTATAAAATGAGATTAAGCAATACGGCTATTTTGGATTGCTTAATCTCATTAAAGTTCAGGATCGGTATCCCCAAAAAGCACCTGTTACTTTTTGTCGCGTGCTACTCCTAAAGCGATTCGAAAACCATCCCTGGAATCGGAATAACTAACCCCCTGAAGTCCCAGGCGAACCGCTATACGTGCATTCCCCGGAACGTCAAAATAATTTCCGCTACGGCAGACAGGACGATAGTTCTGATCAGTAAAAAGAGGCTCCTCATGGCCCCCTTTGGGATCAAAATGATCTAATACAATTTCCCATACACCGCCACACATATCCGCCAATCCGAAACCATTTCTTCCTCTTTCTCCAAAATGATCAACGGGAGATACGAATGCAAAACCATCACTCCAGGGTGCTTTAGCTAATGGCCATGTCTTATTCCGGCCAGGCAAAAAGTCAATAGCAGAAATATTTAAACGACCTTCGCCATCACTCAGATCATTACCCCACCAGTAATAGGTACCTTCAAGACCTCCCCTGGCTGCATATTCCCATTCCGCTTCAGTAGGCAGACGATATTCTAGTCCTTTTGGAAGGCGGCCTGCGGCCCTCTCCCGTTTAGTCAGCCACTCACAAAATGCTTTACCATCATTCCAACTCACACAAACTACTGGATAATCATTTCTCAGCGGGAAACCAAAATTGGGATCGCGCCAGCTCTTGCCACTTACTGAGATCCAGGGATGAGGTGGTGCCTTGGCAGTGATCTTCCATTCAGGATCAAAAACCTGGGTTTTACCGCCCGGTTTCTCTGCATCTGTAATGTAACCACTTTCTTCAACGAAACGTTTAAACTGACCAACACTAACTTCTGTACGTCCCATCCAGAAACCATCCTTTACACGCATTGGGCGTGGATTTTCACCTTCATAGGATTCTCGTGCAGTTCCTGGTGTTGCTCCGCCTTCAATGCCAGTTGCCCAGGCTTTCTCTGCTGCTGTACTGCCCATCTTAAATTCTCCGGGTGGGATATATAGCACTTCAAGTGAAACGCCTCCTCCTAAATCTAGCTTTTTTACAGTATTCTGTTTGGGTTTTAGATCCGAACGGAAACTATTACTGTTTCCATGAGCTGTTGCCATAAGCCCCGTTATGGATTGTGGACTCAAAAAGACAATAATTCCAAAAAATAAAATAAACAACAATGTCCTTTTCATAATATTGACTTTGATAGTAGGAGTAAATTGCTAAACAATCATATTATAGAATTTCCGGCCTGCAAATGCAGGCCGGAAATTCTATAATATTTTTTAAAAAAGCATAGTTAAGCTAACAAATCAATAATCAGGATTTTGGATTAGCTTTGGGTTTAACTGTATTTCAGTTAAAGGAATAGGAAGCAGTGCCCAGCCTCGTTTATGGGTTCCCTTTTTATTAATCGTCATCAAGTGACCTTTATATTTTCCTGTAAGTTCAACCTTTGAAGCAGTATAGTTAGCAGGGTCATCGGTAAGTTTCATACCATGAAATTGTTGTTCCATAACATCAAACCAAATACCCCATCTCCGAATATCCATGTATCTGATAACACGTTCCAGAGCGAATTCAATCCTTCTTTCCCTTCGAACTATTTCCCGTAGTTTTGTACGATCTGTTTCAGTAACATTAGGCATAGCTACTTCAGCCCGACCTCTAACCTTGTTAATTGTTTCATCAAGCAGGGCCTGTGTAATAGCTTCGTTATTTTCAATTTTAGCTTCTAAATAACTTAAAAGCACCTCTGCATAACGTATATGAATAATGTCATCACCAGAAGAATTATTAGCTCCTGCATAACCTTCAGTAACATACTTCTTCCAGCCATATCCTGTAGCACCGACCAGCTTACCTATTCCGCTATTTGCTGTTGTGAATTTTACACCGTTAAATACAGTATAATTTGGCAGAAAGATAGTAGCATAAATACGAGGGTCACGATTTGCAAAAGGATTAGCCGGGTCATATAACGGTGATGTTTCAATAGGCAATCCATCTTTCATCAGATAGCTACTAACCAACTCTTCCAATGCACCATCTTCCTGGTAACCACCATAAACATCCGGATGATAACCCAATTGATTCTGAGGATTTCCATAAAGGCCAGCTATACAGTTAGTAGACAAAATAATCTCCTTACTATTTTCTCCTCTTTCTTCAAAAATCGCTTTATAACGGGGATCAATAATATGAGCATTCAGATCGATAATTTCTTTATAGGTTTTAACTGCATCTGCCCATTTTTTATCCATTAAATCTAACCTTCCCTTAACAGCAAGTGCTGCAGCCTTTAGAACACGGCCCTTTTGATTCTCTGGTCTACTTGCTGGTAAATCTTTAGATGCTGCCACAAGTTCAGTTTTAGCATATTCAGTAACTTCAGCTAGGGTAGCACGAACCTGGTTGTTCGAATCATCAATACTTAAAACCTGTTTAACCAATGGAACACCCCCATAATACATAGCAAGTTGCCAGTACTCATAAGCTCTTAAGAATTTGGCTTCAGCAATCACCTCAGCTTTCTTAGCAGCATCCATTTTTACTTTGTCAACATTCGCAAGAAAATAATTGGCTTTAAAAATCGTACGATAAGCCCTTTGCCAGATGGAGCCCACTACTTGCCCATCACTTGAAACCACATAACCACTATAAATGAGTCCTACTTTACTATTTTTATAGTCTGAATCATCGGTCATACTTGCCAAAATAAGCAGCTCATTATTATAAGCATTATTACCAACACTACTTCCGTTGTATATTCCGGTCAGGGCCAGCATCGCATCCCCTTCGCTTTCCCAAAAAGCACCCTCTGATAGTTCTGTTAATGGCTGCTGATCCAGCAAATCTTTTTGACATCCGGATAGACTGACTAAAGAAATCAGTACACATGCACTTACTATCCTTATTCTATTATATATTTTCATAATCATTATCTTAATTGATTAAAATTTCAAACTTATACCTGCAACATACAATTTGCTTAGCGGGTAATACCAGGCAGAACCACCTGTTTGCATTTCAGGATCCCAACCTTTATAGAAATCTGAAAGAGTAAATAGATTTTCACCGCTAACATAAAGACGTAAACTGCTCATACCTGCACGGCTTATTAGCTTCTTAGGCAAAGTATATCCAATCTGAGCATTTTTAAGTCTTAAAAAGGTAGCATCGCGATACCAGAAATCAACACGGTTGGTGTTAAAAAATCCGGAAGCTATGTTACGCAATTTAGGATATGCTGCATTCGGATTTGGATTTTGAGGTGTCCATCTGTTTTCATAAGCATCCCGTTGCACATTACTATTGTTTTCAAGCGGGAAGAAGAACTGGCCAAGATTGACCTGATCGTTTCTTCCGCCTTCTCCCTGCACCATCAAATTAAAATCGAAATTTTTAAATCCTCCGTTTAAGGTTAAAGCATAGGTTGATGTAGGAAGTGGTTTTCCAATGATAGTCCTATCGTATGTTGCATTCACAACACCGTCAGGCACACCACTTGGGCCGCTAATATCTAAATACTTAATTCCTCCACCCTGAGCCTGATCTGCAAATGGTTGGGTTGCATAACCGGCAACGTCTGCATTGCTTCCGAATAAACCATCACTTTTAAATCCGTAAGCACTACCAATAGGGTATCCCACGAAAAGTCCCCTGGCAATATCCCGATCGATCTTTGATAATTTAGTTACCTTATTATTAACAAATGAAACAATAGCGGAGACCCCATAGGAAAACTCTCCAACAACATTTCTATAATTCAGATTGAAATCCCATCCTCTGTTTTCAACTGAACCTGCATTGGTTAGTGCAGGAGTAGCTCCCAACATATTGGATACAGAAACACTATAAAGAATATCATCTGTAGTTTTAACAAAGTAATCCGCTGAAAGGGATAATTTATCATTAAAGAGACCCAAATCAAGGCCAACATTATTAATTGTTGTAGTCTCCCAGGTAATGTTTTTATTAGCTAGTGTAGTTACGGCTGCACCGGCACTTAGTGTACTGCCAAATGGGTAAACCGGCGCAAGAGAGAGCAAGTCCTGATACGGATAATTTCCGATCGATTGATTACCTAATTTACCCCATGAAGCACGGAATTTAAGATCACTTAACCATGGCATTCCATCCTTTGCATCCTTGAAAAAGCTCTCTTGTGATACTCTCCATGCTGCTGAGAATGAAGGAAATAAGCCCCATCTGCTGTCCTGTGGGAAACGTGAAGATCCATCATAACGGGCATTTGCCTCGAATAGGTATTTATCACGGAAGTTGTAATTAAATCTTCCAAAATAGGATTGCAATGTATTTCTTGATGCACCTCCTGATTGTCTTCCACGGCTTGTTGATCCTGCATTAATTTCATAAATACTATTGTTTGGAAATGCATCCCTGAAAGCACCAAGACTTTTGTCATCATATGTCTGACCTGAAACACCCCCAAGCAGGTAGAAGTTATGATCTTTTACCTTTTTATTGTATTCGGCTATAGTTTGAAGAGTCAAAGCAGTTCCCTGATACCAATTTTCATTTAAACTATTTAAAGCATTCCCATAAGTAGGGGTAATTGCATATTTAGCTACATAAGCTTTAGATTGATCTAAACCATAAGTGTGACCAATTTGTCCGGTAATTTTAAGATCTTTAAAAACATCCCATATTACACTACCATTGGTATAAAAATTAGTGCCTCTGTTTTGCAGAAATGAAGCGCTTTCTAAATCTGCTTCCGGATGAAGTGTCTCATTTCTTCCATAAAACCCATCGGGCATTCTTCCAGGGATAGAATTTGCATTACGCATAGCACCCCCTACGATAGTTCCAAGGCCCAGGCCATTTACACCGGAAGGTTGGTTATTCCTGCTTAAATTTCCTGCCATCTTAAGACTAAACTTTAGCTTATCGTTTAATCTGCTGTCAAGGTTTACACGAATATTATAGCGGTTTGCATCATTTTTTGTGATTATACCATTTTCATTATAATAACCTAAAGAAAACATATATTGTGTTTGTTCCGATCCACCACGGGCAGAAATATCATGCCGGGTTGAAATACCATTACCTGAATTAAATAAATTACCAATGTGATCGAAATTTGGAAAGTTCACCGGATCTGTTCCAGATCTGAACTTTTCAATGTCAGCGTCAGAATACCTCTTTGCTGCGCCAGCATCAACAAAAACCTGATTAATAACTTCTGCATATTCCCATGAATTAATCATCTCAGGAACCATGGTTGCTTCTGTCTTACCTATATAGGAATTATAGGTAAATATCGGCTTCCCTGCAATTCCCTTCTTTGTTGTAACTAAGATAACCCCGTTTGCAGCTTTTGAACCAAAAATTGCAGCAGAAGCAGCATCCTTCAAAATTGAAACACTCTCAATATCGTTAGGATCCACGAGATCCAGGGAAGCTTCGATATTATCAACTAGGACGAGTGGACTATTGCCCGCACCACTAAATGTACCTTGTCCTCTGATAACCAGAGAAGCTCCGTTGCTTGCAGGATTTCCTCCCCCCTGACGCACCTGGATACCACTCATTTGACCCTGCAGGGCAAGAGAAGATTTTGTTACCGCTCTCTTCTCCAATTGCTCGGAACTTACCGAAGCTACTGAACCTGTTAGATTCACTTTCTTCTGTGTACCATAACCTACAACAACGACTTCTTCCAGTCCCTGAACATCGCTAACTAAAGCAATATCAAGTGAAGTTTGATTGTTTACGGCAATTTCCTGAGTTACAAAACCGATGTAAGTAACTACAAGAACACTGTTGTTACCCGATACATTGATCGAGTACCTTCCATCCATACCAGAAGTAGCCCCAACTGAGGTTCCTTTTAACTTAATACTGACACCCGGTAGAGTTTCCCCTTTCGTATCAGTTACCTTCCCTGTAACGGTTCGGCTTTGCGCACTTGCATAGTACGAGGTACTAAACAACACGAGAAATAGTAGTAAAATACTTTTCATAATTAATTATTGTTTAAGGTGAAATCAAATTTAACTCTCGTATAAGCCTCAATCCAGTACTTCTCTTTACATTAATAATACTATATTCCAAAAAGTCAGCTAATTAAGAAATTACCCTATTTCATAACATTTCCTTCATAGATTCCCTTTTAGAGTGTTTATTTGACACTAACTATCCCATAGAAATCAATCCAAATCGGGAAGAGACGGGGGCTTAAGTATTCGCTCTCAGACTCGCGAAACTCCGCTGTTCGACATGTTCTGCAAGGCATGTCGAATTTCAGATGATGCGGGTTTTAAACCCGCTTTTATCTGGAGTACGGGATGCGCAGGCTAACATCCCGAACAGCAGAGTTTTTACTCTCAGACTCGCGAAATCACCTAAACGAGTGGAAAGTAGATTTCGTTAGTCACATATCTGGGAGGCGACTGACGAACTTATCTTGCATGTCGCCTAAGTAAGTTCGTAAGTCCTCGCTCTTTCGAAAGCAAAGGCGAACTTATCGCACATGATACCTAATTATTTATAATCCAGCGGCTTTTTACCCTTCTGAAAACCATCCATTCCGAACATTGTAGGCTCATATTTTCCGACATAATCAACATTGCCCTTCGCAGGAATATTTTTCTCTAAACCTACAGCCCAGTATGATGCATTCACAACTAAGCGCCGAAGGTCTTCATTGGTAAAATCAATTGCGGCGCCCATGGTAGTTGTAAACACTCTGCCCTTTTTACCCGATTCACTTAAATAAGTTCTCGTCCAGGCAACCGGCATAATGGATCTTTTCCAGATTCCCGGCCCTGCAGGAGATACGCCTTCTGTTCCCTGGCCCCAAAGCAAAACCTTAGAATTTGAAGGAAGACTTTTAATACCGTAAACCTCTGTTGTTGTCCAGATGTCATTAATTCCATTTAAGATCGGGTTAGCATCCGCCACTTCAAGTCCATTTATTAATCCCCGGGTGCCTTCCTTTCCACTGGCTCCATGATGATTCACCCAGTTTTCTCCCAGAATACGTTTCCCGAAACCACCCTCCCAGCCTTTCTCATTACTTTTAAATCCATATTTCGCGTATTTATTATTCGGATTTCGGCTATAATGAAATGCATGCGTGGCAGTCCGCAAGCCGATTACCGGCTTCCCCGCAACAAAATAATTATGAATGTGCTGCATCTGATCATCCGGCAACTCTCTGAACCGGGTCGCAATTATCATCAGATCAGCTTTAGCCAAAAACTGAAGACCGGGAATATTTTGATGATAATTCGGATCAATAAATCCTGTTTCAGGATTAATAGCAAATAATACCGTGGTGCGGAACCCATGACGCTCAGCTAAAATTTTAGCCAGCATCGGCAATGATTCTTCAGATCTGTAAGCTTCATCCCCGCCAACAAGAACTATATATTTCCCGTTAGACTGTCCGGCAGGAGGAGAAAAATGAAGCCATGGGCCTTCCTTTTGAGCGAAGGAGAAATGCATTGAAAGAATTAAAATACTGGTTAAGAAATATTTCATCAGAATTGAATTTCTATTTAAAGTTGTGTTCATTGGTGTATTCATGTTGAGATGTGAGATATGAGATATGAGAAACCGCTGTTCGACATGTTCTGCAAGGCATGTCGAATTTCAGATGATGCGGGTTTTAAACCCGCTTTTATCTGGAGTACGGGATGCGCAGGCTAACATCCCGAACAGCAGAAAAATTTATTAACGTTTTTAAAAGCATGCCCTCCTGTTTTATCAAAATTATAGGATAAGCAAAATGAGGTTCCAGCTTTCGGGAATGACATGCATTTTTTTAGTATTGGGGAGATCCTGAATTCGTCAGGATCGTAGTGCCTGAAAAAGCCCCTGCATTAAAAATAGAAATTGATACCAATCAGATTCCGGCGAAGGCCGTATTCCCAATCCCACCCCATAGGCTGTCATTCAGCGAAAGCTGGAACCTCCTAAATTTTTAGGAAATTCCATTTCAAGCTTTCCACGGACACTGGTGATTCTTATTTACGCAGCTTGAATGCAACAACATGATCGCCTTTTTGAGCCCCTAATCTTGCCCCTCCGCATGATACCACAACATATTGTACACCATTAACCATATAGGTACTCGGAGTTGCATACCCTGCCGTTGGAAGATCAGCTTCCCATAACAATTTTCCGTTTAGCTTATCAAATACCCTGAATTTGGCATCTTTGCTTGCGGCAATGAATAATAAACCACTTGCTGTAACTATCGGACCACCATAGTTCTCAGTCCCGGTAGCAAGCCCCTGATCCTTATATTTTTTAACATCCCCCAATGGTACCTTCCACTTATGCAAGCCGGTATTCAGGTCAACTGCAGTAAGGATTCCCCATGGCGGTTTTATTCCCGGATCTCCATTGCTGTCCAGAAATTTGCTGTAACCCTTCAGATCCCAGGGCTCAACTGCACCGAACACATTCTTTGCTGAAGCAAGCTTATCTTTCTCACTCTCTTCATCAAATAAATAGTTTAAGATCGCTTTTCTGTCATCATCCGAAATTTGAGGGAAGCCGGGCATCTTTCCTTTACCACTGGCAATAATCTCATGAACTTCAGACTTTTTCAACTTGTTTTTGATAGTGCTCAGAGCTGGAAAACCACTTGCCAGGTTCCCAAATTTATCTACACCATGACAGGGACTACAGTTTTGTACATACATCGCCTGCCCGCGACTCATTTCGCCAAAGCCTGTGTTAGACTTTATGGTCACAATCCATGGTACTTCATTAGAATTGACATATAAAATACCATCCCGATCTGCTGCTGCGCCACCCCATTCTGCACCACCGTTTAATCCCGGCACTACTAGCGTAGGTTTATCACTGAAAGGCTGAAATATACCCTTCAAGGTTCCACGGAATACCTGAAGCAAAGAATCGTAATCAGGGGACGCTGTATTCAGGTCAGATTCAGCTATTAAATTCCTTGAGACTGGAGCCGGCATAGTTGGAAGCGGCTGGGTAGGCCAGGCCTCCTCTTCTGCAACAGGTGATTTTGGCACTGAAACTTCCCTGATTGGGAAAATTGGCTTCCCTGTTTCCCGGTCAAAAACAAAGACATGACCAGATTTTGTAAACTGGGCTACAACGTCAATACTTTTGCCATTTCTTTTGATGGTCATCAAATTCGGTGGTGAAGGAATATCCCGGTCCCAGATATCATGTCTTACGAACTGATAGTGCCATATCCTCTTGCCTGTATTAACATCCAAAGCAAGCAGTGTACTGGCAAATAGGTTTGCTCCTTTTCTGCTTCCGCCAAAAAAGTCGGGGGCCGCTGCTCCCGTCGGCGCATAAACTATGCCCCGCTTTTTATCAATCGCCATTCCGGTCCAGTTATTCGCACCACCAACAATTCCCCTGTCATGTACATCAACAGGCCAGGTATCATAGCCAAACTCCCCCGGCAAGGGTATCGTATGAAAAACCCATGCTATCTTCCCGGTCCTGACATTGAAGGCCTGGATAAAACCGGGTGCTGCTCCGGCACTTTCCATCATCACCGTAGGCATTATGAGAAGATCCTTATAAATGGTGCCCGGTGTTCTAGACATTAAATATTTCTTTTCGAGTGCTTCAGGTTTCCCCAAACCAGATTTTAAACTCACCCGGCCATCGATACCAAACTCCTTGACCGGTTTTCCGGTATTTGCATCAAGAGCATACAACCACTGATCATAGCTAAATAAAATGCGCTTATCTTCCCCATCCTCCCAAAAAGTTACTCCACGGTTTACAAGGAATCTTTTAACAGTGTCCGGATTAAATCGCCATTTCTCTTCTCCGGTGGCTCCAATTAATGCGAATGCATTTCCAGCCGCAGAGATCCCATATAAAACCCCCTTAATAATTATCGGATTACACTGAAATACCCCTGAATCAAGTGTATTATATTGCCATGCCACTTCAAGCCTGCTAACATTCGATCTGTTGATCTGATCAAGCGAAGAATAGTGGTTCATTTCTGGTCCTCCGAGATATGAAGGCCAATCTTCCCCATCATCAATCTGATTGGTAAATGCGAATATTCCAAATACAACAAATAATGGAATACAGAGAAACTGCAGCAATTTTTTCATATCAATATTTAAAATTTTTTAGAGATGATTCTTCTCCCTTATGAAGAATATCAGACAGGGAGTATATGATAGGGAAGATTAAATCCCATGCCGTGTACCTGTACAGATCATCTGCAAATGTCTGAAGCTTGTAAATCAAAAAAATACTGTTTTAATCTTCTTTCTGGCTTAAAAGACAGGAATTAATTCAAAAATAAGCTGGAGCAAGAGGACAAGCTGATACTTCCTTTTACATTAGTAATACTATTTTACAGAAATTGATTTGGATTAAAAATGATCTTATAGGGAAAGGTTTTCACAATTGCGGCTAAGGATGTTCGCTGTTAGCGCACGCGTGCCGCGTGTTCCATCGTCCCTAAAAACATAATGGAAAGAGCACACGCGACACGCATGCGCTAGCAATCACAAGAAACAAGCGGTTATTTGGATAATGGGCACTTAATTCAACAAAGGCTTCCCCTCAGTAATAATCGTCAGCTGCACCCGGGGTTTAACTCCACTATTGGGTTCAGCACCAAATGATATCTGATTTTCCCCTGTCCTAAGCGCCGGAACTTTGCCCTGAACCTGAACCTCTTTTATAAATTCGCCCTTAGGTCCGTAAAGTTTACAATCTGTTTCGGACTTGAATTCCAGATACATACCCGATTCCATGCTGACCGGGAAAATGATCTTTTCAGTACCGATCATAATCGAAGGATTGACAATCGTATTTGAAACGATGGGTAAAGCTTTCACCAGACCGATCAGCGTTTCAACCTGCTTACCCGCGGGCAGGTTGTTGTACCATATTTGCAGCTTATCAACTTTATCGAATGCCACTTCATGGCGGTATGAATCATACACATAGAAGCTGGCACTTGAATAGGGTGCCGGCCATACATAATTGCTGAATTCGGAAGATTCAATTTCTACAAGCTCAAAATACTTCCAGCCGACAAAATCGATTTTTATGTAATGATCACCGCGGGCACCATGTGAGATATGATGTGGGCTCTCAATCCTCAGGTTTAAAAGCTGCCCATTACCATCTCCCTTTACCCAAACGCCTAAAGCTTTATTGTTTTTCAGATCCAGGATTGATTCGAATTGTTTCTGCATATTGATCCAGGATGCATCCCTTGCTGATGCCCCTGTGCTTTGAGCAGTAAAAGAAATCGCCGATTCACCAGCAAGTGTCTTCTCCAATGCGGGCTTTAATCCCCCGCTGATTCCTTTTGCTGTAGAATCCTGCTTGAACTCAGATATACCTGAGAAATCGGACAAAACCATATTTTCGGGATCATCGTATGATTTGACAGACATAAGCGGCTCGATTCTTAATTGCAAAGGCTGTGCTGCAAATTCATTTTTAACCTTCCAAATAGCAGAAGGATGGTCAAGACCTGAAACTTTGTGCTTCTGGTAACTCATGGGTTTGAACTTCCAGGCCCCATCGGCCGACTGGAACAGAGAGAAATCTTTGCCCGGGACTCTCAGCTGTTGCTTAATACTATCGCTGAAATAATTCTGATGACGCAATTCCTCATACTGCTTGATGATTGCATTCAACCTCCTGAATGCCGGATTTTCATTCAGGGCTTTCTCATCGAAACCACCCAGCATCGCCAAACCGGCATTATTTCCGATCATTTTGCTTCCCAAATATTCAATATCGTCTGAGAAAGTCGGCTCTACCTGCGGAGGATTCCAGGTCTGATGTGCCCACCAGCCCAACTGCAGCGGAAGTAAAAGCCCGCCATTCTCTGCAGGTGCAATTTTATTGATCTGGGCTACATTTCCGCGCCATAAACCATGCTCATACTCATCCGACTTAATGGAAGATGAATGAATATCAATAAAGCGTTTATAACCCCGTGTAGGGCGGTCCCATGCCTGCCACCTGGAGCGATAATGCCACCAATGGTGAATCATGGAACTCATTTCCATGCCTACCGGGCGTTTCAAATTTTTAGCAACTTCAAAAACGAACTTACCTCCATAATACCAGAAATTTTCAGGCCCGGCAAGAATATCGCTCCCATCAATCGCATCAAAATAAATTCCGTCGAAATTTGCCTGTTCCACAATTTCAGCGGTTCTTTTAGCGATCTCACTAAATAAGGGTGTTTCAACACCAGGTGCAAACCTGCCAAACATTTCCCTCAGATGGTAGGCCTTTTCATTGACCGTATGTGCTGATGCTTTTGTTCCGTTTGCCCCACGCTTGAGTCCGGTGAATTTATATGGGGCATTTTTGCTTATGCCGTCAAATTCAATCAATTCGGTTCCCACCCTTATAGTACGGCTATTCCTAACAAAAAATCCGGTAATCAATGAAATATCCGCTGTCGATTCCTGAACTTCAACTTCAGTATCCGCTTCACCTATTGCTTTAGCGATGGTAAAAGAGTTAAAATAGCCCAGATCCTCACGAGGGACTGGCGTCACATATTTTGAATTCTTATCGATGAAAAAGGCATAAGTATGAAAAATGGAAGAGATCCCTGCATCATGAAGGCGCTTATTGATTCGCTTGAAATTATCCCATCCATCCGGCCATTTTTCAGGGTCAAGTTCAAAATCTCCAAACCTGAAAAATTTCCCACCACCATGATTATCAATCTGAGTAAAGCCAAGGCTTTTGCACATTTTAATCCATTCATCCACAGTATCTTCAGTGAGTGTTCCAAAATTCATCAGATAAGAGCCGAAACCTTCCTTCGACTGCTGTGCCCAGGCTCCACCGGCATTGGAATGTGGAATATCTGTGGCATTAATCATCACCTCCCGAATCAGAGGAAGCATCTCTTTTTGAGGAACACCCAAAACCGTCACCTTTGCACCTTTCATCCCAAAACGCTCGTAAGCAGTGGCTTTCATATGAGATTGTAAAGCGGGAAGTGCAAAAACATGAGTCTGCGGATTCATGGATAGCACGCAAGCAGCAAAAGGTTCATAAGGCATTCCTTCCAGCTTGAGCGGAATATTTATAAAGGTAAGGGATTCAACAGAACCACTTACATTCACAACTTCCAGTCTGAAACGATCCTTTTCAATATCCAAAAGAAGATCAGCAGTCAGTCCAGCAGTTTTAAACTCCAGTTTTAAAAGATTGCCTCTTAAGGAAACAGCACTAACAGGAAACTCCCTGCCATCTTTTTTTATGGAGGCAATATAAGAAGCTGATTTTTTATCGAGATAATCCGTTTTGCTTGCTTTATCGATAAAACGCAGGTTCTTTCCCTGATCATCAATGGCATATTCGATTTTATCATTCTGAATAATGATATCAGCAGCAAACAAAGGATCGGCAGATTCAAAAATTAATCCCAATAATGTGATCAGGAATATTTTGAAAAAAGCATTTGGCAGAAGGATAAGCCCGGAATGTAAAGACCGGAGAAAGGAATACAAAATCTTAGACCTTGTATTCAGCAAGATGGCTGCAACCATAATAATTATTTTAGGACGTGTAAATTGTCAATAATTAATCTGTCGGTCTCTGGCAACCACTTTCCATGTATCACACACTTCTCCATCTTTTATAATTACCGCGCGGTCGTAAAGTGCGACTGTAGGGCATATATGAATCGGGAGCGCATATAAAATATCTCCAATCTTAAAATTATGATTCTTAGCTACCTCAATAACCAGGTGTTCTTCACTCTGACCAAGGGGCTTCAGTTCCGGATGATTTAAAAAGTAAACCCGCTTCTGCAAATCATTTTCTGAAGCAATCGATTTATGCCCAAGATCGATGCATATTTTATCTTCAGCCGGTAGTGAAATAACCCTCGTCAGGACAAGCCCTGCATACTGAAAGTCCTGCTCAGGCAAGGCATCATGATAGCCCTTATCCCAGAAAATAAATGTTCCCGGGCAGCATTCTGTGTTTTGTTTTGATGAGTGAATGGCAAATGTTGGCGTTCCACCCGCGACAAGCAGTGGTAAACCATAACCTTCAGACTGAATTTTATTTCGAAGCTCTTCAGCTTCTTTAAAATCACGGTCACAATGGGCAATACGCTCTGCCAGATCATAATCCCGGATATGGCCATCATAGGCATGAAAACCTTTGAATTCAATGCCTGGGAGCTTCTGCAATTCTTTAAATAAGTCGTATGCCTGAGCAGGTTTTATCCCGGTTCGGTTCATTTCAACATTCAGGTCAATGAACACTGTCAACCCGGACCCGATCCGGGTCCTGGCTGACATTAGTTCGGAGAACATGCGGGCAGATTCAATGTTATCTACGAGACAGGAATACTTTGTAGCAGGATATGCATCAATCAGCTTCAAAAGACGAAGAAATTTTGGCTTTACAGGCTGATAGGCCAGTATCACATCTTCAGCGCCTGCCATTCCGAGCATTTCTGCCTCAGCTATGCTGGCAGCCTTAAATTTCCTGATTCCTGAATCCCGCATCATTTTGCAGACCTCAAGCATTTTATTGGTCTTAACATGAGGTCTGAGCTGTGCCGGATCTTTGACCATAGTCAAAACCTTCCGGATATTATGCTCAACCCGATCCTTGTAGACCACAAGTGCCGGAGAATCAATATTTTCTACATCTTTTATTGTGTACCAGTTCATCGGATAATCATTAAATCAGGCCCAGGCTTTTCTTAGGAAGCGCAACCAGTTTTTATAAAATATATTCTCAATATCTTCGGCTGAATATCCTCTACGCTTTAACATCCCATTCAGTTTTTGCAGATCAGAAATGTCTTCAAGATCATAAGGCGACTGTTCCTTCCCATAAGCACCATCCAGATCACTGCCAATGGCAACGTTCAGACTGTTTCCTGCGAGTTGGCAGATATGGTCATAATGATCTACAATCAGCTCCAGATGTACATTTCTTTCTTTAGGATCGTCTTTTCCACGCACCCAATTGTCAGTCAGCATCCAGGTATCGAAAACTCCGCCAATCACAGCATTTCTCTCTATCAGAACTTTAATCTGATCATCTGTTAACTGCCTTTGGTTATCTACCAGTTTACGGCAATTATGATGGCTTGCCCATACCGGTCCTTGATACATGGATGTTGCCTCATCAAAGCCTTTATCTGTTAAGTGGGTAACATCCAGAATCATATTCAAACGATCCATCTCAGCAACAAGCTCCCTGCCTGCGGCTGTGAGTCCTTCGGTCCTGCCGGTACCTGCAGCATACCTGCCCGGACCATAATGTGCCGGACCGCAAGCCCTTAGGCCATAAGCATATGCTTTTTCAAGATAAGAAATATTGACGAAGGAATCTGCGCCTTCAAGACTGAGTATATATCCCACCGGTTTCCCTTTATCAGGAATGGTTTTATCAAACCAAAGTGCCAGATGGGCTTCCATCTGGCTGAGGTTAGTAATCTGCACCATCTCACCCT
Source organism: Daejeonella sp. (assembly GCF_030684675.1). Taxonomy (GTDB): domain Bacteria; phylum Bacteroidota; class Bacteroidia; order Sphingobacteriales; family Sphingobacteriaceae; genus Daejeonella. The sequence continues at coordinate 113,605 of NZ_JAUXXZ010000009.1, read as the reverse complement.
GATCTTCCATCGCACGGTACCAGGCTAACTGAGCTTGAGAAATTCCCCATGCAATCTCAGGAGAATTCCAGCCCGGAATAAGACTGCCCCGTTCTACATAACGGGCAATCTGTGTGGCAACCACCAGACCAATCTTACCCTTGCGTAATTCAGGCAATGCTACCGTTCCAAGACCCCGATCAAGTTTATCTGTCATTCCCATCTCACTCTCCCGGATCTCATAAACAGATTTTTTAAGATCCCGGTTCCATTCAATCGCATTCATCGACAGATCGAGATGGCAATCAAAAATAAATATTGATTCTTCAGTCATTTCTTTATTCTGAAAAGTAAAGAGAAATATTTAAAAGCTAAATTTTCTTTCTTTATGTCGCAATTAAAAACCACATAGATACATAGTTTTAGGGTGTATATGTTAGGGGCATAGTTAGAAGCCCGGCTTCCGGGCTTCTAACTATGTGAAATTCCTTTAGGGATCTATATTACACTCATATTTAAACAAAAAGACTATGTGTCTATGTGGTTAACCTATATTAACAATCGAATTGTGGTTAATACTAAAATTACCGTCCCTGGCGAAATGCAATTGCATCAATCTCCACTTTTATGCCATGGCCCAAACCTGATTGTACAGTTGTACGCGCCGGCTTAACTTTTGTAAAATAAGTCGCATAAACCGCATTGTAACGATCAAAATCTTTGATATCACTCAAATGAACCGTACATTTTACTATATCATCGAGAGTAAATCCTGCTGCTTCACAAATACGCTTAACGTTGTGAATAGTCAGATGAGTTTCCTCCTCAATAGTACCCAAAACGAAAGTACTTGTTGTAAAATCTACTGCAGCCTGTCCGCTTACAAACAGCCAGTCGCCTGCCGCCAAAACCCCTGATGAGTATGCTCCGGTAGTAAAACTTTTATCTGCCTTATCCGGGTGTTGTATTTCTATTTTTTCCATTTTCTTTGTGATTAATATTTTTAATAATTTGTTAATTAAATTCTACTGAACCGAAAAATTCCGGCCGATGATAATCCGGTTCTTCGGTTTTTATCTCATTCCAGACCACAAAATGTGGTTCAGGAAGATCATCTCCGCATTTATAAAAGTTCGCGCGGCATTTTTTCCCTTTCAGGGATTTGAACTGATGGTACTGAAATGCGCTGAATGGGATTGAAATGGTCAACTCCCAACCAATATTGGAATCTTTACTATTGGCAGGCTTTATTGCACTGCGTGAGCTTATTGTTTTGATCAGCTCATCACCAGACATAATACGGTTAGATCTTTTTTCCCCAAAGCTTAGCAGACAGGTGCCTGCACAATTGAACTCAAAATTATAGTATTCCTTTTCATCCCCAAAAGAGACGAAAAATTCTACGCAACTGTCCTTATAAACCGGATCATTGGGTTCAGAATAAACAGCCCGGATATGTTTTTCTTCGACGTAAAACTTAAGGAATACAGCCTGATCGCTATAAGCTATTGCAAAAGCTAGCTCGGGTTTGTAGGGGTATGCCGCCCAGGGTGTGATTTTAATTAGTTCCTGATGAACATGATCCAGCTTCGCCGAGATTTCGTCTACAGCATAAATGTTATCTGCATGGATATAAGGAACAGAAAGAGTCTTCATATTAACTATCCTTAGCTTCTTTTTCTTCTTTCAGTTTAGCCAGCTTTCTTTTTACGATATCAAAAGGATATTTCATCGCCAGATTCCTGATTTCATAATTGAAATCGGCAAAGGTTTCTTCCCACAACTTCGATTCTTCGGGTGTGTACTTATAAAAACCATGACCATTTGCAACTCCCTTTCCGCCAGCCTTCACGATATCATCAATCAGCTTTGGCACACGGGTATCATTACAAAGGGTCGGATTGAGATCCTTCATTACATTATGATAGGCAGGTACTCCGGTCAGGTCCATCCACCCGAATACACCTACAAGCGTCATCCAGTAGCCGGTATTATTGCGGCATGCCCTGTCAACGTCTTCAACAGTTGCATACCCGTTTTCAACCAGATAAAAAGCCTCACGGTACATGGCATACATTAAACGATTGCCGATAAACCCGCGGATGTCCTTTCTAACCAAAGTCGCTTCCTTGTTCCAGTAATTAGAAAGCTCATACAGGTATTCTCCCTTTTCAATATCACTTTGATCGCCGCAAATCACCTCCAAAAAGCGGGTGGTATGCGAAGGCTCAGCCCAGTGCAATCCGAAGAAACGATCAGGGTGTTTGGTCATCTTCTGCAAAATACTGATCGGAATTGCCGAGGTATTGCTGGTCATCAATGCATCTTCAGCAATAACGGCTTCAATCTTGCCATAAACTACCTTTTTAATCTCTTCACTTTCAAGGGTACATTCGATAGCCAGTTTGCAAGGATTCAGCGCTCTATAATCTTCAGTAATAATCAGGTTCTTAAAATAGAACTCCGGATCTTCACTGACCAGTCCCTCCTCTTTTGCCTTAACAAAATGTTTTCGGATACGCGATTCGGCGGTGGTCATATCGATGCTGATCGGTGCAATTGCCACCACAGGATGTCCGGCCATCAGAAGGCAGGTGGTAATACTGCAACCCATAAGGCCCAGACCGATAACACCTACAGGAATTTCATTTGTTTTGATTGACATACACTTATTATAACTATTTATTGATCATTCTATGAATCTCAATAGAATACCACTAATTAACTTAAGGGAACTACTTTACCGGTTTTTACTGATTCATCACAGGCAAATGCTATCCTCAGACTGTTCACTGCATCTTCAGCATGAGCGGTCAGATCGAGGTCTTCTACGATTGATTTCAGGAAATATCTTTGCTCCCGATTACAAAGTTCCTGATGATCGGGCTCATCTTCCAGATTGATTACGAGATCTTCTTTGGCGAACATTTCATCCTTGTCAAGATCTGCGTGGTGAAAAAGTATTGATTCTGTTTTGGAATGTGATTCAATGGATGAGGATTTACCTGCGCCACCGGCATTTTTAGCTACAATGGATACAGAGCCTTTCGGACCGAATACATCTTTAACAAAATAGGCCGTTTCACTGATCATTGGCCCCCAACCTGCTTCATACCATCCCACCGAACCATCCTCAAAACGGATCTGGAGCTGTCCATAATTATAATTACCGGCAGGAATATCCTCAGTCAATCTTGCTCCGATAGCATATACCTGCACCGGTTTGGAACGGGTCATCTGACACATTACATCAATATAATGAACCCCGCAATCCACGATAGGGCTAAGGGTACTCATCAAATTACGATGCAGGGTCCACATTGCACCATCACTCTGCTGGTTCAAATTCATCCTCATGACCAGTGGTTTACCCAATTCTCCGGTCAGTTCAATAAATTTCTCCCATGATGGATGATGGCGCAGGATATAACCTACCACCAATTTTTTATTTGCTTTCTTCGCAGCTGCAACTACATGTTCTGCACCTTCCACAGAATCGGCAACCGGCTTTTCAATGAAGACATGACAGCCCGCCTCAAAAGCCTGAACAGCATACTTCTCATGAGTATCCGGATAAGTAGAGATACAAACCGCATCCGGTTTTGTAGCTTCCATCGCCTCATCCATATCGTTAAATAATGGATACTTATTCCCCATTCTGGCATTCAATATTTCCTTGGATTTCCCCCGGGATACAAGTCCAACGACCTCAAATCCCGGGTTTGTATGATAAGCCATGGCATGGGAAGCACCCATGTTTCCACAACCTAAAACAAGGACACGTACTGGTTTTACTTGATTTTGCATATTAGATATCGTTCAATTTATTGATGTTAGCGTATAGGTTTTATAATTTCTGTGAGGTTATTTTTTTAACCACATAGAAACATAGAGATTAATTTTTAGGTAATAAATTAAAATACTCGTTTACATAGGTTTTTTGTCCTTCTTTAAAGATATTATTACAATTGAAGTTTATTAAAATACCTTTTGGAGATTTTAACAGTTTCATATAGTGCTAATTCCTCTTTTAAACATTGATGATAAACGCTTTCAAGCAAGCCTCTTCCCATTATTTTATGCACTTCAATGGCCGCACCCACAACAACATAAGTCAATTCGTCCAAATATCTTTGCGTTATCATTTGTTGATCATACTGAAAATACTTCGATGTATTTAATAATGTAACAACATAGAAACACAGTTTTCACATTTCTGCACTAATGCAGAACTATGTATCTATGTGGTTAAAAACAAATCATTCTTGCCTGCCGATTTACAGTTTACATAATTGTTTTTTTTTATAAATTCCCCTTCTTTAATTCACCTACCGCATGATCGCAAGCCCTTGCGGTGAAAGCCATATAAGTCAATGACGGATTTTGACAGGCGTTTGAAGTCATGAAAGCACCATCCGTAACGAATACATTCTTCACATCATGCATCTGATTCCATTTGTTCAGGACTGAAGTTTTGGGATCATGCCCCATGCGTGCGGTACCCATTTCGTGGATTGCCATTCCAGGTATTGCCGGTCTGTCGAACGACTGAATATCTTTCATTCCGGCAGCCTCCAGAATCTCGGCCGCATCGTTTCTCATATCAATTCTCATTTTCCGCTCGTTCTCACCAAACTCACAATCTACTGCAAGCAATGGAAGTCCCCATTTATCCTTCTTTGTTCTGTCAAGAAAAGCACGGTTTTTAAATTCCGGTAAATGTTCACCGAAAGATCCCAGTCCCATAGTCCATGGACCTGGTTCTGTCATTTCCTCCTTGAAGTCTTGTCCAAAACCCATTTCTGGAATAGCACGCTGCCATCCTGTACGGCTTGCACCTCCTCCGTAGTGGAAACCGCGTAAATAATCCCGCTCCGGCTTATCACCGAGGTTGCGGTAACGCGGAATATAGATTCCAATCGGGCGACGACCATAGTAATATTTATCATCAAAGCCTTCTGCCCTTCCTGATGCTCCAATCTGAAAGTGATGATCCATCAGGTTATGCCCAAGATGGCCGCTGCTATTACCCAACCCATCAGGGAAGGTATCAGAAGTTGAGTTCAATAGGATTTGTGTAGTACCCAGAGTTGAGGCGTTCATAAAGATAATTTTTGCAGAATACTCAATATGCTCATTGGTCTCTGAATCAATCACCATAACTCCTTTTGCCTTCCTGGTTTCTTTATCGTAAAGAATCTCACTTACAATCGAATACGGACGAAGGGTCAGGTTACCAGTGGCCATTGCGGCGGGCAGAGTCGCCGATTGTGTACTGAAATAAGCACCGAAAGGACATCCCCTGCTACAAAGATTTCTATTCTGACAGCTACCTCTGCCATTATGCGGAACGGTCAGGTTGGCCATCCGGTAAACGGTCATCATCCGCTCTTTGTTATAATGTTTTTCGATTCGCTCTTTCACTGCTTTCTCGACACAGTTCATTTCAAATGGAGGTAGAAAAATTCCATCAGGCAATTGAGCAAGCCCCTCCTTTTGTCCGCTGATACCAGCAAAGCGCTCTACATAATCATACCATGGTGAAATATCCTTATAACGTACCGGCCAGTCAACGCCATAGCCATCCTTTGCATTGGCCGAAAAATCCATCTCACTTAAACGGAGACAACCACGTCCCCAGGTAAGAGATCTTCCACCTACATGATAGCCACGATACCAGTCAAATCGTTTTACTTCAGTATAAGGACAATCAACATCATCTACCCAAAACTTTGCATTAAACTCGCTGTACTGACCGGCACGGGTTTGTACCAAATGGCGGCTACGCTCCTCGGGAGTGATTCTTCCTCTGTGTTTGAATTCCCATGGCTTCATTAAGGCCGTATCATAATCCTTAACATGCTCAACATTCCGACCGCGCTCCAGCATTAAGACCTTTAATCCCTTCTCCGTCAATTCTTTGGCTGCCCAACCACCGCTAATACCCGAACCAACTACTATTGCATCGTAGGTATTTTGCTTCTCTGCTTTTATATTAATATTCATGTATCTTATTCAATATTCTGTTAATCAATAATTAGGTAGCCCATGCTTTCTGTCCGGGCTGCAATGGAATACAGGCTTCATACTTGCCCGGAATATGGACATAGCGCAAGGCCTGAGTAGCTCCTATCTCAGAAGTATAATAACCGAGGCAGGTAAGTTCGTACATCAGCTGGAAAAAATGAGAAGGAGTAGTTCCGGCAGCGATCTGTGCCTGAACCTCAGCTTTAAAGAATTTAAATATCCCTTCGCGTTCTTTAAGAGTTAATGATGTAAATGATTTCTTATACTGGCTTTGTGAAACCTCATCTACTCTCATTAAACCATCCGCAAAATGCTTTTGAATGTCTGCGGTATAACAATCCTGCATCATCATCACTATAAACGGGCCAAGGCCTGCAGCTTTGGCACCAGGTACTCCTTTGGTATCTGGAATAATGGTGTCGGCAATTTCTCCAATTAATGCTTCCTGTGAAGCTATTGATTTTGATTCAATACCTTTCCCCGAAACCGGGCTCAGCACATCGGCCAATGCTCCAAAGCCTGAAAAAGTAATTGCTCCTCCCAATAAAAAGGTAGCCCTCCTGACTGCTTCTCTTCTATTCATCTATCTGTTTTAAATAATTATTATTCGTTTGATTCCGGACAATTAGCCGGGTATCCATGTCGTTACAAATGATATAAACTTTAGATAATTCCGGCTTACCAGGCTTCAGTCTGGCAAGAAATGCCCGAATCACTAATATTTGACTATAATAAGTAATTTTCTTTAAACTGAGAGCTATGATCTGTATTTTATCCAATTTTAAGGGTGGTCATATTTACCATCAGGGCTTAGGAAAACGCATATCCTGTCACGAATAAAAATAAACCTTATTTCATTAAATGACTGATACTTTTATTCGCAAAAGCAATCCAATTTGCCATCCTATACTTTTGGAATTTTCAGAATTGGCACAATATCAAACAAGCAAAATCACAAATTATTAGCTTCTTGCAAAATCCAGCAAATCCCGGATATTTCCCCTGTCGGCTTCTTTTAACGCATTGATATAATTTTTTCTGGTCTGATCAGGCCTGTTCATTTTGGATTGGCTCCAGGAAAAAGGATTTTCGAAAAATATGCTTTCCATTATAATATCCGCCATCATTCTGGAATGTCTCCCATTTCCGTTTGAAAAACAATGGATATTAACCAGACGATGTTTAAACCGGATAGCTATCTCTCCCTTTGGATAGATATTTTTATCAATCCAAAAGTTGGTATCATCATGTAAGGCTTTCAGTTCTGTGGCAATTAATATCCATTTTACTCCCAAATTTCTTTCAGATCTTCTGAACTCCCCTGCCCATGACCAAACATTACCGAACATCTTTTTATGGAGCACTTTTATAAATTTTTCAGTCAGTATCTGCTCTTTTCTGAATTTGGTTTTAATTGTCCCCTCAACAGCCTTTTCAATATTTAATTGCTCATGCTCATCTAAATCAGCATGAGTAGTAATCATTTTCAGTAGCAGACCCTCTTTCTCCTCTTCACTGAGGGGTGTTTGACCATCTTCATAAGCAATTTCTAATCCCATAAAGATTTACTCATTTCCCTTTTCAATTCATCTGCCAAATCAATGATAGCCCGTTTAATTTGTTCATCATTATTCCCCTGGTTCTCCAGCTTCATATTCTGACTCGTCCTTAGCACAATTTTTTCAGCAAGAGACTCTGCTTTGTAACTAATCAGGTCTTGCAGTGATCCATGTTTAGGGACAAAACCATAAACAAATTTCATTTCCAGAACTTCTCCAATTTCCTTTAACGCTCTTAAAGATATTGACCCGGATGATTCACTTTCTTCTACTTTTTTTGCTCCCTGTCTGGTCATTTTAAGCTTGCTTCCCAATTGCTCTAATGTCATATTCAGCGTTACTCTGATTGTGTTAATCCAGCCCCGATCAGGTATTATTATATTGACAGTATCCGAAAATGGTTTGAGTTTTCTATCCAGTTGCTCAACCAATAACTTCCCTTTTGTTCTCATAATAATCGAAATGTCTAATAAAAGTAAATATAAATATTGACATTTTTATATTTAAGTAAACATTTTTATATACACATAAACATTAAAAGTAAATGATCTAATTTACAAGATTGCCATTTAAAGAGGCTTTTCTAACTAAATTATAGCAATTACACCTCGGATTCATTCGCTTAATGATTGAATTACAGCATGAATCATTCTTTTGCTATGAAGTTCCCACGACTGCTGGCTCTCTGGCAAAACGTAGTTAAGGCTGATGATTATTGACAGTCTGTTTCTCTTAATTTAAAAGAACTATCAAAGTTCAGAGAGTCCGGATATTTGAAAAAGAATCTATCATTTCGGCTATAACTTTCTCCATAGCCTTCTATAAACTTGTCACCCTCTAACTTAAAAGCTACCTGCCTGCAGGATTGAACACCTTCAGAAAGAAATGTATACTCTGCAAGTAAAATATTTCCATTCATCCTTCCATTTATGGTTCCGGTATTTTTATCCTTTTCTTTAAAATTATAAATCAAAGAGCCAGTAACTGAGTCTCCTAAATGGGTTAGGTTTAAACTTACCGTATCAGCCGCACCGGCATACAAATAACAATTTGTAGATGAAGGTTCATCCTTATTTGCAATAGTTGAACTGCTTGTTTCTGTTTCCTTAACCTGAGTATTACATGAGGCCAAAAGAACTGCGAGGATTAGAATATTAAATATTTTCATGAGTATAATGTTTGATAAATATTTTAAACAAAATTCTAATGCAATAAAACTGCCAGGTTCCATTTCGGATCAAAATCTAAATTAATGTGAACTCGACATAATACTTAAAAACCGCATAGAAACATAGCATTTTATAGCTACCAACCTCCATTTTAGACACAGATAGCCTTGAAGCTTCGCTTCAATCTATGTTTCCTTTAATGCATAATTTAAGTCAATCTATGTGGTTAGATATTTATATGTCGAACTGACGTTAAATTATGTCTAAGAATTATCTGAATCTACTGAAATGAGGTGATTTTGAATCCAGTAGACCTTTATGCTTAAAGCTTAGGCTCAAAAACCGTTACTTCAGAAAGCGCGTTAAACAAATACACAGCACCGGTTTTAATTTCGACGCAGCGATAGCGTTTTCTGACCAAAGTTTCTTTTCTGAACACGCGTCCATCAGGTAATGAGAACAGGGTTTTCATCGGAAGTTTTTCTACGCAAACAATGTGGTCCGGTTTACTGTCGTATTGCTTCAGAACGCGGTAAAGCTTGAGATCAACGCAACTGGAAGCGGCCGGGTTTTCGAGATAATTTTGTATGGCATGATTAATATCCGGCGGGAAGATGGATTGCTCAAAAAAGGGCTTCATCATTCGCTTAAAATTATTTTTCCATTCTTGTCCATGGGGCTTTGCTTTCCGCTTGTATTCATTCCAGGTCAACAAATGAGCAAATTCATGAACTGATGTAATCAGGAAGGCATAGGGATTGAGATTATAATTAACCGAAATCCGGTGTCCGGCATTTTTAAAAGGGTGGCGATAATCGCCATGCTTGGTACTTCGGTTTCTGGAGACCTTAAACTCACATTCAAAATAATCTATCCAGCGCGCGATAACAGGCGCCGCACCGGGTGGCAGGTAATTATTCAGAACTGTAATCTTATCCAATTTTATTTCAGAAGCTGGTATACAAACAGACTTGCAAGATAAGCCAAAGTGGTCATGTACACAATTTGAATTAAAGGCCATCTCCAGCCCTTGGTTTCACGGTAAACCACGGCGATGGTGCTGATACATTGCATTGAGAAAGCGTAGAACATCATCAGTGAAAAGGCCACGGCAGTAGTAAATACAGGCAATCCCGTTTCCGGATTCCGTGCAGAAGCCATTTTCTGACGTACAGATTCCAGGTGGGAATCATCCCCTTCCACGCTGTAAATGGTTGCCATTGTACCTACAAATACTTCACGTGCAGCAAAGGAAGTAATCAATGCGATACCTATCTTCCAGTCAAAGCCCAGCGGCCGGATTACCGGCTCAATAGATTTGCCTAAAATTCCAGCATAGGAGTTCTCAAGTTTTTCGGAAGCAATCAGACGATCAATTTCTGCAGGTGGAAGCTGTTTTCTTATTGAAACTTCGTTATACTTGCTATCAATTTTATCAAAGCGATCTGATGGTCCGTAAGATGAAAGCACCCATAAAATAATGGATACTGCAATAATGACTTTCCCGGCTTCAATTACGAAGGCCTTTACACTGCGATACATGGTCAAAAGCACATTATTCCATCGCGGCATTCGATAAACCGGAAGCTCCATGATGAAGTATCCGCGTTCGCGTGCGCGGATCATGTGCTTCATTACCCAGGCGACTAAAATTGCACTCACAATACTCAGAAGATACAATGACATCAATGCCAGTCCCTGCATATTAATAAAGCCCCAAACCTTCTCATCAGGTACCACCAGTGAGATCAATAAGGTATATACCGGCAGACGTGCAGAGCAGGCTATCAATGGAGTGACCATGATAGTAATCATCCGGTCCTTCCAGCTCTCAATATTCCGGGAACTCATGATCGAGGGAACTGCGCAGGCAAATCCACCGATCAATGGAACGATAGATTTACCACTCAGGCCCACTTTGCGCATGATCTTATCCATCATGAAAGTAACCCTCGACATGTATCCGGTATCCTCCAGAACGGAGATACAAGCAAATAAAATAGCAATCTGCGGAATAAAAATTACAACCCCACTTAATCCGGCAAGTACCCCATTCACAAGCAGATCGGTAAATACTCCCGGAGGCAGGATCTGCAGGCTTACTTCCGTTAACCAAATGAACAGGCCCTCAATCAGTGACATTGGATATTCAGACCAGGAGAATATGGCCTGAAATATCATGAAAAGTATCGCGAAAAAAATAACGAAACCAAATATCTGATGGGTAAGAACCTTATCGATCCGGTTACTCATTGTCTCCTGTTTGGGATCAGAATGAATTTTCACAGTGTCGAAAAGCACATCGTTGATGAAATTATACCGGGCAATAGTCTCGGTTGCTTGTGCTTTTTGCGAATGAAAGTTAAATTCCTTATTGAGTCCGGTGACCTTCTGTTTCTCCATTTCGGATAGAAAGGCCAGGTCTTCGTATTGATGAGCGATCTGCAATGCGGTATAAGGCTTATCAATCTTCAGTTCATCCTGAATCGCTTTAATCAGCTCGGGTGCTATGCTTTCAACCTCAATGGAAGGCAACTGAAGAGGAATAGAACTATTATTCAGTATAGCCTGCTTCAGACGGTCAATCCCCTCCTGCTTCCGGGCAGAAACAGGAATAACCTGAACTCCAAGCTTCAGCGCCAGCTCATCGACAGAAATTTCAATCCCTGAGCGTGCAGCCAGATCCATCATATTCAGGGCGATAATGATAGGAATATTCAGATCTGCGATCTGAGAGAAAAGCAGTAAATTTCTTTTAAGATTGGATGCATCAGCAACAAAAATGATCAAATCGGGAAAGTCAGGCCCGCTTTTATCGCTAAGTGCATCAAGCACAATACGCTCATCCCTGCTTTTGGGATAAAAACTGTAGGTACCGGGAAGATCTGTGATTTGAGCAGTTCGCTGGTCGGGGAATTTACAATATCCTGTCTTCTTCTCGACAGTTACTCCCGGGAAATTACCGATCTTTTGGTTTAAACCAGTTAGAACATTAAATAGTGTAGATTTTCCGGAATTAGGGTTTCCAACTAATGCAATTTTTAAATCGCCGTTCACCTGGTGATTATTGCATGATAATGGTCGAAGCTTCCTTTTTTCTCAGTGTTAACTGATAACCTGAAACCCTGATGGCCATAGGATCACCTAGTGGAGCTAAACGCTCAACAACGATAGATTCACCCGGTAAACACCCCATTTCCATCAACTTAACAGACATCTCAAGATCAGTAAATTCTTTGATAATCCCTGTTTGCCCCGGTATTAATTGTGAAAGCTTCATATCCCTGTTTAATTCTGAACCAAAAATAATGCTTATTTGAATTAATTCCAAATAAGAAAATTGATTTTACAAAATAATTAGAAATCAGGGTTGAAGAGGAATTCCGGCAGAAGCAGGAGCCCGGTAGAATTTTGGACAGTTACACCCCTTCTTAAATACACTGCAGGAACTCAGACTTAAGAAAACCAGCAGAAAGGCAATTTTAAAGCAATTTTTCATTGAAACGAACTCTATGTAAAAAAATATAGCTAAAGATTCCCATTCCAACTCCGGTCATATCTGCAAATAAATCCCACCATTCGGCAGAACGGTAAGTGAAAACCTCGAGTTGCAGGATTTCAATACCGGCACCTAAAAACAATGTAATTCCCAGAATTTTCAGGATAGTCAGAGGGCGATAAGAATAACTTGCCTGCTGTCTGATTTTCCCATAAAATAAAAATACTGTTAGGACGAAGAAAAAGCCTGTATGGGCTAATTTATCAAACCCTTCAAAGAAGGTGAGGCCTACCTTACTAGTATCAGTTGGGGGCATCTCACAGAGAATGACCACGAAAATGGCCCAAAGAATTGAAAGATACTGGTATCGTAAGGATTTGAACATTAAACCCCTATCTGTGTTTTGTAATCTCCGGCTGACAATAATTCTTCAACCTGGGCAGTTTCTGTCAACTCGATCTTAACCATCCAACCGTCTCCATAAGGATCACTGTTAACCAGTTCAGGCTTTGCATCCAGTTTTTTATTGATTTCAAGAATTCTGCCTGTTAGTGGCATGAACAGATCTGAAACTGTTTTTACAGCCTCCACCGTTCCAAATACATCTTCACGAGCTACTTCTTTTCCCAGAGTATTAATATCGACATACACGATATCGCCCAGTTCGTGCTGTGCAAATTCAGTAATACCAACATAAGCATGATTACCTTCAACGCGTACCCATTCGTGATCTTTAGTGTATTTTAATTCTGCAGGAAAATTCATTGTATTTTGATTTTAGTTTTTTTTCAAAAATACTCTAAGAATTGCAGACTTGCAATTCTTTATTGAATCCTTTGTTGGATGCTGGGTGTGCTATTCTCATAAATTATGTGAACTAAGAGAAGGGCACTCCTGTGCTCAATTTCATTATTTAAGGATTGGGAGGTTCCCTTTTACTATAATAACGAATTGGGAGAGGAGTTCCAGCATTTATCAGAATGACGAATTGGGAAGGGGGGTTCCAGGAATTAAATAAAGAAGCACACGCGTGCGCTAGCAAGCAGACCTAAACAAACCTATTCTTCTGTTTCTGTCTCAGAACGTCCTTTAATCAAGGCACTCCTGTCCATTTTGCGGATTAAACTATAGATCACCAGCAAAAAACCAAGGCCAAATGCAACTGTTCCGATGACCATTGCCCAACCATATTTGAATTCATCCCCTTCCATCAGGTAATATCCAAGGAAGTTAAATGCAATTCCGATCAGGATCAACCAAAGGCCGCGACGCATGTATTTATTTCCCATAGAACTCAATCAGTTTGATACAAAGGTAAGCAAAATACTTATTTTGAATTCTGTTCATCCAAACGCGGATTAATGATTTCAAAAATCTGCATTTTAAGGCTTAAATTTCTTAACTTTGCATCCTTAAATTTTGGGAGTTAAAGCACTGATGTACAAAGAATATAAGCAACTTGATTTATCAAAAACCGGGAAAGAGATCTTAGATTACTGGAAACAAAACCAGGTATTCGATAAAAGTATTTCCAACCGTCCTGCTACTAAACCTTATATCTTTTATGAAGGTCCTCCATCTGCGAATGGGATGCCGGGAATTCATCATGTAATGGCCCGTTCAATCAAAGATATTTTCTGTCGTTATAAAACCCTGAAAGGTTATCGGGTGGAGCGTAAAGGAGGTTGGGATACCCATGGTTTGCCGATCGAACTGGCTGTTGAGAAAAAGCTGGGAATTACTAAAGATGATATCGGCAAAACGATAAGTGTTGACGATTATAATGCTGCCTGCCGTACTGAGGTGATGAAGTATACCGACGTTTGGAACGACCTGACAGAGAAAATGGGTTATTGGGTTGATCTCGAAAATCCGTACATCACTTATGAAAATGAATACATCGAAACGCTTTGGTGGATACTGAAGCAGTTTCATGAAAAAGGCCTTTTATACAAAGGTTATACTGTTCAGCCCTACTCTCCTGCTGCAGGAACCGGATTAAGTTCTCATGAATTGAATCAACCCGGCACCTACAAAATGCTTAAGGATACTTCCATCGTTGCTCAGTTCCATTTAAAAAGGGATCAGGATCATCCACTGATGGATAAAGTGTTTGAGAATGCAGAAGAGGACACCGTAATACTGGCATGGACAACTACCCCATGGACCTTACCATCGAACTGCGCGCTGGCTGTTGGAGCATCAATCAGCTATGTAAAGATCCGCACGTTCAATCCATATACTTTCCAACCGGTTAGTGTGATTCTTGCAAAGGATCTGGTTTCGAAATACTTTAAAGAGGAACACAAAGCCTTGCCCTTTGACGATTATAAGGCTGGCGACAAAGTAATTCCATGGAATCAGGTCGCTGATTTTAAGGGTTCTGATCTTGTCGGTTTGCGTTATCATCAATTAATGCCTTACGTAAGCAATGCTGATCTTGAGAAGAATGCTTTCCGTGTTATTCCTGCCGACTTCGTAACTACTGAAGACGGTACCGGTGTTGTGCATACTGCTTCTGTTTTTGGTGCAGATGACTTCAGGGCGGCCCGTGAAAACAATGTGCCATCAGTGATGATCACTGATGAAAAAGGAAATGAGCTGCCGCTTGTCGACAAACAGGGACGTTTTGTTCAGGAGGTCAGTGATTTTGCAGGAAGATTTGTAAAAGAAGAATATTACAGCGACGAGGAACGCAAAGACCCTGATTTCAGGCCTACGGATGTCCTCATTGCGATCAAATTAAAAGAAGATAACAAGGCTTTTGACGTTAAGAAATACGAACACAGTTACCCGCATTGCTGGCGAACTGATAAACCGGTTCTGTATTATCCTTTAGATAGCTGGTTTATAAAAACAACAGCGGTAAAAGATCGCCTTGTTGAACTGAATAAGACTATTAACTGGAAACCCGAATCAACCGGAACCGGTCGTTTCGGCAACTGGCTCGAAAACCTGGTGGACTGGAATCTATCACGTTCAAGGTATTGGGGTACCCCACTGCCAATCTGGAGAACAGTTGACGGAGCTGAAGAAAAGTGTATCGGTTCTGTTGACGAACTCAGATTAGAGATCAAAAAAGCGGTGGCAGCCGGATTTATGGATGCTTCATTTGAGATCAATGATATGCACCGTCCTTATGTGGATGATGTAATCCTTGTTTCCAAATCAGGCAAGAAAATGATCCGTGAGACTGATCTGATCGATGTCTGGTTCGATTCAGGAGCTATGCCTTATGCGCAATGGGGTCTCCCTCCAACGGCAGAAGGTAAGAGTGGTAATATCAGTCCGGAAGCATTTTTAGAATATTGGAATAAACATACAGGTTCTGACAGTGAACCGGGTTCAATCTACCCTGCCGATTTCATCGCAGAAGGAGTTGACCAAACCCGCGGATGGTTCTTTACCCTGCATGCCATTGGGGTGATGCTGCATGATAGCATTTCATTTAAAAACGTGGTGTCAAATGGCCTTGTGCTCGACAAGAATGGCAATAAGATGTCCAAACGTCTTGGGAATGCAGCTGATCCGTTTGAGACCATTGAAAAATATGGTGCAGATCCAACCAGATGGTATATGATCAGCAATGCATCACCATGGGATAACCTGAAATTCAATATTGAAGGAATTGATGAGGTTCGCCGCAAGTTTTTCGGAACCCTGCACAATACTTACGCATTCTTCGCATTGTATGCCAATATCGACGGATTCAGCTATAAAGAAGAAGATATTAAAGAACGTCCTGAAATTGATCGCTGGATCATTTCCTTATTAAATTCCCTTAGTCTTGAGGTGGATAACTATTATGCAGATTTTGAACCAACACGGGCTACACGGGCTATTCAAAATTTTGTAGACGAACATTTGAGCAACTGGTACGTGCGTTTATGCCGCCGCAGATTCTGGAAAGGTGAATACACCGAAGACAAGATCTCGGCATACCAGACACTTTATACCTGTTTGAGTACAATCGCAAAATTAATGTCTCCTGTTGCGCCATTCTTCAGCGATCGATTATTCATAGACCTGAACAAAGCAACCGGTAAAGAAGAGGTAATTTCAGTTCACCTTGCAGACTTCCCGGTTTATAACAAGACGCTGGTAGACAAAGCCCTCGAAGAACGCATGGCATTGGCACAGGATATCTCCTCGCTGATACTCTCACTACGTAAAAAGGTAAGTATCAATGTAAGGCAGCCATTGAGTAAAGCGATGATCCCGGTATTGGACAAACGCTTCAAAACAAAGGTTGAAAAGGTAAAAGATCTTATCCTTTCTGAGACAAACCTGAAGAGTATTGAATACATTACCGATACCTCAGGAATCATCAGCAAAAAAATAAAACCAAATTTTAAAGCTTTAGGCCCGAAAGTTGGTAAGGATATGAAACTTGTGGCAGAAGCATTGAACACGATGTCGCAACAGGATATCAGTCGCTTTGAGAATGAAGGCAGTATTGCTATTCCGGGAACTTCATATGTTGTGGATCTTGCAGATGCAGAAGTTCTTGCTGAGGATGTTCCGGGATGGCAGGTTGCAAACCTTGGAAACTTAACTGTTGCTTTGGATGTTACAATAACCGAAGAATTGAAGCAGGAAGGGATTTCAAGAGAATTGGTAAACCGCATCCAGAATCTCAGAAAAGAACTTGGTTTTGAGGTAACGGATAAGATCAGGGTACGGGTAAAGGACCATCCGTATATTTCTGAAGCCCTGAAAAATAATTTAACCTATATTTGCGCGGAAATTCTGGCTGACTCATTAGAGCTTGTGGCAGATCTTGATTCGGGTGAAACGGTAAGCATTGATGATAAGAATTTAATAATACAAATAAACAAAGGATAGAAATGGATAAGCACGAAAAAACCAGATATTCCGATACAGAATTACAGGAATTTAAAGTTCTCATTATTGAGAAGCTCCGTAGCTCAAAAGAAGAATTAGCTGCCTTAACGCAATCGTTAAGCAATCCGAATATGAACGGGACAGATGATACTGCAGGAACCTACAAAACACTTGAGGATGGTTCTGCAACCCTTGAAAAAGAATCAATCAATCAGTTGGCGGCACGCCAGAGAAAATTCATCGATAACCTTGAAAACGCTTTGGTTCGTATTGAAAATAAAACTTATGGTGTTTGCAGAGAAACCGGCAAGCTAATTCCAAAAGAACGTTTACGAGCTGTTCCGCATGCTACTTTAAGTATGGAAGCTAAATTGAAGCAAGCGTAAATGAAAGCTTATACTAAGCCCTTTGTTGCAATTTTTCTTATTCTTTTAGCCGACCAGGCACTAAAATTCTGGATTAAGCTTAACATGTCCTTAGGACAGGAGTACAAAATATTTGGTAACTGGGCGATTATACATTTCACCGAAAACAATGGAATGGCATTCGGTATCGAGTTTGGAGGTGAAGCAGGGAAACTTGCTTTGTCCTTATTCCGAATTGTGGCCGTTTGCGGGATTGGTTATGGGCTGGTCCATTTAATTAAAAAGAAGTATCATCGGGGACTGATCATGAATCTTGCGCTCATATTTGCCGGAGCGCTGGGAAATATCATTGATTCAACCTTCTATGGTATCATTTTCAATGAAAGTTCTTATTATGAACCCTCAGTGCTTTTTCCTGCCGAAGGAGGCTATTCCAGCCTCTTCCATGGTAAAGTGGTCGATATGTTTTATATCCCTATCCTTCAGGGAATCTATCCGCAATGGTTTCCATTCTGGGCCGGTGAAGAATTCATTTTCTTCCGTCCGGTTTTCAATTTAGCCGATTCAGCCATATCTATTGGGGTAATCCTAATACTCATCTACCAGAAAAGATATTTTAAAGAAGAAAAGGAAGAAGAAGTCTTCCCACACAATGAAAGTATTGAAGAATAAAACCGAGGCCTGAAAGGGCCTTTTTTGTTGCCTTTAACGTATTTTAAACTGAAATCCAATCTTAATTCTCAACTCTCAATTCTCAACTCTCAACTCTTCTTATGGATTTGGCACGAATTTTTCATCCTATATTTATAGATTTAATTAAACAAAGAAACATGAAAAATATTTTAGCTATTGCCCTCTTAAGTGTATTCAGCTTAAGTGCCTTTTCCCAAAATATAGACACACGAAGAAAAATTGAAGTAAACGGGTCAGCAGAAGCTGAAGTAACACCGGATATTATTTATATCGGAATGTCATTGAAAGAATACTTCAGGGATTCAAATAACAAGAAGAAAGTTGAGATCGAAGAACTTGAACGTCAGTTACAGTCGGCGGTTCTGAAAGCAGGCATTCCTCAGGAAAATTTTACAATCAACAATATTTCCAGCTATAATAACTGGTGGGAAAAGAAAAAAGCACCTGATTTTTTGGCCCGCAAGCAATACAGGATTAAAGTCACTGATCTGACCAAATTCAATGAAATTATGAGTGCTGTAGATCCTAAAGGAATAGAATATAGCAATATTGAGAGCTACGATTATTCTAAAATTGAATCCCTGAAAAAAGAGCTGAAAATAAAAGCACTTCAGGCTGCAAAAAATAAAGCAGACTATCTGATTACTTCAATTGGGGGAACTTTGGGTGGACCAATGGAGATTCAGGAAATCAATAATGAATATTATCCTCAGCCAATGTATCGTGCCAACGTAATGATGAAAGCCGATGCTATGGCTTCAACTGAAGCAGCAATGCCCGACATTGATTTCAAAAAGATCAAGCTGAATTACCAGATGAGAGCGGTGTTTGAAATAAAGTAGAAATTTAATTGAGAATTGAGAGTGGAGAATTGAGAGTGAAGATGGATCCCTCCTGCGTCGGCCTTGCCGGCATTCAGATAGGAATTTAATTGATAGTTGAAAATTTAGAATGTATTACTAATTTGACAATGTAGTAATACATCACCAACAACTAACCAACTAACAACCAACCAACTAAAACATGCATGTACAAAAGGAGCCCAGAGGTATTGTCCCCTCGAAGAAAAAAACACTTTACCCGATCAGGGCTGGGCTTCGTGATTATCTGATCAAATACGACCGTGAGGTAAAGCTACCTGTACAATACAAAGATTTACTTCGCTTCAATCTAAAAACCCCTCTTCGGGATAAGGAAGGGCGTGATACGCTCTGGTATACAGTATATTACGATGAAAGTGAGATGAAGGAATTATTCCCGAATCTCACTTATATCTATGCCTTAATGAATACCGATGGTGATACCGCAGTGATGGAGCACCTTTCGGTAGCCCGTATCGATTACTGCACCTTTGCCAATACAAGGCCTTTCAGGGTGCGGATCATCAACCGTCTGAATGATAATTATGATCATTTCTACATCAAGGTTGGGGATGCATCGCGTGTTTATGGACTTGAACTTGAGCATGTTTTATCCCCAAACCGGATAATTTATATGACGGATGGGAATACACTTATTGAAGAGCATATTCCCGGTCTGCCTGGCGATGAGTTTATTAAGCGAAGCCTCCACACTTCGAAATTTAATCAGATTCGTATTTGCAAGGAGTTCGTTAAATTCAATGAGCGCTGTTTTGTTAGGTTGCTGGGAGATATGCGTTCTTATAATTTCGTTGTCGATATCACTCCGGATATTGAAGGCAATCAATACCGTTTCAGGGCAATCGATTTTGATCAGCAATCCTATGAAGGAAGGCTAAAAATGTACCTTCCGCATTACTTCAAGGAAAATCTGGCCCTGGTTCAGCTTGGGATGCAGCATATGGATCTCACTACTATGCGGCAGTATCAGGAAGAAGAAAGAAGTCTGATCGCCAACCGCTTTCGTTCAGGATACTACCGTTTGCAGGATCTGTTCGAAGTTATGAATACTGATTCCATAGCACCTGAAGAAAAAGTCATCCAGCTAGGCAAAGAACTTGCATCCTATCATAAGAACCCGGCTTTCAAAAGCTGTGATATGATGGGGAAACTGGTTTTTGAAAGCTTGCACCAGATTGTTGGAAAGAGAATGAGCTAGTGGGTTATCTGTTGCCAGTTGTCAGGGATGTCCTGCTAAATGTCAAATTAATAGTCATTCTCCACTCTCTGTCATCCCGACGCAGGAGGGACCTCATCTCACATCTCACATCTCACATCTCATATCTCATATCTCATATCTCATATCTACCTAGATGCTATCTCCAGTACCAAATCATCCGTATTAACTAATGTACCGGGCGTTAGAATAATATCCCCAACAATACCATCGTTATTTGCTGCTATATTGGTTTCCATTTTCATGGCTTCGACCATAAACAAAGGCTGATTTTTCTTCACTTCATCACCCTTTTTAACAAAAACTTTGGAAAGCATCCCCTGCAAAGGTGAAGCAACATGACGTTCATTATCTTTTTCAGCCTTTTTGTTTTCCTGACGGATCACCTTAATCGACCTGTCCTGAACTTCAATATTCCTGGTTTGGCCGTTCAACTTAAAGAATGCTGTACGCATTCCCTTATCATCAGCAGGGCCAATAGATTGCAGTCTGACGAGCAGGGTTTTACCCGGGGCAATTTGCACCGTTGTTTCCTCACCCGGCTTCATCCCGTAAAGGAAATATTTGGTAGGCACAACATCTACATCACCATATTTCCTGAACATGAGCAGGTAATCTTCAGTTACTTTAGGATAGAACTTATAAGACAGATAGGTAGTGTAGGGAAGATCATCACCAAATTTTTTCTTAAAATCCTTAAAATCCTGGTCAAGATCCAATGCGGGGATATGTTTACCTGCACGGTCAGTAAGAGGCACTTTGCCTTTCAACACGATTCGTTGCAACTCCTGAGGGAATCCACCTTCAGGCTGTCCGAGCTCTCCCATAAAATAAGAAACAACAGATTCAGGGAAAGAGATCTGATCTCCTTTGGTAAATATATCTTCCTTACTGATATTGTTTGCAACCATATACTGGGCAAGATCACCAACCACTTTCGAACTTGGTGTAACCTTAACAATATCTCCAAACATCTCATTCACATCAGCATAACGCTCCTTGATCTCTTCAAATTTATCTCCCAGACCCAGGGCAATCGCCTGGGGTTTCAGATTGGAATATTGGCCACCCGGTATTTCATGCTGGAATACTTCCGCAGAACTGGATTTCATGCCAGATTCAAAGGGATGATAATAATCACGAACACTTTCCCAGTAATTACTGAACTGATTCAAAGATTTAATATTGTAAGGGTTCTCACGCTCATGGAAACGCATCATTTCAACTATGGAATTGAAATTAGGCTGTGAAGTCATGCCGGATAATGCACCCAAAGCACAATCCACAACATCCACGCCTGCATCAATAGCCTGCATATAAGTTGCCGACTGCAATGAGGAAGTATCATGAGTATGCAGGTGAATTGGGATCTTCACTGTATCTTTTAATGCCTCAATTAATATTTTGGCTGCGTAGGGTTTAAGTAAACCCGACATGTCTTTAACACCCAGAATATGCGCTCCGGCATTTTCAAGATCTTTGGCAAGGCGTAAATAATAATCAAGATTATACTTTGTACGTTTTGGATCCAGAATATCACCGGTATAACATAATGCACCTTCGGCAATACCGCCTGTTTTGCGCACCATATCGATACATGGAGCAATATTTTCCATCCAGTTCAGGGAATCAAAAATCCGGAATACATCCACTCCATTCTCCCAGCTTTTCTGAACAAATGATTCAACGAGATTATCCGGATAAGCCGAATATCCAACACCGTTACAACCCCTGATCAGCATCTGAATCAGGATATTTGGCATTGCAGCCCTAAGCTTCTGTAATCTGATCCATGGATCTTCGTGAAGGAACCTCAGGCATACATCAAAAGTTGCACCGCCCCATGCCTCCATACTAAAAGTTTGCGGATGGTCCTTGGCATAAGCTTCGGCAACCTTCAGCATATCATAGGTACGCATGCGTGTCGCCAGTAATGACTGATGACCATCACGGAAAGTTGTATCGGTATAATAGATCTTCTTTTCGTTCTTCAACCAGGTACAAAATCCTTCAGCACCCATTTCAGTAAGCATATCTTTGGTACCCTTTGGATAAGGGGCAATATGATCAAACTCAGGAATCGGTGGTTTTTCAAGACGTACCTTCGGATCAAAGTTTTTTACATCGGGATTGCCGTTCAATGAAATGTCGCCCAGGAAGGATAAAACACGTGTCCCACGGTCAAGCCCGGTGGTAATGGCAAACAATTCCGGATATTCCTGTATAAAATTTACGGTAGCCTTGCCTTCAACAAAAACGGGATGATTGATCAGGTTCTCGAGAAACTGAATATTGTTTTTAACACCCCTGATCCTGAACTCGCGTAATGCACGGTTCATTTTACGGGCCGCATCAATTAAAGTAGCTCCCTGGGTACTAACTTTAACGAGCATGGAATCAAAAAATGGACTGATCTTCATACCCGGATAGGTACTCCCCTCATCCAAACGCACGCCAAAACCAGTTGCGTTACGGTAGGTGATCAATGTTCCATAATCAGGCTTAAATCCGTTTGATGGATCCTCGGTGGTGATACGGCATTGCATCGCAAAACCATTTTTCATGACATGAGCCTGATCCGGAAGTCCGATCTCCGGACTTGATAGTTCATAACCATCGGCAATGTAAATCTGAGTTTTGATCAGATCTATACCGGTAATCATTTCTGTAACGGTATGCTCTACCTGTATCCTTGGATTAACCTCAATGAAATAGATTTGTTCATCCGAGTCAACAAGGAACTCAACCGTTCCAACATTATTGTAGTTAACAGCTTTAGCGATGCTTACAGCATAATGATATAATTTCTCGCGGGTCTCATCCTTTAAATTCAGGGAAGGTGCTACCTCTACGACCTTCTGGAAACGCCTTTGAACTGAACAATCACGCTCATACAAGTGCATCACATTTTGATGGTTATCAGCAACAATCTGAACTTCTATATGACGGGGGCGCTCAATGAACTTCTCAAGGAAAACAGTATCATCACCAAAGGCATTTTTTGCCTCACTTTTGGCTTCCGGAAAGGCTTTTTTAAGCTCTTCTTCAGTTCTAACAACCCTCATTCCCCGTCCACCACCACCGGAAGCTGCCTTTAAAATCATTGGAAAGCCAATACGATGAGCTTCCGAAAGAGCAATTTCAAGACTGCTCAGATCCGGTTCGTTACTTTCAATGATAGGGATTTGAGCATTTTTAGCAACAGTTTTTGCTGTAATCTTATCCCCCAATGCAATCATTACATCTGGCCTTGGCCCGATAAAAATAATTCCATTTTCAGCACACTGACGGGCAAACTCAGGATTTTCTGATAAAAAGCCGTATCCGGGGTGGATAGCATCGGCTTTACAGTATTTAGCCATCTCAATAATGGCCTGAATATCAAGGTAGGGTTTTAGGGGGTCATTATCCTCTCCAATCTGATAGGCCTCATCCGCCTTGTAACGATGAAGAGAATAGCGATCTTCGTAAGTATAAATAGCCGCAGTCTGTATATTCAATTCATTACATGCTCGACTAATCCTGATTGCAATCTCTCCCCTGTTTGCTATCAGTATTTTCTTGATATTCATAAATAACCTAATTTGTTCCTAAGGTAAAAAATTAAAAACCTGATACCAAATAAGATTTTGGTTCAAAAACTTATTTTTTTGATGAAAATGGCACTAATTTGGATAGCCATCTGGATAAAATAAACTAAACAATTTTTTATGCAAAAAAAGCTGAGTCCAAAATTGAGCTGGGCAGAACGTGTTTCCTACCTGATGGACGAAAGATTTCGTGTCCCCGGAACGAATTTCAGATTTGGCATCGACCCCCTCTTAAATTTAATTCCGGTTTTGGGGGATATTTCGGGTTTTGCAGTTTCGATTGTGTTGATACTCACCATGGCAAGACATGGCCTAAGCCGGAAAGTTCTAATTCTGATGTTTCTGAATGTGATTCTGGACTCAACCATTGGCGCAATCCCAATCATTGGGCAAGTATTTGACTTTGCCTATAAATCAAACTCAAGAAACATCCGTCTCCTGAAAGAATATTATGAAGAAGGAAAACATCAGGGCAGTGGTAAGGGTACGCTACTCTGGATCGTAATCTTCCTTATCATCTTTATTCTGATTTTTGTCTGGCTGATGTGGAAAATCCTGGAATTGATTATTGACCTTTTTTAAATTAACTTGAGGAGATATCAACTCTTACTGAGTTAAGTTTATTTGACAGATTTTCTCTTGTTTTAGAAAGCAGGGTTTGTGCCTCTTCGGTTCCGGCAGTCCCGTGTTCTGCCCTGGTTTTTTGCATCAGATTTAATAGATATTATGAAATTCATTAAGCAAAAAAGCTAGAGCCGCCACCCGGGTTTATTTCAAATGCCAGGTGGTCCTTTTGCCGGGCTGCCCTTCCCGATGAAATACAGGTGCGGGTAAAATAAACCTTGCCGGAGGAGGTAGCTTCCGGCTATTGGTAATTTGATGTAGAACGCGATTTCTTGCCGGAACTACTCCGGAGGAAAGGGCTGAACTAGCCTATAACACGCAGGTATTGCTTTACAAAATCAAATTATTCAGGCTCTGGAGCCTAATTTGGAAATTATAACTGTATTATTTTACCCTTCCTTATATCGATTCAGGTTAATTAAACGTATTCTGTTAAAAAGCCTAGTTGATATACTCAAAACCTGTATAAGGCACAAGAGCAGTCGGAATTTTTATACCCTTTTCATCCTGATTATTTTCCAACAGAGAAGCCACAATACGCGGCAATGCCAGTGCACTTCCATTTAAAGTATGAGCGAGCTGAGGCTTTCCATCGCCGCTCTTATAACGCAGTTTAAGGCGATTACTCTGATATGTTTCAAAATTGGAAACTGAAGAAACTTCCAGCCAGCGTGCCTGGGCAGCACACCAAACTTCCATGTCATAAGTTTTTGCAGAAGTGAAGCCCATATCACCACCGCACAAACTAAGTACACGGTATGGCAATTCAAGTTTTTTCAATAAGGATTGAACATAATTGCTCATATCTTCCAAAACATCGTAAGAGTGATCAGGATGAACAACCTGTACAATCTCAACCTTATCGAACTGATGAAGACGGTTTAATCCGCGAACATGTGCACCATAAGACCCTGCTTCACGGCGGAAACATGGGGTATATGCGCAATTTTTTATCGGTAATTCTTCCTCTTTCAGAATCACGTCACGGTATAGATTTGTGACCGGAACCTCGGCAGTAGGAATCAGATAAAGATTATCGCCGGTAATATGATACATCTGTCCTTCCTTATCGGGAAGTTGTCCGGTACCGAAACCTGAGGCCTCATTCACAACAATTGGTGGCTGCATCTCACGGTAACCTGCTGCATCTGCATTATCAAGAAAGAAATTTATCAGCGCACGTTGTAGTTTCGCACCCTTACCCTTATAAACCGGGAAACCGGCACCGGCAATTTTATTGCCCAGTTCAAAATCTATGATGTCATATTTTGCGGCGAGTTCCCAATGAGGTAAGGCACCCTGCATGAGCTGGGGAATCACTCCATGTTCTGATGCAACCTGATTATCATCGGCTCCAAAGCCTTTGGGTACCGATTGATGAGGTAAATTAGGCAAAAGCACCAACTCAGCCTGCAAGAGGATTTCAATGGCAGAAAGTTTATCTCCGAGCATACGTGTTTGTTCTTTGAATGTTGTAGTCTGTGTCTTTATTGCTTCAGCCTCCTCTTTTAAGCCCTGACGCATCAGTTCTCCAACCCTTTTTGCAGCGGCATTAGCCTCGGCAGCAATAGAATCCAAAAGAGTTTGAGTCTGACGACGGTCATCATCAAGCTTTATGATCTGATCAACCAGTTCAGGATTTTTAAAATTCCTGACAGATAAACGATTTAAAACTTCCTCCCTATTTTCGCGGATATAACTAACTTGCAGCATCTTTAATAATTTTAGACAAAGATATAAACAGTTTGGGGTTTGGGCTTTGATTTTGGAGTTTTTCCAGAATGAATAACCGAAAAAGAATAGAAATAATGAGCGGCAGACTTTATCTTGTACCTACACCGATCGGCAATCTGGAAGACATGAGTTTCAGGGCAGTTCGCATTCTGAAGGAAGTAGACCTGATCCTGGCAGAAGATACCCGCACCAGCGCGCCTCTGCTGAAGCATTTTGGGATAGACAAGAAATTATTTTCGCACCACCAGCATAATGAGCATAAGTCGGTAACAGAGGTAATTCGCTTCCTTAAAGAGGGCAAACAAATCGCATTAATTTCTGATGCAGGTACACCGGCGATCTCCGACCCGGGATTTTTACTCGTTCGTGAAGCAATCCGTAATGATCTGCCAATAGAATGCCTGCCGGGTGCTACTGCATTTGTTCCTGCCCTGGTTAATTCAGGTCTGGCTGCCGATCGTTTTACATTTGAAGGCTTCCTGCCAGTTAAGAAAGGTCGGCAAACGCGAATGAAAGAACTGGTAAACGAAAGCCGGACGATGATATTTTACGAATCGCCACACCGACTTTTAAAAACACTCGAAGAGTTCGCACAGTACTTTGGACCAGAGAGACAGGCGTCAGTTTCGAGAGAATTAACCAAGCTGTTTGAAGAGACTGTTAGAGGCACTCTTGAGGAAATTAAAATACATTTTGAAACTCATACCTTAAAGGGTGAGATAGTTATTTGTGTAGCAGGCAAATAAAATTTATAATTATTAAATACTAGATTATGTTAATTGAACAATATTTAACAGATGATCAGGATCCAAGAACTGCAGAAAAAGTTCTAGGGAAACTACGGGATATGCTTACCTCAGGTGAGGCCGTTATCTATCTGGCAATACAAAAAAAGCCTGCCGTAACCCTGATTCCAGATTGCATCGCAGTAACCAATAAACGTATTGTATTTTGTATACCTGAAAATCTGGGGCTTACTACGGCTTATAAAACGTTCCCATGGGCTGAAGTGAAAGAGGTTTCTTTCAAAGAAGAGTTCTTTGGATCTAAGTTTATTACCATCCCGCAGAGAGGTGAAAACATCGCCATAGATTTCATTCCAAAAGTTCAGGCACGTAAACTCTATCAGTTCTGCAATGAACAACTGGAAAAAGTAAAGACCTTGCCAGGATTTGATGAAAAAATCAGCGTCTTGCAGAATGAGAATCTTGGGGATGACTATGCATCATACATAGAAATCGAGGATCAGACTCCTCCATCAATTGCAGAGGTACAAATAGCAGAGCCTGAAGACGAACTAACCCAAAAGCTGCAGAAACTAAAAACGCTGTACGAAAAACAACTCATCAGTCAGGAAGAGTATGAAAATAAAAAAGCCGAAATCTTAGCCAGACTTTGATGAAAAGAAATTATCAGCTTGCACTTTTAAGCGCCTTCTTACTTTGGTTCGCCTGGCCACCGATTCCATTCAGCTCCCCAATTCTACTAATAGCGCTTGTTCCTATATTACTGGCGACAGAAAACATTATTGGGGCGCAAGCAAAGAAAAAAGGGAAATTGATTTTCCGGACAGCCTTTCTTTGCTTTTTTGCATGGAATACAGCCAGTATTTACTGGGTTTTCAATTCCCTGGATTCGGCAATACCTACCTGGGTTGCTGCCCTGATTTCACTGATCCCCTTTGGTTTGGGAGCAGTTTTAATGACTCTTGCATTCTGGCTCTACTATAGATTAAGATTAATCACTTCAAAAGTATGGGCTTATGCCGGACTAATCTGTTTCTGGATTGGCTACGAATACCTGCATCAAAGCTGGGACCTCGCATTCCCCTGGATGAACCTCGGAAATGGTTTCGCAGCTACTCATCAGTTGGTACAATGGTATGAGTATACCGGTGTTTACGGTGGTACATTATGGGTCCTCCTCTCAAATATTTTATTTTTTGAGATCTGGCTGGCCATAAAGGCTGGTACTTTAAAATTGAATAGAATCCGCTTGATTTTACCAACATTAATACTGGTCACATTACCGATATTAATTTCACTATTCATTTATTTCACCCACACTGAAAAATCAAATCCGGCTAATATTGTTGTCGTACAACCTAACATCGATCCCTATAAAAAATTCGGAACCATGCCACCTTCCGAACAAATTAATCGTTTGATTCATCTTTCGGATTCAGTGGGGCAAAGCAATACCGAATATTTCATCTGGCCGGAAACTGCAATATCACAGGGCACGGAAGAGAAAACATTCAGGGAGGATGAAAACTTTAAAACAATTCAGAATTTTCTGAATAAGTACAAAAATTCAAATCTAATCTCCGGAATTGAGAGTTTTGCCATTTATGATTCAGCTGCGACAGTTACTGCGCGATACAACAGAAATAGCGGAATTTATTTTGATGTGTTCAATGCTGCAGTATCTATAGAAAATTCAGGCACACTGCAATTCTATCATAAGTCGAAACTTGTTCCGGGTGTCGAACAAACCCCCTTTTCGAACGCATTATCCTTCTTAAAACCTGCTTTTGCTGCATTTGGAGGAGCTACCGGGAGTTATGGAAAGCAGGATGAACCCTCGGTATTTTATTCCCAAAGTGGCATTGGTTCTGCTCCTGTAATTTGTTATGAATCAATCTGGGGTGAATATGTAGCCGAATACATAAAAAAAGACGCGCAATTCATTGCGATAATTACCAATGATGGCTGGTGGGGAAATACTTCAGGCAAAGATCAGCACCTGCACTATGCCAAACTCAGGGCAATTGAAACCAGAAGATGGGTGGCAAGGTCGGCAAACACCGGAATTTCAGCATTTATTAACCAACGTGGCGATATTGTTCAGCGAACCCAATGGTGGGTTCAGGGAGCTATTAAACAGGATATTAACCTGAATGAAGAACTTAGTTTTTATGTCAGGTTTGGCGATTATATAGCCAGAGGCGGATCAATAGGAAGTGGTGTATTTGCACTTATTCTGGTAATAGCATTATTGAAAAAACGAAATTCTGAGGTATTTTAAAAACAAAGATCCGTTCTGAAAAGAACGGATCTCACTAAACTAAAACTAAACTAAAAACCAGATCTTATTCAGGCTCGTGCTTTATATAAGGATCACAGAACCTTTATAATTCATTAATTCACTATACAAAGGAACGTATTTTGAAGGGCAAAATGTTCAATTTTCAGCTTTGTTACAAGCATCTGACGGTTCTATGATAAATGATTAATTCCGGCATTTAAAACACGATTCCAATAATTGACCATTAAATATTATCTCCCTTAAATTTTCACCATAATTTTATTTATCGTAAATTCAAAATTCACCAATTTAAAAAAACGATACATGTCTAACAACCGCCGTAAATTCATACAACAGGTCACAGGCCTTGCAGGAATTGCAATTTTGCCCTCTGCATTTTATTCATGTTCAGGGAAAATGAACCCGCGTAATCATTCAAACGCAGCAGATATAAAAAACTCATTTTTCGAGATCTCTCTTGCACAGTGGTCATTGCACAGAACACTTCGTAGCAAAAAAATAGACAATCTGGATTTTCCGGTGATAACCAAAAAAGAATTTGGTATCAGTGCAGTGGAATATGTTAACACCTTTTTCAAGGATAAAGCAAAGGACACCGCATACCTGAACGAATTACTGAAACGCTGCTCTGATAATGGTGTAAAAAATCATCTGATCATGTGTGATGGAGAAGGCAATTTAGGAGAACTCGATACCACAAAGCGCACTCAGGCTGTAGATAACCATAAAAAGTGGGTAGAAGCTGCCAAATATCTGGGCTGCAGCTCTATCCGGGTGAATGCTTATGGGGTAGGCAGCGCAGAAGATGTACAGAAGGCAGCTATTGAGGGTCTCGGACTTTTAGGTGAGTATGCTGTAAAAGAGAATATCAATGTCATCGTTGAAAACCATGGAGGATATAGCTCAAATGGTTACTGGCTTTCGACCGTAATGAAGAATGTTGGCATGAAAAATGTAGGTACCCTACCAGACTTTAATAACTTTTGCCTCACTCGTGATAGTAAGAATAAATGCATTGAAGAATATGATAAATATAAAGGTACTTATGAAATGATGGCTTATGCCAAAGCGGTAAGTGCAAAATCTATGGACTTTGATGCACAAGGTAATTGCATCGAAACCGATTATAATAGAATGCTTAAAATTGTTAAGGATTCAGGATTTAAAGGCTATGTGGGGATTGAATACGAAGGGGAGCAATTGGGAGAATATGAAGGTATCCTTAAAACCAAAGCCCTGCTTGAACGTGTACGTGCAACGATGATATAGGCATTTTTAATAATGGGAATAGGGAATGGGAAATATGAAATTTTCCATTCTCAAACTTCAGTCTGAATTCTTAATTACCCGGTTTTATTTTTTAAAACTTTTACCAGATTGATTGTTAACCCTTTATTAACCAAAAATGACTATGAAAACTTCTATTAAATTAATGAGCGCAGTATCCTTACTGGCTCTCGCATCCTGTAACAATGGAGGCAAAGTTGAACCCGGAACCTATGTAGATCTCAATACCGGAGATTCAATTATGGTTATTGCCGACCCGGAAACAGGCTATGCCATCAACAGTGAAACCAGGAAGCCGGTTTATCTCTACGTTAACAACAATAAGGACACCATCTTCACTACCGGTATTATTGTAAACGATAAACTTATTGCTTCAGAAGGAGGATACTATGATGTGGATGAAACCAAGGTTAAAATTGATGATGAAGAAATAAAGATCAAATATGACGATTACAAGAAAAAAGTTGATGGTGATGACTATAAAATTAAAGATGGTGATTACAAGATCAAAGTTGAAGGTGATGGTGATATAAAGATCAAAGATGGTGACTACAAAAAGAAAATTGATGAAGACGGCGATGTAAAGATCAAAGACGGCGATTCAAAAACAAAAATTGAAGACGGAGTTGTCACAAAACAAAAAAATTAAATTTCATATATAAAAATTAAGAGAGTATTACAAATGGAATATTTGTTATGTGGGATTGAAGAACATTCTTTTCTGATAAGCAAAACACGCCACATTGCTTTCTAATCATTAAGCCTTTTAAAACTAAAAAAAATGAAAAACATTAAATCAATTCTATTTGCTGTGATTATAAGTTCAGCTTTTATAGGATGTAACAGCGATAAAAAGAACGATATGGATGGCGATTCAACGATGGCTACTGAGTCTGAGTATACCGAAGCTGAAGCCAGAGTCGTACCCGGGAATTATACGAATCTGAATACCGGAAAGACAGTTTATATCATTATGGATCCACAAACAGGATGGGCTATTGACAGTATTGAAAGAGTTCCTGTAGAGTTCTATACCAATAATGCGGGTGATACTTTATTTCAAACAGGTTTGGTTGTGAATCATGCGCTCATGCAAGCAGATGGTAAATGGATGCTTGATGAAACAAAAGTTAAACGCGATGGTGATAAGATCAAAATTAAATACCCGGATGGTGCTAAGATCAAAATTGACGGAGATGAGATGAAGATGAAAGATGAAGACGGTAAAGTGAAGATAGATGGCGATAGTGTAAAGGTTAAGCCTAATAATTAATACAAGGTAAACCCCATTTTTACAAATAAAAAACCTCCTTTCGGAGGTTTTTTATTTAGTCTGGAGTTTCAACAATTTTCAACTGTCAATTCTCAACTCTCAATTAACTAAGGTATTTCCCTACAATCGGCAGTCTCCTGCCCATCCCAAAAGCTTTAGGAGACACCCTTAATATTGGTGGTGCCTGATTTCGCTTAAATTCGGCAACATTAACCATTCGTAGCACCCTTTTTACAAGGCTTTCATCAAATCCCTGTTCAATTATTGCTGCGGAGCTCTTCTTAAGTTCGATGTATTGAAATAATATTGCATCCAGAATATCATATTCAGGTAGGGAATCTGAGTCCTTCTGTCCGGGGCGCAGTTCGGCTGAAGGCGGTTTGGTAATACTATTCATTGGGATAATTTCCCTTTCGCGGTTAATATAATTTGACAATTTATATACCTGTGTTTTATAAACATCCCCAAGTACCGCAATAGCACCTGCCATATCTCCGTATAGGGTGCCATAGCCTACAGCACACTCACTCTTATTAGAAGTATTAAGCAATATGTATCCAAACTTATTCGACATCGCCATTACAATAATTGCCCGGCTCCTTGCCTGGATATTCTCTTCAGCAACACTAAAAGGCAGGTCTTTAAATACCGGCTTCATCATATTTTCGAATGCTGAAGCTGCTTCCCTGATCGGTATGATTTCATGTTTACACCCCAGGTTCTTAACCAGATCCAAAGCATCCTGTACAGAATGATCAGTAGAAAACTCTGATGGCATTAGCACTGCCATCACATTTTCAGGGCCAAGAGCTTCTGCGGCCAGGACACATACAAGGGCCGAATCTATACCACCTGAAAGTCCGAGTATGGCTTTGCTGAACCCTGATTTCTGAAAATAATCCTTAATTCCGAGTATCAGCGCATCATGAACCTGATGAATATCATTCTGGGCATCGTGAACTTTGGGTTCAAAGCCTTTCACTTTTCGGCCTTCAAACTCATATATCTTCAGGTCTTCAGAGAAATAGGCCATTTCATCCAAAAGCATCCCGGAATCATCGAAAGCCAATGAACCACCATCGAAAATGATTTCAGTCTGCGCTCCGACCTGATTTACATAGAATAGTGGTAGTTTGTATTTCCGGCAATTATCTCCGAGTATCCGCACCCTTTCTTCATCATGATTATATGCAAAAGGAGAAGCGGCAATATTTATCATCAGATCAGGCTTCTCTTTGATCAGTTCATCCATGGGGCAAATTGTGTACATCGGATTATCATTGATGTTCCACAGGTCCTCACAGATAGTCAAAGCAATTTTATGCCCCATAAAATCTACACATGCAAAATCTACAGAAGGTTCGAAATAACGGTATTCATCAAAAACATCATAATTGGGTAATAAAGCCTTGTTTACAATTGCCTTTACCTTTGTGTTCTCAATGAACCAAGCTGAATTGTAAAGATCCTTCCCTTCGATTTTAGGATTTGGAGTTGGCAGCCCCAGGATACAGGCAATATCCGTACAGGCAGCTGCTATTTTCTTTGCTGATTGCTCAGACAGTTCTATAAACTCAGAAAATTCAAGAAAATCCCTGGGTGAATAGCCACATACAGACAACTCTGCAAAAACTACCAGATCAGCACCCTTTTTTCGGGCATCCTGAATAGTCTCGATTATTTTCTGTGTATTGTGTTCAAAGTCGCCAATAATGTAATTTAGTTGAGCAAGCGCAATCTTCATCCCGTATTTCGTTAATATGAAAGGCTATGAATTTTTTCCGGCCAATTTAAGAAGAGGGTCCGTAAATATTTCATGAGCATTTTTATAATTTAGCAGATAATCTGTATCCATGAGACACCTTCAAATTTACCTGTTTTTTTTTATATGCCTTGCAGCTCTTTCCTGCAATAACAAAAAGTCACCTGATATCAGCAAGATCAAAGTCAGTATTCCTATTGAGCGGTTTGACCAGGAACTCAATAATGTAAATCCTGGTTCTATTGAAGTAAAAGCTCCCGATCTCAGAAAAAAATATACCTGGTTCTACGATGATTATATGGAAAAGATGATCAGCGCAGGATATACCAGAGACACGGCCTATTACAGCAATCTTCGTACAATACTTGGAAATAAGGACTACCTCGAACTCCGGTCAACAGTAGCCCAAACATTTCCTGATTTGAATAAGCAGCAGCTCGAACTTGATCAGGCATTTAAGTATATCCGCTACTATTACCCAAAGCAGAAATTTCCCCGTCTCATCAGCTTTATTTCGGGATTTGCAGTACAAACCCCCATCGGTAATGATTATATCGGAATTGGTCTCGACATGTTTCTGGGAAAGAATGGCGACCGGTTCTATCCGGCTTTAAGACAGAGCATTCCTCAATACATTTCCAGAAGATTCAGTCCGGAGAATATTAGTCCCCGGGTAATTGAGGCCTTCATCCGTGAAGAGATGTTCCCTGAGAATGATTCAGATCGAAATCTGATATCAAAAATGATCTACAATGGCAAAATTCTATATTTCATGGACGCCGTTTTAGCTGACACTCCTGATATTCTGAAAATAGGCTATACCACAGAACAGCTACAGTGGTGCAAGGATTCTGAAGCCGGAATTTGGGCATACTTTCTGGATAATGAACTTCTGTTCGAAAGCGATTATCTTAAAATTCAAAAATATCTTGCTGAGGCCCCTTTCACTCCCGGAATCGGAGAAAACTCCTCCTCGGCTCCTAAATTGGGGGTCTGGACAGGTTGGCAAATCGTCAGACAATACATGGAAAAGAATCCGGATATTAGTCTTCAAGAACTAATGCTTGAGAAAGATGCGCAAAAAATTCTTGCCGGATCTAAATACAAACCAAGAGATTAATGGCTTAAGGAAATGAAAATAGGGCTGGTACTATCCGGAGGGGGAATACGAGGTGTAGCACATTTAGGTGTTCTCCAGGCACTTACAGAAGCTGGGATTAAATTTGACATGATCAGTGGAACCAGTGCAGGCTCGATTGTTGGCGCACTTTTCGCACAAGGTATTGAACCTGCCGAAATTCTTAAGGTCTTTATGAAGACCCATCTTTATAAATACATCAGACCTGCTTTCGGGGCTAAAGGACTGATGTCACTGGATAAAATCAGAACTCTTTTATTGGAATACCTTCCGCACGATTCATTTGAAGGCCTCAAGATTCCTACGGTTATTACCGCTACAAATTTTAATGAATGTAAAGTAGCCTATTTCCGTTCCGGTGAATTAATTAATCCCATATTAGCTTCAAGCGCTATACCTGTCTTTTTTAAACCAATCCATATGGGCGGAAAAATTTATATCGACGGTGGTATTTTAAATAATTTCCCGGTTGAGCCAATACGATCAGAATGCGATTTTATTATCGGTTCATCCTGTAACCATCTGCCTGAAGCTGATAGAATTGAAAGCTATCGCAGGCTCGTAGAACGGTCAATAATCATGTCAATCAATTCAGACATGGCCGTGAAAGCAGAATATTGTGATGTAATAATCGAGCCCCATGGTATGGGGGCAACCAGTGTATTTGATGTTAGAAAAACTGAAGAGATATTCT
Source organism: Daejeonella sp. (assembly GCF_030684675.1). Classification (GTDB taxonomy): domain Bacteria; phylum Bacteroidota; class Bacteroidia; order Sphingobacteriales; family Sphingobacteriaceae; genus Daejeonella. The sequence goes on along the minus strand of NZ_JAUXXZ010000009.1, from coordinate 78,222 downwards.
GGTTATCTTATGAAGCAGCTTTAAGAAAACTGAAAACAGACTCTAAACTAAAAAGTCTGCTTGCCGCAAAATAAAAAAAGGCCCATAACCGCTAGGATATGAGCCCTTCACCTTAAAACAAGTTTATTTTAATATTTTTAAAACTGATCTTAAGCAGATTACAATTCCAACAACCCAAATAATGTTCGACACGATGTCGATCATAGGCCATGTACCGGTAAAACGTAAAAAGATACCGATAAGACCGATTACTATACCTACCGTAATAGTGGTATAATGTGAAGGATCGTTAGCTTCAGCGGTAGAGTTATTGTTGTTTGATGTGTCTTCCATTTCCTTTTATTGAGAAAGTATAAATTTACAAATCTATTTTACAGTTCAAAACTGAATCTGCTAAATATTAGCCATTCGATAAAGCAGCAGCACCACTTACGATCTCTGTCAACTCAGTTGTAATAGCAGCTTGCCTGGCCTGGTTGTAAGAAAGTTTTAAAGCTTTCAATAAGTCGCCCGCATTTTCAGTTGCCTTATCCATTGCAGTCATACGTGCACCATGCTCGGAAGCATGGGAATCAAGAACAGCTTTATAAACCTGAGTGTTGATTGATTTAGGGATCAGTTGTTCAACAATCTCATCCTGTGAAGGCTCAAGTATATAATCAACCTGTGTTGTTTTTGCTGTAAGGTTATCCGATTTAGGTACAGGTAACAATTGCTCGGTTGTAAGGATCTGTACAGCAGCATTTCTGAATTGATTATACACCAGTTCAACCCTGTCATAGTCACCTTTTGCAAAAGCAGTCATCACCGATTCAGTAATCTTAGAGGTATTTTCAAAACTCAGATCACTAAATAATTCATTGTTATTCCCAACAACAGTATATTTTCTCTTCTCATAAAAATCCTGAACTTTTTTACCGATAGCAACAATGTGAACATTGCCCTTACGGAGTTGCTCTGAATATTTTTCTGAAATCAGATTATTGGTCGTCTTGATCACATTCATATTGAATGCTCCTGCAAGACCCCGATTAGATGAAATACTGATAATCAATACTTTATTCGGCTCACGCTCCTGAGTATATGGAGAATTGGAACCGTCCATGCTTGCTGAAAGATTTGAAAGAATGTCTTTCATCTTATTTGCATAAGGACGCAGCTGAATAATCGCACTGGTTGCCCGTTTCAACTTTGCTGCAGAAACCATTTTCATGGCCTTGGTGATCTGCTGAGTCGAGCTGACAGATGCTATACGATTTCTTACTTCTTTTAAATTAGCCATTTTAAGGAGTACAAAGTAGTGAGTTTGAGTAGTGAGATTTGTGTTTCTCAATACTCAATACTCAATACTAATATCTTTTAATATTTATCACTTAGCTCTTTCGCTACTGTTTCCAGAGCACCTGTAATAGCATCATCAAGTTTACCGGCTTTTAAACCCTGTAAAGCTTCCGGATGACGTTGCTCCAATTGCTGGATGAATTCTGCTTCAAAAGCTTTCACTTTATTAACCGGAACATTTCTCATCAGGTTCTTGGTACCTATGTAAAGAATTGCAACTTGCTTTTCAACTGTCTCAGGAGAGAATTGTGCCTGCTTTAACAATTCCACGTTACGCGCACCTTTATCCAAGACAGATTTAGTAGCCGCATCAAGGTCGGAACCGAATTTTGAGAAAGCCTCTAATTCACGGTACTGAGCCTGATCAAGTTTCAAGGTACCTGCAACTTTCTTCATCGATTTGATCTGCGCATTACCACCCACACGTGATACCGAAATACCTACGTTGATAGCCGGACGAACACCTGCGTTGAATAAGTTAGACTCAAGGAAGATCTGACCATCAGTAATCGAAATTACGTTGGTTGGAATATATGCAGAAACGTCACCTGCCTGAGTTTCAATGATCGGCAGAGCAGTTAGGGAACCACCACCTTTAACGATATGCTTAATTGACTCAGGAAGATCATTCATTGACTGTGCGATAGAGTCGTTCTGATTGATCTTTGCCGCACGCTCCAGTAAACGGCTGTGCAGGTAGAATACGTCTCCAGGATAAGCCTCACGGCCCGGAGGACGACGTAATAAAAGAGAAACCTCACGATAAGAAACAGCCTGCTTTGAAAGATCATCATAAACGATCAATGCAGGTCTGCCGGTATCACGGAAGAACTCACCAATTGCAGCACCAGCGAAAGGAGCATAGAACTGCATTGGAGCAGGATCAGCAGCAGAAGCCGCAACAATCACTGTATATGGTAATGCACCATTTTCTTCCAATACTTTTAATATTTGAGCTACCGTAGAGTTTTTCTGACCGATGGCCACATATATACAGAATACAGGCTTGCCTGCTTCATAAAATTCCTTTTGGTTGATGATAGTATCAATACAAACCGCAGTTTTTCCAGTTTGACGATCACCGATCACAAGCTCACGCTGTCCGCGACCAATTGGAATCATCGCATCAATTGCCTTGATACCAGTTTGCAATGGCTCAGTAACCGGCTGACGATAAATTACACCCGGTGCTTTACGCTCCAATGGCATCTCATAAGTTTCGCCCAAAATTGGTCCTTTACCATCAATTGGCTGACCCAGTGTGTTAACAACACGGCCAAGCATTCCTTCACCAACTTTGATGGAAGCAATTTTATTGGTACGTTTTACTGTAGCACCTTCTTTGATCTCATCAAAAGCGCCAAGCAATACAACACCCACGTTATCTTCTTCAAGGTTTAATACGATACCCTGTAAACCGCTTTCAAATTCAACCAGCTCTCCTGATTGAACCTTAGTTAAACCGTATACACGTGCGATACCATCACCCACCTGTAACACGGTGCCAACCTCTTCGAGTTCAGCCTCCGACTTAAAGCCCGACAGTTGTTGTCTTAAAATCGCCGAAACTTCATCTGGTCTTACCTCTACCATAGTAGTATTTTTTGAGTTTTATATTGTAAATCTTACGCCCCCTACCCCTATAAGGAAGCAATCAATAGCCCTTTAAAGGATTTGGGGTTATTTAGTTATTTTCAAATTCCTTTTTCAGCTTATTCAGCTTGCTGGATAAACTGGTATCAAACTGCTTATCGCCAACTTTCAGAATAAACCCTCCAATCAGATCAGGATCAACCTGAGCCGAAAGGATAACCTCACCCTTTGTTGCCTGCTTCACCACATCTTCTATCTGAGCAATATTTTCTTTACTCAATGGAGAAGCTGAGGTTACAGTAGCCTTTACCACATTTTTAATGATGTTGTACTGACTGATAAATTCCTTAGCTGTTGCATATAAAATTTCTGAACGACCCTTCCTGATCACAATATGGAAAAAAGAAAGAATCATCTTATGCAACTTATCACCAAATAAGCCATCCAGAATATTTGCCTTTTTTTCAAGGCTTATAATCGGATTCTTTAGAATTGCCTGTAAAGCAGGATTTTCTCTGCATGTTCCGAGAAACAACTCAATATCCTTCTTAACCAGTTCAAGAGCATTCTGCTCAACAGCCAGGTCAATGATAGATTTTGCGTAACGCGATGAAACTTGTATTTCTGACATATTGTATTAGTTGTTGGTTGCTAGTTGTTGGTCGTTTGGCCTTTCCATTGTTAAGTCCTACTCCCATTCTCCACTCTCAACTCTCCATTCTCCACTTTCAACCCGATAGCTATCGGGTGTCAACTTAATTAAGTTTTACTTCCTTCAACAGGTCATTTACAAGAGCCTGTTGTTTATCCTGATCCTCCAGTTGCTTGCGCAATACTTTCTCAGCAATAGCTAATGACAAGCTTGAAACCTGATTCTTGATCTCTGCCATAGCAGCAAGCTTTTGGTTCGTGATCTCGTCTTTTGCTTTTTCGATCAATTTAGTTCCTTCAGTCTTAGCCTGATCTTTCGCATCATTGATGATCTGATCTTTAATTTCTTTGGCTTCTTTAAGGATGTTGTCTCTCTCTAAACGTGCTTCTTTTAAAAGATCCTCATTCTCGCTGATTAGCTTAGCCATTTCAGCCTTCGCCATTTCGGCTTTCGATAAAGCATCCTCAATTGAACGCTCACGCTCATCAAGTGCCTTTACAATCGGCTTCCATGCAAACTTGCTTAAAAGGAAGAACAGTATTAAAAAAGCTACTGTTGACCAGATAAATAAACCCGGATCCGGAGAAACTAATGGATTTAATGCCAGTAATGTCATTTTGTTATATTATTTAATAAATCAATCAAAACAATAAAATAAGGCCGGTGCCAATCGCACAAGCCTTATTTTTTTAGTTTACTTGTCCTGTTCCTAAGAACGCAACAACCACTGCAAACAGTGCTACCGCTTCAACGAATGCTGCTGCGATTAACATTGCTGTTTGAATTTTAGATGCTGCTTCTGGCTGACGAGCCATACCTTCCATGGCTTTTCCACCAATGTTTCCGATACCAATGCCTGCTCCGATAGCAGCTAATCCTGCACCAATACCAGCGATACTTCCTACGATCATAATCTGATTTTTAAATATATATTAAACAAAAAATAAATTCATATTAATGCTCAGCATGCTTCTCTTCAACTGCCATCCCTATGAATAAGGCCGACAGAATTGTGAAAATAAATGCCTGAATAAAACCTACCACTAGCTCGATCACACTGATAAAAAGAACAAACGGAACTGCAATACCTGCAACAAGAACCGACTTTAAGATAAAGATCAGAGAGATCAAACTTAAAATAAGGATGTGACCTGCAGTAATGTTTGCAAATAAACGAATCATCAGAGCGATGGGCTTGGTAAACAAACCAATGATCTCAACCGGGATCATTAATGGATATAACCACCATGGAACATGTGGGGTAAATACGTGACCCCAGTAATTCTTGTTACCATTTACAGTTGTTAAAATAAAGGTACAGAGTGCTAACATCATAGTCACCGCAATATTTCCAGTTAAGTTTGCACCTCCCGGGAAAAAAGGAATCAATCCCATCAGGTTATTCAACCATACAAAGAAAAATACCGTTAATAAATAGGGCATAAAACCTCTGTATTTATGGCCTAATTGTGGCTTGGCAATATCGTCGCGGACAAAGATGATGATTGGCTCTAGAATAGACTGCAAACCTTTTGGGGCTTTACCTTCACGCTTCTTGTAAGCATTTGCAACGCCGATAAACACCACAAGCAAAATTGTAACTGAGATTAACAGAGAAACCACATTCTTGGTAATTGAAATATCAAGAGGCTTAGTATTCATGATCTCCCCCTTGTTGTTGTATGCGATGTAAGTTCCATCTGCACTTTTTACCGATTCCGGGTAGTAATACTTTCCATGATAATAAACCAATTTAGTCCCATCCGCATCTAACAATTCAGTCCCATGATCATTATGTCCAAACTTATTGGAAAGAAAACTAACCAATCCATTATCAGTCCACAAAATAACCGGTAAAGGAAGTGCTACATGACCAAAAAAGTGCCATTCGTGCGAATCCGCGATATGATGAAGAATTACCTTTGAAATATCTTCTTCTTTTTCTGGTTTAGCATCATGTGCCTCTGCTGCTGTAGCATGTGCTGTATCTGATGATGCATGCTCCTGAGAAAAAGCGGAAAAACTCAAAAACGAAAATAAAACTGCACAAATAGCTACGCTGAAGAATTTTTTTGAATTGAAAATATGGCTCAAATCCATTTATTATAAGGAATTTACTTAAATTTTTGGTTGCGCAAGTTACATAACAAACAATATATTTCAAACACTGTATGAAAGAAATATAGATAAAAAAAATTGATGATAAATTTAAAGGGATCAACCGGGTTTGCGTTGATGTAAACAAAGGCTATTATCATGCAAAAAAGCAACTTTATAGTAACACTGCCAAGCAATGCCTGACCGGATGCTTTATCGCTGATTCTCATCCTCCAGGAAGCCAGGAGATAGATACTTAAGGTTAAAATTTCAAATATCCAGAACAGGGCCCAGAATTTTGGAATCAGGAACTTAATTTCAGGATAAAAGAACTGAAATACCAGGGGAGCAATGGCCAGGAAAATTGTGAACAGAATGAAATAAATGAAAAAACGACTAGTATTCATGGCTTTAACTGTCTGATGGTCTGATAAATTGATAAAAAGACACCCAAAACACAGGCAATTGCCGTTACCCACTGCGTCTTATGTTCATAATACTGATCGGTCTTATAACCAATATATGCCGAAAGTCCGATAATAGCCATCATCTGAAAAGCCACACCGGTATATTTTACATAACTGTTCAGGGCCTGCTTTTCAGCTTCAATTCCGTCAGTTTTGTCACTATTCTTGTGATTTTCATCCTCCTGCTCCATAAACTCATTTTTATATCGCAAAATTATCAAAATATAAGCTGCATTCAACGAAATAAATCAAAGCCAAAAATAGTTAGCGCCCTCTATTGAAAGAGTTTTATGACAGAAAGAGTTTATATTTATCAGGACAAATCCGTTATGATAAAATATCTTTGCAAAGATTCTGTTATATATTTCAAGCAAGATTAAATTGAATTCAAATATTCTGATTGCATTTCGTTTTATATTCCTAAGCTGCTTTTTTTGCTTTTGCCTGCTTTCATGCAGCTCACAGAAAGAAACTGTGGCCAGCAGAGGTATGCAGAATTTAACAGCGCATTATAATATCCTTTATAATGCTAAAGAACTGATTAATCTAAGCGAAAAAAACATTCAGTTAAATTACGCTGATAATTATGACCGGGTGATTTCTGTATATAAAGAGCCTAATGAGAGTCTTTCACGATCAGAATTAAAAAATCTGGATGATGCAATTTTAAAGGCAAACACCATTGCCAATGAAAAGTCATTGAGTAAGTATGTTGATGATGCTTATTTTCTAATCGCTAAGGCAAACCATTTGAAGTCTAATTTTTTCAATGCAGTTGAATTTTTTAACTACGTGTATATTAATTATCCCACAGAGAAAGAGATAAGGCAGGCGGCACTTTCATGGAAAGCAAGATCCCTGATTGCATCCGACCGTCTGGAGGAAGCTGAAAGCACCCTTGACACAGCCATCAGCAATATATTATCAGAAAAAAAATCTGTTGCTGATATATATGCAACACGTGCTCAGCTTTACATTTATGCAAAGCAGGATGAGGAAGCAATAAACTTGCTCGAAAAGGCCCTGAAAACGGTCAAAAATAAACAGAAGAAGATCCGCTGGACCTATCTTACTGCTCAGCTTTATGAAATTACCGACCAGGCACAGAATGCATTATCGAATTATACGAAAGTAATTAAAAGCAATGCCCCTTTCGATATGGCATTTAATGCAAACCTTAGTAGAATTAATCTTAAAACTGAATTAAGCGGGGATACTTCAGGAAGAACCAGAGAGATCATGGCTCTTCTTAAGGATGACAAAAACAGGGAACTTCTTGACCAGGTCTATTTTCAGATAGCCAATAGCTATGCACAAGTAAATAATTTTGAAAAAGCAATCGAAAATTATAATCTGGCGGTATCGAAAAGCACAAAAAATCTAAACCTGAAAGGACTGGCCTATCTTGAGCTTGCCGAAATTTACTTTACGAAGTCAGATTTTCTGATGTCCAAGGCCTATTATGACAGTACGCTCATCAGCTTACCTAAAAACTACCCTGATTACCTTCTGATTAAAAAGAAAGCCGATAATCTGGAGGTACTGGCAAACAGTTTAAATATCATAGCCCAGCAGGATACCCTGCAAATGTTGGCGCAATTGTCTGATGCTGAGCGCAAAGAAAGAATTGGCAAAATAATGCTGGCACAAACCGAAAAAGCACAGGCTGGTTCAGGAATTCCTGTTGGCGGAAATGCATTTATGCCAACAACTCAAATTTCTACTAATTCCAGGGATACGAGATTCTATTTTAATAATTCAGCGGCATTAAGTCAGGGTCTCGCCGATTTTAAGAAACGCTGGGGTCCAAGAAAATTGGAAGATAACTGGCGACGAAGCCAGAGATCAGTATCTGAGATGCCTTCTGCAATTCTACCGGACCCGGGCAGTGGCGCAAACCCTTTTCCGATGCAGGAAATAAAAACTGAGGCCAATATGGATGCCCGGATAAAGGAATATCTCCTGTCGGTTCCTATAAGCCCTGAACAAAAGGCCGAGTCAAATCAGAAAATAGCAGTAGCACTATACGACATTGCCAATTATTATCGTGATATCTCTGCCGATACTGCCGAAGCCGTAAAAACCTATGAACAATTATTAAACCGCTTCCCTGAAAATCAGGACAAACTGGCCGTCTATTATAATTTATACAGACTTTACAGCACTGCCAACAAGAAACGCTCTGACGAATACAAAAATATCCTTCTTACTAAATTCCCTGAGTCCCCATTTGCAAAAATAATTTTGGACCCGAATTTCAGTCAAAAGCAGGATGAGCAGGAAGCTGCCTTCAACCGTCTATATAATGACATTTACGACCTTTACGTTAAAAAGAATTATACAGAAATGCTTAATTCTGTTGAAAAGTACAGACAAGTTTCAGGGGTACAAAAAGTGCCTGCACAATTAGCTTACTTAAATTCGCTGGCCATTGGCCATACGCAAAAACTTCCAGGTCTGGAAAATGCTTTTAAAGAGATAGTCAGCAATTTCCCCGACGAAAAACTAATCGTTCCTCTCATTAAGCAACATCTTGCATTCATCGATTCGAACAGGGTCGCAATGGCAGATCGGATTGTAGCATTAAGTGACCTGGATTTCAATAACAGATTTTTACAGGAGGCCGAAATTGAACAGCCTGCGATCTTAGTCGTGGAACCTAATGACAATAAGCCAATTGCTGATAATAAGGAGAAACCTCAAACCGTCAAATTAGAAACTGAGTTAGAAACCGGTCTTTTCAGGAAGGATGATTCTGCAGAGCATTATTTCGTAGTGAATATTTCTGACCCTTCAGTTAACTTAAGTTCATCCCGATTTGGGATCGGGCAGTTTAACCGGGCCAATTTACCTGGATCAGCAATAAAACATCAATTAAAATCGGTTGCTAACCAAAATCAACTGATATTTGTAGGCCCGTTCGCAGGAAAGGAACTGGTCACAACTTATTTTACAAATATCAGCCCCCTGATGAGGGCAATTATGAAGATACCCCTTGGCAAATACAATACCTTCATAATTAATTCTCAGAATCTCGAAAAAATAATTGATAAAGAGACACTCGACCTTTATGTCGAGTATTACAAAAAGAACTATTAATACAAGCTTTATATGAATACCAAGCTGACGCAGCATGACTTAAATCGCTATACTATCCTGTTCTGGAAATGGATCCTGGGATTGATTGCATTTGGAGCTATACTGATCTTCAGCATCGGTCTGGGATTATTTGGGAGACTACCTGACCTTCGCATGCTTGAAAATCCAAAGAGCTATCAGGCTTCAGAGGTTATTTCGAGTGATGATATTGTATTGGGCACCTATTATGTTCAAAATCGCTCTAATGTTCGCTATGATGAGATTTCCCCTAATGTCATTAATGCACTGATCGCAACTGAAGATATCCGCTTTTACAGTCACTCGGGTATTGATTTCAAACGTACGTTTACAGTTATTTTTTATAACCTGGTAGGAAAACGACAAGGCGCAAGTACGATTACCCAGCAGCTTGCTTTGAACCTATTCTCAAAAGAAGGAAGATCCAGAAACTTTACCAAGCGACTGATTCAGAAATCACAGGAACTCATCGTTGCCGTAAAACTGGAAAGGCAGTATACCAAGGAGGAGATTATTACGATGTACCTCAACACAGTAGATTTTGGGTCTTACAATACATTTGGAATTAAGTCGGCGGCAAGAACTTATTTCAGTACAACACCTGATAAGCTTAAACCTGAACAAGCTGCGATTCTTATCGGGATGCTGAAAGGTCCTTCATTATATAATCCTAACCGGAATCCTGAAAGAGCCCTCAGACGCAGAAATACGGTTCTGGAAAACATGCATAACGCAAATTACATCAGTGATGCAGAAGTTGAACTTCTGAAAAAAAGCCCCTTAAATCTCGCATTCAATCCTTCTGATCATAACGAAGGATCGGCACCCTATTTCAGGGCTGTACTCAAGAAAGATATTCAGCAGACACTTGAAGAAAATTCGATCTATAAAGCTGATGGCACACCTTATGATCTGGATAGAGATGGCCTCAAGATCTATACAACAATCAATTCACGGATGCAGAAATATGCAGAAGATGCTCAGAGGGAGTATTTAAAAACACTGCAGGTTCAGTTCAATAATTCATGGAAAGGCCGCGACCCTTTTAATATCCCGGAAGCAAAATTACTGATAAATCAGGGTATGCGCCGTTCTGACCGCTATCAGCAACTAAAAGCTGAGGGGAAAACTGAAGAAGAGATCCTCAAAAATTTCAGGACACCAACCCAAATGACAATTTTTAGCTGGAGAGGTGAAATCGATACCCTGATGAGGCCTGTCGATTCCATTAAATATTACAAACTCATGCTTCGTAATGCCCTCATGTCAATGGAACCCCAAACCGGTTATGTCAGGGCATGGGTAGGAGGTACGAATTACACCCATTTTAAATATGATCAGGTAAAAATGGGAACCCGTCAGGTGGGATCTACAGCAAAACCTTTTACCTATGCGGTTGCGATTGGTAATGGCGGATATTCGCCATGTTACACCGTTGCAAATGAGCCCGTTGGTATAGACGCAGGTGACGGCACTACCTGGTATCCCAAAGCTTACAAGCCAATACCAGGAACGCTTACACTAAAAAAGGCATTGGCTAATTCACAGAATTATATTACTGCCTATATGATGAAACAGGTAGGTCAGACCGCTGTTGCAACCCTGACGAAAAATATGGGTATTACCAGTGATGTGCCGGCAGTACCTTCGATTTGTCTGGGTTCATTCGATGCTTCTGTTTACGACATGGTAGGTGCTTATTCTGTATTTGTAAATCATGGTGTTTGGACAGAACCTATCTACCTCTTACGAATAGCTGATAAGAATGGAAACGTTATTTACGAACGTCGTCCAAGAATAAAGGTTGTTCTGGATGAACAGACGGCCTATATTATGACCGATATGTTAAAGGCCGTAGTTACAGAAGGCACTGGTGTCAGATTAGGCTGGAAATATAAACTAACTAATCCTATCGGAGGAAAAACGGGCACCACGCAGAATAATTCTGATGGATGGTTTATGGGAATTACCCCTGAGCTGGTAACCGGTGTTTGGACCGGTGCGGAAGACCGTGCCATCCATTTCAGTACAACCAATTTCGGTGAGGGTGCAAATACGGCACTCCCAGTATTTGCGATCTATATGCAAAAGGTTTATGCAGATCCCGCATTGAAATATAGCAAAGGTGATTTTCCTCCTCCAAAAGGTGGGATTACCACTGTTATTGATTGCGGTGAATATACCAAACAGCAATCAGGAGTGAGCGAACTTGATAAAAAGCTGGGTTTCTGATATTAATGTTTTTCTTTACAATTTGCAATTTTGCAGATCAGGTTCTGCCTTGACCATTATCCTGACATGAAAGAATTTGATCCCCGGCCTGAGTTAAAGAATATTCCGCAAAAACCCGGTGTATACCAATTTTGGTCGGAGACCGAAGAGCTTATCTATATCGGTAAGGCCAAGAACTTAAAAAACAGGGTTTCATCCTATTTCAATAAAGATAATATTCGGGTGAATGCTAAGACCCGGATTCTGGTCAGCAAGATCAGGAAAATCACCTTCACCATTGTAGATACCGAAATCGATGCCTGGCTGCTTGAAAATAGCCTGATCAAGAAACATCAACCGAAGTACAATGTGATGCTCAAGGATGATAAGACCTATCCATGGATCATCATCAAAAACGAAAAGTTTCCCCGCATTTTTTGGACAAGAAGGATTATCCGCGATGGTTCAACCTATTTTGGACCTTATGCATCCGTGGGGATGATGCACACCATTTTAGGGATGATCAAAGAAATTTATCCTTTAAGGACCTGCACATTGCCCCTGACCCGTGAAAATATTCATTCAGGAAAGTTCAGAGTTTGTCTGGAATATCAGATTGGTAATTGCAAAGGACCTTGCCAGGCCTATCAATCAGAGGATGATTATGATCAGAGCATTTCGGAGATCAAAGAAATCCTGAACGGAAAAACAGGTTCCGTGATCAGACGCCTTAAAAGTCAACTTGAAGAATCTGTAAGCGGACTAAACTTTGAACTTGCACATAGCCTGAAGCAAAAGCTCGACCTGCTCGATAACTATCAAAGCAAATCGACTATTGTGAATTCATCCATAACAGATGTGGATGTATTCAGTATCGCAACAGACGATAAACATGCCTTTGTGAATTTCCTGAAAGTAATGAATGGGACAGTTATTCAGACTCAGACCCTGGAAATCAAAAAACGACTTGACGAATCTGATGAAGAGTTGCTAAGTATAGCGATAACCGAATTCAGATCGAGGTTTGACAGCAATTCAAAAGAGATTATCATTCCTTTTGAACTTGAGATTCCCGACTCAGGAATTAAATTCACTGTTCCAAAACTTGGCGAGAAAAAGAAATTACTGGAACTTTCACAAAAGAATGTGGCCTATTTCAAGCGTGAAAAATTAGATCAATATGAAAAACTGAATCCGGGATTAAGAACAGACCGACTTCTGGCCCAGATGATGAAAGATCTCCGTTTAAATCAATTGCCAATACATATTGAATGTTTTGACAACTCGAACTTTCATGGAAAATTTCCGGTGTCGGCAATAGTAGTTTTTAAGAATGCAAAGCCATCCAAAAAGGATTACAGGCATTTTAATGTAAAGACAGTTGAAGGCCCTGATGATTTTGCGACCATGGAGGAAGCTGTTTTCAGAAGATACAGAAGATTGCTTGATGAAGAACAAAGTCTGCCACAACTGATCGTAATTGATGGCGGCAAAGGACAGTTATCATCTGCAATAAAAAGCTTAAGATTATTGGGAATAGATAAGCAGGTAACTATTATTGGCATTGCCAAAAGACTCGAAGAAATCTATTATCCAGGAGATCAATACCCATTGTATCTGGATAAAAAGTCTGAAACATTAAAAATTATTCAACAGTTAAGGGACGAAGCCCACCGCTTTGGAATTACATTTCACAGAAAAAAACGAAATAATGCGACTCTGGCAAGTGAACTTGAAAGTATTCCTGGAGTAGGAAAGGCATCTGCCGAAAAATTGCTGAGACATTTCAGGTCTGTCAAAAAGATAAAAGAAGCTTCTGAAATAGAACTGCTGAAGGTATTGAATAAAAGTCAGACTGCTGCCTTATTGGATTACTTTAAATAAAAACGCCGTCCCGAATAAATAACAGGGCGGCATTTCTAAATATTTTAAGATCCTGATTAATATGACCAGAGATCGTGTTCAAAATCCATCAGGGCTTTCTTCACACGTTCAGATTCATAAAGTTTATCTATTCCCATTGCATAATCTTTAATACGTAAATCTTCGGGATTAGACTCCTTTACAATATAACTCGCAAATATCCGCTTCATAAATAAATCGTCAAAACTGAGTCCGGTGGCGTCATTATTTCTGTTTACTGCGGGCTTAGTTACCAATAAATGACGAACTTCAGGGAAGTATATCCAGAATGCAGGTTGCTCATCAAAAGATTGACCAGCTGCTGAAATACGAATCATTGGTGCTATACCGATGATACGCGGTTCAAAAACTGAACGTTGCTTATCAAAAATCCAATCCTCCTTTATACGAAATTTTAAGATACTGTCAGGGTTGAATTCCCCAGCTTTTACTACCGTCCCGGTTTGGTTACCATCTGTATCAAAAATTGGAACCAAAACACTGTCAGCAAACTTTGCCATTGCCTGTTCAGGTTTCAAAATGACATTAAACTCATCTCCATTAACATCATCCTTAGTGCTGCTGGCATCGTATGCAGTAAGCTCACCAGCAATAATTGCATCTGTTAAAATTGTAATCAGACGGGCTTTAGGTGATGCAAAAATCATATTCACCTTGTCGCGGACATCTATTTCCCGCCATACACGTTTGCTGAACATCACATCCGATTCTCTCAGACTGGCATATGGAGCAACCTTAGCATTAATAACATTGGTCTTTTGATAATATCCATCCAGGGGCTTTTCTACCGCTTTTGGTTTGGTATCATTCGTTAAATTAGGTGCCTGGGCACTCAATTGAAGAGTACCGGCAATCAAAATCAGGGCAAAAAATATCTTTTTCATAGCACTTAATTTGCTTTAAAAGCCATAGGGTCAAGCTGTCTTTGGGTTCCATCAGGGCCAACGGCAACTATATCGTCAAATATTACCCTTGTGCCAGGTGTTATTGCGGCCACAGCTGCACTCATTTGAGCACTTAACGTATTTCCATTTGTTTGAAGTACAACAACATCTGCACGAGGTCTGGCAATCACCAAACTAAAGCGGGTAACATTAAACTTGGCATCAAAATCGAAACCTTCAAGAATCGCAAAAATTGAATTTTGTGATTTTATAACTACAGAACTTAAAGCTCCTCCGGTTTTACCTGCAAATTTCGCTTTGGGATCCGGAATCCGCTTAACCCTGAAATCACTTGAACCAATGTTTTGAACCTTACCACTAACATTCGCCGAAACATTTACTTTAGCATTTGTTCCGGGAGTACTTACTGTAACTGTATATTTTCCATTGGACCCTGATATTGTTCCTCCGCTCATGGTAACCACTAAGTTCTCTTTGGGAATGCCTGGAGCCGAAACTGATACAGGGTTCGGAACACCCACATAGAATACATTCATTTTATCCGGAGAAACGACTGCCGAAGGGCGGGCTACCTGATATTTCTGTTCTGTAGTAGTGTAGGTTTTTATTGTTCCATCTGTTTGCTTAACACGAACAGTACCTGTCCAACTGAACATTCCTTCTCTGGAAGTATTGACTGTATACGTTCCTCTCCCTTCCTTTACCTGCAATCTTGAACCACCAACAGATATTTCGGGGCTAGATTTCGAATCTGATGCAGTCAAAAACACCTCAGCTGTATATGGCTGACCGGCAATAAGATAGGAAGTTGGGGCAACGGCAACTGCAGAAAACTGATCCAGATTGACAACAGCCATATCCATCTGCCCAAGTATCCTCTTTACAACTTCAGCCTCAGCGTTTTTGCTGTCTGCCTTTATCTTTGCCAATGCGGTTAAAGCTGCAGTCAATGGAATACCATCACCAAAATTTGATTGTTCCCAGGTTCTGTTAACACCACCGCGATTTGCAGGATCTTTCGCCTCTAGAGAAAAACTGACATTTTTACGATCTTTTACATCCATTAATGAAATTAACTTTTCTCGTGTTGCATTGATTTTATTCTTCAATTCAGTAGCACGTGGCTTATTGATCATTAACCTTGGAGAAATATCAAGATTATCTCTTTTGCTTATGTCCCCCGTCGACTCATTATATCCGCCACCCTCAGTTTCAAAAAGTTTCTGGAGTTCTTCAACATAAGCATTTAATTCACTTGTATATGAACTTGCCTTTTTAGCCTTCTCATAAATTGGACGCGCTCTTTCGGGCTCATTTTTTAGTTTAGTTGCTTCAAATGAAGCATAAGTTGCATCAACACCAATTTGGACATTCTGTGTTGAAGCATTTAAACTGTCCGTTAAATTTTTGAAAGCTTCTAAGATTGAATCACTAATATTCAGTGCTACTAAACCCAATAACACCAGGTAAAGTATTCCAATCATTTTCTGCCTTGGGGTTTGTTTACCTCCAGCCATGCAATTATATTTAAAAAATTAAAGATCTATAATTCGTTTGGCAATTATCACCGATTAGGTTGATTCATAGCAGAAAGCATATTTCCGTAAATAGAATTTAAGGATGATAAATTCTTCGCCAGTTTGCCTACTTCCTCTTTGAATTGTTTGGAATCTTCCATTGACTCATTAAAATTTTGCATGGTCAGAGAAAGATTCTGATAGAATTTGTTCATTGACTTCAAATGAGCACTTGAATCCTGTAATTCAAGCTCATATACAGCGTTGAGTGCTGAAATATTTCTTGCCAGGTTATTTACCTGCTCATGGTATGATTTAGAATCAATATTGGTATCAGCCATTTCCCTGAGGCTGACTGTTGCCTTATCGAAAGCTGTGTTCAGACTATCAAAACTACCTGAAGCGGTTTTAACTTTAGCTGCCAGTTCAGTAGTTGCACTTGCAGTATCAGCAATTCCTGAAATCGCAGAAACTTTATCTCCAAAAGATCTTAAACCTGAGCCAAGGCTCTCAATAAGTTCAGGTCCGATTTTGGCTTCCACCATCATTTTATCCAAAGCTGCAGTTGATGAACCAGAACCGCTTAATGAGGCCTGTGCTAAATCACCCTTAAATTCTTCATCAAGTTCAGGGTAAACCCTTGTCCAGTCGGGGTCGGTGGACTCTGCCTGAAAACCCAAAATAAAAAACAGAATAGCCTCTGTGATCAATCCCACTGCGATCATGATCTCTCCACCCTGCCAGTGCAGGATCTTGAACATCAGACCAACAATAACTACGGAGGCACCCCATGAAATTAAGGTATTAATACCCAGTTTAAACTTTTTCTTTTGAGCCATAATATGAACGCTTTTAATATTAGAGAGGATTGTAGTTTTTATTTAGAGCTTATCTTTGATATCGCGACCCTGATACTTGGTTATACAACGAAAACCGATGTAAGATTTTGCAGTGTCCTGATATTCAAAAGCACTTGCTGAATTTTGAAGGAAATAACCTATATCTTTCCATGAACCTCCGCGAACAACCTTACGCTTCATCACTTCAGGATCTTCCGGGCGGGCCTCATAACTGAAGGTAGGATTCATATCATGAGTGAATGTAGAAGCAGATTCATCAAATGCAGAAGAAGTCCATTCAGAGACATTTCCTGCCATATTATATAAACCATAGTCGTTTGGATAATAAGCCTTTACATTCACCGTAAATGGACCGCCATCATCAATGTAATTACCTCTTCCTGGTTTGAAATTAGCCATCAGACAGCCCTTTGCATTTCTAATGTACGGCCCCCCCCATGGATAACTTGTTCCAACCCGGCCTCCCCTTGCAGCATACTCAAATTCTGCTTCAGTAGGAAGATCATAATCAGCACGTTTTGGAAGGCGTCGACTATCCATATAAGCTTCATTGAAACGTGTCCTCCAAACTGTAAAGGCACGTGCCTGACGCCAGTTAACACCAACTACAGGGTAGTTTGCAAAGGCAGGATGCGAAAAATATCCCTTAACCATAGGCTCATTCTGAGCATAGGCGAAATCGGATAACCACACAAGAGTATCCGGATATACACCGACTGTATCCCTCAGAATAAAATCAGAACGTTTAGCTTCTCTATTATTACGATTATTTGCTGCTTCCCTTAATTTCATTATCGCGAAATTATATTTCAGCAATCTAACATCAATTTCATTCCGGTCAAATACCCTGTCTTCACCCTGATAATACATGGCTTGCAATTTGGGTCCATTAGCAGATGCACCTTTTTTCCCACCCCATATTGCACTGCCATTGCCGACCTTTTTCCAGTTAATGTACTTTTTACCTGCATCATTGGGATCAACTTTGCCCTTAGGTTTAAGATAATACTGTTCATCCTGCAGATAGGTCGTAATTGCTATAGAATCGCGTACCCAATTCACGAATTGACGGTATTCGCTGTTAGTAATCTCAGTTTCATCCATGTAGAACGCCTGTACGGTTACCTGCTTGTTCTGAGATATCTGAGCAAAAGTGATATCCTGGTCGGTTTGACCCATAATAAAAGTTCCGGCGGGAATGTAAACCATCCCGTAGGGTACCTGATTGTTTTTAAACTTTTTAGTTGCAACACCAATCAATTCACCGTTTGTACCACCTTTACCACAACTGGTGCCCAAAACGGCGATAGCTGCAAGAACGATAAAGTATATTTTTCTCATTTTATATGATTCCAGTTTGCATTCGCTCAACAATATAATTTCGAATATAATAAAAAAGCATATATCATATACGACAAAACTAATCTATCTGCGTTGATATTAAACTTTTCATATTAAAAATATCAAAATTTAAGGATAAATTAATTTGCCAAAATATCGCATTATTATTATCCGCGATTTCTTATTAGTACGTATAAATCAAGTCCAGGGTTTAACTATTTAAAAATAAAAACGAATCCGCTTCCAATTTGTTTCAATTTATTTATTGACTTGTTTAATATATTGCTCAAGTGCCATCGTCATACTGGGCGCTTCAGGAGTGGGTGCAGGTATATTAAGGACCAGTTCATGTTCCAGAACTGCTTTATGGGTGCTTACACCAAAGGCAGCAATTCGGGTATAATTCTGCTTGAAATCGGGAAAGTTAATGAAGAGTGAATGAATGCTGCTCGGACTGAAAAATGCAATTACATCATAAAAAACCTCTGCAAGGTCAGAAAGGTCACTGCATACGGTATGAAATAAAACCGCAGGCTTAAAATCATAGCCATTTGCGGAAAGGAATTTCTGAGTTTCTTCGGCTGCAACATCAGAACAGGGATATAAAAAAATTTCGGATGTATGCTTTTTCAAAAGATCTGCAAGATCAGCTGCAGTTTGTTTTCCAAAGAATATTTTGCGTTTTCTATATTGAATATATTTCTGAAGATAGAGCGCAATTGTTTCCGATATACAGAAGTATTTCATATCAGCAGGTACATCATATCGCATTTCTTCACATATCCTGAAGAAATGATCAACCGCATTCCTGCTTGTGAATATTACTGCAGTAAAATCCGCTAAATTTATTTTCTCTTTACGAAATTCTTTTGCCGGAACGCCCTCTACATGGATGAAGGATCTAAAATCTATTTTCAGATTATATTTTTTAGCTAAATCAAAATAAGGCGACTTTTCCGAATCAGGCTTTGGCAAAGTAACAAGGATACTTTTGACTTTCCTTGGTTTTTCAATTGGACTTACTTGCATATTTCTTAAAAAGGCTAATACCCGAGTACTTTAAAAAGGATAATTAAAGGACAAAATTCGAGGGCACAAAGGTAAATAATTAAATAAACTTTTGGAAACTTGTAATTTGATAAAATATTTGCCCCCGCTCTGAGAAATTGAACAACGAAAATTCCGAGAAGCATCACAATTCCAATATAACTGTAAATTCCTGCAAAACGACTGGAAGTGAGACTAAAGGCAATAACCACTGGCAAAAACAAAATTGCAGCATTGAAATAGCTTAGATATAATACTGATACATACTCCCTTACAAGCCTTTTAACATCAAACAAAAACCCTAAAACCCGAAGTACTATTATTTTGAAAGTGAACAAACCAATGACAAGTGCAGTCAGGAAAAGGAAAAGTTCAAAGCCATCAAATGGATAGGTTAATTGCATATACTTACCTGATAAATACAGGTAGAGGCCAATAATAAGACCAAAGAGTAAATAGAAAAAAACGAAAGGCCAGGAATTAAACAGACTGTCTTCTTTATTAATTCTGGTCAGAATCTGGTTACTGTAAAAGGCCATAACTATGCTATTCAACTCTGCCGGAAAGAAATACCTGACTAGCGAAAAGAATATTACCAGAAACAAAATAACACCAATAATCCATGCTTCGCCTTTGGGTCTTACTATTCCATACCTATTGTGACTGTCTTTCTTTGGAAATTTTGCAGCCCAGGCAGAAAAATCGAGGTTCTCTACTTTATACAAACTAATGAGGCTGTCAAGGAATGGATTGGCGCGATCCGGATCAGGAGCTTTAATCCAGACAACAGACAATGAATCTCTTATGGCTTGGATAGAATCTCTGTAAGCAGCTCTTCTGGCAAGGCCGGCTGCATCATAAGTTTGATAAACTGGAGTATTTGAATTAAGTCTGAGACTGTCTGTCTGCGCGAAAGCAAATGAGTTAATCAGAAATAATACAAGAATAATACTGTATAAACGTTTAAACATCCCCATGTAAGTACCCCAAAGCAAATATTTTCCAGTATCTCAAATTTCCACTTTTTTATGTTTGTTTCCTAAATATCTTTCAGATTAAGGCTAAAGAACATGTCTATCCCAACAAAAATTCAGCAAATTCTAATTCACAAGGTTTCAGGACAATGGATTTTTTTACAAGTGACAGAATTTTATTCAATTAATAGTTAAATATTTTGAATTTTATTCCGAATAAAATAATTTTACCGAACAATGCATCAAAAAGAATATCAACTGGATCAGGTAGACCGGGAAATCCTTGGCCTGTTGCAGGGAAATGCCCGAATCTCAAATGCTGATATTGCAAGGGAACTGAGCATGGCCCCATCTGCTGTGCTCGAAAGGGTAAAAAAACTGGAACTAAAAAATACCATTCTTCAATATACCACACGCTTAAACCCTTCGGCATTACATCAAAATCTGCTTGCCTATGTGTTTATAAAAGCCTCCGACGGGATTGGTTGCAATGACACCGCCTCCGCACTTGCTGCAATACCTGAGGTTCAGGAAGTGCACCATGTAGCCGGGGATGATTGTTATCTGGTCAAGATTCGCACTTTTGACTCAGCCTCACTCATGGAATTGATGAGAAAATCCATTGGAAAAATTCCTAATATTCTATCTACCCGTACAACTATTGTTCTTGAAACGGTCAAAGAACAGCAGCAATTGGTTATACCCACGAAATAAACATGTCTAGTTCTACTAAAAAATCTGCATCTCTTTTAATGGTTGTCCTCGCCTTTGCAATAGTCTATATTGTATGGGGCTCAACTTACTTTTTTATTCAGATTGCCGTCAAGGATTTTCCTCCTTTCATTTTAGGTGCCTTACGATTTATAATTGCTGGTGTACTGATGGCGGCCTGGTGTATTTTTAAGGGTGAGAATGTTTTTGCAGCGAGAGGAATAGAGCATGCGGCAATCAGCGGAATACTACTGCTTTTTTGCGGGAATGGTATTATAATCTGGGTTGAACAAAGTATGCCGAGTGCAATGGTAGCCATCATGGTCTCATCTGCTCCAATATGGTTTGTTTTGCTCGACAAGCCTAAATGGTCTGAAAACTTAAGAAGCAAATCGATTATTGCGGGCATGCTGATCGGACTTGCCGGTGTAATCCTGCTCTTTAGTGAACAGGTTTCTGAGGCATTGTCTCTTCAGGGAAGTGAATCTGTAAAAATGAGCAGTATGGTCATGCTTGTTATTGCGGCAATAACCTGGTCAGGGGGATCGCTTTACTCTAAATACAAATCATCTGAAGACCCAATTATCGTAACCAGTACCTGGCAGATGATGGCTGCCGGCATTGCTTTTATACCCGGAATTATCATTCGTGATGAATTTAATGGCTTTCAATGGAAAGATGTATCGGGAGATGCCTGGATGGCTGTAATATACCTCGTCGTTTTGGGTTCTATAGCAGGTTTCAGTGCTTATGTATGGTTATTAAAGGAAAGACCGGCGATGCAGGTTAGTACCTATGCTTATGTAAACCCCGTTGTGGCCGTGCTTCTGGGAGTATTTTTTGCTAACGAGAAAATCTCATCTATTCAGATAATTGGGCTTATTATTATCCTGGGCAGTGTTTTCATGATCAATATGGCAAGGTATAGAAGAGAAAAACTGGCAGAAAGGAAGATCGCAGGGATAGAATAAGTATTTATCAGATCAGGAATTCATAAAAACAAAGGATTACACTATTGTTGTAGATTTGCAGAATGGCCGGAATCTATATTCATATCCCTTTTTGCAAAAAAGCCTGTCACTATTGTGATTTTCATTTCAGCACTTCTCCTCAATATAAGGATCAAATGCTCAATACATTAAGATCTGAAATCATCCTTCGAAAGAACTATCTGGATAAGGAAAAAATTGAAACGATCTATTTTGGTGGTGGTACTCCTTCACTAATGAGTGCCGATGAATTGCAAACCCTGATTGGTCAGATCACCGATCAGTTTGAAGTTTCATCAAATGCTGAAATAACTCTTGAGGCCAATCCCGACGATCTGAATCCTCAGTATGTAAGGGAAATAAAAAATACCCTGATCAATCGTTTCAGCATTGGAGTGCAATCATTTTATGAGGAAGATTTGAAATGGATGAACCGTGCACATACTGCCAGCGAAGCCCAAAGCGCAATAAAAAGAGTTCAGGATGCTGGATTTGAAAATATTACGGCTGACCTTATTTACGGATTCCCTCTTCTGAGTAATGAAAAATGGGAATTTAATATTCAGCAGCTTATAGAATACCATGTTCCTCATATCTCTTCTTATTCTATCACAGTAGAACCCAAAACCGCATTGGCAGCCTTCATCAATAAAGGCAAGCAGCCCATTATGGATGAAGGCCAGAGTGCATCCCAGTTCCTTATACTCATTGACCATCTTGCAGAATCTGGTTTTGAGCATTATGAGATCTCAAACTTTGCAAAACCTGGCATGCATTCAAGGCATAATTCAAATTACTGGGATGGGGTAAATTATCTTGGCATCGGGCCCTCCGCTCATTCTTTCAATGGGGAAAGCCGACAATGGAATATTTCGAATAATTCAAAATACATTGATGGGATTGAATTGAAGAAGATTCCGGCAGAAACTGAAATATTGAGTACCGAAAATAAGCTCAACGAGTACATCATGACTTCCCTTCGTACCAGTAAAGGAATGAATCTGCAATCGATTACAGAGAAATTCGGATCCGACTATTCAAATGAAATTTATAATGGTCTGGAACCCTTCCTCGAGAGAGAATGGATAAATATTAATGAACAATTGGTTACCTTAACAAGGGAAGGAAAGCTATTTGCAGATCATATTGCCTCAGAATTATTCCTCAGCACTAATTAGGTTACAATCGTATGGAAGTAAAGAATAAAATAATTTGGATCACCGGCGCCTCAAGCGGAATAGGCGAAGCACTTTGCTATGAACTGAATCAGGCTGGGGCCAAACTGATTATTTCATCACGAAGTACGGAAAGCCTGTATCAGGTAAAGAGCAAATGCATGAAAAATCAACTGGACGTACACGTACTTCCACTTGATCTTGAAAATACCCTGGAGTTAGAAGATAAGGCAAATGCAGCACTGAATATTTTTGGAAGGATCGATATCATTATTCATTCGGGAGGTGTGAGTCAGCGTTCGCTTGCAATGGATACTGACCTTGATGTTGCCCAAAAAATCATGAATATTAATTTCTGGGGGACGGTTGCCTTGACCAAGGCAGTAATCCCATCCATGTTATCAAATCAATCAGGACATATTGTAATCATCAGTAGCCTGGTTGGGAAATTCGGCACCAAATTCCGCTCAGCATATTCGGCATCCAAGCATGCATTGCATGGTTATTTCGACTCCCTGCGTTCAGAAATCGATCCAAAAATCAAGATCAGCATCATTTGCCCGGGCTTTATTAAAACCAATGTTACGATTAATGCTTTAACTGCTGACGGAACAAGGCAAAACACGATGGATGATGCCCAGGCAAATGGAATGTCTGCTGATGAATGTGCAGTACAGATTATAAAGGCGATAAAATCCGGAAAAGAAGAGGTTTATATCGGCGGAAAAGAGAAATATGCCGTACTACTGAAAAGATTTCTACCCGGATTGTTTTCAAAGATTGTAAGAAAAGCCAAAGTTACCTGAAGCTCTAGCTCGAATGATCGGCAATTACCTTCCATTCACCATTAATTTTCTTTAAAAGAAGAGTGAAAAAACCCATGGGTTCGTCCTTTTCGCGCTTTAAATGCCATGCACCTAATACAAATGCATGATTAGCAGGAATCAGTCTAACCTCTTTAATGTCAAAACTTAAGAATCCCATTGCTTTCTGATCAGGATAGCTTTTTTTGTAATTCGCAAGTGTAGTATCCCAGCCATATTTCGGTCCGTTTTTACCAACAAAGAGCAGTGAATCAGATTTCAAATACCCCTGCATAAATTCCATTATATTTCCCTTGTTCCATGCCTGTCGCTGATCCTCAAGAAGTTTAAGGATTAAAATCTTGTCATCATTCTGAGCTGATGCCTGCAAAGTCCCGATAAAAAACAGGAACATGATCATAATTTTCTTCATACCTAAAAGTAAGAATATTAAATAATCGGACTTTCCTTTATTTGACATGTCGATAACATATTTAGATTCATAAACCTCTAACTTCGTTTTTTCGTAAATCAAGGTAAAATCAAATCATGCGGGGACACGTATTCTCGAAATTTATTCCAAATGAACTTCCCAAAGGAGGTTTCGAAGAACTTTTGAAGTTATTTCTCGAACTCCTGAATTATACTTCGGGGGATGCAAATGAAGCTTTGGACTGGATGAACGAGTTGGATAAGCAATATAAGCTTACCAGCGATGATTACGGAATGGGTGACTTCATTGAAGATCTGAAAAAGAAGGGCTATTTGGGAGATGATGATCAAAATCCCAAAGGTTTTAAAATCACTTCAAAAACCGAACAAAGTATCAGACAATCAGCGCTCGAGGAAATCTTTGGGAAGCTCAAAAAGTCTGGTAAAGGTGGACATAACACCAATATTTCAGGGCTCGGAGAAGAGAAAAATGCAGATCGCAGAGAATATCAGTTTGGCGATAGCCTGGATCAGATCGACATGACTGCATCTATCCACAATGCTCAGGTTAATCATGGCATTGGCGACTTCTCAATGACTGAAAGAGATCTGGAAGTTGAAGAAAAGGACTATAAGACCATTACTTCAACAGTTCTGATGATCGATATTTCTCACTCCATGATACTCTATGGTGAAGATCGCATTACACCTGCAAAAAAGGTAGCGATGGCACTTGCAGAGTTAATCAGGACCAAATATCCTAAAGACACCCTTGATATCGTTGTTTTTGGAAACGATGCCTGGCCAATAACCTTAAAAGAACTTCCTTATCTTCAGGTAGGGCCTTACCATACCAATACTTACGCAGGGTTGGAACTTGCGGTAGACCTGCTCAGGAGGCGAAAAACCCATAACAAACAGATCTTTATGATCACCGACGGGAAGCCAACTTGTTTAAAGGAAGGTACCAAATACTATAAAAATAGTATCGGTCTGGATAGAAAGGTGGTTAATAAAACCCTTGGAATGGCTGCACAGTGTAAAAGGCTTGGAATACCGATAACCACATTTATGATTGCCAGGGATCCATATCTTCAACAATTTGTCAAGCAGTTTACCGAGATCAACGGAGGCAAGGCGTTTTACAGCTCCCTAAAAGGGCTGGGAGAATACATTTTTGAGGATTACATTAAGAACAGAAGAAGAACGATTAGATAGAAATTCGACAGATATTATGCTGCATATCAAAACACTGAAAGAACTAAAAGAATCGGGTTATGTTTCCCGATCAGTAAAGGAAGAACTCCGTGAAAATCTCATACGCGAACTAAAGAACAAAAACACAGTACTCGAAGGAATTATTGGCTATGAAGATACCGTTATTCCTGACCTGCAGACTGCCATTCTATCTCAGCATAATATTCTACTCTTAGGCTTGCGCGGACAGGCAAAAACGCGTATTGCCCGTCTGATGATCAACCTTCTTGATGAATATGTGCCCTATATTGAAGGCTCTGAATTATTTGAAGACCCCTTAAACCCAATTTCATGGTCTGGACATCATACCCTGGAAATTAAAGGTGATACTACGCCGATTGCATGGTTGCACCGTTCTGATCGGTATACTGAGAAGTTAGCTACACCCGATGTAACAGTGGCCGATCTTATTGGAGATGTTGATCCAATTAAAGCAGCGACCTTAAAATTAACCTATTCTGATGAGAGAGTAATACATTTCGGATTGATCCCGCGTGCACACCGTGGTATTTTTGTGATCAATGAACTCCCGGATTTACAGGCACGAATTCAGGTAGCCCTTTTCAATATCCTGCAGGAGAAAGATATACAGATAAGAGGTTTCAAACTGCGTCTACCATTGGATATTCAATTTGTATTTACAGCAAATCCGGAAGATTATACCAATCGTGGGGCAATTGTAACCCCTTTGAAAGACAGGATCGAAAGTCAGATTTTAACACATTATCCAAAAAGCATCGATGTTTCGAGAAAGATTACGCAGCAGGAAGCCAGGCTATCGGCTTCCCAAAGAAGCACTATCGAAGCTGATGGATTGGTAAAGGATCTTGTTGAGCAGATTGCCTTTGAAGCACGTGAATCTGAATATATCGATAAAAAATCAGGAGTTTCTGCCCGTCTGACCATCTCTGCATATGAGAATCTGATCAGTAATGCTGAGCGGAGAATGTTACTCAATGGTGAAAGCAACACATTTGTTCGGATTTCGGATTTTCTGGGTGTAATTCCCGCCATTACCGGAAAAATTGAACTTGTTTATGAAGGTGAATTGGAAGGTCCGGGTAAAGTAGCGAACATTTTGCTTGGAAAAGCTATTAAAACCCTGATGCTCAACTACTTTCCAGACCCGGAAAAACTTAAGAAAGCAAAAGCAGCGAACCCATATGCGGATATAATCAACTGGTTTGCAGTAGGTAATAGCATCAGCCTGGTTGATGACCTGTCACTGGAAGAATATATTACAGCTTTAGAATCAGTACCCGGACTAAGAACTGTAATAAAACAGTTCCATAAGACTCTAAGTAAAAACCAGCAGATTCTCTTAATGGAGTTCTTATTGCATGGCCTGTCTGAATTTTCATTGATCAATAAATCCTTCCTCGATAAAGGATTTAGCTTTAATGATATGTTTAACAGTCTTTTCAATACCGAATTTGAGGATGATGATGAGTATAACGAAGACCGGGATCAGTTTTAATTCCTGCTCTCAAGCTTAAAATAAAAATGGCTAACCGTATTTTTGGATTAATAATCATCAGTATTCTGCTGATTCTTATTGATATCTATATTTACAGGGCAATACGCTCTGTGAGCTGGAAATGGAAAGGGCAAAAGCACCTTTCATTTACCTATATCTGGTGGGGATATACCTTTCTGCTGATCGCCGGAGTTTTTATCAGTATATTTTTCAATATTAAATTCCTCCTCCGATCTATCATTCTGGTGGTTTTCTTTCTGACCTTCGTATCCAAAATATTTATTCTGCCATTTCTTATTGCTGATGATTTACGCAGGGCAATGGTATGGATCAGCAGGAAGCTAAAAAGAAAAGAAAACACTGAGCAAAATAAAAGTAATAGGATACCCCGTTCTGAATTTCTGATCAAAGCCGGAACTCTGGTTGCTGCAATACCTTTAGCATCCCTGACCTACGGCGTTGTTTCAAGTGCCTATGATTATCGTGTAAAACGCAGAACCCTATATCTTCCAAACTTGCCAAAAGCATTTGATGGAATTAAACTCGGACAGCTTTCAGACATTCACTCGGGTAGCTTCTACGACCGCAAGGCAGTTATCGGTGGCGTTAATATGTTACTGAAAGAAAAGCCGGATATGGTATTTTTTACAGGAGATCTGGTGAATAATGTTGCCTCAGAAATGTATAATTACCAGGATATTTTCTCAAAAGTAAAAGCTCCTCTTGGAGTATTTTCTGTGCTTGGTAACCATGACTATGGAGATTATCATTACGGGCAGGGAACTTCAGCTGCTAAAATTAAAAATCTGGCAGATGTCAAGCAGACTCACAAAAACATGGGCTGGGATCTTCTTCTTAACGAAAACAGGAGGATAAGGATTGATGGGGACGAGATTGCAATTTTAGGTATAGAAAACTGGGGTGTTGGCCGCTTTGCAAAGTATGGCCGTATGGATCTGGCTGTAAAAGATACGGATGATGTTCCTGTAAAGTTATTGTTATCACATGATCCATCACATTGGCGGGCACAAGTGTTACCAGAATATCCTCAGATTGATGCCATGTTCAGTGGCCATACACATGGTATGCAGTTTGGCCTGGTAACTGATAAATTTCAATGGAGCCCTGCACAATACGTTTACAAAGAATGGGCAGGACACTATAAAGAAGGATTGCAACAGCTTTATGTTAACGTAGGATATGGCTTCTTAGGCTATCCTGGTCGGGTTGGAATTTTACCTGAAATTACGATCTTTGAGTTACGCCGGGGGGATTCCTGAAAAGATCCCGGGTTCTATCTATGAACAAATACCTTAGGCAGAGCGTCGACCTTCTTTTATTCAGCAATATTTTTATTGCTCTTTGTGCGGTAGCTCAGGGTTTGGTCACCTATCAGCTGCTAAAAGTCAAACCTGATATGCATGTGTTAGGACTTCTTTTCAGCTCAACTTTAGCACTTTATAATTTCAGCATCGTTCTCTCCAAACCTAAAAATCCGGAGAGTTCTAAATCAGCAAGGGTAAGGTGGATATTTTCCCATTATCGACTAATGATCACAATCAGCATCATTTCGGTATTTTCAATAATCCCCCTGAGTTTATTCCTGAGCACTTCCTCAAAGATTTTGCTGTTCACACTTGCCCTGATATCAGTGGCCTACAATCTTCCGCTGTTTACCATACATGATAAAAAATTCGGCTTGAGAAACATTCCGGGAATAAAATTATTCCTCATTGCATCAGTCTGGGCATTGAGTTGTGTTTTACTCCCGATTCTTGAAATGGAAAACAATCAGGCTATTTCTGTTACATTAAATGATACGATATTACTTATCGCTAAGCGCTTCCTCTTTATAGCGGCAATAACGGTGCCTTTCG
Source organism: Daejeonella sp. (assembly GCF_030684675.1). Taxonomy (GTDB): domain Bacteria; phylum Bacteroidota; class Bacteroidia; order Sphingobacteriales; family Sphingobacteriaceae; genus Daejeonella. The sequence continues at coordinate 49,456 of NZ_JAUXXZ010000009.1, read as the reverse complement.
ATATTCGCGATATCTATCAGGACAAATTCTATGAATTGAAAACCATCCCGGTATTATTCGGAGAAAGATGGGCATACTTAATTTGCCAGGGATTGCTGGGAGCATACCTTATTTTATTAGTTCTTTTCACTGAGCAGTTTGACGCTAACTTTTTTGGATTATGTCTTACCATAATTCTAAGCGGATGGCTAATTTTTAAATCAAAATGGGAAAAAAATGAATACTATTATTTTTTATATTTAGATGGCATAATGATCCTTCAGTTTTTTATGCTTCTTCTTTGTGGCTCAATCATTTTATGAAACCATCATGATTTTATCCAAACCACAGGGGGGATTATTAAATCATGATCGCCCGCCCGGCCAAGCCGTTCGGACGGGCTTCATCACCTTTAAAAAACAATAAATAAACGGATGAAAAATATCAGTATTTCATCGATCAATATACTTGGCAAACCTGAATTATTAGTTTCTGACCACCAGAAAGCATATTCTGCATACCGCAAGCAGGCCATATCAGGTGATTCTATTGAACTGGAAATGACAGGTTTTGCAGGTGATATTATAGTGGACACAAAACATCATGGTGGAAATGACAAAGCCATATGCTGCTATAATTCTGATCATTTTAAAAAATGGAAGTCAGAACTTGGTTTTAATCTGGAATCTGCCGCTTTTGGGGAAAACTTGACGCTAAGTGGCAAAAACGCAAATGAAGAACATATTTTTATAGGCGACCGCTATCAACTGGGCGAAGCGGTAGTTGAAGTCTCAGAACCTCGTGGCCCTTGTTATATGATTGGGATCAGGTACAATTATAAGCAGTTCCCTGTTCATCTGCAGCAAACCGGGCTTACAGGATATTATTTCAGGACAATCAAAACAGGCCTGGTAAAGAAGACCGATAAGCTAATACATATTAGCTCCCATCCTGAAAAGATATCAGTGATGAATGTAAACTTTGTAAGATATCATGACCCTGAAAACAAAGAATGGCTTCAGCGGCTAGTCGATCTCAAGGAATTGACTTTAGAATGGAGAGAACGGTTTGAGAAAATGTTGGACAAATTATAATCCACGCATTCAATCATTCCATTAAAACTTATTCAATGATGAATTTATAACCTACTCCGCGAACAGTTTGCATAAAATGAGGTCTGTCTGGATTACTCTCTATTTTTTTACGTAAACGTACAATATGCATATCAAGCGTTCTTGTATTTACATCAGAATTATAGCCCCAAACCACCATCATTAATTCATCACGGTTAATAACCGTATTTGCATTCTTCAAAAAATACAGAAGAATCCTGTTCTCAAGTATAGTAAGCTCAATTTTCTTTCCCTCACGCATCAGAGAATGCGTGTTGGGATGATGCTCCATGTTTCCGAATTTATATACTTCGGTCTTCTCATTATTGATAAAGAACTTCACCTTATTTTCAATCAATGCAACCAGTACATCCATATTGAAGGGCTTGGTTACATAATCAGAAACCCCGAAATTGTAGGCATCAATTTTATCAATATCCTGCGCCTTGGCCGTCATCATGATAATCAGATTATCAAAACCCAGTTTACGAACATTCTGACAGACTTCAGAGCCCTGTTTTGTTGGGAGCATCCAGTCGAGCAACACAATATCAGGTTCCTCATTCATAATAAGTTCTTCTGCAATCTGGCCGTCAGCAGCCTCAACAACTTTATATCCTTCGGTTTGAAGACGATGTACAACTAAAAACCGAAGATTCTCATCATCTTCAATAACTGCAATTTTGATTTCTTTTCCCATGTTTATATTTCGTAAGGCAATTCAATTCTAAACTCTGTTCCCTTTCCTACCACACTTTTTATTGTAATTGTTCCGTTCATAAATTTAATCAGTTCTGCACAGAATGCCAAACCTAATCCTACACTACCCTGCTGATTATATTGATTTTGTACCCTGTAAAATTTCTTAAAGATATTCCTGATATCTTTTTCCGGAATTCCGATCCCCTGATCCGAAAATTTAAAAATTATTCGATTCTTCACCTTTTGAATACTGATCCTTAGGACCTTATTGTCGGGATTGGAATATTTAAAAGCATTATCGATAAGATTCTGAAAGATACTTCCTAAAAGTACAGGATCGGAATTAAAATACTCAACATCTTTAATATCACATTCTATATCGAAACCAGGGTATTTTAACTGGTAGCTATCGATCATATTCTGACAGAATACTTCAAGATTAATGCTCTCAGGCTTCAATTTTATGGCTTTATTCTCAATTTGAGCAAAAGACAAGAGTCTGTTCATCAGATCATTAAGCTTATCTGCCTCTTCATCCAGTATCTTGCCATAATGCAGACGCTCACGATCTGACAATTTAGAAGCACTCCGGATATTATTACCGGCAATTTTTATAACACTGACAGGAGTTTTAAATTCATGAGTAAGATTATTGATAAAATCATACTGCAGCTTGAATAGTTTACTGTTGATATTTAGGTTTCTGAAGATCAGATATGCAATAAGCACCAGCACAAAATAGATAATAAATAAGCCGGCGGCGATAGGCCTGAAGCGGGAGTTCACTTCTTTCCTTAAAAAATCCTTGCCTGAACTGAAGTATAATTTATAGTCAGAGAAAGGGCCGGATAAGGGCAGATCATTTTCCATAAACCCGGAGTCATTTTCGAGCGATTCATAAACCAGAGGCTTAATACTGATATACTGATATAATTCAGGATGTGAATTTATAATTTTCAGCTCCAGTGGATTTAAGTAAAATGTAAGCATATCCATTTCATATACCGGAGAGCTTGGTTCCTTTTTATACATCAGATCCTTATAGACCTTTATTTCCTCACGTCTGGGAATATTCATAAAGGTGATCCTGTTTGACCTGATAGTGTAAAAAATATTGAAGCGGTCGTCATCCTTCAAAGCTTTGGCAGTATCAGCAAGTTCAATAAAGCCACTGAACTTAATTGCCATTTTGTTGAACTCATCCCCTGTTTTTAAGATAAATAAGGGGTCTGGACGATCATTTTTATAAAGCACAATCGAATCCTTTGGGATATCCCTGCCGAACTGATATGCCGACTTTGGTCCCATGGAGAAATTGTTCACCCTGATTCCATCCGGAATTTTATGATTACTAATTTCTACATCATAAAATATAACCCTTTCAACAAAGCGAAATTTTCTAAATATGGTATCAATGTATTTAGAGGTTTGAGCCGAATCCAAATAACCCTGATAAAAAGATATTTCAGGTATTTTATTTTGGAAGAAATCATTGTAAGGTTTCACTGTTTCTTCGAGCACATCAATCTTTTGAGATGCAAATTCATTCTCTACGTATTTTGATGTCAGATTATAAGCAAGGAAAAAAGCCCCAGCCATCGCAGAGGTGATGAGGAAAAGAAAAATTATAACCAGAGTAAAATTTTTGCGGTATATATACTGATACTCCTGCATCCGGCTATTCCCTGCTTAGATTCTGGTCGAGGAATATTTCAAGTTTCTTATAAAATTCAAGCCGGTTTTCATTGTTCCTAAAAACATGCCCTTCTCCCTCTTTAAAGATATAAGTAACAGGTACTTTCTTCTTCTTTAACTCCTTTACAAACTGATGGGTTTCATTCATATTAACCCGGGGATCTCTACCACCCTGGGCAATTAAAACCGGTACTTTTATTTTATCTGTATGAAAAACAGGCGATGCTGCTCTGAAATAATCCGCGTCAGTTTCAGGATTACCCACAGTTTCATAATACATCTGTAAATAAGGTCTGAAATAGGGTGGTATGTCCTTAAAATAGGTGAATAAATTAGTGAAGCCTGAATAAGAAGCACCGCATCTATAAAGTTCAGGGCCCGACATCAGTCCGTGAAGTGCCGAGAATCCTCCAAAACTGAAACCATAAATCCCAATCCTTGATGGATCTGCAATCTTTTGCTCAATCAGCCAGTGAACCCCGTCCGTTATATCATCCTGCATCTTGGCACCCCATTCCTTAAAGCCTGCAATCCAGAAATCCTTCCCATAACCTTTTGATCCTCTAAAATTAACCTGAAAAACCGCATAACCCCGGCTTGCAAGAAATTGAACCTCAGAGTTATAGCCCCAGCTATTCCTTGTGTCCGGCCCCCCATGAGGCATGACAACTACGGGAAGAGTTTTTGACGGCATACCTCTGGGAAGAGTTAAATACCCATATACAGTTAGACCATCCCTGGTTTTATAGCTGATGGGTTTCATTTCAGCCATATTTTCTACTTTCAGAGATGAGTTTACATCACTCAGTTTAACCAGCTTGTCATCATCTATTGTATATAAATAGAAAGATCCGGGATTACGGTCTGTATAGGTTCTGACAATAAATTTCTTTTCTAAGGAGTCTGAACTGGCAATCACAATTTCAGTGTTTGGCAGCAATTTCTCAAGTTTTTTAAAAGTGGCCTTAAATGTATCATCCAGATAATGACGCTCCTTTTTCCAGGTCTCAAAACCGGCATAGATCAATTTGTCCTTGTTGACAGAGTAAATCGCTTCAGAGACATCAACCAGGGGATTACTATAAATAACACGGTGTTCTTTCCCGGTCACACAATCCAACTCCACCAATGCCATTTTATCCCGATTTTTATTCGACAAAGCATAAATACAACTATTATCTGCACTGAAACTAATTGGAGAAATACTTGTCTTGAAATTATTCGTTAAAACACTTCTGAAATTCTGGCTCTCTTTATCGCGGTACAATAATGTTTCATTGACTCCATCACTTGCAATAGCCATTCTTAACTTTCCGGCAGGATCGGAATACCACTTTGTGATGTTCCCTGGGTTTTGAAATAACAAGGACAAATCCTCGGTCTGCATATTTAACCGGTAGGCATCAAAAACGGTTGAATCACGTTTGTTAAGAGAAACCAGCACCTGACCGTCACTAACCGGGCCTGAAGAAATTAGTCTGATTTTTGTATTTGGAAAAGAAAGCAGCTCCCGCTTATTGCTTCCGTCAATATTAACCGCAAACAAACCTGGCTCCATATTCTCGGAGGCCCCCTTTAAATATAGAATCTCATTATTACTAGCCCAGAAATAATTGGCAATACTCCGGTTAGAATCACAGGTTAGCTGGGTGGTAGTTTTTCCATCAAGTGTTTCAACATAGATATGAATTCTATTATTATCTGGCTTTAGATAGGATATAAATTTACCATCGGGTGAAATCAGATAAGAAGTATTAATGGGAACGTTGAAAAAATTTTCTATCGGTATCCGCTTCGTCGCTTTTTCCATAGAGCAGGACACCAAAGTAGCAAGAACAAAACAGAAGAAATAAATTTTAGATCCCGGCATTCTATTATAAAATTAAATTCAAATTTTGAGGCAAGATTTAAAAACATGCACCAAAACAGATAAAATAAAGGTTTTTAAGGCCATCAAAAAACAGATAGACTAACTCCTCAACTAATCAGTCAAGTTAGTAAATACATTTTTAAGTAGTTGAATGGAATCGTAACATTTAAACTACAAGTGATTTTTTATCTAAATTGTACCTGAATAAAGCGAACTTTAATAGGAATCAAAAAAATGATATTCCCCAAAAAATATATTCATATTGATCTTAGAATTTTAACAAGCCTGGTTCTATGAAAAAATTCCTGCTTCTGCTATTGATTATATCTGTCACTTCAGAAGTGAAAGCTCAGCTAAATACTGATGAGGCTATGGCTGTCCAATATTTCCAGTCTGGCGACTATGAAAAGGCTGCAGTACTGTATGAAAAGCTGTTCAACAGAACAAAAAATGCAAGTTATTACGACCCCTACTTCAGTTGTTTACTTCGGCTAAAAAAGTTTGATGAAGCAGAAAAGCTGGCTCGCGTTCTTCAAAAGAATAATCCCGAAAATTTTAATTATCCGGTTGATCTGGGCAGGGTTTTTCAGGAACGGGGTGAACAGGAGAAATCAATTGCGCTGTATAATAATCTGATTAAAAATCTCCCGGCCAATGAGTTTGCGATAAAAGATCTCGCAATAACCTTTTACAGGGCAGAAGCTTATGATTTTTCGATCAAGACCTTTTTAAATGGCCGAAAAATACTAAATGATGAAAAATCATTTATCTATGATCTCTTAAGTTTATATCGTTACCGGAAGGATAAGGTAATGCTTATCCAGGAGTACTTATTGCTTTTGAGCATAAATCCCGAAGCATTACAGCAAGCGCAAAATGTATTGGGTAATATCCTGGAAGATAAAGATGACTTTGACCTGCTTAAAACAGCAATCTTACGTCGCCTGCAGAAAGATGCTCAAAATGTTGTACTTACTGAGTTTCTTGCCTGGCAATATGTCCAGCAAAAAGATTTCGATATGGCATTGCGACAAACGCTTGCACTCGATCGCAGACTTAAAGAAGATGGAAGCAGAGTATTTGACCTGTCAAGATTACTGATTTCAAACCAGGCATATGAACAGGGAATTGAAGCCCTGAATTATCTTGTTGCAAAAGGGGAAAAAAGCAGGTATTATATTGCGGCAAAAATCGATCTGTTGAGTGTAAAAACTAAACAACTGACCAATAGCAAGTTCGATAAAGCTAATTTGCTGACCCTTGAAAGTGATTACGAGTCATTATTAAATGAATTCGGTCGAAGTTCAGGTACTGCCTTCGCAATCCGGCAGCTTGCCAATCTGCAGGCATTTTACCTGAAAAAACCAGCAGAATCAGCCATACAACTTCAAAAACTGCTGGAATTACCTGGCATAACACCAATTATAATTGCACAAACAAAATTAGAACTTGGGGATATTTATACATTATCGGGAGAGGTTTGGGAAGCTGCCCTGATCTATGGGCAGGTAGAAAAGTCTTTCCCAAATGACGTTTATGGACAGGAAGCCAGGTACAAAAATGCCAGATTAGCTTATTTTCAGGGGGACTTTCTGTGGGCAAAAGCTCAGCTTGACGTATTGAAAAGTTCAACCTCACAGTTAATTGCAAATGATGCCCTGAATTTAAGTCTGCTAATTTCTGATAACCTCCAAAATGAGAATGACACCGCCGCGCTGAAAAGATATTCGGAAGCGGAACTCAACATCTTTAAAAATCAACCTGAAAAAGCATTGGCAATTTTAGACAGCATTAATATACTTTACCCTTCAAATTCACTTGCCGATGATATTTTAATTGCAAAATCAAAAATATTTATAAGTTCCAATGACCTTGAGCAGGCCGTAATTCAATTGCAGGCTATAATAGATAATTTTAGTTCGGAACTCTGGGGTGATGACGCAATTTTCATGCTGGCCGATATTTATGAAACAAAGCTGAACCAACCCGGGAAGGCAATCGAACTCTATCAGAAAATAATAAATGATTATTCAGGTAGTTTGTACATCATTGAAGCAAGAAAACGCTTTCGTCAGCTTAGAGGAGATAAACTGGGTTAGGTTTTCTGATAAATTATACAAAACTCAATTCCTATCTTCGCAGCATGATCTTATATAATGTCACTATTATTCTGGACGAGGAAATTCATGTGAACTGGCTCAAATGGCTGAAGAATGAACATTTGAAGGAGGTGATGAGTACAGGATTTTTTATTTCTTACAGGATTCTGAAGGTGCTGGACTCACCCAATGAAGGCCTTACTTATTGTGTACAGTACATTGCCGACTCAGTTGAAAAATACAATGAATACATGCAAATACACCCTAATCAACTGCAGACCAATGCTCCGGCAGAATTCCTGAATAAATTTGTAGTATTTAGTACATTAATGGAATTTATTGAGGCCGAATGAACTTTATAAAAACAAAAATCAAGGATTTGCTAATTGTAGAACCAAAGATCTGGAAAGATGACCGGGGATATTTTTACGAAAGTTACAGTAAGCGAAATTTCGAAGAAGCTGGAATTGATGCCAGCTTTGTACAGGATAATCAGTCTCTCTCCCAAAAGGGAACTTTAAGAGGACTTCATGCCCAATCCAATCCAAATGCACAGGGAAAGCTGGTAAGAGTAATAAAGGGGAGGGCTATTGATGTCGCTGTGGATATCCGTAAAGCATCAGAAACCTATGGACAGCATGTTACTGTTGAATTATCCGGCGATAACCACCGGATGCTATGGGTACCACCCGGATTCTTGCACGGTTTTGTCACCCTTGAAAATGATACCATATTTACTTATAAAGTAACTAGCCTCTACGATAAGAATTCAGAATTTGGGGTTGTATGGAATGATCCGGAATTGAATATTGACTGGGGTATTGCAGCGGAGGAAATAATTCTCTCAGAAAAAGATAAAATGCTGCCTCTGTTTAAAGATCTGAACAGTCCTTTTTAGTTCTTAAAATAAAAAGCCGGAGCTTTCAACTCCGGCTTAAGAACATATCAAATTTTGAACCTTACTTGATCAGATTGTATAATTCATCAAGCTTCGGTGAAAGTACGATCTCTATCCGTCTGTTGCGGCTTCTGATCTCCGGACTTGAGCCTTCCTCAATTGGCTGGTATTCTCCTTTACCTGTTGCAGTGATCCTGCCATTCTCAATTTTCTCTGTTTCAGTTAGGAATCTAACCACTGAAGTGGCACGCAATACGCTCAGATCCCAATTATCCTTTATCTGGCCAAGGTTTACAACCCGCTGATTATCTGTATGCCCTTCCACAGAAATATTGATCTCGGGCTGTGTTTTAAGCACCTTGGCAAGTTCGCGCAGAGCAAGCTTCCCTTTATCATCAATAACAATACTACCACTGCTGAATAGTAATTTATCCGTTAAGGAAACATAGACCTTCCCGTTACGAATATCCACCGTCAATCCACTCTGCTGAAAGCCTAATAAAGCTTTTTGCAGTTTATTCTTAAGCGCATTGGTGGCTTCATCCCTTTTACGCAAAATGTCCTCAACCTCCCTCAGTCTGGCTTCACGTTTTTGCAGATCAGCTTCCAATTTTTTAAGGTTAGTCTCCAGTTTATTTATTTCTGAGGAGGAATTTGAACGCAATGAAGTAAAACTGTCATTCATCCCCTTAATTTTTTCCTCCAAATCTGTGATTTTGGCCTGAAGGAGAGCACTATCTGATTTTAACCCTGAGATCATTTCTTCCAGAGAAGTGATTTTAATTCTTGCATTTTCCCAGCCCAGGGAAATTGAATCCTTCTGAGCTATTAAATTATTATACTTTTTTGGCGACATGACAACACATGAAGCAAGTAAACAAATAAATAAAAACAGGGCAATTACAGAATAAATAGTTTTCCTCATACAAAAATGATTTTATGACACCGCATTTCTCAAAAACGCAATAAAGGGGTACAATCGTATAAATCCATTACACACCTCATCAACAGCATTTGAACCTGTAAGTTCTGTTCTTGTCAATTCATGGCTAAATGTAAAACTTTTAAGTTTTAAATATTCAATATCCTGATGGTCGGGTTGGTACCCCTTTGGCAGAGTTTTTAATTTATACCCAGAATCGGGAGCACCAAAATATTTTTTAAATGCCTTATCATCAATAATTTCATGAAAATCAGCACCATTATAATCAATCTCCTGACGAATGGCCTTAAGCATATCCCCTTCCGGCATCCAGCATCCGCCCGCAAGAAATGATTGTTCAGGATGGATATGCAAATAATAGCCAGCTCCTTTAAAATTCTTACCATTCTCAGAAAATCCGGCACCGAAATTAGTTTTATAAGGGGTTTTGTCTTTACTGAACCGGACATCCCGATAGATTCGCATCACACAGTTCTTTGGGTCAAGTTCCGAGGATACAGCAGGGTCAATTTTTGAAAGCTTTGCGATCAACATATCAGCAAATTCAAGAACATTATTTCTGGCTTCATCATGCCTTAATTTATTTGCCTGAAACCAGTCCCGATTATTATTCGCAGCCAGGTCTTTTAGAAAATCAAATGTTGCTGAGTTTATCATCGGTATCGTAATCAGGGTAATACTTGATTTTTGGAGTCAATAAATGAAGCAGAATTATTCTGGAATAGCGATAGTTGATTGGTGTGAGTAATAAAATTGAGCCCAGAATAGTTGAAATGTATAACCAGGGCAAAGTGTCATTTCCTGTGATCAGATATGTGAGGAGCCCCACATTAAGCATTTCGCCAACTACAAATGCATAGCTCACGTACATAGCACCGTAAAAATATCCAGGCTCTACTTCAAACTTCATCCCGCAATGTGAGCATCGTTCATTGGTTTCCTGAAAATTGAGACCATACAAAGTCCCTGAAAAAACATCACCCCTTCTGCATTTGGGACATTTTGAAGTCGCTATAGCTACAAATTTAGAAGTCTTTGCCATAATAAGGAACATGATGGGATATTAAGAGATCAGAAAATTAATGGAAATCAAGCGGGGCTTAATTCAGATTAATCTTACTATCCTTAATATTTAAATTGACATTTTTACGTCTGTACTTCTTATACCAAAGAAACCCAACACCGGCAATGGCCAGATAAGGTGCAGCTAAAAGATATAAGATACCATTATTCAGCCCTTTGCCTTCTGTATTCCCATTCTTAACAGAATTTTCGGCATTTAATGTGCACATTGAACACTGTGCTGAAACTTCAGCGGAACTCAGACATGAAAATATCAGGATGAAACCAATAATTGCTATTCTTAGCCTTTTCATAATGTAAAGATACGCCAATTGCGAGAATTTTAATAATGATACGATTGTATTCAAAGTTAAGTTTACAGTCTGCTGATTAAATCAAGCCATTTTTGGCCCGATCTAAAAAGAATAATAAGGCGAGATCATCAGATATACAATAACGCCGCTAACAGTAACATATAACCAAATCGGATATGTCCAGCGCACCAGTTTCCTGTGCTCCTCAACCTTCATTTGTAAACCCTTCTGAAAACTGAATAATACAAGGGGTAAAACAATAGCCGCCAGAATAATATGAGTAATAAGAATAATATAATAGACGGTCCGGATGGGGCCTACTCCTCCATAAGTGGTTTTTATACCAGTTGCATGGAATATTATGTAAGACACAAGAAAAAGGGAGGAAAGAATAAACGTGAGGATATTCAGGTTCTTATGGGCCTTAATATTTTTTCTTTTGATGAAATAAAGTGACAGAAGCAAAAGAATACTGCAGCTACCATTGATTACAGCATTTATTAAAGGGAGTGAAAATACCCAGGATGGAATCAACTCTTTTTGAGGGAAAATAGTTAAAATCTTACTCTGTAAAATCACAACAACGATCAGAACAATAATTGATACCGCTGTAATAATTCTTGAAATCAGTTTATCATTCATAAAATACTATTTAAAAAACAGTAGGTGTTAGTTTAGCGTATTTTAATACTTCTGAGCTCTTCTGTGATCAATAATTTAATTTCATCACTCAATAAGGTAACCTGCTCATGTCCCAGGCTTGAATCATAATATCCTCTTATCCGCTTTTGGGGGTCAATCAGAATAAGCATAGGACTGTGGATAATGCTTGCCTTTCCGGTGGTATCGGCAATGGCATCTACCATAAAATCCGTTTTTGCAAGCGAATAAATCAAATCCTTATCACCGGTTAAAAAATCCCATTTTTTATTTTCTGAAATATATGGCTTACTGTATTCAGCGAGTACCGCAGGGCTGTCGTAATCAGGGTCAACGCTAATAGAAATAAAGCGCATCAAACGATTGTTATTGTACATTTTTGCCACCCTTGCTAAATCCTTATTCATATCCCTGCACAAGAGTGTGCAGCGGGTATAAAAAAAGCTAACAACAGTAATTTGATTACTATCTGCAGGGAATTTAATGGTGTCTGAATTTTGGTTCAAAAGGCTGAAATCCCGGATAACATGATAAATTGTATCCGGAATCTGCTTACCACGTTTGGTATGAAACGTTGAAGCTACCTTTTTCTCCCCATATATGTTCAGGGGGCGATAACGGTTCTGCCCTTTCTCTTTTAACAGGTAATATAAAGTGCCGGGTACTGCCAATAATATCAGCAGAATCAGAATTTTCTTTACAGGAAAAGAGGGTAAGCTCATTAATTCATATGAATGAACTGGTAGTTCCCTTCAATAAGCATAAGTACAATGAAATAGATAATAAACACCAATGAAACAGTAATACCTGTTTTAAGTGCAAATTTTTCGAATTTCAGGTGCATAAAATAGGCTACAATGTAAAAGGCTTTCACCAGTGTAAGAACTATGTAGGCGAAATTACCAATACCGTGCCCTACAATACCCTTAGGAAGCAGGTAAAGTGCAATGAAAAATTCTATAGCTGTAATACCCAAAAGGTAAAAGAAAACCTGCCAGATTTTTTTCTTGGTCATTCCTTCATGCTCAGAAGCATGTTCATCATGTGTGTGTTCTGCTGACATTTTATATCGATTATCAGGATTTTAAACTAAATAGAAAAATGTAAATACGAATACCCATACAAGGTCTACAAAGTGCCAGTATAAACCAACCTTCTCAACCATCAGGTAGCTGCCACTTTTTTGGAAAACATTTGCGAGAACCATTAGCAGAATAATAATATTTATCAATACTCCGGTAAACACGTGGAACCCATGGAAACCGGTGATTGTAAAGAACAGGTTCGCAAATTGCAGGGCCCCGACTGTATCTACCCCGGTATAAGATGCAGGAAAACTTCCCCACCAATAACCTTCATGGTGTAAATGTGACCACTCCAATGCCTGACAACCAAGGAACATTAATCCGCCGATGATAGTACCGATCATCCACCATACAACCTCCTTTTTAGAGTTACGATGTCCTGCCTCAACTGCAAGTACCATGGTTACTGAACTCATGATCAAAATAAATGTCATAATACCTACAAACACCAATGGGTAGCCATGATCGGTTATCCCGGGTATCGACTGAAATACTACATCAGGATCAGGCCAGCTAATTTTACTGAAGCGTTGAGCTCCGTAATAGATCAGAAATGCCGAAAAAGTAAATGCATCTGACAAAAGGAAAAACCACATCATGAGTTTTCCGTATTCTACAGCAAAAGGCGACTTCCCGCCGCTCCAGGCGTCAGTTCTTATTTCATCTAATTTTGATACAGTAGTGTTCATTTAAACAATGGTATATTGAGTTATTATTGATTCAAAAGTAAGAAAACATATAGATAAATCCATAGGATATCAAGAAAATGCCAAAAAATGGAAGCGACTTCCATTCGGAACACATTCCGGACCTGAGGAATTGTGCGTATCGCCCCTATCAGCGCATAAATTAGAAAAAATAGTCCTACAATTACGTGCAATAAATGAGCACCACTAAACACATAAATAAAGGATTGAGAAGCATTATAATTCACGAAATAAGCACCTGAATTATACAAGGCTTGCCATGCCTGGAACTGACTGTAGAAAAATGCAACACCCAGCAAAATCGTTAACAGAATATACAGTTTTTGCTTACCCAATTGCAAGCTGTTGGCAGACAGATAGGCCATATGAGCTGTGACACTGCTAAGTATGATAATCACAGAGCTGTACATAAATGCTCTGGGAAGTAATACTTTTATTCCGCGCTCTGCATTTCCTTCAGTGTAGACGATAAAACCACTGGTCAATGCGGCAAACATCATAAAAGAAGCAATAATAAATAGCCACATTAAAAATTTCTTAGCTTTTAAATTCAACCTATCCTCAACTTGTAAATTTTCCATTTCGATAAAATTATTTTACTATGAAGTCAAATAACAGGGTTAATTGCATTATAGGAAGATAAATAAAAGAGGTATACATAAGCTTCTTAGCAGATGCTACATCTCTCTTACTATAAAGCTGAACTGCCTGCCAAACAAAAAACAGCCCTGCCAGCAAGGCAACAACCATATAAATAACACCTCCAAAAGCTTGCCCCGAAGGCATTAAATATACTGTTGGCATTAAACTCACCGGAATCAGGATGATTGTAGAAAAAAGAGTGACCATTGCGCTTGTCTTATCCTGTTTAGTACTTGGAAGTAATCGGAAGCCTGCCCTTTTATAGTCTTCATCAAGAACCCAGGCTATTGCCCAGAAATGAGGAAATTGCCAGACGAACTGAATCAAAAACAAAATAATCGGTATCCAGGATATTTGAGGTTCATTAAAGGCCGCAAAATACCCGATTAAAGGAGGGAATGCACCAGGGAATGCACCAATAAAAACTGCGATTGGCGATTTCCGTTTCATTGGGGTATAAACAAATGCATACAGAAATATCGAAAAAACCGCGAGTACACCGGTGGGGAAATTAAGACTAACCAAAAGATATGTACCAGAAATTCCCATAATCAGGCTGAGAACAAGAGCCTGACCTGTGGTCATTTTTCCGGATGGAATCGGTCTGTCCATTGTTCTTTTCATTAATTTATCCAGATCCTTTTCAATGATCTCATTAAATCCATTTGCCGCGCCTGTGACCAGAAATCCTCCAAGTGTCAGAATAATCCAGTTGATCCAATTAATATCACCCTGAAATCTGCTACCCATCAAAAAACAGACAGAAGCAGAAAAGACCACGGTAAGGGTCAGCCTTAGTTTAATTAATTTATTGAAGTCGGATATAAAATTCCTCACTATATTTTCTGTTTCACTGTTTCATATCAATTGCCGACAATTTTAAAATACAACTCAGATTTTCAAAAAAAGAGTCGATTTTAAGATAATTCTAACGACAGAAACCTCTTTTGAAAAAGGATACATTCGTTGTAATTTCTCTGCGGAAATAGCAGAAAGAATATTCATTATAGTAAGCAGGCGATATCAAGATATCGCCTGCTTAAACTATTAACCTAATTTTTTTAAACCTGTTCAGGATTATGCCGCTCCGATGCATGTTCCTTATCCCATTCCTGCTGAATATGCTCAGATTCAGGGTTTCCTTCAAAATCATGGAGCAGATTGGAGCTCATTGTCTCAGAAAAAGGAGTAGTTTGAGGAATAAAGTCAGTATGGTGACCAGGCTTACTGTAATCATATGGCCAGCGATGTACCGAAGGAATTTCTCCAGGCCAGTTTCCGTGCAGGTGCTCTACCGGTGCAGTCCATTCAAGTGTATTTGAATCCCAAGGGTTTTGTGGTGACTTCTTTCCGTAAAAAATAGAATAGAAGAAATTCCAAAGGAAGGCAACCTGAGCTAGTGCAGAAATAATTGCTGCCCATGTTATAAACACGTTCACTGTTAACCATTCTTGCATAAATGCAAACTCTGTGAAAGCATAGTAACGACGAGGCACACCATCAATACCCATAAAGTGCATAGGGAAGAATACCAGATAAGCCCCAATAAAGGTAAACCAGAAGTGAATATAACCCAGACGCTCGTCCAGCAAACGACCGAACATTTTAGGATACCAGTGATAAACACCACAAAGCATACCGAAGATTGCCGCACAACCCATTACAAGGTGAAAGTGAGCTACAACGAAATAGGTATCATGCAGATTGATATCCAAAGCGGCATTTCCTAAAAATAAACCGGTAAGTCCACCGGAGATAAAAAAAGAAACCAGACCAATAGCAAATAACATCGCTGGAGTAAAGCGTAGATTTCCACGCCAGATGGTTGCCAGGTAATTAAAAGTCTTTACTGCTGAAGGCACTGCAATTATTAAGGTCGTAATCATGAATACACCTCCAAGGAATGGGTTCATACCCGTTACGAACATATGATGTCCCCAAACGATGAACGACAACACGGTAATACCAATTAAGGAATAAACCATCGCATGGTAGCCAAAGATTGGCTTTCTGGAATTCGTAGCAATTACCTCTGAAGTGATGCCCAATGCAGGCATAATTACAATATATACCTCTGGGTGACCCAGGAACCAGAATAAGTGCTGCCATAAAACTGGACTACCCCCCTGATTTGGAAGAATTTGTCCAGCAACAACAATATCAGAAAGATAAAAACTGGTGCCGAAACTCCTATCAAAGATTAATAGTACAACTGCTGAAACTAACACCGGGAAAGACAATACACCTACTATAGCAGTAAGGAAGAAAGCCCAGATCGTTAATGGCATTTTCCACATATCCATACCTTTGGTACGCATATTCAGAATTGTTGAGATATAGTTCAATGCTCCGATAAGGGCTGATGCAACGAATAATACCATACTGATTAACCAAAGTGTCATACCAGTACCAGAACCACTAATTGCTTTCGGCAAGGCAGACAAAGGAGGGTAAACAGTCCATCCTGAACTTGCAGGTCCGCTTTCTACAAAGAAAGAACACATCATGATCACACAGGAAACAAAAAACAACCAGTAAGAGATCATATTCAGGAATGGTGAAGCCATATCCCTTGCTCCCAATTGAAGAGGAATAAGAAGGTTACTGAAAGTACCGCTTAATCCTGCAGTCAATACAAAGAATACCATCATGGTACCGTGTATGGTTACAATTGCAAGATAAAAATCGGGTTTTATTCTACCACCTTCAGCCCATTTTTCGCCAAGGAATGTTTCCAATAATGGAAAGCTCTCATCAGGCCATGCTAATTGCAACCTGAAAAGGATAGATAGAATCATAGCAACAACTGCCATTAATATGCCTGTGATCAGGAATTGCTTGGCGATCATTTTATGATCCTGACTAAAGATATATTTAGTAATAAATGTTTCCTTATGATGTCCTTGATCGTGACCGTGATCGTCGTGTTGGTGAAGTACGGCTGAATCGTGTATTGCAGTGCTTGCCATAATTAGTTTCTAATAGTATTTGTATTTAAAGCTATTTTGTTGACTTCTTCAGTTTTGGTATTCTCAGCCAGCTGAAGTTCTTTTTTAACATCATCATTATAATATAAAGGCTGTTTAGCAAGCCATGTAGCGTATTCCGCTTCAGAAACCACTGTTACTTTAGCCTGCATATTATAATGTCCTGCACCACAAATCTTGGCACAAAGAAGAACATAATCATATTTCGGATTATTTCTCTTCTCTCTCATCTGAGCAGTGGTAAGGCGGGGTGTAAACTGGAATGAAGTAGGCATTCCCGGTACAGCATTCATCTGCACCCTAAAGTCAGGAAGATAGAAACTGTGTAAAACATCTTTAGAATTAATGATTACGCGAACCGCCTTATTTACAGGAATTACAATCTCACTCGTAAGTTTGTCATCCCAACTCTTCTGATCTTTGAAATCTATTCCAAGTCCGTTGGTTGGTGTAGTCAATTTGTAGTTACGGTTTCCAACCTGGTTATCAGCACCCGCATAACGAAGGCTCCATTTGAACTGCTCACCGGTAACCTCAATATTGATCGCTTTCTTCTGATCTTCCGGAGAAACATTGGTAATACCTCTCCAGGTAAAGAATCCCAGTAATACCAGAACAGTTAAAACTATGGCTGGAATAATAGTCCATATCCTTTCAAGCGCATTATTATGCGGATAGAAATATGCCTTTCTATTTTCAGATCCTCTATACTTAAATGAGAAGCCAAATAGAGCAATATGAGTTAAAATAAATACAATCGTAGTTAAAATTAAGGTTGTATTAAACATGAAGTCGATATCCAGACCATGCTCAGAAGCTGATTCATGCATACTCATTGGCCCCTGAACTGCATAAGACCAGTAAACACCATAAATACCTAAAATCAAAAAGATCCCAAGGAAAACACCCTGAATCCTACGGGCATTAAGGCTTGATTTTACACCCTGCATCTCACGGCTCAGTTCATATACCTTTAATATCTTTCCAATTATTGCAATAAATACACATAGAAGGAAAAACATTAAAACATAATAAGTAGCTGATTTGTAGGATTCTGAATAATCCTTTGTTTCAGCGATTGGCTGCATATTCTTATACCTTGCTACAGTATCAACAGCGGTACTGATCAAAGGAGCAGATGATGGGGTCAGTTCAGTTGAAGCAGCTTTTACGGCTGTATCAATTGCTGCAGTTGTTGAACTGATCGTAGAATCCTGAACCTGCGCGTATGTTGCACTGTTAGTTACAGTAAGAGTGCATATTACTAGTAATGCAGCTACAGTCCTGATATTAAAAATTTCTCTTAACCTCATTTTATTCGTACTATTTTCTTTAAGCTATTAAGAACTGTGTTTATATCTGGTGATTGATACTTTCCTGTAGGAAAGGATGATTTGTTGTCACCAATGACCGCTTAGTTAACTGGTTAAGTGTAAGGAATGTGAAAAGCCCTACAAAACCAATCGCAATTCCAATCTCAATTATACCAAATCCTCTGTGAGACTCAACTGTTCCTGGCATGATCATCATGTAATAATCCAACCAATGACCACATAAAAGCAGGATACACACGAACATTAATGTATTCATTTGGCGCTTGGAATTTCTTGACATCAGGATCAGTAATGGTGCAGCAAAGTTAATAATGATATTCAACCAGAACCATGGAAGATACTCAGGCTCCCAGCGCTTATAAAAGTAAACAGTTTCCTCAGGCATGTTGGCATAATAGATAAGAACGAACTGAGAGAACCATATATAAGTCCAGAAAATGGAGAATGCAAATATAAATTTACCAAGATCATGTAAATGGTTTTCATTGATCCAGGTTAGATAGCCTGCCTTCTTCATAAAGATAACTATCAGTGTAATCACACAAAGTCCACTAACCCACATTGCTGCGAAGTTATACCAACCGAACATTGTTGAGAACCAATGAGCCTCCAACGACATAATGGTATCAAAGGCCCAGATTGGAGTAGTGAATCCAAAAACAATCAGGAATATAGCCGACCACTTAAAGTTTTTATCGTGATAAACAAGTCCGCCTTCTAACTCCTGTGCTTTGGTATATTTTGCAAACAACCATGCAAAGAAGCTGTATGCTCCAAGAAATACTGCCAGTCTGGTTAAAAAGAAAGGTACATTCAGGAAACTTGCTTTTCCGGCAATCAGTTTATCATAATTTGGGCTGGAAGGATCTGTCAGACCCTCACCATTCCAGTGATGATATAAATTATGAGTTAATAAACCTGCTGCACACACTGCAAACAATACAAGAGATGCAATAGGAAGCACCCTTGACATTGCCTGCGGTATCCTTAACAAACCGGTTGCCCATCCTGCCTGTGCAACATACTGCAATGCCAGAAAGAATAAACCCGTTGCGCAAACACAGGTAAAGTAATAGGCCATTAAAAGCAGGTTAGCGAAAGTACGTTCCTGCTGACCTGTTAGTAAACCAAAAGCTGTAGCAAGAATTCCAACCACTATTGCTATTAAGGTCCAGGTTTTTAATTTTCCAGAAAATGTAAATTGTTCCGTGAAATTATGAGTATGATTATGATTTCCCATCTGGTTTTAGCAATTGACTATTGTAATTTTTGTAATTCGTGAACGTACATAACAATTTTCCACCGTTGCTCCGGAGATAATTGAGATTTGTGTGGCCCCATCAGGTTAACACCGTGTGTGATCGTATGATAAATTTTACCATCTGTAAGATCCTTCATAGTACCACCTCTTGAAGAGTTTCCGGTTGAATATGAAGGAGGAGCAGGAAATTTACCAAGTTTAACGATAGAACCATCACCCTTTCCTTCAAGACCATGACAATGAGAACACATGTTTAAATACAATGTTTTTCCCTGCTCAAGAGTGGCTACACTTACCGGAAGTGGATTTGCCATCCCTGCACTTGCTGCCTGATAGCCTTCAAGTGTATTAGGATAAACATCATATTTGTCAAATCCCACTGGCATTGTACCGGCTGGCGGATTCTGAGCAGTTTTACCGTCCTTAAAGTTCTTATTTGGCTGATCCGGATTGTAACCAATAGGATCATACATATTACGGGCAAATTCAAGTCCCGTACTTCTATTATTTGAACAGGAAGAAATAACCGTAACAGCGGCTACAGTTAAAAAAGCGGTACAAATTATTAGGCGCTTATTCATAACTAACATATTTCCTTTCGTTGTGCTTAATTTCAACAGCACCTGCTTCTTTTAAAATGTTATCTATTTGATCATGCGAGGTATTTGTTCTTGCATCAATCGCAATCACAAATCTATCGTTAGTTGCTCTAAGGTCCATTACTCTGGGAGCACGACCAGGAGCCAGGTGATTTGCAAAGAAATAAGTTCCTACCATTCCGAAAGCTGCAAACAATACGGTTAATTCGAACATGATTGGAATAAAATCAGGGAATGCAAAATGTGGTTTACCACCAATATTCATTGGCCAGTCGATAACAAGCATGTAAGTTATCATGGAGATAGCAGTGATAGTACCGGTCAAGCCGAACCCAAATGCCACTTTACCCAGCCTTGATCTTTTAATTCCTAATTTATCCTCAATACCGTGGATTGGCATCGGAGTATAAACATCGTAAATACTTACGCTATTCTCCTGCAGTTTGTCTATCCCGTGCATCAGATCATCCGGATCCTCAAAATGACCTAAAATATATTTTATATTACTCATCTTTAAACTTTTTGGAATTCAGCAACTTTTGGAGAAACACTATCATACTTTTCGAGAGATTCGAGGTAGTACTCAGCCTCTCCGCTGTCTACAACTTTCTCAGCAATCAACTTCTTCTTAGCCTGATCACTTGAACTCTTCAGCAATAATTTAACCTCTGCCATTGCAATAGCCGGAAATACTCTAAGGAAAAGAAGGAATAAGGTAAAGAATACTCCTATAGATCCGATAAATACGCCCACATCAACCCAGCTTGGGTAAAACATAACCCAGCTTGATGGAAGGTAATCACGGTGCAATGAAGTGACGATGATTACAAAACGCTCGAACCACATACCAATATTCACAACGATCGATAAAATCCATGATAAGGCTATGCTGGTACGAATCTTTTTGAACCAGAACAATTGCGGAGAAATTACGTTACAGGTCATCATGATCCAGTAAGCCCACCAGTATGGTCCGCTCACCCTGTTCAAAAATGCATACTGCTCATATTCAACTCCTGAGTACCAGGCAATAAATAATTCTGTTAAATAAGCTACACCCACAATTGATCCTGTAAGAATGATGATCTTATTCATCGATTCGATATGGAACATGGTAATGTAGTTTTCGAAGTTCATTACCTTACGGGTAATCAGCAATAAGGTTTGAACCATTGCAAAACCAGAGAAGATCGCCCCTGCAACGAAATATGGAGGGAAGATAGTTGTATGCCATCCCGGAACCAGGGAAGTTGCAAAGTCCATGGATACAATTGTATGCACTGAAAGTACCAGAGGAGTAGAAACACCCGCTAATATCAGTGATACTAACTCAAAACGCTGCCAGGTTTTTACTGAACCATTCCATCCGAAAGATAAAATAGAATAAACACGACGACGGGTACCCACTGCCCGGTCACGGATGGTTGCTATATCAGGAAGTAATCCTGTGTACCAGAACACCAATGAAACCGAGAAATATGTTGAGATTGCAAATACGTCCCATACAAGTGGTGAGTTAAAGTTAACCCATAATGATCCGAATTGATTTGGAAGCGGAAGTGCCCAGGTAAACAACCATGGACGACCCATGTGTGAAATAATATAGGTAGCGGCACAGATAACGGCAAAAATGGTCATTGCCTCTGCTGAACGGTTAATTGAATTTCGCCAGTTCTGTCGGAACAGGAGCAATACCGCCGAGATAAGGGTACCGGCATGACCAATACCTACCCACCAAACGAAACCGGTAATATCCCAGGCCCATCCAACTGTTTTATTTAAACCCCATTCGCCGATACCAAACCAGAAGGTCCAGCTAACAGAGAATACCCAAAGTCCAGCACCAAGGGCGGAAACAATGAAACCAATCCACCAGGCTTTATTTGGCTTATTTTCTACAGGAACCAATATATCTTCGGTGACCTTTGAATAGGTAATATTTTCACCGGTTACTAAGGGTTCTCTAAGTATAGACTCGTGATGAGATGACATATTCTTTTTTATTTCTTGTATTAAACCTCTACAGTATTTCTAACTTTTGTTTGATATCCTACACCCGGCTTAACATTAAGCTCTTCCAGGACATAGTATGTACGCTCACTCTTCAGTGCTTTTGATACTTCAGATTCAGGATCATTTCCATCTCCAAAGATGATTGCATTGGTAGGACATGTTTGCTGACAGGCAACTTTAATATCACCATCTTTCAAAGTACGCTTCTCTAATTTAGCCTGAAGCTTACCTGCCTGAATACGCTGAACACACATTGAACATTTCTCCATTACCCCTCTTGAACGTGAAGTAACATCAGGGTTTAACACAAGCTGTGTAAACTCATTGTTCATGTAATTATCGAAACGTGAATCATTCCAGTAGTTAAACCAGTTGAAACGACGTACTTTATACGGACAGTTGTTCGCACAGTAACGTGTTCCGATACAACGGTTATAAGCCATTTGGTTCAAGCCTTCGGAAGAGTGAACCGTTGCTAAAACAGGACAAACAGTTTCACAAGGAGCATGATCACAATGCTGACACATCATTGGCTGATGTATAACAGAAACGTTATCTATGTTCTCAAGTTTCTCTACTTCTTTCTCTTCTGTTACCTTATTTCCACCTTCATTAACGGTATAGTAACGGTCGATACGAATCCAGTGCATTTCGCGACGACGACGAACCTCCTCACGTCCAACAACCGGAATATTATTTTCGGCATTACAAGCCACGATACATGCGCCACAACCTGTACAGGCATTCAGATCAATTGCCATAACCCAGCTATGTCCGGGCTGCTCATACTCATTCCATAAATCATAGTGATTTACGTGAGCATGACCTGTTCCAGAGTTAGGATCTTTTAAATAATCCTTTAAGGTAGTCTCGCGAACGATATTCCTGCCTTCAATTGAATGATGTGTCTGTGTTTGAGCCAGCTCATAAGTACCCGAAGCTTTAGACAGGCTAGCGGCTGTTGCAGTGTGGAAAGTTGCATTAACCAAACGCAGGAATGGATAAGCATTCTTACCAACCTCAGATCCGGCTTTTCCGGCTTTCGTTCTGCCATAACCAAGGGCTACTGAAACCGTTCCATAAGCCTGCCCTGGCTGGATAAGTACTGGTAAAGTAATGGTGTATTTATCTGTTTTGATCTCTACAAGATCATTCTCGGCAATACCCAATTTTTCTGCAAACTTTGCATTGATAGCAGCATAGTTATCCCAGGTTACTTTTGAAACCGGATCAGGTAACTCCTGCAACCAAGGGTTATTGGCCGACTTACCGTCACCAATTGAAACATTCTGATAAATATGTAATTCTACAGCATTATCACCGCCTTTTGCAAGTGTATTGCTTTCAGCGAGGATAGTCTGAACTACTGAATCAAGTTCGCGGGAGAAAGTATAAGTACCTGCTGATCTTTCAGGAAGACTAACCGAACCTTTTTGTAAAAGATCCTTCCAACTTGTAGCGGATTGAGCAAGAACTGTTTTCGCCCAGTTATTCTGGATATACTGATAATAATCTGTAACAGCACCTTCGGACCAGATTAACAGACCCTGCTCAGCATTACGTGAATTATTAACAGGGTTGATAGCAGGCTGAACAATAGTATAATATCCTTCTACCGGATTTGAATCGCCCCATGATTCAAGATAATGATGATTTGGAGCAATTACCTGGCATAGTGAAGCTGTTTCATCTTTGCGATCAGCAAAAGAAACACGCAACTTAACTTTTGAAAGGGCATTTGTGAATGCCTTGGTGTCATTGAATTCGTAAGCAGGATTTGTATTCAAAAAGAAAACTGCATCCACTTCAGAACGGTTCATTTCATTAACGAACTCAGCGAATTCAGCATCATTTCCTGCATACTGGTATGATGGATTATCAAGATCAATAGTAGTCCCGTAACTTCCCAGGATTGAGTTGATCGCATTTACAACGATCTGGGTAGAAACATCATTTGAACCGCTGATTACAAGGGCTCTTCCTTTTGCAGCAGCTAATTCTTTAGCAGTTAATGCAATCGCTTTTTCTGCATTCGGATTATTTGCAAGAGGCTTAGTTCCGATAACCGCACCGCCTAAAGCAGCATATAAATTTAATAAGGCAATACCTTCTTCTGATGGCTTTAATGGAAGACGCGCATCAGCATTGGTACCTGTTAAACTCATTCCTGTCTCGAACTGAATATGACGGGACATTTTTTTGCCCTGAAGAGCAGTATTATTTCTTTTGGAAGTGTACTGGCGACTAAACTCTACAGGAGAGATCCATGTACCCAGAAAATCAGCTCCGAAACTTACAATAAGATCTGCTCTGTCAAAACGGTATTTTGGAAGAACTACCTTACCAAAACTGTTTTCATTTGCTTTGATGATACCGGTATAAGAAACCGCATCAACCTGTACGTGTTTTGTATTTGGATATTGTGCTGTAAAGTCGGCAATAGCTGCTTTAGTCGAAGGACTATTAACAGTAGAAGAAACAATACGAATTTTTTTGCCACCTGCTTTAATTTTAGCAAGCTCAGCTTTTACGTACTCATCAATTTTTGCCCAACTTGATTCTGAATCATTCAGAACAGGATTTTTCAGTTTGGAAACATCGTAAAGATCAAGCACTGAGGCCTGTCCTTTTGCATCCAGACTTCCTTTGCTCAGAATACAATTTGGATTTCCTTCAATCTTAATTGGACGACCTTCACGGGTTTTAACCAGAACGCTGTGACCATTGAAAGTAGAAGTATAGTAATTAGGAATACCAGGTACTATTTCTTCAGGTTTAACCAAATAAGGAATTGATTTATGAACCGGAGTTGTCTGACATGCAGCAAGAGTAACTGCTCCCAAACCAAATCCAAGCGCCTTCAAAAAGTCGCGACGTGGAGTTACGGTACTTAAACCGGCTTCATTCAGAACTTCTTCCATAGGAAGTGGCTCAGCGAACTCGTTTTTGTTTTTTTCAACAAAATCCTTTGTGTTCTGCAGCTCTTCTAAACCTTTCCAGTATTTTTTATTGCTTTCCATTTAAGCTATATAAAGTATACGTATGTTATCTTAAAATTATTCTAATTAGTAGTGACACTTAGCACATTCCAGTCCGCCTAATACAGCAGCTGTAACTTTTCCACCTTTTTTCAATTTATCATGTGCAGCAATCAGTTTATCATAATAAGGATTGTCCTTATGATTAACCTCTGTTTGTTTGTGGCAGTTGATACACCATTTCATAGTCAGAGGAGAATATTGATAAACCTCTTCCATGGTTTGGATCGGACCGTGACAATTCTGACACTCTATGCCCGCAACTGAAACGTGTTGTGAGTGATTAAAGTAAGCCAAATCAGGTAAATTGTGAATTCTAATCCATTCAACAGGCTTGGTATCATTACCATAAACTTTGGTTTCCTCATTATAATCAAGAGCATTATAAATCTTCATTATTTCAGGAGAAGTTTTTCCATCATATTTTTCGGATGCCGTAACATAATTATGGCAGTTCATACAAACATTAAGAGATGGAATAGATGCATTTTTAGAAGTAAATGCACCTGAATGACAATACTGACAATCAATTTTATTTACACCTGCATGAAGCTGGTGAGAAAATTTAATTGGCTGTACCGGCTGATAACCAGTATGAACACCTGTTTCCCACATGCCTTTCCAACCTGCAGAGCCAAGGAAAATCACACAAAGTATAACTATGAACAAAATGAATTTTTTGTTTTTACTTAGCTTTTTAAGCCCTTCGAAACGATCTTTCGTCTCGGCACCGTCTTCCTCTTCAACAGCAATGCCTTTTTTCTGAAGCATTACACGTTCCAGAGTGGTAATCACACGATTTAAAACCAGGATAACCAAGAAGGCAATGATGATTACTGCCAGCAGACCAAATAACATGAAGTTACTTACACCGCCTTTATCAGCAGGCGCTCCGGCTGCACCAGCGGCAGCATTTGGATCGGCTGCAGGCTTAACATCCCCAACTTTAACATAAGCTACAATGTTCTTAATGTCATCGTCTGATAATTCAGGAAAAGCTGACATCATAGCCGGTGAATACTCAGCTGCTTTTACTGCCTTTGCATCGCCTGAAGCAATGAATGCAGGAGCATTTTTGATCCATTTGAGCAACCATGCTTCATCATACTTAGTATCAATCCCTTTTAGGGCCGGACCTACAACCGCCTTGTCAATACCATGGCAAGCGGTACACTTCTGCTTGAAAATCGCTGCTCCAGCTGCTGCATCCTGCGCATTGGCCGAAGAAACAGCCATTGAACACAGTAAAGTAACCAGAACCAATGATTTTGTAACACTTCTAAAAAATAATGAGATGCTTCTCATATTGAGTATTTGTTGCTTAAAATTTGAAACGTATAATTAAAAAGTCGACCATAAGGTTATAATCAACATTTTCAGTTGACAAAAGTATGCTTTATTCAAATACGGATGACATTAACATGACCTATTTTATCAATTTATAACCATTCTAAACTATTACATAGTTAGCTGATTAACAGATACTTTTAAAGTATTTTTGAAAAATAGCCCTTTTAATACCAGCCTTAACACTTGTTTTTAAAACAGAGAATCACTACTGCTTCAGAACCCAGGCAAATATGAGCGGAGCAACAATTGTCGCATCTGATTCCACAATAAATTTAGGGGTATGGATATCCAGTTTACCCCAGGTAATCTTCTCATTTGGAACAGCGCCGGAATACGATCCATAGGATGTTGTAGAATCTGAAATCTGGCAGAAATAGCTCCAGAAAGGAATGTTTTCCATTTCCATATCCTGATAAAGCATTGGCACAACACAAATTGGAAAATCACCGGCAATTCCACCGCCAATCTGAAAAAATCCAATACCCTTTCCCGCTGAATTAGCGATATACCAATCTGCCAGCCAGCCCATGTATTCAATTCCGCTTTTCATTGTTGATGCTTTGATTTCTTTTTTCATCACATAAGAAGCGAAAATATTTCCCATTGTTGAATCTTCCCAGCCCGGAACTATAATCGGAAGATTTTTCTCTGCAGCAGCAAGCATCCAGGAATTCTTAGGGTCTATCTCATAATACTGTTCAAGAACCCCGCTAAGAAGCATTTTGTACATATATTCATGTGGAAAATAACGCTCACCAGAATCATCGGCATCTTTCCAAAGCTTATGAATATGCTTTTGAAGCCTTCTGAATGCTTCCTCTTCAGGAATACAGGTATCAGTAACCCTGTTGTAATGGTTCTCAAGGAGATCCCACTCATCCTGCGGACTTAAATCACGGTAATTAGGAACACGTTTATAATGCGAATGAGCAACCAGATTCATAATATCCTCTTCCAGATTCGCTCCGGTACATGATATGATTGATACTTTATCCTGACGGATCATCTCAGCGAGTGAAATACCTAATTCGGCAGTACTCATTGCTCCAGCAAGCGTGATCATCATTTTTCCACCTTCATCCAGATGGGTTTCATACCCTTTTGCAGCATCCACCAGAGCGGCAGAATTAAAATGCAGATAGTTTTTTTCTATAAAACGGGATATAGGTCCTCTTTCAACAGCCATAATTTGAATTTAAGCCACAAAACTACCCTTCTTTAATCTATCAAGCAAATTTAGCGAGTATTGAGTATTGAGTATTGAGATTAGATATAGGTTTCCCTGTGGTTGGTGTTATCACCGACCACTTTCCCTGAAGTTGGTGTTATCACCACCAATGATATAATCGTGCCTGGTACGGCGAGAACACCGACCAGACGGGAATTATAATCGTCCAGACAGGGCTCTGGAGTGAAATAATTTGATTAAGGAAAGCAATACCTGTGTCATATAGGATAGTTCAGCCCTTTCCTCCGTAGTAGTTCCGGCATGAAATAACGTTCTGATTCAAAATAACGATAGCCGGAAGCTACCTACTCCGGCAAGGTTTATTTTACCTGGAGCTGTATTTCATCGGAAGGGGCAGCCCGGCAGAATCAATGAAATCCTTTAGTACAAGAAACTTTAATAAGCAAAATTCACAAATGGCCTATTAAACTAAATTATCAATTAGAAACAGGTGCCATTAATTTGCGAGCCCAATCATAAATTGTTTTTTGCATTTCTTCAGTAAACCTGTTAAAATCATCAGGTGAATTAAGAATGAGCTGATCAGAAGCACCTAATAATTTGTATATTTTTCCAGCTTCATTAACAGATGCTCTGATATCTGTAAGATTAGCAGTCTGGTCTAATTTGGGGGCAATCACCAATACAGGCCTCGGAGCAATTGATCCTAAGATTTCCTGATAATCATATGGGATACGATCCTCATGGCCAACAAAGAAGCCTAAACGAGGAATCAGTCCGTGCAAATGCGAAAAAGCTTTGATCCCTTCCCTTCCATTTTCCTTTGAATCTGTACGCATCGGAGTAAATCCACTAACTGAAACAAGTCCGGCAACTCTTTCATCTAGTGCAGTAGCATAAAGTCCGACTGTTGCACCCATGGCATAACCTGTGATAAATATTTTAGAACTATCAACAAAATCCAGATTGCTCAATGCGTCAACGGCCCCTTTAGCATCTGCCACCATTTTTCCCATTTTCGACCAATTTGGATAACGGTCATAAAAACGTGTGCCTTCTTCAATTCGGTTCCCAAAACCGACCATATCGTATGAAAAAACAACATAACCAAGATCGGTCATACCCTCAAAGAATGACTGAAGATCATGATAAGTGGAAAAACCCTTGGAATAGTCGTATTCGTGCTGATAGATAAGAGCCGGCAATTTACCAGCCTTAATATTTCCAGTTTTATCCTTTGGATAGTAAATATAGCCATACAAATAATCGCCAAATTCCTTGTAAGGAGTGATGGCCATTCGACCCATCCGGGCAGTGACATTTGGTCGTTTGAGAACAGTTCCAAAATAATCTTCTCCGGCTCCCCCGTTTTGTAATCGCTGCGGACCGGGATTATTCAGGCCGGGAGGTTCATCTCCTATTATCCATCGTAACTGTTGTTTTATTTCAGTTTTTTTAACAGCCCAATTTTCCTTTGATAAGTTTTTCCCGGCAATTGCCCCGGTGCCTTGCCCGACTTTTGAAGGATAATTTAAAGGATTTATATTTTCCTTACTTCGCTCACGCCAGCCTTCAAACGTATAATTGTAAAGCAATTTATTTTCAGACTTATAGTCAGAACGTTTAAAAACATAATCAAAGAAATCTATATAGTCTTCAATGTCCCCTGCATGGGTACCATGTTCTCCGTTCCTAAATCTGATGGCCAGATTATCCTGTGCATCAAGAAACTTATATACCTTTTGCGCAGAGTAATATGCCTGCTCAATACCCCATGGATTGCTGGCACCTTCATTGATTGCTGTACTTAACATTAATCCTCTGGGTGCAATCAATGCCATAAAATGATTTTGATCGATTGGAAGCTTATTCTCGCGACCTATAAAAAATCTTAAGCGGGGATGAAGCCAGGACGGTTGGGCAGCGGATAATAATGCAATATCTTCAACATCATATTGCTGGGTAGCATAACGCCATGGGACTTCGGCACCTGAACCACCGCTGCTCGGAATAACAGCCTTTATGCGTTCGTCAAAAGCAGCAGCCATCAGTGCTAATTTACCATTCCTGGAGTGTCCTGTTAAGGCAATTCTTTCTTTATCGACAATTGGAAGTGTATGTAAATAATCGACCGCCCTGAAAGTACCGAATGCTCTTCGCATCAATCTGGTAAAGTCATATTTACCTGACCATATTTCAGCGTACTTTTCAGTATCGTCATTTGCATCCGAGGCTGCATAAACACAGGCCATATAGCCACGTCTTACCGCAATTTGAGCCCAGCCTCTATGGTTCCATTGGGTCATAAACACAGGGAAGGGGCCTTTCCCCTGCGGAATCATTAGTTCAATGGTTAGTTTGGCTTGCTCTTGCGGACCGAATGACAGCTCAACCATACGAAGCGTAGTTGAACCCTCCTTCTTTTCACTCAGAACCTTAACCTTGAAATCACCGGGAGCTTTCGGATAGGTGCCGGTAATATAATATTCCAGTTGCTCCTTCATCCATTGACGCTTTTCTTTCCATTGCACGGCCGAAGTAATCGGAATATTCTTGCCGCCCTCGTCCTCAATGAGGGGATCAGGAAGAAAAGGTATTGAAGGCATTTTATTGAAATCGGGTGGAAGCTCGCCGGTTCGTCTGATCCAATCCTTAAATGTCTCATCCAGAAAAGAAACCCGACCATTAGCTACACGATCCCCGGGTAAAACATTCATGATTCTGGAAAGGCTGACTTTTCGTTTTAAACTGTCTGCTTGTGCAATTGTATCCGGATTATGAAATTTTATCTTATGATCAGCAAAGGCTATTGTTGTGAGTCCGAAGAAGAAAATCAGGCAAATTATTCTGATTGAACAATCTGTCAAAAATCCATGTTGTTGATTTTTCATTATAGCATTTGATATTTTATTCCGGATATGAAGATATAAATTTCCGGTCTTACGGAAGGTAGTGTTGGTATTTTAATAAACGAGTCTGAAGACTCTTATTCATTGAATAATCCTTAGAGCGCTGCGCTGAAACTGTAAGGACAGGCGGGTTGTGAGTGTATCATTTTGTCTGAACTATGATTTTTTTGATTAGCTTGATTGTAATGATTCATAATAATCAAATAAATCATCTGAATCATGGTTCAGACAAAAGCAAAGGTGGGACTCTTCATCCTTCTACAATCCGTAGGAGGAACTGCGCTTAAACCCTAATAACAAGCGGATATTTGGGTAAATATTATATGGTTTCCCATTTCGATTCCAGCGGAGGCTGTATTCTCCTTCATCTCCATGAGCTTGTCATTCTCGCGGAAGCGAGAACCTCCTGCAAAACATATTACAAGATTGAATCACTGTGATCGGAAACCTCCTGCAAACCATCTTATTTATAAACCAACGAAACCCCCCTATTCATAAAGATCATTCACATCAGCTTTTGCCAATTCAATCAGAAAATGGGATACTTTTAAGGTTACAGCCTTAAAGTATTTTTCTCCTTTCTCTTTAGTTGCAAATTCGGGATTTCCTACACCTGTGTCTTTAGTAATTTGCGACCACTTTCTTTCTGCCCAGGCCCAGCCTTCTGAAAACTCTTTAATTTTATATTTTTTCTCTTTCCCATCTCCTGCCGTATCTAAAGGAAGCATTAAATTTGGAGCCAGGTGTTGAATCAGGCTTGTTTCCATTTCGTCGGCATGGTCTCCATCCTGTTCAAAGAATTTCATTTTGTCTTCAGCCTGAAACCAATTACAGGTGCTAAGAAACATCTTTGGGTATTTTAATCCCAGCTCCCTGACCATCATTCTAAAATCATTTCCCCCATGACCATTCAAAATCAGCAGCTTAAAAATATTCGACCTTTGAAGCACCTCAATTAGGTCGCATAAAATTGCCAGCTGGGTACTTGGATAAATATTCAGGTCCAATTTTATGTCCGCCTGACCGGTATTAACTCCAAAAGGGACTGTAGGCAAAACAATGATCTTCGCACCGCTTTCCCAGGCAATCCTAGCAGATTCAGCAGCGATATGGTCGGCTTCAATCACATCCGTTGAATAGGGCAAATGATAATTATGCGCTTCTGTAGCACCCCAGGGAAGGATTGCCAGGTCATAATCTGAATCTTTTACAGATTTCCAGTTTGTTTCTGCTAAAATATAGGGTCTGATCATTTTGTTTGGGTTTGTGGGGAATTGTTTTTTGGGTTTTTATGCTGCATGTTCGCTATGTTGTCTGATGGAATTTAACTCTTCCTTCTTTTGGACCTCTTCCGCTTCTATGTCATAATCATTCTGTATGCCCAGCCAGAATTTTGCGCTATTTCCGAAATATCTGGAAAGCCGCAGTGCGGTATCTGCAGTAATGCGTCTGTTTCCTTTGATTATCTCGGAAATCCGTGTTTGTGGAATCCCAATATCTTTAGAAAGCCTGTACGCACTAATTGATAATGGTATCAGAAATTCTTCAAGCAGGATCTCACCCGGATGAATGTTTTTTAGCTTTTCCATTTTCTTATTTTAATGATAATCGATTACTTCTACTTGCTCGGCGTTTCCGTTCTTCCATTGAAAGATAATCCTCCACTGGTCATTTATTCGGATGGAGTAAAAGGATTTAAAGTTTCCTTTTAGTTTTTCCAACCTGTTTGAAGGAGGAATCATTAGGTCTGACACATTTTGGGAGTTGTTAAGCATCCTTAGTTTTCTTCGGGCAATTTCCTGGATTTTAACAGGAAGCCCTCTAATTCGTTCGCCTTCCCATATTTTGCGCGTTTCTTTATTGCCAAATGAATTAATCATTTACTAATGTTTCACGTTACTAACGTCAAAGGTAATTATTTGATTTATAAATTCAAAAAGAGATAGAAGATAGATAGGTGGGGTATCCGATACTACATGACGTTGGGTAGCTATAAGAAGTTGTCGATTTCAGAGATTAAAACTGTCTCCAGAACTGAATCCCGCAAGTGCGGGATACAAAACTGCATTCAACCACTAAACTGCCAATTGCTTGTAGATGCTATACAGGTTGTGTTTATTTCTCTGTCTTTTTAAGATATTCTTAAACTTGCTATTTTTCACAAAGTTCTTTCAGCTTGTTGAGTGCTTTTGGATAGTTCTCATTCATATAATCTACAAAATCTTCTGTGGTGTCTAAGTCGACAGTAAGGCTTGTGGTTCCCCGTCCGACCGGATCGTCCGGGCGGGCATTCTTTTCTTCGAAGGTATAGTTTTCAAATCCGTTTGCCCATTTTTCTACTTCTGGTCCTTCTGTAATTTCCTCATCAGCTTTTAAAAGCCCATAATGTTGAATCGAAACAAATTGCTTGGGAATGTTTTCAGCTATCCTGGAAACCATACCTCCCTTTTCTCCTTTCTCATCCACTTGTATATAATGATAAAACTATTACAAGCCTACCAATTTTTGTGGTATTCCGGCAGGTCCGTTATTCTAAATAAAAATGCTTATTATCAAGCATTTACCCTAATCTAAAAAATAAATTGATTATATTTTGGCATTAAGCAATTCAAAGATGCTTCTAACAGAAAAGCAAAAAAATCATTACCCCTCATTTCAAAGCAAGAATCAAATTTTTTAAATAGCCTGTAATTTTATCAGTATTTTAGCAAAACCTAACCATACTAACCATATGAACTTAAAAATTAAATTCCTCGCATTTTCTGCTTTGATCTGCCTGGCGGCTTGCAATCAGAATAAGCCAAAAATTTCAGATGAAGATGGGCTTGCTGCTTTCAATGCAGATAGTTTAAAACTGCATGTCGCTGAGCTTTCGCACGACTCACTTCAGGGACGTAAACCCTTTACCGAAGGAGAAACAAAAACAATAGCTTACCTGCAAAGGCAATTCAAAGCTGCAGGTTTGGAGCCTGGAAATGGCGAAAGTTATATCCAGGAAGTCCCGATGGTCAATATTCAGACTACTGCGGCTGCGGATATGCAGGTAAGCACATCAAAAGGAAGTTTTAAACTCAAAGGCTTTGACGATTATGTCATTTGGACTGATAAGATCACCGATAAAGTCAGCTTCGATAATGATGAGGTGGTCTTTGCGGGTTATGGGGTTGTCGCACCGGAGTATAACTGGGATGATTATGCCGGTCTTGATGTTAAAGGAAAGATCGTCATGGTGATGGTAAATGATCCGGGATTTGCTGCCGGAGATTCCAGTTTATTTAAGGGTAAAACGATGACCTATTACGGACGCTGGACCTATAAGTTTGAAGAAGCTGCACGTCAGGGTGCTAAAGGTTGCCTCATAGTACATACGACTGAGGGTGCCAGCTATCCATTTACTGTTGTTCAGAATAACTGGAACGCATCCAAACTAAGATTAGACGACCGGGGGAAAAGCAATACTTATACGGATATAAACGGATGGCTCTCGCTTCCGGCTGCAAAGAAATTAGTAGCTGCTGCGGGACAGGATTCGACTAATTTCTTCGCGCAGGCAGATAAACAAGGATTTAAAGCTTTGGCATTGGATCTGAAACTAAGTACCAACGTCGCCGTTAAGACCATATTTAACAAATCTTACAATGTAATCGGCAAGATAGCAGGCAGCAAACGTCCTGATGAAGTAATTATTTACACTTCTCACTGGGATCACCTCGGAATAGGTAAACCAGATGAAACTGCCGACTCTATTTATAATGGTGCATTCGATAACGCCAGCGGCACCGCGGGACTGATCGAACTGGCACGGGCATTTAAAAGTATGAAAGCCCAGCCTGAACGTACCATCATTTTGCTTGCAGTAACTGCCGAAGAGCAGGGGCTTTGGGGTTCTGCATATTATGCTCAAAACCCTATTTATCCAACTTCAAAAACAGTCGCGAATATTAATATTGACGGTTTAAATCCTTTTGAGAAAACAAAAGACATCATTATTGTCGGCGAAGGCCAATCAGAACTGGAAGAATATCTGAAAGAAGCTGCAGAAAAAGCTGGGCGTGTCATCGCCTTTGAAAATCATCCTGAAGCAGGATATTACTACCGCTCCGACCATTTTAATTTTGCTAAAGTTGGGGTACCTGCACTCTACACTTCAAATGGCATCGATGTAATCGGCAAAGAAGCCGGCTATGGTGAAAAAAGAGAAAAAGAATACACTGAGAAA
This sequence comes from Daejeonella sp., assembly GCF_030684675.1. Classification (GTDB taxonomy): domain Bacteria; phylum Bacteroidota; class Bacteroidia; order Sphingobacteriales; family Sphingobacteriaceae; genus Daejeonella. The sequence continues at coordinate 14,789 of NZ_JAUXXZ010000009.1, read as the reverse complement.
CATTATCACCGTCCTTCAGATGAATTTGATTCTGCAACATGGACCTTTGAAGGTGGTCTGGAAGATCTGAAGTTGTTTTTTCAGGTTGGTAAACGATTAGCTTTCGAAGAAAAAATGCCTCAATGGAAAGATGGTTCAGAATTTAAGGCCATTCGGGAGAAAAAATAATAAGCTTAACGATTGCCTGCTATGTATTAGGTGCCAGGTCAAGCCAGGCATTACAAATCAGTATTTATTTATTGAATCAGATTCCGGCCTCCGCGCCGTATTCTAGGTTTAATATGTTGAGCTGTCATCGTGGCGGAGGCCAGGATCCCATTTTTAAATTAGATTAGCACAATCTTTCTCTTAAATAATGACATTGCCCTTAAGGGTCACTAGAAAAAATTCCAACATGGATTACAAGTACTTTCTTGTAAAAATTGTCCGATCAATGGTCAATTATCAAGCGCTTTTCTTCTGTCGGTAGAAAAGATCCTGTTTTTCAAACGGATAAGAAGGTCGGAGCGAAAAACTGAGCCAACAGGTACAGCAATATTATTTTCCATCAATAATTCATTATTCATAAGTCCTGATATCCGGTCAAGATTTACAACGTAGCTTTTATGAACTTTTAAAAAATTATTCCTGTTCAGTTTGAACTCAAACTCTTTAAGCGTCAGGTAGGTGATATGCATTCTCTTTTCCGTATAAAGCTTAACATAATTTTGAAGGGATTCTATGTACAGTATTTCCGCGAAATAAATTTTAATGAGCTCTCCCTGCTTATTGCCACGTATAAAAAAGTAATTGTCTTCGGTTGGTCTGCTTATAAGGTTGTTTTGTATCCGCCCTTGTACTTTTATTACAGCCTGTAAAAAGCGTGAATACGAAACAGGTTTAACCAGGAAGTCATAAGCATCCCTTTCAAATGCCTCAAGTGCATGTTCTGTGTGTGATGTGATAAATATTATAGCAGTATGTGAACTGATCAGCCCCGCTAATTCAAGGCCGCTTATGCCAGGCATTTCAATATCCAGAAAGGTTATTTTCGGTTTGCCCTGCTTTGTGATCACAGAAAAGATATCTCTTGGATTAGTACTTGAATATATAAGTCTGAGATTCGGTGTTTGACTAATATAATCCTGTATGATATCAATTGAATCAGCCTCGTCATCTACGACATAACAATTATAGTCTGACATATTATTTGAGTTTAAGTTGAAGTTTGAGGTAAAATATATTTTGCTCAGAGAAGTATTCAAGAATGTACTTATCCGGGTAATAAAGTTCCAGCCGTTTGAGTGTATTTACCAAACCCATGCCGTTTCCAGGTCTTTGATCAGGCCTTATAGAATTCATTGTCCGCAAAACGAGCTCTTCCCGGGAAGCGCTAATCTCAATCAGCGGCGGCGTTTGCTCATCCCTAAGGTCTCCGTGCTGAAAAACATTTTCGATTAAGGTAATCAGGAGGAATGGAATGATCTTCAGATTCCGATCATCAATAGAAATATGAAAGGAAATGTCGCGGGAGTAACGTATTCTCTGGAGCTTCATATAATTCGAAATGTGTTCCAGTTCAGATTCAAGCAGAACACTATCGGTTGAAGTTTTCGGTTGAAGGGCGTATTGCATCAGGTCAGCCAAAGCCATTAGATATTCAGCGCTAACCTGATCTTTTTTGCGGATGCGGTTATAAATTGAATTTAAAGAATTGAACAAAAAATGTGGATTTATCTGCGACCTTAAGAACGACAACTCAGCGCTGACTAATTCCGAGCGCAAAGTTGCCTTTTCCTTTTCAACAACAAGGCTTTGGGTGATGTATTTATGAATTCGCTCTTTGTTTTTAATTAGGTTAAATGCAATTCGGAAGGCCGTGCTCATGCCAATGATATAAATGTATCTGTATAACATAGCCAGCAGGAATAACCTAGACGAGCTATCGCTCACGTTAACAGGCACACTGGATAAAATCAGGCACTTATTTATCCACACACTTAATAGATAGTAAGCAATAATTTCCAGCATGAAATAAACTAACACCTTTTGGTAGTCACTGATTTTTTTAAACTGCCTATTCCCTATCACAATATAACAATGAACATAAAAGAGTAAAATGTTTAATGAGTAATGCAAGAGGTAATCTGCGAAGTGATTAAACCTCTCTCGGATAGCCGCTGCTAAGGTGATTTCAAAAAATATAAAGAGAGTCCAGAAAAGAAAATGGTAATGTGCTGTAGTGATTTTTCTTCTGGTAATATTAAAAATTATATCACGCATAACCCTCGCTTTATCATACAAAAATGCGACTTGGTGTAAAAGATTCTGTTTGAATCGGGGAGAGCACTACTTTAAATAAAAAAACAAAAAGCCATGAAAACATTAAAAGTAACAAATACTCTATTGAAAAAGGAAAACTGTTTTACGTATGGCCAAATCCGGCCGCAAAAACGGCCAATTGATGATCCAACGGTAATTATTACCACAACGGTTACACACATAGTCCCCAGACGTTAAAATATCTCAGCAATAAAAGCTTCTGGCAGAAGGCCTTTGATTTGGGCAGGCACACTCTTCTGCGTCCTGTTTTATCTCCGAACAAATTCCTCAGGTTGGTGCTTTAACTGACCTCGGGATTGAACTTACCTATAAAGAACTGAACACAAGTAAGTGGGAATGGACCACGCGACACGCGTGCACCAGCAAATGACATCATGGGCATCAGGATCAAGTCCATCAAAAAAAGCCAAGCCGGAGATTTAAGATGAATATTAACCTTAATAATTAATTTATTATGAAAAGATTTATTATTATCATCGTTTTAATAATCAGCCTGTCAACATCTTGTAAAAAGGATGATATTACACCTTTAAAACCACATTCTAAGAAGATTATTATAGATTGCCGTGGATGCAGCGGAGGCTGGGATTTAACGGATATTATTCCTGAATAATTTTATATTTTATTTAAAAGATGACTAAATCCTATACGGAAGTAAATCCTGATGCCATCAAAAACTTAAGGGTTCGGGGCTATCATTCAGTTCAGTTGATTCTGCATGAAAGTATCAATATTTATCAAGCCATAGTTGAAGTCATACCCGATAAGAGACGAGTTTTTAAATTGAATTCAATCTTACTGGATTCCTCTGAGATTCACAATTATTTTGACACGTTCTCTCCAATGACTAAATATATAACTAATCAAAATTACCTGATTGATTCTGACTTAGCCTAAAATTTTTTCCTCTGTATTTAAGAGTTTGGTATGAACCTCCTGGATACAATTCAGCAGAAATCCAGTTTATCCAGTTCCGGCCGGAATCAAAAACAGCATACTGTCCCTTAGTTTAAACACAGCGACTCTCTATAGGAATATTCAATAAAATCCTGTGCATACGGGATTGAAATAGCACTGTTACTCAACAATTAGCTATGGATTACAAGCCCTTATTCCGGAAACTTGAAAGTATAGAAGAGACTCAGGGTAAGATTCTCTTCTATATCCATATTTTGGCTGATCATTATAGAAAACTCAGGGCATCTTGCCCGAAGTTTTCTATAATGATCAGGAGGTGATGTTTAAACTAAGCTGGAGTAAAAGCACCCTGAAGCGTCGCCGTGCCGATGGATTACTCCGCTTCAGGAAAATTAAAAATAAATTCTACTACCGTGAAAAAGGTGTCTTCTCTCTTCTTTTCCCTGATCCTAGCTCAAGCTAACAATGTTATCGAATAGACAAATTGTACTTGCAGAATCTTAAAACCCTCTCCCCCCAGGGCGGAGGGCAGCACCAGACTTGAAACCAGCAGTACCATGCACAGGGTGAGGCCCCAAAAGTAGTTCATACAGCAAAATTCCCTATTCATCGTGTTGAGATGGACAGTTTGAACATCGGCAAGAGGGTAAATGGTACGGGATAACACCGACCATAGGGAATGGTAAGCGGGATATTATTTAATATAAAAAACCAAACATCCACAATGGTATTTTACTTTGAAATCCATACTCAATATCATCGGCTGCAATAAAAGCATTTTCAAGGTTCTTAATTTGCTTACCGGACTTGTCTTTTCCTCCTATCTCAAAAGCATACTTTTCATTTACTAAAAAATCAGTTGCTTCATGATAACTTAAATTGTTATGGTAAGCCAATTGATTGGAAAAAAAAGTCTCCCTTACATTACCAATATTAAATTTAGAAGGGGATAATGCAAACATCAGATTGGTATTTTCTAAAAATATTTTGGCTGGTTTTTGTAATTTACTATTGCCTTTAGCTTCTTTATATAGGTTAATTGTTAGTCCAATTTCTTCTAAGTAATGTAAATAGTTCATCAAAGTCGATCGGTTTATTCCAATTTTAGCACTTAAATTACTCACATTAGGAATAAACGGAACCGATTCAGAAATAATAGCCAACAATTGTTTTATTTTATGAATATACCCCAAATCAACGCCTCGTAACAATGGCAGCTCAATTTCGAGCATCATATTGATCACTTCTTCCAAACGTTGCCAATACAATTCAGGCTGCTCTTTATAGAAAGGATAATAACCATACTTCAAATAGGCCCCAAAATATTGAAAAGGTTTTATTTCAGCATTAATCAAAGTCGCTTCCGATAAATGATCTTCCAGAATATGCTCTAAAGACAAACGCTGAAAATGTATCCCTGTTTCTAATGAAATGTATTCTCTAAAAGAAAGTCCCTGAAGGTGATATACAATAGCTCTTCTACTCAAATCAAATCGGGCATTCAAAATTTCCAAAAGAGAAGAACCAGTAAAAACCACTTTCAATTCCGGATAATCATCATAAATATTTTTGAGCTCTTGTGCCCAGTTGGCATATTTATGAACCTCATCCAAAAACAAATACTTACCCCCTTTTTTAACAAATTCCTCCGCCAAATCAACCAAAGTAGTATTGCTAAATCCTATAGAATCTAAACTTACGTAAAGTGATTTTTCTAACTCTTTACTAAAGTTCAGTTTCATATACTGCAAAAGCAATGTTGTTTTGCCTACGCCTCTTGCTCCTTTAATCCCAATTAATCGGGCGTCCCAATTGACATCATTAATAAAACTCCGGACAAATTGAATAGATGTATTTTGTAATTTTTTTTGATATTTCTGAAATAATGCCTCCATAATGATCTATTAAGAATACAAATATAAAACTATTTTGCTTACTAAAGTATACAAAATTTGTATTATTTTATTCATTTTACTATACAAAATTTGAAAGAGCGCTTGTTCACTCTTAGTAGCTTAGTGGTTGGTTAGAAAAAGCCTGCTAATTATTGGTAATATCCCATCGACAAATAGACAAATAAATTCATTGACAAATCGTATACCCTCATTTGTGACTGACGAAATCTACTTTCTAATCGCCTATGTGATTTCGTAAGTCTTTCCCTCCCATCGACAAATTTGCTCAACTGTCAATTCTCAATTGTCAACTCCCAACCACCCTCCTAATACTTTCCTTATACTTTGTTCAGCTCTTGTTGAGCTCAAATGCTCCAAAACGCCATTTAGCACAATAAAAGCTCAACAAAGGCCGAACAAGAGCACAACAAATCCTCAAAAAGGAGGTCAAAGGAGGTCAGAACGGGTTCAAAGAGGGTCAGCTATTTCCGGGCTCCTCAGCGGTACTTACTTTCGTTCAGCAGCACAGCGTACCGGTACGAATTAAAGAGTGCTGATTGTTGAATCTTTAAAATTTAAACGATATGGGAACATATAAAAAAGGAATATTAGGCTCATTTTCCGGCAAGGTCGGAACAGTAGTGGGCAGTAGTTGGAACGGTATTGAGTATATGCGCAGTTTGCCCAAACCCTCAAGTAAAGCCCCAACTGATTTACAAATGCTCCAGCGGGCAAAAATGGGGATGGCCACCGGCTTTCTCCAGCCGATCAGTGCATTGATCAGTATAGGATATAAAAGTCTTGCCAACCGGCAGACTGCTTTCAACGTGGCTACCTCCCAGCTCCTTGCAGAGGCAATCACCGGGACTTATCCTGATCTGACGATCGATTATCCAAAGGTATTGATCAGTAAGGGCAACCTGACCGGTGCCTGGGGTCCGGCAGTCAATTCTGCGGCCAGCAAAGTAAATGTCACCTGGCAGGATAATTCTGCTTCAGGTACTGCCAAACCTGGCGATAAAGTTATGCTGCTGGTTTATAACCCCGAAAAGTCGCAATATGTATTTACGACTGATGGCGACAATCGCAGCACCCTGGCAGATAGCATGGATTTGCCTGCCGACTTTGTGGGGGATACCGTGCATGTTTGGATTGCTTTTATTTCAGCAGATAAAAAAACGGTTTCTACCAGTCTGTATATCAGCGAAGTAGTGATCGCATAAATTCATGAGCCGGGTTATTCCCGGCTCTTTTAAAAACCCTTAAAAAAATCAATCATGGCTATATTACATCATGGTATCCTGGGAGGTTTCAGCGGAAAAGTTGGAAACATTATAGGGTACAGGTATAAAAACCACTATTGCATCCGGCAGATGCCGCGTAAATCAATCAAGCCTGCAGGCAACAAACAAGTATCACAAAGGGGGAAATTTAAGCTATCTATCGCTTTAATCTCTCCTTTGCGTGATCAGCTGAAACAATTACCTGAGAAAGGTAAAAGAAGGATTTCAGCTTTCAATTGCTGCCTGAGCAAAGTTCTAAAAGAGGCTATTAAAGGAACCTGCCCTGATTATTGCTTCAATTATGCTGCTATTCAACTCAGTTCCGGAAGACTCTCTATTGGCCACTGCCATGCTATACATGCAAGTCAGAACAATCTGATCTTCAGCTGGTGTCCCGATACCCCTGATTTCTATTTAGACAGGAGGCTATACATGCTGGCTTATAACCCACTTAGAAAGAAATGGGTTTGCGACAATCTTGAACTGAGATCCGACGACTGTAGGAGTATGCTTAGTCTGCCCTGCAGCTTTATCGGTGAGCAGTTGGAAACCTATATGTATTTCATTAATGCCAAAGGCAAAGCAGTATCAAACAGTATGTATTTGGGAGCTGTTAATTTACCGGATGTTTCTTTTTCAGAATCACTTATTAACCTTAATTAATCATCTTAAAATCAAAATCATGGAAATCTTCAATAAATATTATCTCCCATGGCATTTTCCTTTCAGAAAGGAGCTTGCAGGCATAGTAGTGGTCATAGCCACATTCTTATTGTTTCCTTATCTGATTCGAGAGGTGGATGGATCTGCCGCAGCAATTGATCCCGGAATCTTAAGTGCCATAATCCTCGCAGCATCAGCGGTGCTCATATTTAAAGCCATTACCTGGTGGATCATCATTACGATTTGGCCTGCCTTTACCAATTATTCAGACAGGCAGCTTGAAAGCAATTTCAGGTCGCTGCCTGCCAATCAGAAAGTGATCATCTATATGAGCCAGATCGGCATCCGCGAGAAAGGATCAAACTCGGGTGCAGTGGTAGAGCAATACCTCCGCTATGTTAACCTTCCAAAAGGAAACCCCTGGTGCGCTGCCTTTGTCTGCTGGGTTTTTGGGCAGGCCAATGTAGAGAACCCCAAGACAGGCTGGTCGCCGGAATTATTTAAGGGTAGTAAAGTGATATGGACCAAAGCTGAAAGCTCAAAGCTGAAAGTTGAAAGCAGGGAAAAGCATCAGGACGGAAATTCTTTAGGATCAATGTCTGTCCGCCCAACAACTACAAAGGCTGAAAGCAGAAAGCTGAAAGCCAAAAGCTTGTCAGGTGAGTCAGGAACCAACCTGTCTGCCGGTCAGGTAGGGAGCCAGGAATCAAGACACTCACCAATAACATCCCTCTATCCGACCAGACAGACAACTGGTAACAGGCAACCCAATAGCTATCGGGTAACAACTCATAACAGGCAACAGACAACAGGTAACTGGCAACCTGCGACAGCAGACGTTTTCGGTATCTACTTTCCTGACAAAAAGCGCATTGCCCATGCCGGTTTCATTGATCAATGGGATGGAACCTGGTTGATTACAGTTGAGGGTAATACGAATGTTTCAGGTGGCAGGGAGGGTGACGGTGTATACAGAAAAAGGCGCTTGGTTAAATCTGTTTATCAGGTGGCAAGGTATCAGTAGAAAGCTGAAAGGTAAAAGCAGAAAATTGTAATGTTCAGAGCACGATTAATAAGGTTGAGATTGTTTTTGGAACGCGCGGTGTGCGTGCTGTTTAAGAGTATGGTTAGGCTCATTGGTTCCCACTTTTGCAGGAACCTATAGTTATCGGTTGATAAATGTTGTTGGAGGTAAGGAGGTTCTCGCTTCCGCGAGAATGACAAGTGTGGGGGGATGAAGGAGATTCCAGCCTTGGAATCGAAATGAGGAACTTCCCTTTACTCATTTTTTGTCTTAATGTATTTCGGGGATTGCAATTTTGGGGTATAATGTGAAAATTTATTGATGTGAACTGAAGGTATGATCTTACAGCGGATTGGTTCATTTAATTAGTATTAAGCTGAGCCGATTCCAGCGAAGGCTGAAATCTCCCCTTACCTCTCTCACGATTTGTCATTCCCGAAAGCTGTATTCCCAATCCTTAACTAATGACATTGTGCGCGCACCAGCCATCAGCCAATGCTGCAAAAAACTAATGTTCAAAACAAAAAATAGAAGAACATAAAAATCAATAATCATGAAAATCAATATAATTCAGTTAGGATATACTTTTGGGGGTGCTTTGTTCATTTCAATGACTTTAACATCATGCCAGATTGATAAATTTCTGAATCGTCAGAAAAGCAAAATGCAGATATCGGAGGATCAGAAAACCATGATTAGCTCAGAGCTGCAAGCCAGGTTGAGAGACAGCCATACTATCCGATTATCCGATTCTACCGGCCATATCTATGAGGTAGATATTTTTCCTGTTGATACATTTAGTTTTTCGCTGGAAAATGGATTTAAAGGAAAAGCATTCAGTATCAGTATTAAAGGAAAACAAAATGTATTAAGGAGTCTTATTGACAGTTCGAATCGACCTCAGGATGTCCATAACCTTGAAATGGATAATATTGAATTTAGTCGGAGGATGGAACAGAATACAGATTCGAAGATTAAGGAAAAGGAAAGCAGAATTGCATTCTCTAAAATTATTATGGTTCTGGTAAGCCTGTTGATACTGATCGCCGGATGGCGATACTGGAGGGGTATAAATACAATATAAAAGAGGATTCAGCAAAAGTTCATACTCATCGTGATGAGATCCTTCGTCGCCTTACAATTCCAGTAACCCGATAGCTATCGGGTTTAGAAAGCCGATTGGCTCCTCTGGATGACATACACCACAAATTTGCTAATTCTCTCCTATCGACAAATTATCCTTCATTTGCTCCGGAAAAAGTGACTGACGAGATCTACTTTCTAATCGCCTATGTGATTAAGTCCTTACCTTCAACAAATCTCATCTCGATTTCAACCGAAACTACGAATCTTACTGATTTTTACGGATGTTTTTGATCTTTTTTGGCCTACGACTTGTATGGAACAATGATGCTACAACTATTAAATCCCTACTTTCTTCGATCCAATATACTATCAGAAATGGAAATCTACTTAGGGGAGCAAAACGTAAATCTTTTCCGTAACGTAAAGGATAATGTAATGGGTTACGTTCTATTATTGAAAGGTAATGGGATACCTCATTTATGAATTCATGTCCAAGTTCATCACACTGTTTCTCGTACCATTCGAAAGAATCATTTAATTCCTCCTCTGCAATTGGAAGAAGCTCTAAACTATACTCTATCATAATTTCTCCGGATTTCAGCCCAGGGACGTGAACTTATTCTGCCTGCCTGAAAATCACGTTTACGATTCAAAAGCTCTTCCAATTCAGTATCAGCAATTTCAAAATCCTTATTCAGTGCCTCACGTACGCGGATTTTTTCCTTTTCACTTAATCCGCTAAGAGCTTCTATTAGTTGTTGAACTGATAATTTTACAGCTATCATAATAATGGTTTAAATTATTTATTTAACAAACCAGCACAGACAATTGATATCAATAATTATTTCTGCAACGATTTTATTAAAAATAAAGACTCAGTACTGAGTACCTGACACAAATTTATAAATTTTCCTGGAAAACTATTTCTGACTCTTGATCCCTGGAACTTATGTGATTTTCTAAGTCCTTTCAACACCGATAGCTATCGGGTTGCCAATTAAGCTACCTGAAGTTTCAGCACCTCAAATTCAGCACCTTTACTAATAGCTTCTCTACCTTTCTCCATGATAATTTTTGTCATCTCTTCTGATAAATAGTAATGGCCACAATTTGTACATACCTCCGCAGGTACATCTTTTATCAGGATAATGGCAGAACCCCTCTCCAACGTTACCGTTATATGGCCTTTTTGGGTAGTTCCATTTTTACATAATGCACAATCCATATCTATTTCTTTTTCGTTCTAAAATCTGCGTCCCATATTACATTGTCTGGCTCATAAGCAATGATAATGATACACCTTTCGTTTTCTGCATCTCTTGCGATTACCACATGTATTGGCCTTTTTTGCACAAACCCAAATACCAAGAAGCTGGGATAAGGTTTATCATCAGGATATCTATTAATAGCTTCGCCATACTCAATAACATATCGAATGTCTTTTATTTCAATATCCCGTTTAAACATTTAGGCTACCGCATGGTCACTATATAAAACCTCTGCACATTGCATCTATCCGAAATCAAATTACATGTAGTCTTTTTGCGGCTGAATATATAAACCAAATTTAACAATTATTTTGTAAGAGTTGTCCCTGGCTCTTTGATCTGTTGTTGGTTATCTGTTTCCAGTTGTCAGAGGGTGAGGCCTTAAATGCAGTTCCTATTGTAGCTAAATTTCATACTCATCACAATGAGATCCTTCGTCGCCTTTATTTTTCTTTAAATTAGGAAAACCGATTGGCTCCTCTGAATGACATAAAGCACAAATTCACTCAATCAATCAGCATAGCCACCCTCTTTTATTCTCCCGCTCCGAAGGAGTCCTTTGGACCAGCGGGAGACACTGGGCGCATAGGCTCAGGCACAAGGCCAACTACCACTCAAATGCAATTACACGTTTGAGAAACAGAATGTGCCACATATTCTAAGATTTCCAATTGAAGCACTCATCGAATTTGCTAATTTGCTCATTTTCAAATTCTCTAATTTATCCCCCCATTGACAAATAGACAAATTGAATCAAAGTCTCCCATCCACCCATTCCCTATTCAACACCGCCCGGGTATCAAAGAGTATGGTATCAAAATTTTTCATTTTGCCAAAATCAATCGAAAGAAATTCATTATGAGCAACAGCAAGAATTATGAGCTGATATTTTTGCTTATAAATATCAGTGATCAAACTTATATCATAGTGGGTGCTTACTTGTTCCTTCTCAGCCAGAGGGTCATACACATCTACATCAATCCCGAATTGTTTTAATTCACTCACAATGTCTATAACCTTGCTATTTCTAATGTCCGGACAATTCTCCTTGAACGTTATTCCCATCATTAATGCCCTGGATCCCATTATTTGAATATTCTTTTTTACCATCAGCTTAACGCACTTGTTCACCACAAAAGAAGCCATTTGATCATTCACATACCTGCCTGAAAGGATTACTCTTGGATGATAGCCTAAAGACTCGGCTTTGAAAGATAAATAATAAGGATCAACACCTATACAATGTCCTCCAACTAGTCCGGGTTTGAAATTCAGGAAATTCCATTTAGTTGCAGCTGCGTCCAGAACCTCCTTGGTATCAATTTCCATCTTATCAAAAATCAGGGCCAGTTCATTGACGAAGGAAATATTAATATCCCTTTGAGCATTCTCAATTGCTTTGGAAGCTTCAGCAATTTTGATACTTGACGCTTTATGAGTTCCAGCATCAATTATTGAAGAATAAAGCTTATCAACAAAATCTGCAGTTTCAGGATTTGACCCAGAGGTTACCTTAACAATATTTCTAAGAGTATGTACCGGATCTCCCGGACTAACCCTTTCGGGGGAATAAGCACAGAAAAAATCAAGATTATAATTTAACCCGCTTTCCTTTTCAAGCACAGGAACACAATCTTCTTCTGTACAACCGGGGTAAACTGTCGACTCATAAATTACTATATCCCCTTCTTTTAGCATATTGCCAACAGTTTCAGAAGCCTGCAGTAATGAACTAATATCCGGTTTCTTATTTTCATCAACAGGAGTAGGTACAGTAATTATATAGACCTCACAACCCAACAGATCGTTGAAATCACTACTGAGAATAAGTTTCGATTTTTTCAGATCATCTTCTGATACCTGCAATGTAAGGTCACATCCATTATGAAGCGAGGATATACGCCCTTCATCCAAATCGTATCCTATAACCTCGTATTTTTCGGAAAAAGCAAGCGCTAAAGGCAAACCTACATATCCCAGCCCGATTACTCCAATTTTCAAATCAGGCGTCAGTTTAGGTAGCATATATTCTCTAATTGATGGCTGCAAATATATTAATCAAATTAGGAAATGGGAGAATACAAGGATCTGCTTCTGATTGAAAATTACTTCTCCCGGTGATAAGATTCATGGTCGTCTCCCATTTTTAATAACCCGATAGCCATCGGGTTGAGAAAGTAGGCTGGCTCCTCTGAATGACATAAAGCACAAATTAACTCATTCTCTCATCGACAAATTCTCCTTTCAATACCTTTAAACCCTCTCAGCCCCGGGCGGAGGGCAGCACTAGACTTTATACCAGCAGTTCCGTACACAGGGTGAGGCCCTAAAGAGAAATTCCTGCTTCAGCAAAATTTCATACTCATCATAATGAGATCCTTCGTCGCCTTTATTTTTCTTTAAATTAGGAAAACCGCTTGGCTCCGCCCCGGGCGGATGACAAGCGTTACAAAATGCTCAATAACCCATCGACAAATTCTCCTCCATTTGCTCCGAAAAATGTGACTGACGAAATCAACTGTCAACTGATTAAATTTTCACCTCCGTATTCCCACCCTTGCTTAAAGTAATATCCACCGGCTCATTCGTTTTCCAGGAACCTCTTGTAAAGTCAGGGATATCTATAGAATTCGAGCGATTCTTAACTGACCATTCACTTAGCGGGAAAATAGAGCTCCATAATGCCGCATCATATACATCCTGATCGACTGGCAAACCATTACGAAGACAGTCAATATTATGCCAATCCATTAAAAAATCCATCCCTCCGTGGCCTCCGACCTGCTTTGCCAGCTCACCAACTTTTTTAACAATTGCGGGTTCGTATTTCTTTTCAAGTACCTTAAATTCCTCTTCAGAAATCCAGCCTTCATGACCTGTTGAGATCTTGCCAGGAAGCGGGTATTTCAGGGCAGTACCTTTAGTTCCGCTAATCAGATGTATCCTGGAATAGGGGCGCGGAGAGGTAACATCATGCTGCAGCATGATCGTTTTGCCTTTATTGGTACGAATGGTAGTGGTATTCATATTGCCATTAAATGGCTTTCCAACAAATTGCTTATAGATATCGTCGCTGGCGGCCAGTTTCTTCGCTGTATCACCCATCATAAAATCATTTGTAGAAACAGAAACCAGGTAATCCATTTTATCACCACGATTAATGTTCATCACCTGACTTACAGGACCCAGTCCATGGGTAGGATACAAATTGCCTTGTCTGCTGGCATCCATTCTGAGACGCCAGAAATCATAATATTTATCTTTTGAGAAATCACCAGCCAAAAGGTCATGGATATATGCTCCTTCAGCATGAACAATCTCCCCAAAAAATCCCTGTCGAGCCATATTGAGTGTAAGTAACTCGAAAAAGTCATAGCAACAATTTTCGAGTATCATACAATGCTTTTTGTTTCGCTCAGAGCTTTCTACCAATTGCCAGCATTCCTCAATTGTTGTAGCAGCCGGTATCTCCGTACAAGCATGTTTTCCATGATCCATTGCATAAACAGCCATTGGAGCATGTAAGGCCCAGGGAGTTGCAATATAAACCAGGTCGATATCATCACGCTCACATACCTTTTTCCAGGCTTCCGGATTTCCGGTAACTAGTTCAGGTTTCTGACCTGAAGCCTCAATACGCTTAAATGCTGCATTTGCCTTTTCAGGACGCAGATCACAGATAACTTTAATTTCAACTCCACCAATCTTACTCATTCGCTGAACCGCACCCGATCCCCGGTTTCCGGTGCCTATAAAAGCAATCCGAACTGTTTCAATCTTTGGAGCAGCATAGCCTGACATATTAAACTTCTGAGGACGCCTCGGAAAATCAGACGAATCAAGATTTACATTTCTATCGGATGCAAATGCAGATAAACTGCTTAACATTGTTACACCAGCAACAGCCGGAACGGCCTGTTTAATAAAGTCTCTGCGATTATTTTTCATGGTTTCTGTATTCAATTGAACATGAGGAGAAATTTAAGAAGAATTTTGCTGAATCTGTAGATGCTCCTATAGAAAATATTAAATCTGATCCTTTTAGTTAAACAATGCTTAATCCTGCCGCACCGGTGATGGGGCAAACCCAACATGAGAATGTAATAGTTATTTCATAATAAGACAAAATGGGAGCTTGCACCCCAGATTCCGGCCTCTGAGCCGTATTCCTTATTCCCCCAAAATAATATGTCATTCCTTTGGTCAATGAAAGAATATTTATTAGCTATTGTTATTGTTGAAATGGGGGGTCCGGGGGGTGTTAAAAAACTAAAAGCATTGTGGATAACGTTTTAATAAAAGGCAGGGTGAACTATTGTCATTCCTAGTT
>NZ_JAUXXZ010000008.1 GCF_030684675.1 Daejeonella sp. | reverse complement strand
TGGGAACCTTTATTTACGATCTCCATCAATTCCTCAACTTCTCCTTTACTGAGTTTAATTGTATATCGTATCATAACTGATTGTTTTACGAATATACAATATATTTTTATTACGTCATAATATATTTAACTTAACACTAGTACATCTAAGCGTTCTCCCGGAGCCAGTAAAATATTCTTAACGTTTGAAGGATTTTTTAATAAGCCTCCGTCATTACCAATTATAATTAATTCGGCATTATTATTTAAAGCAAGATTATAGATTCGGGCATTGGAACCATTTAACACCCGTAGCCTGTAAAACCGTGTGGTCACATCAACAACAGGAGATGCCTCTCCATTTACAGTGATTGTTTCACCCATAAAGCCAGACATAACTTCCCCTGTTGAAGGGTTATAGGTAATTCCCGATGACGATAAGCGTTTATCCTGTATCACCACTGGTATTTCATATACCCCTGAAGGCAAATTTAAAGCCGCTTCTTCTGCGTCATTAATTATAAACAAACCAGCCAGGCCTTGAAAAGCTTGCTTCGCCGTAGCTCTGTCCGGGTGCGGGTGATACCAGCTTAATCCTGCCCGTTGATTAATCTTGAATTGATAATTAAAACTACTGCCTGGATTTACAACATCTTCCGGATGCCCATCCATATTCGCAGGAATTTTTAATCCGTGCCAGTGTATATTACTATTTTCAGAAAGATTATTCTGAAAATTTATGCTGGTATTTATGCCGCTGTTAACACGGATAGTAGGACCCAATATACCTTTAGCCTGATAGCCCAAAACGGGAATATTGATGCCCCTAATATTTGCTGTTGTTGCTTGCGCAGTTAATGTTACGTTTCCTGTTACATTGTTGGGAAGAGGGAGAGGCATACTGAAATTCCCTTCTTTAATAGATACAGGTTCCCCTCCCATATTCATCTCATCGCCATTCATCATGTGGACTTTGCCGCATGCGCTTAATAAATTAACCACAGAACTTCCTGCAAGTATGCTGCCTGCTCCTAAACCTGCATTTTTTATAAATTTCCTGCGTTTCATAATTATTTATGCTACATGATTAAATTAAAGCGGATGAACCTATTTACCCTGTGTTATCATTAGAAATAATTTCGGATTACTTTCGTGACGAACTATGGCTAACCATGATCTTCCATTTTCCTTCAATCTTCTTTAGTACTGAAGTAGCTACTCCTCTTCGTTTTATTTCAGAATTATCTTTTGCCAATACAATGGCATAGTTATACGTTTCAGTTGCGAACGCATAATCTCCATCAACCTTTACATCGGCTTTATAATAGCTAAAAGTAAAGGACTTGAATACTTTTAACTCAGGGCCCAGGTGATGCTCCAGGTAATGTGCATATGTACCTTCTATACCCCCGGATTCATAAATTTTAGAATCCGCGGTAAAAAGCAATTCCGTACCTGTAGCGTCTAATTTCTGAATAGCATTATGGTAATTTGAAAGGACCGCCTTTACTGCTTCGACTTCATTGGTTTGCGCAAATGCTGTTACATATAAAAACAGCATACTGACTACTAAAGTTGTTTTTTTCATTTTTTTTGATTTTGATTAGTGTTTATATTCTAGTAAGTGAGAGTTAATCCTCCCCCAAACCCCATATCGCTGTCGTAGTGAGTTGATAAATTGAAGTATTTGGTTACGATGTACCTAAGTCCGGTAGTATATTCTTTATCAGTATTACCAGATATGTTCAACCTTAACCTTGGCGCTACCGGAATATCCTCTCGCGATAATTGAAAACGAAGTTTTCCTTTACTGTCAATTCTCTGTTCCGCAATAAATAACATGGGAAGTGTGTACTGTATACCGGCTACAAAAGCTTTTCTGTTGGTTTGATTACTAATTTGACCAAACATGTTTTTTTCACCTTGGTTTCTTATTGTGTTACGATGATAGTCAAACCCAATAAAAGGGAATATCCACTGGTTCCTACCTAAGTACCTTCCAAAATTAGTTTCGCTCTCTTTACCATGCATTGCTTTTAAACCAAGTCGCCATTCTGTAGACAGCTTAAAACGAGTACTTGCCATCATAAATTCACCGTCGCTACCATTACTTTCTAAGCCGACTGAACCCATTTTATGAAATTTTCTGTCTTCGGAATTCAATCCCCTCCGGGCAACTTTAGGATTGGTAATATCGGTTTTATCAATTAGTGGATTATCATAAGAAAAGACTTTGCCCATACCGCTCATCATGTGGTATAAAATATGGCAATGAAAGAACCAGTCACCACCCCGTTCATTTGCGTTAAATTCTATGGTGTCTCTTTCCATGGGCATAATGTCAATGATGTTTTTCATGATGGCGTTTTCACCTTGTCCATTTAGCAACCTGAAGTCGTGACCATGCAGGTGCATGGGATGGCGCATCATGCTGTTATTGTACAGTATTATTCTAACATTCTCGCCTTTCCTGATCAATATTTTATCGCTTTCCGAAACTACTTTGTTATCAATGCTCCAGACATAACGGTTCATATTACCCGTCAAATCGAATTTTATTTCTCTCCACGGACCCTTAGGTAAAGTGGTTTTTTCAGGTGCCCGCAACATCCCGTAATTAAGTGAGACTATTTCGGAAGCCTTACCCCCCGCCCTCTCCGAAGGAGAGGGAGCCATAGTCATACCTGCCATATCGGAACTGCTAGGGTTTATCGGTGTATTTATTTGTACCTCTCCATTTTCTGTAATAGGGGTAGTTTGTTTCTTACCAGCCCCTCTCTTCTCCATACTTCGTACCTTTGATGCACTGCGGATTTCCTCACCTGTAATCTCCGGATACATTACCGTGTTCATATCCATGATCTGGTTTTTCATCGCCATTCCTTCCATCTCAACTAGGTTGCCATTCATATCCATCATATCGTTCATCATCCTCATGCCTAAAAAATATTTGGGTCGATTCCATCTTACAGCAGGCACTTTCTCGCCACTCCCGAGCCACAAAGAGGTAAATTTTGTACGATCTTCAGGTGTTGCCAGAAATTCGTAACTCTTGTTTTCAGGAATAGTCACAACAACATCATAGGTTTCTGATACAGCTATAATTAACCTGTCAACTTCTATCGGTTCTACATCGTTTCCATCGGTGGCTACTACAGTAATTTTTCCGCCAGAGTAGCTAAGCCAGAAATAATCGGACGCTCCACCGTTTGCTATCCGCAACCTTACTTTATCACCAGCTTTAAATTGTGGCTGATGGCTTTGATTTCTACCGTTAATTAGAAGACTATCATAATAGATATCAGTTAAATCCATCGCATTCATGCGCTTCCATTCGTTCTTCACCTTTGTTTTAAACCAACCCAACTTTATTGCTTCTAAATAGGTTTGCTCGGCACCTTTTTGCACTGCAAACCAATCGGTGGCAGCATGTAAGCTACGGTGGGCCTCATCTGGTTTCATATCCAGCCATTCACTAATAACTACGGGGATAGTTGGTATGTCCCATTCCTCTCTTTTGTTCATGATAAAAGAACCGTACATACCTAGTTGCTCCTGCAAGCCGCTGTGACTATGGTACCAGTGTGTACCGTGCTGAATAATAGGAAACTTATACAAATAAGTGGCACCGGGCTTTATAGGCATTTGTGTAAGGAAAGGAACCCCATCCATTTTGTTGGGTAAAAAAAGCCCGTGCCAATGCAGCGAGGTCTCTTCTTTCAATTTATTGTGTACATATATCTCAGCAGTATCTCCTTCGGTGAAGGTAAGGGTGGGCATAGGGATCTGGCCGTTTACAGCAATAGCCCTTTTCGATTTGCCTGTAAAATTCACCATGGTATCGGCAATATATAAGTCGTATCGTACGGTGCGGGGCGGAGTATTTTTGGGAATCGTTTTAATGGGGCCAAGATTAGCTTTTGCTGTTTTCATAGTGTCCATATCCTCCATAACTTCAACATCGTCTTTAGCGGGCATGATCATGTCTTGATGTTCACCAGATGGATCTGCAATAGGTTTAGTCTGGGCAGGGGCCGTATCTTTTTTTGCCGGAACAGGTGTCAAAAATTTTGTGGGTTTGGATTTCTGAACAACCAGTTTCATTTCACACTTAGGACAGTTACCAGGCTTATTCGACTTTACTTCAGGATGCATTGGGCAGGTAAATACCATGGCAGGTCCCGGAACTTCGGTTTTTTTTGCAGGACTTGCCGTTGCACCCTGACTTGCCGGTTTTGGCGCTGGCACTTTTTTTACCTGAGCAGGAGTTGAAGTCTTCGTGGCTTTTGTTTTCTGAACAACCAGCTTCATTCCGCATTTTGGGCAATTTCCGGGTTTGCCCGACTTTACTTCCGGATGCATGGGGCAGGTATAAACAACCTGCATGGAGGCGGATAGTGAATGTGAGTGCTCCGGATACTCCGCATACAGGGTCTGCTGGAAAAAAAGCAGGATGACAAGGGTTAATAGCTTATTCATGATTTTTTATTTAGAAATTTCATCTCTGGATATTTCTATCCAATCTTTTAATAGTTTTTGATCCGTTTTTGAAAGATTAGCAGCCTTATGTATGAATGTATAAGAAGGCAAGGGCATGCTTTCATCTTCGATTGATCCTTGTATGGCTTTTAGTTTACTGAGCTGCCTGCGTTTAGAATAATTTCCAAACTCATCAAAATTCAGCTGCGCTTTTCCTTCATCAATATGCGAGGCCAACCACCAGGCTCCGGGTTGCAGACCAGCGTACCAGGGATAGCGGGTATTGTTACTATGGCAATCATAACAGGAGTTTTGCAAAATCGCTTGTACATTCTCAGGAACAGATATTACGCTGGCTATGCCCCCGGTTGAAGCCTGCACACTTTGGTTGCGTGCAGGCTGAACAAACTGAATAGCAACCAGAATAACCAATAAGACAATTAATCCTATTTTTAGTCTGCTCATCGGGTTTAATTAAGCTCTTCCTGAACCGACCCGCATGTTGACATAGCCAGTCCTAAATAGGGGTTCTTCACCTCTTTGGTTTCACTCAACCAGTTAGCCCCTTTGTTATTATTATACATCGGACAGTTGGTGTAATACAGTTTTTGTCCTGCGCCTGTAGATTTAACCAATTCATAGACTTCTGCACTTAAGGTTTCAAAATGCTCACGCTGATGAACCAGATTACCTGCATTGGCAGCAATGTGTTCAGCATGCTCTATGGCATCGGCTTCCACATCAGTAAACACTTGACTCTGTTCCGCATTTAATGCTGTTTTATCCATCGCTTTAAAGGCTTTAGCTAATTCAGTTGCAGCGGTAGCAGCTTCTTTATCATTGTCATTTGTAAGCGCATTTTTGACTTTAAGGTAGCCAGTCAATATTTCGCTTGCGGGCATTTTATTTTCGGTTGTTTCCTTGTCCGTAGTCCCTACTGATGCGGTACTGTCAGATGCTTGTTTATTGGGTCCATTATTGTTACAGGCAACAAAAAGTATTGATACGAGCGTTAAGCTTAAGATGATTGTTTTCATGTCTTTAGTTTTAAAATTAATATACCAGCGACACTTCTTTAAGGAGCGACCGGAATAGTTCTATGAGTGTTTTAATGGTTTAACTTCCAGAGTAAAACCATAGGATGCAATGCACCTATGGCCTTCTTGGATTGGAATTATTTAAGAGTTTCTACAACCTTCCCGCAGGTAAGCATAGCGCTACCGTAATAGGGGTTCTTAATTGCAGGCTCTTTGCTAAGCCAGCTAGCTTTCTTCATCGGGCAATACGCCCTATAAATAGCACCATCACCAAGCTTCGTAACTTTGGCTAAGGCTGCCATATTGTCAGAGAAAGCAGAGAAATATTCTCTTTGCTTTTTCAGATCTTTAACGCTGGCAATAGCAGAAGCATCCCTAACAAGTAATGTCCTGTTGGCGTCCGGAAGGTTTTTGGCATCGACAGAGGCCGCGGTTTTAACGAATTCAGCAGCATGAGTTGCCGCAAGGTCGGCCTTGCTAGCCACTAAAGCATCTTTAATTGCATAATAATGGGTGAGCAGGTCTACGTGCAGGGGTGATTTATCCTGTGCATATGTTTGAACAAGTCCGGTTGCAATAAATGCA
This sequence comes from Daejeonella sp., assembly GCF_030684675.1. Taxonomy (GTDB): domain Bacteria; phylum Bacteroidota; class Bacteroidia; order Sphingobacteriales; family Sphingobacteriaceae; genus Daejeonella. Next base: position 30,724 of record NZ_JAUXXZ010000008.1, on the reverse strand, counting down.
ACTATAAAAAATATCTTTTTCATTTTGAAATGATTTAAATGTTTAAAGCAAATAATTAATGCATGGCTCAAATAATGACCATGGGTATCAAACTTTAAACAAAAATCAAATCAGGAAACTCTGGATAGCTATGCGGGTATCCGCTATGGGCGGATGGTGATTTCTTACAAAATATTTATTACTGGGTAAGTGAAGACAAGATGCCTGCACATCTATTTTAATATTAAAGGGGGTATTGAATCCTAAAGTAACAAACGGAGGTTGTAAATTGTAATTAAACGGTTGGGGAGTACGTTTGTCACTTTTTTCAAATTTAGCTACTTCATCCTTGCAACAGTCATCCTCAGGGTTTTCCTGGAGATTGCTAACTTGTTTATGGTGGTCGGCCTGTTTCTGGTGATGATCTGCCGGATGCTCGTGATGACTTACGGGCTCCTGATGATGATCAGCGGAAGCAGCATGCTCATGGGATTTGCCATGCTCATGGCTTTTTTGTTGTTGACCGGCTGTTTCTTTATGATGATCTGCGTTAAAGGTCATATCTAATCCTACAGAACAAGCGAATCCTACAATCGTACTCAGCGAGAATACGATTAGCAAAAAAGCTGCTTTAAACTGTACTGATGAAATTTTCATTGAAACACAATACATCGCTAAAAATGTATTTAGGTAACAAAGATACATATCAAATAGCTGATATTATTACATAATTAATTGGAAAGTTTATATAATTATAGTGCTTAACAATTACGATATCAAAAGTAGGTTGATACACCAAATTGAAAGCCAGCAAGTTTTGCTGCCGGATTCCCCAGAAGATCCGTTTGCCAATTGTATCGGTAATTCAATCTGATCACCGTCTGTGGAGTAGGGCGAAAACTTAAAGCAGGTACAACAGAATAGATATGGTCAGAAATATTTCCACCTGTTGAACTGAATATTCCTTTATTCCAATCTACATATTCCAGCCTGATAGCAGCATTTAAAACTGCTCTTTCAAAACCAAACAGCGGTTTTTTTATAATTGGTTGAACCAAATCAATAAACCCACCCTGCTGCTTAGTGCCAAATTGCTCTGTATAGGTTTCCGGAATATCTACATTTACCCAAGCCCATTCTGCATTTATGAAAGTGTTTATTTTAGGCAGAACTGTATTGAAATCAATTGCAAAAACGTTCAGCCGCCTTTTATCATCAAGAATAAGCCCGTCATCCTGAAATTTATTATAAATACCGCCCATATAGGATAATCCTAACTCACCAATCTTTGTGTTCCTTAGGGCTACTTTCCCGGTTAATAAGGGAGCCCCGTTAAAGCTTTCCTCAAAGCGATCTCTGTTAGCTTTGGATGCTGGTAAAAAAGTCCTGTTTTCGGAGTTAGATATGATGGTCTCATCAAAGCCGTTTGTTAAATAGGCTTCATAAGCATATACCCAATTCTTGAGATACTTTTTTCCGAAAACTCCGAATCCTACATTACTCCATGTTGCAGGAAGCATTTGTGTCGCAGATATAGGCCTGTCAACGAACTCCCATTTTGGGCCGTCATGGTTTTGGTTGAATGCCCCAATGGGATTCATAACAATGCCTCCCCTTAAATTTAACAGGGGATTGAACTCAAAATCCACAGATGCAAATTCTATATTGATCTCTTTTGTGCCGTCTTCAAACTCAAGCTCTGATAGAAACTTAATTCTTTTTGCAATGGACGAAGACACAAATAACGTGAGTCTCCGCATTTGAAACTGATGTCCTTCGGTTATACCATCCGTTCCTAAATATTGGTAGTTAGCTTCTGCATATCCCCCAAGAGCGACCGGGAGCTTAGCAGCCTGAAGGAAAGGACGATCATAGACTGCGTCCATGTTCAATTTTATGCGCGTAGAGTCTCTATCAGGAGATCGCAATAAGTCGGGATCAATTTGAGCGAAGCCTGTTTTAACAAGGAGTATTACTAGAAGTAAGGTAATGGGTTTCTTCATGATTGCTTTCTCATATCTATGAATATATCGTTATTGGACACCACGACAGGGAATGTCCTGAGGTTATTGTCGGCCGGCCCATTGGTGACTTGCCCTTTATTATTAAACTCGCTTCCGTGAGCCGGGCACTGAAGGAAATCTCCGGACGCCTGGAGTTCTGTTCCCTGGTGGGTACACCTCATCCACAAGGCGGTATAATCCTGTTCGCTAAAACGATAAACACAAATAGGATATTTAAAGGCATCATTCCGAATAATCAGAAATGACAGGTAAGCTTTGCTCCCTTTGCCTGTTATTCTAAACTCTGATTTATTTAACCGAAGTCCATCCTTTTCAACAGTTCCGGTAAGATACCTGGTGCTTGTACACGAGCTAAGCAATGCCGGCATAACTGCTACAGACAAACAGGCAGTACAGCCTTTTGCGATAAAGTTTCTTCTGTCCATTTTATAAAGATTCAAGGAACTTAAGGAGTTTGGTTTTCTCGCTTGATGGGAGCTGCTGAAACTTATTTTTGCTCTGCTCAGCCTCGCCGCCATGCATTAGTACAGCTTGTTCAATACTTTTTGCTCTTCCATCATGTAAAAGATGATATTCACCTCCCTGAGAATTTTTAGATAAGCCTAAACCCCATAAAGCGGGTGTTCGCCATTCGGGTGTCAATGCTGTGCCTTCGGTATATTTATCATCGAGTGCTGGTCCCAGGTCATGTAACAGGAAGTCTGTGTATGGTGCAAAGGTTTTATTTGACAAGGCAGCTATACTGGATGGCTCTGTTTGTAATTGCGGTGTATGGCATTTTCCACAGGAAATATTCAGGAACACCTGTTTGCCTGAAATTACATCGGGATTATTCTGGTCTCTTTGTACCGGCGCTTTTAGTGTTTTGAGATAGAATACAACATCCAGAACTTTCTGGTTCGATATTTCAGGCTCAATATCCTGATTTTTGTAAGTTGAAAAGTGCTCGTAAGTTGAGGTTATACCCATATCCTGATTATAAGCATTTGCCGTTTGCTGTAACAGATCATAAACGGCTGCTTTTTTACCAAAGCGCCCGATATATTTGCCGTTCCGGACAATAGTCCCTGGACGAAGCTCCGAATATTGTGGGATAGTTATCCAGTTCGGTCTTCCTGAAATACCATCCCCATTGGCATCGTTTACGTCTGCCATGGCCATAATTGTTGCATCCGATATAGCTTCGAAAAACCCAAGTCCAGTATTAGCCGGAGGCGTAAAATTCGAAAATGTAGCTCCAGCAGGAATTTTTTCTGGTTGATAACCAGGTATAGCCCTGTTTTGCAACTGCGGCCCGCCTTGCATCAAAAATTTGTTACCCAATGTATCGCTTTGGCCAAAACGTGTTAAGGTTGTAAAAGGATGGCCTTTGCCATCTCCTGCATGGCAGCTTCCGCAGGAATTCGCAACAAACATGGGTCCCAGCCCATTAGCTGCAGAAAATACATCCCCATTAAAGGCCACATCGCCATTTAGGAAAATTCGATTTTGTTCAGGTGTTAAGCCTTCGATTGGGCCATCCAGAATCTGGTCATCTTCTGGAGCGCCCGGGATAGTTTTTTCACAGGACGTACCTGCAATGATGAGACATGCAATGAGACTAAGGACAATAAACTTGTTTTGCATTACCGCAGAATGTTAAATTTGATTGACAAAGATATAAATATAAGATAAACAAAACATAATTTTTAGATATATCTAAAAATTATGTTTTGTTTATCTTATTTAGTATCTTGCTTGAAACGGAATTCAATGCATTCATTTACCGAGGAGAACTATCTTAAAGCGATCTATAAACTTGAAGAGAAAACAGGCGGAAGGGTTAATAATACCGACCTTGCTAAAGCTCTGGCTATCCATTCAGCAACTGTAACGGACATGCTTAAGAAAATGTCTGAAAGAAAATGGATTCTCTACGAGAAATCAAAAGGATTTAAGTTAACGGGAAAAGGAAGAAAAAGTGCGGTAGGAATTATTCGAAGACACAGACTTTGGGAGGTATTTCTTGTCAGCAAACTGGAATTCGGCTGGGATGAAGTTCATGAAATAGCAGAACAACTTGAGCATGTACAAAGTGAAGATCTGATTAACCGCCTTGATAGTTTTTTGGGATATCCGAAAGCCGATCCGCATGGGGATCCTATCCCGGATGAGAATGGTGAGTTCATGAAATCTGAAGCTGTTCTGTTGTCAAAACTAAAAGCAGGCAGTAAAGCCAGGTTCGCAGGAATAACAGATCATTCAACCGCGTTCCTCTCTTACCTGGACAAGATCGGACTGGCTTTGGGAGATACCATCAAGATCGGGTCGATAGAAGAATTTGACCAAAGCTATATCCTGCAATTAAAATCAAAAAAAGAGATAATTGTTAGCAGCAGGGTAACTAACGGTATCTTGGTGGTAATAAATTACTAGTTACAAATGATAATAATTTCTATTGGGATTGTTATATGAAACCTGCATGAGCTTACTGCTTACTAAATGAAATGAACATAAGCTCATGCGGGCCCGCCCGGCTGACTTCATAGCTTTTAAAAAATCTATTCAATTATTTTGTAGAATAGTTGAAAAGGTGCTACCTTTACTCCGGGAAATTATTTTATATGTCAGCATCGTCTATTAAAGAACAGGTTTACCAGGAACTATCAAGGGTTACACATGCTATTTCAAACCCCAAACGGATGGAATTAATTGATGTCCTTTCTCAAAAGGATTATTCTGTAGAAGAACTTTCAAAAGAGATATCAATGTCTGTTGCAAGTACTTCACAGCATTTGCAGATACTAAAGTCTGTTAAGCTGGTAAATACACAGCGTCAGGGTAATTTTATCATTTACAGCATTACTGATGATAGTGTATTGCGGCTTGTGTCAGCAGTGAAGGAACTTGGCTTTCGCAAGATTGCCGAACTGGAAAGACTTATCAGTGATTTTAAAGCTGATAAAAACATCCTCGAATCCATTACCATTAATGATTTGCTTGCAAGGAGTAAAAAGGAAAAAGTGATACTGATTGATGTGAGACCGGAAGATGAGTACAAGGCCGGCCATATACCCAATGCAGTATCTATTCCTCTGGCACAGCTTAAAAAAAGGCTGAATGAATTGCCCAAAGACCAAACAATCATTGCCTATTGCCGTGGTCCATTATGTGTGATGGCTGTTGATGCTATTAAACTTCTGAACCAAAAGAAATTCAAGGCAATCCGTATGGAAGATGGTTATGTGGAATGGAAATTAAGACAGCAGGAAAAGTTTTAAAACTCATTGTATGAAAACAATATTGGTATTAGGAGGAGGATGGGGCGGTTTAACGGCTGCTCATACCTTACGGGGCCTGGTACCAGGTGACTATCGGATTGCAGTAATTGAAAAAAGGCAATCCTTTATTTTCTATCCTTCTTTTTTGCCCGTCATCATCGGGGAAAAGGTCAATTTAGATTATGTTGAGAGCCCGCTAAAAAAACTTTTACGAAAAGACATTGAGATTATAAATGAAGATGTTATCCGCATCAATCCGGAAACAAAGACAGTTTATACAAATGCTCAAACCATACCATGCGATTTTTTAATTATCGCTACGGGAGCAGAATTACATCCTGATACTATTCCAGGTTTTAATGAGTTTTGCCTCAATCTTTATGATACCAAAGGAGCTTTTGACATACATCAAAAACTAAAAAACTTCAATAAAGGAAAGATTGCATTTTTGGTTACGCGTACTCCATTCCGTTGCCCTCCTGCCCCTTATGAAGCAGCCTTATTAACCGAGTGGTTTATGAGAGAAAAGGGAGTGCGGCAGGATGTTGAGATTTCAATTTATTCACCCGAAAAACAGCCGATGCCTGTTGCCGGTCAACAAATAGGCGAAGCGTTTAATCAACTATTAAAAGCGCACCACATTAATTATTATCCTGAACATAGCGTTACGAAAATAGAAGGCAGTTCAAATAAAATTCTGTTTTCTCCGAAGGAGTCCTCAGGAACAAATAACACAGAAACCAGTTATGACCTGTTAATAGGTGTTCCGCCACATGGTGCGCCAAGATCAATTGTTGATTCGGGTTTAACAGATTCCACAGGCTACATTCCCGTTCATCCCCAAACCATGCAAATATTGGAGAATACGGATGAACTCACCACGCGTTATCCCGGAGTATTTGCAATAGGTGATATCACTGCTATCCGTTTACTCAATGGCGCATTACTCCCAAAAGGCGGAGTGTTTGCGGAGGAACAGGCACATGTTGTGGCAAGAAATATTGTGTCTGAAATTAAGGGGGAAAAAATATCAGCTGTCTTTAACGGCAAAGGGATCTGTTATGTAGATGTTGGGGATGGCCTGGCTGCGGAAGGATCAGGTGATTTTTATGCTTATCCTGCACCTTATGTAAAGCTTGAAGCACCCTCAAAAGAGGGGAGAAAAGCAAAGCATGAATTTGAGCGTCTTTTTGAAATATGGTTTACAAAATAGTACGGATCATAAACACTTGTAACAGGATCATTTCTAAACAGAAATATGAACCGGATATTACCATCACTAATTTGAACATTAACCTTTAAAACTAAAAAATTATGAATTACCATTTCAGCAAAACAATATCGCTGAAACAATTTTGAAGGACACATTGAAACAAAATGAAATCATAAAAGCAATCAGCAGCAACCAGCAAATGAGAATGATGGAAAAGATGATGCAAACCAAAGATTCCACCATGTACGACATGATGTATCAGATGATGGACAACAGCCATATGTCCCAAATGATGCACGGGCAAAAAAATATGACCACGCAAGATGAAATGATGATGTGTCCGATGCACGGCAATAAAAAGAAATGAAGAAAGAATATTTCAGAAACAATTTAAAACAATAGTATCATGATGCACGATTACAACTGCTGGTGGGGAATGGGATGGGGAATGTGGTTTATCCCCCTTCTAATCATTCTCGCAATTTATTTTTTAATCAAAAATAATTCGCAAAATAAAAACATACAAAGCCCCGAATCGCCAATGGATATTCTGAAAAGGCGATATGCAAAAGGAGAAATTACCAAAGAGCAATTTGAGAAAATGAAAAAAGATCTGTCAAATGATTAGAAAATAAAGATTCAATCTTAAAAAATAAGACAATGAAGACCAAAGCAATTATTCTCACGGTTATTTTGATAGTCATTATTACTATCAATCAGTTTATCGGGATGGAAAATTTTTACCATCCCGAATTTAGTGAAAAACAAAACAGCAGCGGTGCAGCCTATGCCTATCCGCCGGCAGTAGGCATTTTGAGCAATTCCAAAAATTGCCTCTCTTGCCACGCTAACAACGGACAGTGGCAAGACGATGCAAACACCATCATTGACATTCTTGATAAGGACACAAAAGCATCCCTGAAACAACCGGACGGGACATTTTTGATTGAAGCCAAAAAGGGCGAGCAAAAAACTGTACTTACAGTTATAGGAAGCAGAAAAAGTAATTCAATTTCTGCATCTTACCGAAACGCATGGTTATACATTGACCCAACAACCATCGGAACAAATTCGCTTTCAAAATTTGCTCCCGGTTGGGATGTAAATCTCCCGATGTCGTGCCGTTTGGTGGGTGATCAGCTTGCTGGTTATGAAAATGCCGACATCACAAGTTTGCCCATGACCATTCAGCCATTGAGCAATGCTAAAAATGCTGAACTGCAATTACAGGTAATGCTGACCAAAGGCGAGAGTATTAAGGGCAAGGCACAGGAAGGAATGAGTGGAAATTATTTTGAACGAAAAGTGAAATTGGTGGTAAAATGACAGCAGCAGTTTCAGCATAAAAATTGAATAATCCATTATGAAAGTCAGAGAAAGCGGAATGCCGGATGAAAAAATGTGGAATGATTTTTTTGACATTGATTCAATTCTATCTGAAATGCAAATCAACGGTCAGGTTAATGATATTGTTGAAATTGGTTGTGGTTATGGCACTTTTACAATCCCTGCCGCAAAACAAATCAACGGTAGATTATTTGCTTATGACATTGAAAAGGAGATGATTGATATTTTAGAACAAAAAATTAAAAATGAACGAATTGATAACATAATACCCGAACATAGGGATGTCTTAACTAAAAAGACAGGCTTAGCAAATAATTCAATGGATTATGTGATGCTGTTTAATATTTTACACCACGAAACCCCAAATGAATTTTTTAATGAAGCATATCGAATACTAAAATCACAAGGAAAAATTGGAATCATTCATTGGCGGAGCGATATTTCAACACCCCGTGGGCCAGGTTTAAGCATAAGACCAAAACCTGAACAGATTCTGAATTGGATTGACAGGCAAATGTTTTCAGTCTATAAAGAACCTTTCAATATTGAACCATATCATTTTGGATTAATTCTTTCTAAACTTTCAGCTTAATGTTATGAAAAAGGATATTTCTTAATTGTGGTATATACCATTTAAAATCAGTAAGGCGCAATTAGAAAGGCAGGGATAGAGCCCTCATACCACAGCGTTATTTAAAGAATTTAAAAAAAAATAAAAAACACGTGAAAACTTTAATCATTATCAATGATGCTCCTTACGGAACTGAAAAAGCATTTAATGCTTTAAGCATTGCAAATCAACTTAACAAAGAAAACCCGGATGTAGAAGTCAGGATCTTTTTGATCGCGGATGCAGCTAATTGTGCTATCGCCAGTCAAATCACCCCTAATGGTTATTACAACATTGAAAGAATGTTGAAACTCTCACTGAATAAAGGCGCCAAAGTAAAAATATGCGGAAGCTGTGCCGAAGCAAGAGGATTGATAAACTTACCCTTGATTGAGGGTGCGGAAATCAGCAATCTTGCTGAACTTACAAACTGGGTGCTTGACAGCGATAAGGTATTGACTTTTTAAGAACATCAGAATGAAAGAAAACCTAAATTATAAATCATGGTAGGTACTCAGCAAATAGATACAAATACACTCAGAACCTGGCTGGAAACCGGAAAGGAAGTCTCTGTCCTTGACATAAGGCCTATTCAGGAAAGAACTGAATGGTTCATACCAGGCAGCATATATTTTAATGCATACGATAAGTTGAAAACAAACAATCCTGATGCTTTGCATGGCTTGTATCTTGATAAAACAGTCCCGGTAGTAACTATTTGTGCAGGAGGTAAAACAGCAGAGATTGCTGCTACATTACTTCAAAAGCAGGGTTTTGAAGCCTATTCTCTCCAGGGGGGTATGAAAGGGTGGAGCCTGTCCTGGAACATAGCAAAGATTTCATTCCCTGATTTTGAAATTATACAATTCAGAAGAACAGGTAAGGGCTGCCTTTCTTATATGGTATCATCAAACCATGAAGCAATAGTAGTAGATGCTTCTTTACCAATTGAAGCCTATCAGGACATCCTTAAAAATGGGAACCTAAAGTTGAAATATGTAATCGAAACCCATATTCATGCAGACCATCTTTCAAGGTCTAAACAATTAGCGGAGAGCAACAATGCCACATTAAACCTTCCTGTACCCAATAAAGTAAACTTTAATTTTGTGCCGGTGGACGATAATACAATTTTTAAGATTGGAAATATCAGCATTAAAGCCATTCAAACTCCCGGGCATACTTTAGAAAGTACAAGCTATTTGATTAGTGAAAAAATATTGCTCACAGGTGATACCCTATTCATTGATGGAGTAGGCAGACCTGATTTGAAGGCAAATCATGATGAAGCAATTCAAAAGTCAAAAATGCTCTATCAATCTTTACAAAGATTATTAGAACTGGATGAAAACATAATCATACTGCCAGCCCATACGAGCCAACCGGTAGATTTTGACAATGCGCCTATTCAAACAACGATAGGAAGTGTTAAAAAGTCTGTGCCTATGCTTCAATTGAGTGAAGCAGATTTTATTGATACTATTCAGCAACGTATTCCGCCAACACCGGCTAACTACCTGTCTATTGTAGAAAAGAACATAACAGGTGATTTCAGCGATATAAACCCCATTGATTTAGAAGCCGGGGCAAACAGGTGCGCAGTCTCTTAAAATTGAAGATAAACGAATGGATTTATTAAAGTATAAATATTATCAGAGGGAAAGTGTATTCAAACCCGAAAACCTCCTGCGTGAAGCAAAGCGGCAAAAAGAAAAAAAAGATTGCAATGTCCCTTCGGTCTGTCTTCTTGATCCGGACGGCGATTTATCTGAATATTTACTAAAAACTAACCAGGCATCTTTAAACGAATGCTGGGCATGCTATCATTCCAAATTGTACAGCTTTAAAGTTGATGGCATTGAAGTTGGCATCATTCCCTGTATAGTAGGCTCATCTTATGCAGTGCTGGTGGCAGAGCAATTATTTGTATCAGGCTGTACTAGTCTTATCAGTATTACATCATCCGGCATTATTAGTCAACCACAATCAAGCAAAAGATTCGCTTTAATTACCAAAGCTAAAAGGGATGAAGGTACAAGTTATCATTACCTGCCTCCTGATGCAATTTCAAAACTATCTCAGGTACTATATGAGAAACTGGCAGTTGGTTCTTCAGCTGCTGATTGCCCCTATTTTGAAGCAAAAAGCTGGACAACAGATGCGCCATACAGAGAAACTCAGGCTGCCATAACAGCGATGGAAAAAGAGGGGGTTTGTTGTGTGGAAATGGAATCAGCGGCTTTGTATGCTTTTGCAGAGGCTAAACAGAAGAATGTCGTCTGTTTAGCACATCTTACTAATACCATGGCTCAAACGGAAGGTGATTTTGAAAAAGGAGAACATTTCGGAAGCATCGATTCGTTAAATCTATTGTCATACTTATTGAAACGTATCTTATAATTATAAAATGGGAGTACAATTAGGATTAAAAGAAAACTGGAAACAGTTTACCCTGCTGGTCATCATCAATGGTTTTGTTGGTGGGATGGTAGGTTTGGAACGTTCCATTCTTCCTCAGATTGCGGAACAGGAATTCGCTTTAGCAGCTAAAACAGCTATTCTCTCATTCATTATTGTGTTTGGCATAGTTAAAGCAATCACCAATTATTATACAGGTGCATTAGCCAATAAATACGGCAGAAAAACACTTTTGGTGGCAGGTTGGATAATTGGTATTCCGATTCCGTTCATTTTGATGTTTGCCCCTGACTGGAACTGGATAATTGCAGCTAATGTGCTTTTAGGGATCAATCAGGGTTTAACCTGGTCGAGTACAGTAGTAATGAAAATTGACCTTGTTGGTGAAAAACAACGAGGTTTTGCAATGGGATTAAATGAATTTGCAGGATACATTGCTGTTGCACTTGTTGCCTTCCTGACAGGCTGGATAGCCAGTGAGTATGGAATAAGACCTTACCCTTTTTATGTAGGAATTGGCCTGGTATTTTTTGGATTATTTGGAAGTATCTTTTTTATAAAGGATACTAAACATCATGTTGCAATAGAGACTGCTACAAGTACCATTCCGAAGTTGAAAAATATCTTTTGGGACACTACCTGGAAGAATAAAAACTTAGGTTCTGTAACTCAGGCTGGTTTAATAAATAACCTGAATGATGGTATGGCATGGGGGATCTTCCCAATCTTACTTGCTATTAAAGGTTTTTCCATTGCAGAAATCGGAATTATTGCAGCGATATACCCTGCAGTTTGGGGTATTGGTCAATTATTTACAGGGAAAATGGCTGATAAATTTTGCAAAAAGGATATCCTCTATGTTGGAATGTTTTTGCAGGCCATTGCCCTGATTGTTTTGGTATGGGCTGATAGTATGGTTGATTTTGTAATATTGTCTTCCATTTTAGGCTGGGGTACGGCAATGGTGTATCCAACATTTCTGGCAACGGTTGCAGAAAATACCCATCCGCAGGACAGGGCAAAGAGTATTGGTATTTTCAGGCTATGGCGTGACCTGGGATATGCAATTGGAGCAATTCTGACAGGAATAATAGCTGATTTTTTCAGTATCAATGCAGCCATACTATTTATTGGTTTTCTGACTTTAGTATCTGCATTAATCATTCATTTACGGATGAAATGCAGTACGGGTGGTGCTGTTAAATTATGGGATTGGGTAACGAATAGACCCGGCAATATGCAGAGACAGCCCATGACAAAGTGTATTGCAATATGAACCTGAGTTTGGGTTAATAAGAATGTCACTAATATCAAAACTGGTTTTTGGGTGTTTAAACACGTAGTGCGAGGTATCTTTTTAGCCAAAAGGCCTGACGGTAGTGGCCGTTGCACAACATCAATGAAACCACTGAAGCCCAGGACAGCAATATAAACTTCTGTACTAATAATCTTCCCTGTCTCACACGTTCTACGATGTGAAGCTTCTCTCCAGTAAAGTCTATGTACACTATATCTGCTGGCTGATGATTGAAATGGCCACTTACATGCTTTAGTTCCTGCCACTCTCGATAATAATGACAGAATTGGCTATAGGCATATCCATCCAAATAACGGGTTTAATACGCAATCAATGCTCTTGCAGCCTCATCAATTAGGTTGTCATACCCAATTTAGAGTGTAAACTTTTCTTAAATAAAAAAACTGATATACTAATTGATTGTTTATATCTTTGACAAAATTTATAGAAGTGAAATTCTGGAGTCGGATCGTATGTACAATAGTAATGCTGGTGAGCCTCGTGCCATGTGCAGATGCTATTTCGTACAAATCAACTTCCACTATTAAAGAAGTATTTATAGAAGCTTCTTCCGCACAAAGTCACAATGAACGTGGTTTGGATGTCTGTTCCCCATTTTGTGTTTGTGCCTGCTGCAACGCTCCAACAATTATGAAGCATGCAATATTTTCCATAAATATTCCATTACAAATAAGCTTAGAGTACCCTAACAAGACATTAGGAAAAGCAACTTCCACATCTATCTCAATTTGGCAACCGCCTAGATTAGGTTAATTAAAATTATCGAATTATTGCGCCCGGATCAGCCCTTTGGATGATCTGAAATGCATTCTTTGTTTTTTTATTTACATCTAATTTAAATTCAATGCTGAAAAAAATTATTCAGTTTTCCATACACAACAAGCTAGTTATTGGCCTGTTTACACTGGCGCTGATCGCCTGGGGGATATATTCCCTCAGACAGTTACCTATAGATGCTGTACCGGATATTACAAACAATCAGGTGCAGGTTATAACCTTGAGTCCATCACTGGCAACTCAGGAAGTGGAGCGTTTAATCTCCTATCCTGTTGAGCAAACCATGTCTACCATACCTGAAATTCAACAGGTTCGGTCGCTTTCCCGTTTTGGTCTTTCCGTAGTAACTATCGTATTCCATGACGATGTGGACATTTACTGGGCCCGGCAGCAGGTTAACGAAAAGCTGGCCGAAGCAAAAAACAATATACCAGGAGATCTGGGTAATCCTGAAATCTCGCCCATATCCACAGGATTAGGTGAAATATACCAGTATGTAATTCATGCAAAACCGGGTTTTGAGAAGAAATTTGGTGCCCGTGAATTGAGAAGCATCCAGGACTGGATCGTTCGTAAACAACTTTTAGGCACCCCCGGCATTGCAGAAGTGAATAGCTTTGGCGGCTTATTAAAACAATACGAAATTGCGTTAGATCCGGATAAATTACGAAGTTTCAACTTAAGTATCAGTGATGTTTTTAATTCCCTGGCACAGAATAACCAGAATACTGGAGGGGCTTATATTGATAAAAAGCCGAACGCATATTTTATACGTAGTGAAGGCTTAGTTGGCGGTCTTGATGACATAAACAAAATCGTCGTTAAGAATAATACAAATGGCATACCTGTATTAATTCGTGATATTGCTACCGTCCAGATCGGAAACTCCATTCGGTATGGTGCGCTTACCCGCGCTACTCGTGAAGGGCAGGGAGAAGCTGTAGGTGGTATTGTAATGATGCTAAAAGGAGCTAACGCTAACAATGTTGTTAAGGATGTTAAAGCAAAAATAGAGCGCATCACTCAAACCTTGCCGGAAGGGGTCACTATCGAGCCGTTTCTTGACCGAAGTGCTTTAGTGGACAGAGCAATGGGAACAGTTGCTACAAATCTGATTGAGGGCGCTTTGATCGTTATTTTTGTATTGGTTTTGTTCCTCGGAAATTTAAGGGCTGGTCTGGTCGTAGCCTCGGTCATACCACTTGCCATGCTTTTCGCTATTTCTCTGATGAATTTGTTTGGTGTATCGGGAAACTTAATGAGCCTTGGAGCGATAGATTTTGGTCTGATTGTCGATGGGGCTGTGATTATTGTAGAAGCAACTATGCACACCCTTGCCGGTAATAAACTAGGCAGGGCTTTTACTCAGCCCGAAATGGATGAACAGGTGGAGAAATCTTCTGTCCGGATGATGAGTGCAGCCGCCTTTGGTCAAATCATCATTTTAATCGTTTACCTGCCGATCCTGGCTCTGGTCGGTATTGAAGGAAAAATGTTCGGGCCGATGGCTCAAACAGTATCGTTTGCTATTCTGGGTGCATTTATCCTCTCCCTGACTTACGTCCCAATGGTATCATCCTTGTTTCTTAGTAAAAACCTCTCTCAAAAAAAGAATTTCTCTGATCGAATGATGGATTTCTTTCAAAGAAAATATAGCCCGATGATACATGCGGCTTTACGCAGGCGTAAGCTCGTGGTTATCTCATCAGTAGCATTGCTGGCAGTCAGCATTTTTGTTTTTACCCGTATGGGAGGCGAATTTATCCCCACGCTGGAAGAAGGTGATTTTGCAGTTGAAACGAGATTACTCACGGGCAGTTCTCTTAGTCAATCTATTGATAAGATAAATCAGGCATCTAAAATCTTAGTGGAACGGTTTCCAGAGGTGAAAGAGGTAATTGGGAAAATAGGCGCTGCTGAAATTCCAACTGATCCAATGCCGATGGAGGCCACGGATCTGACGGTAATCTTGAAAGATAAGAAAGACTGGACAACAACCCATGACCGTGAAGAATTGGCAGAATTAATGGGTGAAGCCTTGGAAGATGTGCCGGGTGTTAGTTTTGGATTTTCGCAACCCATCCAATTACGTTCTAACGAGCTTATATCAGGTGTAAGGCAGGATATAGGTATTAAAATCTTCGGGGACGATCTTAATCAATTAACTGATCTCTCGCAAAAAATAGGAAAAATTGTTTCGACAGTTGATGGGGCACGAGACTTATATCTGGAACAGGCTACGGGCTTGCCACAAATCGTAGTAAGGATCAACCGTGACCGAATTGCCCAGTATGGATTAAGTGTAGAAACTGTTAATCAGGCATTGAATACAGCTTTTGCGGGCCAGTCGGCGGGGTTAGTTTATGAAGGCGAGCAAAGATATGACATGGTAGTGCGTTTGTCAGTTCAAAACCGCCGGGACATTGAAGATGTAAAAAATGTCTATGTAACTGCCTCTAACGGTAACCAGATTCCACTTGACCAGCTTGCCGATGTAGAGTTCGTGGTTGGCCCTAATCAGATCCAGCGGGAAGATACTCAACGCCGCATTATCGTAGGATTAAACGTTCGCGGACGTGATATTGCCAGCGTAGTTGAAGAGATCCAGCTAAAGGTCAACCAACAGATCAAACTCCCGACTGGATATTTTATCACCTATGGCGGACAGTTTGAAAATCTGAAGGAGGCAACAAAAAGGCTCTCTATTGCGGTTCCCGTAGCATTATTATTAATATTATTACTATTGTATTTTTCTTTTGGCTCCGTTAAGCAGTCTGTGCTTATCTTTTCAGCTATTCCAATGGCAGCCATCGGGGGTATTTTTGCCCTTCTGCTAAGGGGAATGCCATTCAGTATTTCGGCGGGTGTCGGTTTTATTGCCCTTTTCGGTGTAGCGGTGCTAAACGGAATTGTGCTTATTACTGAATTTAACCGGCTCAAAAAACTCAATCAGTACGGATTAAATGAAATTGTCCTTAAAGGAACCGCTATCCGTTTGAGACCGGTGCTTATGACAGCAACCGTTGCCTCCTTAGGATTTTTACCGATGGCTCTATCCTCTGCGGCTGGGGCGGAAGTTCAAAAGCCCCTGGCTACCGTCGTCATTGGGGGTTTGATAACATCCACTATTTTAACCTTAATTGTTTTACCCGTGTTATACACCTATTTCGAAAGCTTTAAAAGAAAAGTGAATAAAGCTATTCCTACTGCTACCGTAGCCATCTTCATCCTCGGCATCACTTTAATCGCTCCGGCAGCTAAAGCCCAGGTGCCTGTATCAGGCTCTCCAATAACCTTACAACAAGCGATACAAACAGCTCTTAAAAATAACAGGGCTATCACGTCATCTGGCTTGCAGATTAATCAGCAACAGGCATTAAGAGGAAGCTCAAGAGATTTGGGGAAAACAAATTTCGACGTTCAATATGGACAGATCAATGGGATAAAAAGGGATAATAACTTCAGCGCTTCTCAAAGTATTCCAAATCCAGGGCTTTTTAAAAGCCAGCGTAGTCTCTACGATGCACAGATCCGGGGTGCAGAGATCGGCTTGTCGATAACTCAAAACGAGTTAAGCTATCAGGTCAAAAGTAACTACACCCAGCTTGCGTATTTTATTGCTCTTCAACAGTTGTATCTCAGCCAGGACACCGTTTACAGCAACTTCCTGAAAGCTGCGGCACTTCGATACGAGACCGGGGAAACCAATCTGCTTGAAAAAACTTCAGCTGAGACACAGTATAATGAAGTGCGTAATCAAATGAGCAAAAATCAATCTGATATTTTAGTTTATACGTCCGAACTCCAAAGGCTTCTTAACTCGCAGGAGAATATTGAGATCACAAAAGAACAGTTTGTCCCGGAAAATTGGAATGCTATAGTCCTTGACAGTATGATCGCAAGAAATCCTTTGCTTGCTTCATACAGGCAGCAGATTGAAATTGCAGATAAATCGATCGGTCTTGAAAAAGCACGTTTAGGCCCGGATTTTTCGGTAGGATATTTTAATCAGTCCATCATTGGCAGTCAGAGTGTTAACGGGCAGAATGTTTATTTCAACGGCGGTAAGCGTTTTCAGGGTATACAAGCGGGTATTTCTATCCCAATTTTTGCTAAACCTTTTTCAGCACGTATTAAGGCTGCACAAATCGGAAAGCAGGTTGCTGAAAGTGAATTTAGCCTTTTTCAAACTAATCTTCAGGGCCAGTACAACAAAGCCTATCAGGAATTGTTAAAAAACTCACGCAGTATTGAATATTATAAATCAAGCGCACTGCCAAATGCAAACCTTATTCTTAAGCAATCTCAGATAGCCTTTCAGAACGGAGAGATTGGTTATGTGGAATATTTACAGGGATTACGAACCTATTCAGAAATAAGGTTTAGTTATCTCCAGGCTATCAATCAATATAATCAATCAGTTTATACACTTCAATACCTTATGGGTTTATAATTTAATAGAAGATGAAAAGTAAAATTCAAATAATTAAACAGATATGTTTCCTAACCATATTAATGGCTTTTTTGGCCTCTTGTGGGAGTAAAGAGACCTCAGTTGAACAAACTCAGGCGGACAGCACTCATAGTGTAAGTGAAACCTCTGTAGAAATTACTGAAGCACAATATAAAACGGTAGGCATCACATTGGGCTCAGCAGAAATGAGATCTTTAAGCGGTGTATTAAAAGTTAATGGATTTATTGATGTACCGCCTCAAAATCTGGTGAGCGTTACTACACAAATGGGAGGGATTGTTAAATCGACCCCTCTTTTGCAGGGAAGTAGAGTAAGTAAAGGGCAGGTAATTGCGGTTCTGCAAAACCAGGAATTTGTACAGCTTCAGCAGGACTATCTGGAAAGCAGGAGTCAGTTGGAACTCACCAATTCTGAGTATAAAAGGCAGCAAACCCTGGCTCAACAGAACGTCAACTCTCAAAAGACCCTGCAGCAGTCAAAGGCTCAGTATCAAAGCACTCTGGCCAGAGAGAATGCGTTGAAACAGCGGCTCCAGTTGATCAATATTAATCCGGCGAGCCTAACAGCAGGAAATATCCGAAGCCAGGTGAATATTTATGCCCCCATCAGCGGCTATGTAACCGAAGTGAATGTCAATATTGGGAAATTTGTTAATCCAAATGATGTCATGTTTGAGATCGTAAACAGCTCAAACCTGCATGTGGAGTTAAATGTATTTGAGAAAGATGCAGTAAAAGTAAAAGCAGGTCAGCAGGTTCGCTTTACCATGACGAATGATACGACCGAATTACGGGCGGTAGTTCAGTTGGTGGGCGGCGAAATTAATCCGGACAAAACTGTAACAGTCCATGCAATTGCTAAAGGAAGCAAAGGTTTTATTCCCGGAACTTATCTCAAGGCATTTATAGAAACCGGAAGCAGCGAGGTTTTGACCTTACCGCAACCTGCGGTTGTTGATTTCGAGGGAAAAAAGTACATTTTTGTAGCCTCTCAAACTGCAACCGAAGTACCAACCCAGCACACTGAAAAGGAAAACGAGACAAAATCTGAGAAAGAAAAGGCAGGAGAAACCTTTCACTTTGAAATGGTGGAAATAACTACTGGTATAAGTGATGGCGGATATATCGAGGTGCAGATCCCCGGGAAGTCTGATCTAACCGGAAAAGTAGTTATGAGAGGAGCTTATGATCTGCTTTCAAAAATGAAAAATAGTGAAGAGGAATAAGGACATTATCAATCTTTAACATGGAAAAAAATAATCGCAAAGGCCAGGTTCAAAAAACTGGAACAGCGCCCCGGAAAACTGAAGCTGTTAATGATCCGAAAGAAAAACGGTTAAAAAACCCCATTCCTAAAGAAACTCCCGGGAGGGAAGAAACAAACAGATCGGAATCCAAAAAGGCTAAACACGACCACGCAGAAGATGCGGGACATGAGGACGGAGGTGTTTTTGGTAAAAATACTGAACTTATTTTCGCTCTTCTTTGCGGCGCAGCTTTAGGTTCGGGCTTTGGTATGTCTTATCTCAATACCATCCCTTCCTGGATCAGTCTGTCGCTCTATATTATAGCTTACTTCCTGGGAGGGTACTTTACGGCTAAGGAAGCCGTTCAAACGATCCTTAAAGGCGGATTTGAAATTGACTTCCTGATGCTTGTAGCTGCCATAGGAGCTGCCATACTGGGTGCCTGGGCCGAAGGTGCTTTATTGCTGTTCCTGTTTAGTCTGGGTCATGCTTTGGAACATTATGCCATGGGCAAAGCACGCAAATCGATTGCTGCTTTAACAAGTCTTGCCCCTCCCACCGCGCTGGTAATCAGGGATGGGAAAGAGGAAGAAATCCGTATTGAAAAATTAGTTTTAGGTGATATTATTATCATCAAGCCTAATAGCAAAATACCGGCTGATGGTGTGGTGATTAAAGGTGAAGGAAGCGTAAATCAAGCTCCTATTACCGGAGAAAGTGTGCCTGTCGACAAGTCGCCTGTTCCCGATCCTGCGAAAGACTATACCAGCGAGAAAAGCATCAAGCCACAGTACAGAGTTTTCGCGGGTACAATTAATGGCTCATCTGTATTAGAGGTTAAGGTAATTAAGGAGGCTAAAGATTCAACCATTTCGAGGTTAGTGAAAATGGTCAATGAAGCGGAAAAGCAAAAATCGCCAACCCAATTGTTTACCGATAAATTTGAAAAATACTTTGTACCGGTTGTGCTGATCTTAGTAGCGTTGCTATGTTTTGCTTTTCTGGTTATCGATGAGCCTTTTAGTAAAAGCTTTTACAGGGCAATGTCGGTGCTGGTTGCAGCCAGTCCTTGTGCTCTGGCTATATCAACACCAAGTGCGGTTTTAAGCGGAGTAGCACGCGCTGCCCGTGGAGGGGTACTGATCAAAGGAGGGCGGCCTTTGGAGGATCTGGGATCTTTAAATGCAATTGCATTTGACAAAACTGGTACTCTAACAGAAGGTAAACCTCAGCTTACCAATGCTATTCCTCTAAATGGCATTTCTGAAGAAGAGCTACTTGCCCTTGCAGTGGCCGTTGAAAAGTTAAGTGATCACCCGCTGGCCGAGGCTATAGTTAAGGGTGCAATGGAAAAATTAAAGAAGCAAAAAATTCCGGAAGCTCATAACGTAAAGGGGATTATCGGCAGGGGTGTTCAGGCTGAAGTTGACGGAAAAAAGGTTTACATCGGTAATAAGGCTTTATTTAATAAAGGCGGTATTCCTCTGGAAATTTTAAAACAGGTTGAAGACCTTGAAAAGGGAGGGCATACCTCTATGCTGGTGAAACGTGACAAGGACTTTATCGGCATATTGTCTTTGATGGATGTTCCCCGTAAAGAAGCAAAACAGATGCTTTCTGAGTTGACAGCTCTCGGTATTAAAAAGATGATCATGCTTACTGGTGACAATCAGCAGGTGGCCGAAGCTGTGGCCAAACAGATCGGGGTAACAGATGCATGGGGTGACCTCATGCCTGAAGATAAGGTGAAGGCTGTACAAAAACTGGACAAATCTGAAGGAATGGTTGCTATGGTCGGTGATGGTGTAAACGATGCACCGGCAATGGCGAAAAGCAGTGTAGGAATTGCCATGGGCGCTGCCGGATCTGATGTCGCTTTAGAAACCGCAGATATTGCGTTAATGGGCGACAGGCTGGAAAGTCTTCCTTTTGCAATTGGATTAAGCAGAAAAGCAAAAATGATCATTAAGCAAAACTTGTGGATCAGTCTCGGCGTTGTGGCTGCTTTAATCCCCCTGACCATCCTGGGTATAGCTTCCATTGGGCCGGCAGTGATTGCTCATGAAGGCTCGACATTAATCGTTGTATTTAATGCGCTGCGGCTATTGGCTTATAAAAATGATGCATGATAAATTAATCGGAACAAAAGAATGCTACAACTATTGGAATTTACCTCAGATAATATTATTGCGACAAAGGCAGATAATCAGTTGAAGGCAGGTGATTATGAAAAGCTCCATCCAATTGTTCATAATATCTTAACTAACGGTAAAAAAGTGCGATGGTATCTGGAGGTCGCAAGATTTGATCAGTGGTCTGATGACAAATTCTTACAATGTATTAGTCATGCAGAAGATTTTGAAAAAATTTGCTGCGTGGGTGCAAACGAAGATGATAAACGAATTGTTTCACTGTTAAAACCGTTTAAAAATGCGCAGATACGCTTCTATCCTATAAAGAATAAGGGAGAGGCAAAGATATGGTTAAAGGAATAAGGTCATAATGTAAAACAGATTTAATTAAAAACACAAATATGAAATGTCCAAATTGTAATGAAACTTTAGTAATGGCTGAAAGGCAGGGTATAGAAATTGATTATTGCCCTGCCTGTCGAGGTGTATGGCTCGACAAAGGCGAGCTGGATAAAATTATTGAACGTTCTGCTGAACTTAATACTTCTGATAATCCTCGGAGCGAAAATGTGCAACAACCTTATAGCCAGTCACGTGGGCATGGGTCGCATCATAATAATCCATACAAACATGGGCGAAAGGGCTTTTTAGGTAACTTATTTGATTTCTAATTTTAAAGCTTTAAGAATCAGTCTGATTTGGAGCTCGAAATAAACATTATTTATAGTTTTTTAAAAGGAGTAAAAGTGCTTTAAAAGAAATGTGATCCGGAAGACCTTCTCTTTAAAAGAATGAAAATGAAACCGGCATAAGTCTTCTGACTCAAAAAAACATGGATACGGGCTTCATAGCCTTTAAAAAACTATTATATGTAATGAAATATTTCACTGTTTTAGCTTCTGGAATCAAAAAATGTTCAGGGTACATCAACCGGTTGAATGCCAATCATAAATTATCCGTCTCAGCCGGAATAGCCGCAATTATTTTCATGTTGACTTATGGAAGATTTTCTTCCTCCGTTCATTTTATGGTTACCTGGCTAGCGTATGCTTTAAGTAGTTTAATTCTCGCCTGGATCACTATTTTAACGTCACATCCTGCTGAAGTGAAGCATGAAGCTCATGCACAGGACTCCAGCCGTACATTAGTATTTTTGTTTGCCGTTGCAGCCGCATTTGCCAGTCTTTTTGCCATTCTGATACTTTTACAAAGTAGTGATGAAAGTTCCAGGAAAGATCTTCTTTATCAGATCATTATTCCCTTTGCGTGTGTGATGAGCTCCTGGTGGTTGGTTCACACCATTTTTACATTAAGATATGCCCATTTTTACTATTGCGATATGGATAACGATAAAAAAGGAAAAAATCAATTAAAAAAATATGGGGGAATTAAAGAATCAACATTAGTGTTCGAGGCTATTCAACAGGCTCAGGAATGGTTTTTAAATATGGAAGGATAAAAATTTGTGTGGCTTGAGTTTAATTGCACTAACTAAAATTGTTGTAAAACCACAATGCAAGGAATCATTAAACGAACCAAACGTTTAATGATTAAAACTGATAATACAGAGCAGAAATAAAAGAAGGAAACCGGTGACAATCAAGGCCCCAGTTGCTGCTCAAAAGGACACCAAAAGGAAAAAGATAAGCCTTGCCTATAAACCTAAACCTTTACTCATGGTTATATACTGGTTATTGGCTTTAATACTCGCTTTTAGTACTTTCCTAACTTTGAGACATTATTTTATTAAACATTGGTAGTTTCTGCTCAACATAACAAGATTTAAACTCTAAAATAAAAACCTTCCATAAAGAAGATTATTCGCATTACTTACTTCACAAGACATACCATACTAGGGCTTCGCTAAGCGGCAAATTTGGCACTAAATTTATGAAGTACAGCATGGATTTGAGCCTTGCATGGGCGGACATTTAACAGTTCCATAACTACAGTAGACACAGCAATCACCTTTCAAGGGTTTTGATCTGACTTTACATTTTTCACACTCATAAAAATATGCACAAGCATCCGTAGGCATAATTTCGTCTTTTTTATGGCCGCAATTTGGGCAGGTAATTGTTGACCTTAGCTCAATGAGTTGATCCTGATTATTGCTGGTGATATTACAGCAGGAATGAAGTTTGTTACGCCGATAATTCCAGATGGTAGCTAGTAGAAGGCTGATCAAACCTGCATAAAGAAGGTGAACCCAATAATCGCTGGTGTCAAAATGATATCCATAAATAATTAAAAACCCGCTAATAACAGCGGCAATTAACGGATACAGACACCGGTGCCTGCGATATGATATATAAAGTCCAATGATGGAAATCAAAACCATAGCCTGGAAGATCCACATCGTCCATTCCCCAAAAAGTTCAAAGCTGCCTAATCCCAAAACTGTAGCGGCAACTGCAATAATTGGAAAACAGCAAGGCGATAGTAATACCGTAAGAAGCACTCCTGATGTTCCAATTTTATCTAAATTATTTATTAATCTCATGTTGGTCCAAATATACCCTTATTGGCTGTCTAACTAATAGCATTTAGAAATTCGAGAATAGAATGCCTGCCATAGCTCCAATTACACTTGCTACCAGAGCCACCACCAATCCTCATCTCTGTAGCCTGGCCAATGAATTGACAGATACAATCTTTTTAATTTCACCCTTGCCTCCTTGTTAGTAAATTGCCCGTTGATCTTGCTGTTTTTATTATTCAGATTCTTCTGCCAAGTCTCAACTTCCTGTTTAACTTCTTTCAAGGTTGATATATGTGCTTTTGTAAGTTTAATTGTATAGAGTATCATTTGTAAATGGGTTTTACAAGAATAACATTATACTTCATAGTATTGTTAACTTAACACAAGTTACTTTCTTCTGTTCTTCTTTGTCATTTGTAACAGCTATCTCTCTTGTTTTCAATCTTAAATTGCGTAACCAATTGAGAATGAAATTGTGTTTATATTTATCGGCTGAAACTAACCGATTAATTTCATGAATAAAATTTACAAAACCTCAGTTTTGCTGTGGTGTATTTTTCTCTTTTTTGGAGAATTAAATGCACAGGATTACAGCAATAACTCCCGGGTTTCAGAGCGGATAAATTCCCTCGCTAAAACCTATCCATCACTGGTAAAAGTTAAATCTCTTGTCAAAACCATAGGCGGAAAAGATATCTGGATGCTTAGCATTGGCAGCGGAAACATTGGGCAAAAACCGGCGCTTGCAATTGTTGGAGGCGTTGAAGGTTCACACCTTCTGGGCACTGAGCTGGCTTTGGGATTTGCGGAAAAAATACTCAAGGACTCTGCCCAGGATAGTATTAAGAATATTCTTGAGAAAAATACATTTTATGTTTTTCCGAACATGAGTCCGGATGCTACGGAACAATACTTCAGTCAAATCCGCTATGCAAGAAGTGGAAACGCAAAAGCTACAGATGAGGACCGCGATGGAAAGCTGAATGAAGATGGGTTTGATGACCTGGATAAAGATGGCAAAATAAGCTGGATCAGAGTTGAAGATCCAACAGGAAAATACCGTATCAACCCTGAAGAACCCCGGTCGATGATTCTTGCCGATCCAACGAAAGGCGAAGTAGGTAAATACCTGCTTTTTTCTGAAGGAACCGACAATGATAAGGATGGAAATTATAATGAAGACGCTGAAGGTGGGGTACATTTTAATAAGAATATGAGTTATGACTATCCGAATTTCATTCCGGGGTCGGGAGAACACATGGTCTCTGAAATTGAGAACAGGACTTTACTCGACAACCTGTTTGAGATGTTTAATATTTATTCAGTAATCACATTCGGACCCTATAATAACCTTTCAGTACCGGTATCTTTTAATGCACAGGCTATTTCAAAGCGCATCATTACCGGCTATTTTGAAGCAGATGCAAAGGCAAATACTCTGGTTTCCGAACTTTATATTAAAACAGTTGGCTTAAAGGATGCTCCCAAAAGTGCTTCAGAGGGGGGTGATTTTGCTCAATGGGCTTATTTCCATTACGGCCGTAATAGTTTCAGTACGCCGGGATGGTGGGTACCGAAGGCAAAAGCCGATACAGCGAAAAAAGTGAAGGATCTGAAAATTGAAGATCCGACGGCAAATTACCTCCGTTGGGCCGATAGCCAGGGACTAAAAGACAATTTTACAGAGTGGACAAAGATTGAACACCCTGATTTCCCCGGACAAACCGTAGAAATTGGGGGAATTGATCCTTTTGTATTAAAAAATCCTCCCTTTAAGCTGGTTGAAGATTTGGTAAAAAAGCATAGCGACTTTATTCTGGCACTTAGCAAGTATACTCCTTCCATTGATATCACAAATATAAAAAAAGAGAAATTAGGTAATGACCTGACCAGAGTCACAGTCACTCTTTTTAATAAAGGAATTTTACCCACCCACACCAAGGTTGGCGAACGAAGCTATTGGGTAAAGAAGCTATCTGTTAAAGTAATTCCGCAAGCGAATCAAACAATTATCAGTGGACGCAAAAACCAATTAATCGATGCGATTCAAGGTCAGGGAAACCAAAGCATATCCTGGCTGATAAAAGGTTCAGGTAAACTGACAATTAATACAGGTAGTCCGACGAGTGGAACAAAGACTGTAGAAATCCCTTTATAATTCCAGGATTTGTTTTGAAAAATTAAATAGAAAAAGATGAAAGCATTCATAAAGAAAATATTTTTTACCCTTCCGGTTCTTGTTCTGGCAATTACCTTGCAGGCACAACAACCTGAGCAGATTCTAAAAGCTTCGGGAAGTCCGGCTAACCCGAAAGTTCCGGTAAGCTGGAACCGTTATAATGACTATGCTGCAATTACCGAGATCTGTAAAAAGCTTGCAAAAGCTTATCCTGATCTTGTAAAGCTTGAATCTATGGGAAAATCACACCTTGGAAAAGAAATGTGGGTGATGACGATCTCTGATTTTAAGAAGGGCGACCCAGGAAGAAAACCTGCGATGTATATTGATGGGAACATCCATTCAAATGAAATTCAGGGTAGCGAATTCGCGCTGTACACAGCATGGTATCTTGCTGAGTCTTTTGCAGATACAAAACATATTCAGGACTTATTAGAGGATAAAACCTTTTACATCGCTCCAACGATCAACCCTGATGCCAGGGATAATTTTATCCATAAGGCAAATAATGCAAATTCCCCACGTTCAGGGATGATTCCAGTAGACAATGACCGCGACGGAGAAATAAATGAAGATGGTTATGATGACCTTGATGGTGACGGGCATATTGTTTTCATGCGCCGGAAAAATCCGAATGGCCGTTTAAAGCCTGATCCGGAAGATCCGAGACGAATGATCAGTGTAGGCGTCGATCAGCAGGGAGAATATGAATTGCTGGGCTATGAAGGAATTGATAACGACGGGGATGGTGATGTGAATGAAGACGGAGAAGGTTTTTATGACCCTAACCGCGACTGGGCATGGAACTGGCAGCCAAATCACATACAAAACGGTGCCTATAAATACCCATTCTCATTGCCTGAAAACCGTTCGATTTCCGAATTTGTGATGAAACATCCAAACATTGCTGCAGGACAGTCTTACCATAATAATGGCGGTATGATTCTCCGTGGGCCGGGTGCACTTGAGGATTTAAACACCTACAATGCACAGGATGTTCAGGTTTATGATGCCCTTGGCAAAAAAGGTGAGGAACTGATTCCAGGATATAAATACCTGGTTGTATACAAAGATCTGTACTCCGTTTTTGGAGGGGAGCTGGATTGGTTTTACGGCGGAAGGGGTATTTATACTTTCTCAAATGAGCTATGGACGCAGTTTCTGTTATATAATAAACCTGCTGACAGAAGTGCCCAATCTGAACAATATTCTTTCGACCGGAATCTGCTTTTTAATGATGCCTTTGTCAATTGGAAAGCATTCAAACATCCCCAATATGGTGATATAGAAATTGGTGGTTTTAAGAAATCTTTTGGCCGTCTGCATCCAGGATTTTTGCTTGAAAGCGATGCACACCGTAATATGGCTTTCACTTTATATCATGCCTATCATACCCCGAAACTTTCTGTCGAAGAGATTTCTGAAAAGGATTTGGGTGCCGGATTAAAGGAGGTGACTGCTGTTATTGCGAATAAGCGCCTGATGCCAACACATTCAAGTCAGGATCTGAAGTACAAGATTGAAGTTCCTGATCTGGTTAGTCTGAAGGGAGCAAAAGTGATAGCAGGAATGATCGTTACCAACCGTGATCTGAACATTGCAGAGGAGCAGAAAAATGATCCTGAAAACATCAAGGTGCCGAATATCCCGGGAAACGGAACGGTTACAGTTAGGTGGATAATCCAGAACGGAGAGAAATACCAGGTAAACGTTGACAGTAAAAAGGGTGGTGTGGCAATTAGAGCCCAATAATATGAAACTACTTTGCATTACAACATGTCTTCTCCTTTTTAATACCCTTCTCTTCGGGCAAGGAGAAAAGGAATTTTTTAAAGCAATTCGCTCCCTTGAAGGCAAAACCTTTTATGGTAAGGCTATTTACATGCCGGATACCACAAAGGCAAATGATTTTTGGGGTAAAGTGTTGAGTTTTAAAGTCAGCAGAAGCAACAGATCTGAGTTAAAGTTACCTTTTAATGTTGGCGAAAATCAAACACGCACATGGGTGCTCACAAAAACGAAAGGTGGAATCCGCCTGAAGCATGATCACCGGCATACAGATGGAAGCCCTGATAGCATCACTAACTATGGCAGGGATTCTGACCAAAAGATCAGCACCGCCCTTGCACAGTATTTACCTGCTGATGAATTTACCTCAAATTTAATTCCGGCAGCCAAAACGAACCGCTGGATCATGGAGTTTAGTCCCGATAAAAAAAATTTTATTACATACTTGAACGAAACAATGAGCTCCGGTTCAAAGCAGAATTTAATTTAAAGATTGAATAGCAAGAAATTCATTTGAAGAAAATATTATGAAAAGAATCATATTTTGCCTTTTTCTAGCTTCACCCTTAGCACTATTTGCTCAGGATTTAGGGAGCCTCAGCGTAGAAAAGATCATGCGCGATCCAAAATGGATGGGTGTTTCCCCCTCTAACATCAAATGGGATGAAAACAGCAAAAACATCTATTTTAACTGGAATCCTGAAAAGGAACAGGAAGATCCTATGTATCAGATTTCTTTAGATATACGTAAGCCCCAAAAAGTATCCGAAGAAATAACGGAAAATCTGGATAAAGGAACAATTATTTATACAAGAGACCGAACAAAAGTGCTTTTTGAGCGCAAAGGAGACCTTTTTATCAAAACGATTAGCACCGGGGAGGAACAGGCTCTTACAAATACCCTTGAACGGGAAGCTAACCCTGTATTTGACAAAAACGAAAGTAAAGTACTTTTCCAGCGCGGAGATAACCTCTTCAGCATCTCCATTAGCGGAGGGAAACTTGTACAACTTAGTAATTTTACCCGCTCTAAAAAGCGTCCTGAAAGTCAACTATCGAAACAGGATCAATGGCTCAGACAGGATCAGATCAATGAATTTGAGATCATAAAAAAGAGGGAAGCTGATCGAAAAGAGCAGGAGGCAAAGAATAAAGCAAATGAGCCAAAAGACCCGAAAGAATTCTACCTTGATGAACGCAGTTTTCTGAATGGTTTACGATTGAGTCCGGATGAAAAGTTTATCGCCTTCCGGATTGTGAAACGTGCCGAGGGCAATAAAAACACGATAGTTCCAAACTATATCAGCACAACAGGGTACACTGAAGATATCAGCGGACGTACGAAAGTGGGTAACGCATTACCTGGCTATGAAAGTTATCTTTATGATATCCAAAGGGATACGATTTATGCTATCTCTACCAAAGAGATTCCGGGAATCAAGGACCTGCCGGATTATGTAAAAGAATATCCCAAACAGCTGGAAGAAAGAACAAAGAAAAATGAAGATCGTAAAGTCTCGATCAATGGCCCTTTCTGGAATTCTGATGGCTCATTGGCAGTAGTGACTGTTTCGGCACTCGACAATAAAGACCGCTGGATCATGAAGCTGGATCCCCAAAGTGGCAAATTATCGCCCCTCGACAGGCAGCGGGATGAAGCCTGGATTGGTGGCCCAGGTATCGGTGGTTTCTTTGGTGGGAGCAATATCGGATGGATTGATAACAGAACAATCTATTTCCAGAGCGAGGCTACCGGATACTCCCATATCTATACCCTGAATGTAAATTCCGGAGACAAAAAATTACTTACTGCCGGAAAATATGAAGTACAAACACTTCAATTGTCAAACGATAAGAAAAGCTTTTATTTCACAGCAAACATGGAGCATCCCGGTATCAC
The DNA here is from genome assembly GCF_030684675.1 of Daejeonella sp. Taxonomy (GTDB): domain Bacteria; phylum Bacteroidota; class Bacteroidia; order Sphingobacteriales; family Sphingobacteriaceae; genus Daejeonella. Next base: position 1,576 of record NZ_JAUXXZ010000008.1, on the reverse strand, counting down.
TCATTTTTACCGGATCCCTGTTACAGGACGAACATTTGTTAAACTCACATCCATGAGAGGAGGTAATGAAGTCAGTCTTTCTCCAGATGAAAAATGGCTTGCTATCCGCCATTCAACTTCAAACAAAATATGGGAATTATACCTGCAGGAGAACAAAGCAGGAGCAAAAGCAGAGAAGATTACCAGCTCCAGCAGCGCTGAATTCGATTCTTATAAATGGCGGGAACCTGAGGTACTGAGCTTCAAAAACCGTCATGGTTCAGATGTATATGCAAGAGTTTACAAACCAGAAAGTCCTGCTCCCTCTAAACCGGCCGTGGTATTTGTTCATGGTGCAGGTTATTTGCAGAATGTGCATTATTGGTGGAGTCAGTACTTCAGGGAATATATGTTCAATAACCTGCTTGCTGATTTGGGATATACCGTAATAGACATCGATTATACAGCAAGCTCAGGCTATGGGCGGGATCACCGTACCGGAATATACCGTCATATGGGCGGAAAAGACCTGAGCGACAATGTCGATGGGGTTAGATTGCTCATTGAAAAATATGGTGTTAATCCTAAAAATGTCGGTATTTATGGGGGCTCATATGGTGGATTCATGGCATTAATGGGTTTATTCAATGAACCGGACGTATTTAAATCGGGTGCTGCGCTGCGTTCTGTAACCGACTGGGCACATTACAATCATGGATATACTGCAAACATCCTGAATGAACCCGCCAATGATGAGATTGCTTACAAAAGAAGTTCTCCGATCTATTTTGCTGAGGGTTTAAAAGGTAATCTGCTGATGGCTCATGGAATGGTAGATGTGAATGTTCATTTTCAGGATATCATCCGATTATCACAAAGGCTCATTGAACTTAAAAAAGAGAACTGGGAACTCGCTGTTTATCCGGTTGAAGACCATGCGTTTTTGGAGCCTTCAAGCTGGACGGATGAGTACAAAAGAATCCTAAAATTATTTGAAAAAACACTCAAATAATTGGCACAGATATCTAAAAGCCTGTAAATGAATGATTTTCGCAATTTTTATTTATAAAAAATGTGGAAAACTTATTTTAGAAAAATAATGAAAAAGTGTAATTTTATAAAATAAAGGTTAATCAACCTCAAGGCTATTTGTCTTACGAAAGTAAAAACGCATTTCAGACATGCAGTGATTGTACTCTGAGAGGTGGGGAATAGCTTTAAGGATCTACAAGTTTTTAATTGTAATTTTTGGGGAAACGGTCAGATATTCAATATCTGACCGTTTTTTTCATTTATACCCTTTTCTTGCAATTGATTAATCCGGGAGCTTAATCAATTGCAAGGGGCTGCAGACTAATTCCCTTATTTAAGGATTGGGAGGTTCCAGCATACGCGGGATCCGGTTTTATCCTATCGTGTGTACACATCTTTAAACAGGTGTCAAAGTATCAAAATTTATTATTAAGTAGGGATTTAGGCGCTATGCTGTGCCCCTTTGGAGGGGCTACGGGGAGGTTCCACCCCCTTTAATTCCCCCGCCGGCGGGGGATACTGGATGCCTAAGCATAACGACACAGAAATGTGTCCACACGATAGG